>JBEEHR010000058.1:0-98149 GCA_041167505.1 Verrucomicrobiota bacterium
ATGTTGAGGATGGCGTCCGCTTCCCGATACAACTGCCGGATTTTCTTCAGCGGCAGGCCGGCCGTTGGATTCTCAGGCAAGTAACGCGCGCAAAATGCCCAGCGATTCTTGAATTCAAATTCGCCCGCCAAACCCTCGAGCAAACGGGCTGCGTAACCGTAATCGTTGTTCGTGTCGAATGTTTCCGCGTTGTAAGGCAGCCGCGCCGAATCCTCGATGTAGTAGACTTCGTGACCGAGCCGCTGCAGACCGACGATGTAATGAAGGTGCTGCCAGATGACGCCGGCGATGGGGCAGCTGCCCATGAAGCCCATGACGATGAGGCGTTTCTTTTTCATGAGGCCGATAAGTTGTGAATAGTGATCAGTGACTGGTGAATGGTTGAAGCGTCTCTATTCACCTATCACTAGTCACAGCTCTTAGCTTGGCTTCGGATTAGCGCGCAGCCATCTTTCCGCCGATCCAGGCGCACGGCAACGCGGTGGCCGCGATAGCAATCGGATACCAGGCCGGACCGAGATGCATCGGAATCGTAGCAACGGCGCCGGCGGTTCCGAAGACCGTTCCTATCAATCCGAGGATCATGGCGTGGCGCATCGGATTACGGGGCGCGATCCTTGCCGCGAGGTAGCTGCCGAAGATGGTGAAGACGATTCGGTAGGAAAGCGCCAGGGCATTCAAGCCGGGTTGAGGCATCGGGTCGCCCCAGGGCGGGTATACCTTGAGAATGTGAAGCAGCTGGTCGGTGCCGAGGGAAAGGACGACGACGGCCAGGAACCCAACGATGATAGCGGCGACGCTTCGTAAGGGATTTGATTCTTGCATGGGTGTTATCGATCAGGACCGCGGAAGCGCTAGGGCGTTAGTTCTTTTGTCACCACGGCGGGATTGCCGGCGACGACAACATTGGCGGGGACGCTCTTCGTCACGACAGCACCGGCCGCGACGACGGAATTTTCGCCAATGGTGACGCCCTTCAGAATGATGGCGTTCATGCCGATCCAAACGTTATCGGAAATGATGACGGGCATGGTGCGGAGTTTCGGACGGGGCGGGCGGTCCTTGAAGAAGGGCGCGAGCGCGTGCGCGTCGATGATGCGCTGGGCGGGGGCGAGCGGATGGAAATCGGAATCGGCGATGCCAACGTTCCACGAGATGAGGCAATGCGAGCCGATTTCGATCCGTTCCTCGGCCATGACGAGCGCGCCGTTCATGAGGGTGAAGTCGCCGACGGAACAACTGCCGTTCACGCCGATCGCGAAAGAACAGCCGGCATAACAGGAGACGTGATCGCCAAGAACGACGGCGCGCGGCGCTTTGCTTTTGAGGTGGCGAAATATCTGGGCGCTCTCGCAATAAAAGCCTTCGCCGAAAATCACGTTGGGCGGGATCGGGTCTTTCCACCAATCCGCTTCGACGCGCCGCTCGCTGTTGACGTTGCTCATGATGCGTAATTCCCGGAGGCGTAGAGCTTCGCGTAAACGCCGCCTTTCGCGACCAGATCAGCGCCGGTTCCTTGCTCGACGATGCGTCCGTGCTCGAGCACGACGATGCGGTCGACGGCGTGAATGGTCGCGAGCCGATGCGTGACGATGAGAGTAGTACGGCCGTGCATCAGGTCCTTGATGGTTTCCATGATGGCGGCTTCGGTGGTCGGGTCGAGTGCGGATGTAGGCTCGTCCAATAGAAGAATCGGCGCGTCTTTCAAAAACGCACGGGCAATCCCGATTCGCTGGCGCTGCCCCACGCTGAGATGTCCGCCGCGTTCGCCCACTGGACTGTCGTAACCGGCGGGCAGGCGGGTGATGAATTCGTCGGCCTGCGCGCGGCGGGCGGCCTCGCGGATCTCGTCGTCGGTCGCGCCGGGCCGGCCGTAAGCGATGTTCTCGCGAATGGTGGTGGAAAACAGAAGTGTGTCCTGGAGAACGATCGCGATTTTCGAGCGCAACGATTTCTTGGTGATAGCGCGCAGGTTCTGGCCGTCGAGCGTGACCGTTCCTGAATTCGGATCGTAGAACCGCGGAACCAGGCTTAGCAACGTACTCTTGCCTGCGCCTGTTCCGCCGACAAGGGCGACGATCTGGTTCGGAGAGATTGAGAGGTCGATGTCGAGCAGAACCGGCCGCTCCGAGCCGTAGCTGAAGGCGACGCTCTGAAAACCGAGCGCGCCGCTTGTATTGTCAATTTCCTTAGCGTCCGGCGCGTCGACGACATCATCGGTTCGGTCGAGCACTTCGAAGCAGCGCCGCGCGCCAGCGGTCGCGCCTTCCATGGCCCAAGCGGTGTAGGTCAGGGATTCGAGGGGCTGATAAAGCATTAGGAGATAAGCGCTGAAGACAAGGAGCGAGCCCAGAGTAAGCACGCCACTGAGCACGTGGAGCGAGCCGACATAATACATCGCGGCGGTCCCGACTGCGATGAGCGTGCCGATCACGAGGGCACTGTTCACATTCGTCAAGGTGAGGCGCAGGTTCGCCTGGAGGCTTTCGCTCGCGCGCTGGTGAAATTGCGATACCTCGAAATCCTCGCGCCCGAAAGCGTGAACCATGCGGATGGCACCCAGTCCTTCCTGCGCCTGGGCGAGCATGGCGCTGTCCTGCTCCTGGATCGAAGTGGACTGGGTCCGAATGCGATGCGCGAAGAAATAGATCGCTGCGAAGAGCAGCGGCACGATGGCGAGCGAGAGCAGGGCAAGCTGCCAATCCATCCGCAGCATGATCACGAACGTTCCGATCAACGTGACGATCGATCCGAAAATATTCGCGAACCCTTTGTTGTAGATGGTCTGGATCGATTGCGAATCGTAGGCGACGCGGAAGCTGGAATCGCTGGAACGCCGGGCATCGTGATATTTCAACGAGAGCGATTGCAGGTAGGCGTACAGGTCGGTGCGCAGTTTCAGCAGCGCCTGCAGGCCGACCTTAACGAACAGGTAATTGCTGGCGAGATTGAGGAGACCCCAGAAAAGCTGGATCGCGACGAAAACGAGGCAGAGCAGGGGAATGAGGTTGGGAGAATTGCCGAACCGCGCCTGCGGATTCCGCTGCAGCACATCGTCGACGATGATCTTGAGCGGCCATGGCTTCAGCAAACTCAGCGCGATCGCGGCGAGCGCGAAAATCAGACCGAGCGCGGTCTGCGCCGAAAACGGCCGGTAGTAGGCAAGGACGCGGCGGTAGATCGACATGGTAGAATTTAAGATTGCAGATTGCCGATTTCAGATTGAACTAACGCGCGACCAATTACGGCCGACAACGCTAAATCTGAAATCTGAAATCGAAAATCTGAATTCTTCCCATGCATCACCTTCTTGAAGTCTGGTTCGGCTGGGTCCAGGACTGGGGTTATCTCGGCATCATCGTGCTCATGGCAATGGAAAGCTCGATCTTTCCGGTGCCGAGCGAGCTGGTCATCCCGCCGGCGGCGTTCCTCGCGGCGGAAGGAAAGCTCAATGTGTATGGGGTCGTCGCGGCGGGAACATTTGGCTCATGGCTGGGCGCGGCGGCGAGTTATTGGGTCGCGCTTTGGCTCGGACGGGTGGTGATCGCACGCTGGGGCCGCTATTTCTTCATCAACGAAGATAAACTGGAGCGGGCCGAACGCTGGCTGCACCGCTACGAGCTGGGCGGGATCTTTTTCGCCCGTCTGCTCCCGGTTATTCGCCATCTGATCTCGTTTCCAGCCGGATTGATCCGGATGAACTTCGCCAAGTTTAGCCTCATGACGATTATCGGTTCGGCGATCTGGTGCTCGGTCCTGGCCTGGTTTGGCCAGACCGTCATCACCCGGGAGATGGTGGAATCGAAGAACGTCGGCGCACTTGTGACGGCGGTGAAGGAGAGCCGCAACTTCCACTACATCCTGATCGCGATCCTCGTGCTGACGGTGCTTTACTTCGCCGTAATGCGGCTGACCGCCCGTCCGGAGAGCGATCGGCGCTGACGGAAGCTTGTTTACAAAGCTGACACTTGTGTCAGCGAATTCCCCCCTTGTCGGCCTTCCGTCCCGCGGCGGATGAACAAATCTCCCCGTGAGCGGTCTCACTTAGCACGTTGGCACCCGAACTGCTGAAACAGAGGGTCAACTCCTATGAAAAAGACCAATCAAATCCTCAAGCCGCGGACACTTTCACTCGGCGACCTCATCCTGGCGGTGAGTTCCTGCACGAAGAACACCAAGGAAACCGTCGCGGCGGTGGCTGATCTGCTCGGCAGCGGCCAGGTGCGCGTGGAAAGCAACGGCCGGTTCACCCGCGCCCGCGTTTGCTAGGCCTCCTTTTCTAAAAGCTTTCGAAGCGCCGCTTCGCGATCATCCCGCGAAGCGGCGTTTTCGCGTACAAAACGCTTTCCGTTTCGCTTCACGCTTTTATCTTCGCGGGTGATCGACCGTTATTCCCGGCCGCAAATGCGCCAGCTCTGGTCGGACGAGCGCAAGTTCCAGATCTGGCTGGAGATCGAGACCTTGGCCTGCGAGGCGATGGCTGAGCTGGGCCAGATCCCGAAGGAGGACGCGGCGGAGATCCGAAAGAAGGCGCGGTTTTCCATTTCGGAGATCGCGGAGATCGAGCGACGGACGAATCACGACGTCATTGCCTTCCTCGAAAACGTCGCGGCATCGGTCGGGCCGGCGGCGCGATGGATGCATCAGGGACTGACCTCCTCGGATATTCTCGATACGACGCTGGCCGTTCAACTGACGGAAGCTTGCGGGATCCTGGCGGAAGATTTGAAGGCGTTGCGGGCAGCAATCGCGACGCAGGCCCAGCGTTACAAAATGGCGCCGATGATCGGGCGCAGCCACGGCATTCACGCGGAGCCAATCACGTTCGGGTTGAAGCTGGCTTTGATGTTCGACGAATTTGGGCGGGCCGAAGAGCGGCTAGCGCAAACGAGCGAACGGATACGCGTCGGCAAACTGAGCGGCGCGGTGGGCACGCACGCGCACCTGGATCCGGCGATCGAACGCAGCGTTTGCGAGAAGCTCGGGCTGAAGGCGGCGAACATTTCCACGCAAATCATCCAGCGCGATCGGCACGCGGAGTTTGGAACGACCCTGGCGCTAATCGCGTCGAGCATCGATCGCTGGGCGACCGAGTTCCGCCATTTGCAACGGACGGAGGTCCTCGAAGTGGAAGAATTTTTCGCGGAAGGCCAAAAGGGAAGCTCGGCCATGCCGCACAAGCGGAACCCGATCACCGGGGAACGGTTGAGCGGCCTGGCGCGGGTGTTGCGCGGCAATGCGATCGTGGGCCTCGAGAACGTGGCGCTCTGGCACGAACGGGACATCAGTCACTCGAGCGCCGAGCGGATCGTCCTGCCTGACTCGTCCATTCTTCTCGACTACATGCTGACGAAACTGACCGAGCTGGTGGAAGGCCTCCAAGTTTATCCGGAGCGGATGGAGCAGAACCTTCAGCTGAGCAAAGGTCTCTACTTCAGCCAGTCGATCCTGCTGGCGTTGACGCGGGCCGGCGCGGAGCGGAAGAACGCTTACGAAGCGGTCCAGCGCGCGGCGATGAAGACGTGGAAGGGCTCTGATTCCTTCGGGCAGAATGCGAAACGCGAGCCCGAGATCACGGCGCGCCTGTCGGAATCGGAGATCGATGCGCTTTGCTCGCTCGACGTTCATCTGCGGCACGTGGACGAAACGTTCCGCGCCGTGGGTTTGGGTTAGCGCTGTAGTGGCGCCGCTCTGTCGGCGCGGTCTTCTGCGAGCGTTGGACGCGGCGACTGAGCGCCGCGGCTACAGCGCCTATTAGCGATTCGCGGAATTCAAGACGAACTCGGCGATACGTCGCGACGCGTCGAGCGTCACTTGCACGGTTTCGAATTCGGTGGCGGAGGCCGGGCGAGCCTGGGGATCGAGCGTAACCCGCACTCGGCTGCCCGCCGGTTGCAGGATGAGCTGCTCCACTTCAAACCGGTCGGACAATTCCACGCCGGCCACCTTGAATAGCGCCATCAGTTGCATCGTCATGGGCGCTGATGCGCCGGCTGTCATCTGAATCGAAGCGTTTTGGTTTATGAGGGCGACGTCGTTAATCGCGAAGCCGTTCTTTGCTTCGATGCGTTTGGCAGGCTGCCGGGTCGGCACCACGCGCATGGTTTGGATGCGGCCGTGCCCATCGAGTTCGACCGGTCCGATCTCAAAGCCCGCGAGGAGGTTTTCCGCCGGCGCCGAGGAATGAGTGAGCGACAAGGTCGAAGCGGTTGGGCGCGCCCGGATTGTTCCAACTTGAAAGCGCGACGTGAACTGAACCGCGATGACCTCTATTCCCAATCCGAGGACAACGGAGCTGCCGTTCGCGGTAGCGAGCTGGGCCGGGGGCCCAGGCTGGGAAATCGCTGGTGGCGGCGCGGGTAATGGCGGTTCGACGGGAAGCGGTAGCGGCGCCACGGATGGCGGAGGCGCAGGAGCCGGCTGTTTTTCGACGCTCTCTTTGGCAGCGCTGGCCCCATTCTTCTTCGGCGGCTGTTTCCCATTTCCCCGGCGAGCGGGAGCAGTCATAGGCATCGGCTCTTTGGCCAGCGTTTGGGTGACGAGGGAGACAAGCGCATCGGACATGAACGGCTTGGCGATGGTGGCGACGATGTTCGGATATTTTCGCGCCGCCGCGGCCATTTCGGCCACGTGGCCAGACATCATCACGACTGGAATCTTCGCCGTCGTTTCGTTTTCCAACAGACGTTCGCAGACCTGGTCACCACGCAGATCGGGCAGGCTGTAATCCAGCAGCACCAGATCGGGAATTATCACTTCGGCGCGCCGGACACCTTCGCTTCCCGTAAACGCCGTCGTGATTTGCAGGTTCGGATCGGCCGTAGCCAACACGTCTTCCACGAAGATCAACAGCATCTCGGTATCGTCGATGATGACGATTTTCTTGCCGGTCTTAACGATCTCCTTCGGCGGCTCGGGAATCGCAGCCGCCACCGTGGGTTCCGGGGTTTCTTCCGCCACCAGGGCCGTCTTGCGCAACGCCTCCAGGAAAACCTGCGACCACGGACCGTGAATCGTGCGAGGTGCGCCGATCACTTGCTCCGTCTCGCGGGCCCGCGGATTTTTCCAGCGTATCATCTGGTGCAATGCGCCCGGGCCAGTGAAGTTTCCCGTGGCGGCATGCGTGATCTGGCCGTCCAGAAAATGGATTTCGCCGCCGCGCTCATCCGGCGAACGCAGATGCAGGACCGCGGTCGCCTGGTTGAGACCTTGCAACGGAATCAGATCGCGCACGTTGAGGTCGCGCAGCGTTCCGCGTGAGTCACCTGAGACAGCGTTCGTCCATGGACCGAGCAGTGCCTGGACAGCGGCGCCGAATTCCGCCAGCTCGAAAGGTTTCTCCACGAATTGAATCGCATTCGGTCCGTAGCGTTCGGAATGAAGATCGGGCGGAACGCCGGAGGCGATCGCGAGAAAACGCGCATTCGGACAGGCCCCGGCGATCCTTTCCAGAAAGTCGATGACATCCGCCCGCGGCGGATCGAAATCGACGATCAGAAGTTGGGGGTTGGTTTCGGCCGCACTCGCCTCGGCCTCCGCCAGAGACTCGACCGCCCGGACGCGATGGCGCGGCGCGAATTTCTTCAGCGCCGACGTGATGGCAGCCGCGAGCGCATCGTATTCTTCGACGAGAAGAACGCTAGGCGCTATCCCGGCACGAGATTCTTGGGAAGCAGGCACGGCGGTAGCGAGCGAAAGGTCCGAGGATAGAAGGAGCGCTTGGCATGTCAAAGCAAAGCAAGCGCAAGTTGCGTGCCTCTGGAGCCGGCACGCCCTCGTACCGGTGAGGGAGGACAAAGACGCTCAGTGCCTCCGGTCCCGCGGCTGCGGGAGCAGGCCGGCTCCAGGAACTACTCGAAACGCAGCGCTTCGATCGGGTCGAGCGAGGCAGCCCGATAGGCTGGATAAAAGCCGAAGCCGATGCCGATGGCCGAGCACACGATCAATCCGGCAATCGCCCAGCCGTACGGAAAGATCAGATCGGCCTGGAGCCACACGGCGAGGAGGTCCCCTCCGATAACCCCAAGGATGATTCCGAGAATTCCCCCGGCCTCCGAAATGAAGACCGCCTCGGTCAGGAATTGCCGAAGGATGTCGCGGCTGCGGGCGCCGATCGATTTCCGGATCCCGATCTCCTTCGTCCGTTCCGTGACGCTCACCAGCATAATGTTCATAATCCCGATTCCGGCGGCGATGAGCGCGATCAGACTGATGACAAAGGCGCCGACGCGGACAACGTCAGCGACGGAAGTGAAGGCGCTCTTGAGTGAGTCGTTCGAATAAATTTCAAAGTCGTCCGGCTGGTTTGGCTTAAGACCACGGGCCAGACGCATCGCGCCAATTCCTTTGTCGAGTGTGCGATTATAAGTGTCCGCCGAGTACGATTGCGTGGCGATGTTTACGGTCCGCTTGGCCGATCCAAAATTTTCGAAAAACCGCGTGATCGGCATGACGCAAATGTCGTCCTGGCTTTGGCCAAAGGCAGAGCCCTTTGTTGCCAAAACCCCAATGACCGACACCGGATGTCCATTTATCCTGATCACTTTCCCGATCGGCGTTTCATGGGGAAAGAGATTTTTCTCGATGCTCTTCCCGATCAGGATCACGTTGCGCGCGAGGTCCACATCTTCGTCGGTGAGATTGCGCCCGTAGTCGAGGGAGTAGGAATTCGCGGCGAGGAAACTCTTGTTCGACCCTGCGACGGTCAAGGCCGGTGGCGTCTTCAACCCATTGTAAGTGCATTGGCCTTTGAAATCGAAACACTTCAGGCAAACGTCCCGCGCGATCCCTTCCATCAACTGCTGATACCGGATGGCCTGGGCGTAGGAGATATTGCGGCGATTTTCGTACTTCTGCGCATTGCGCCCACCCTGGCCGCCACTGACCGGATATTTGGCGAACTGGAAAATGTTAGAGCCCAGAAAGCTAATGCCGCCTTCGATCGAGGACTGGAGCGCGCCGATCGCCGTCATCACCGAAATGACGGAAAAGACGCCGATCGTGATGCCTACCATCGTCAGCCCCGAGCGCAGTTTGTTTGCACCTAACGACTGGAGGGCCATCGAGATGATTTCGCGGAATTGCATAGGTCCTATGTGTCCTGTAGGTCGTATGAAGCGCGCTTACTCATACCTGAGCGCGGTCACCGGATCCAAGCGCGAGGCCGACCAGGCGGGAGCGAAACCGGAAATCAAACCGGTGAGGATGGAGACAACCATCCCGATCAGCACGAAGCCGAGAGAAAACTGGATCGGGAAAGAGGGAAACGCTTTCGCGATGCTGGAGCACATCAGGAAGGCGAGAATCAACCCGATCAACCCGCCAAGAATACAGAGCGATGTCGACTCGATCAGGAACTGGAGC
Source organism: Verrucomicrobiota bacterium (assembly GCA_041167505.1). Lineage (GTDB taxonomy): Bacteria > Verrucomicrobiota > Verrucomicrobiia > Chthoniobacterales > UBA10450 > AV80. The sequence goes on from JBEEHR010000058.1 coordinate 9,364, forward strand.
AGGATCGTCCGCCGCCGCGCGCCCAGCGCTTTGCGCGTGCCGATTTCTTTCGTCCGCTCCTTCACGCTCACGAAGGTGATGTTCATGATCCCGATAGCACCAACAAAGAGCGACAGCCCGGTGATGAACAGCCCTGCGACCGCGATCGAATTCTTCACCGGATCGAGCACGCTCTTGAACGCCTGTTGCTCGTTGATACTGAAGTCATCCTTCTTCTCTGGCGGCAACGCGCGCACCCGCCGCATCAAACCGGTCAGTTCATCCTTCGCGTCCGCCAGCTTCAGCTTGTCGTGCATCTTCACCCGGACGTCCGATTCACTCTTGGCGCTGAAAAATTTCTTAAAAGTCGGCAGCGGGACGATCACGATGGAGTCCAGACTGAAGAGGCCGAGAAACGATCCCTGGCGCGCCCCGACGCCGAGGACCCGAAATTGTTGTCCGCTGATTTGCACTTCTTTCCCGATCGGGCTTTCCGAGGGGAACAGGGCATCCGCGACATCGTAGCCGAGCAAACAGACATTGGCCGCAGTCCTGGTTTCGATTTCGTTGAAGAACCGGCCCTCGTTGAAATCGACTACTGAGATGAGGGGATAATCGGCAGTCGTTCCTTGAATGAAAATTCCCGTGACCTGGTTATCCCCGCGTTTGACGTTTTTCAGAATGTTCGAGGTCGGCACCGCGATCATGAGATTCGAGTTCGGCGTCGCCGCGATCATACGGTTCAAGGGCTCGGCATATTCGGTTTTTATCTCGCGCCGATCGCGATATTCCCACCAATTACTCACCCGCGCCCATGGTTGCTGGCTGACGTAGAGGACATCATCGCCGAAAATCGCCATGCTCTTATCGAAGCCGGTCTGGATGCCGGCGATGGCGGTGCCCATTAACGTCACGGCCACGATGCCGATGATCACGCCGAGCGCGGTCAACATCGAGCGCGTCTTGTTGGACTGCATCTGCGCGAGCGCGATCTTCCAGCTTTCCGACAGCTCGTAGAGGAATCGCTTCATGGATGAAGATTAGGTAAAGGCCAGCGTCGCGATCTCCGGTTGATCCGCGCTGGCGTCGCTTTCGACCAAGCCGTCTCGCAAAAACACCGTGCGCCGGGCGTGCCGCGCGATGTCCGCTTCGTGCGTCACGAGAATGATCGTGTTACCGCGCTGATACAAATTCTCCAGGAGGGACATGATCTCTTCGCCAGTCTTGGAATCGAGGTTTCCCGTCGGCTCATCCGCCAGGATGATGGACGGGTCGTTGACCAGGGCGCGCGCGATCGCCACCCGCTGGCGCTGGCCGCCCGACAACTCGTTAGGCTTGTGGAGCAGACGGTCGCCCAAACCGACGTCGCGCAAACTTTGCGCGGCCCGCTCTTCGCGCGTATCAGGATCGATCCCCGCGTAAATCAGCGGCAGCTCCACGTTCCGCAAACTGGTGGAGCGAGGAAGGAGATTGAAGGTCTGGAAAACAAATCCGATCTCGCGGTTCCGGATCGCCGCCAGCTCGTCATCATCCATCGCGGAAACATCCTTGCCGTTAAATTCATAGCGTCCGGAGCTCGGCGTATCGAGACAGCCGAGCATATTCATGAGAGTGGATTTACCACTGCCGCTCGGCCCCATGATGGCGAGGTATTCGTTGCGATGAATCTGAAGGGAGACGCCGCGCAGCGCGTGCACGGTCTCTTCGCCCATCACGTAATGCTTCGTGATGTTCTCGATATCGATGACGATCGGACCGCGCGGTCGAATCGTATCCGTGGTGAGCATATTCCCTGGCCGCCGGCGTGGCGCGGCTACTTGGTTGTGGTCGTTTCCTTGTCGATGGCGACTTTCGCTCCGTCTTTCAACTTGCGGCTGATCGCGCTGTAACTGCCGGAGATAACTTCGTCCCCAGGCTGGACGCCGCTTTTGATCTCCATGTAGGTGTCGTCGGCGATTCCGGTCGTGACCTTGACCCAGTGCGCTTTCCCGTCTTTACCCATCGTGAAGACGCCCTTGATGATTTTCTCGCGCTCTTCTTTCTCGGTTTTCTTCTCGAGTTTCTGATTTTTGAATTCGGCGGCGTTGTCTCCCTTGTCGCTCGCCTCCTGTTTTTGTTTGCGCTTTTCGATCTCCTCCGGGCTGAGGTTGCTGTCGCCGGTCCGAATCGTGACGCTTTGCATCGGGACAGCGACGACGTCCTTGACCATGTTGGTTTGAATTTCGGCGGTGCAGCTCAGGCCAGGCCGTAATTTGACGTCGTTATCGTCGATGCGCGTCTTCACTTCAAAGTTGGTCACTTCCTCCTGCGTCCCGGTGCCGCTGGTTTTGCCGGTGTTCGCTATTTGCACCACGGTGCCGTGAAACTTGCGCTCGCCGTAGGCGTCAATCGTGACCAGAGCCTTGTCGCCCAGCTTCACGTTCACGACGTCGTTCTCGTTTACGTCCACGCGCGCTTCCATGATGTTGAGATCGGCCACGCGCATGACTTCCGTGCCGGCGAATTGGTTCGTGGCCACCACGCGTTCGCCCTGCTTGCTGTTCAGGACGGTCACCGTTCCATCGATCGGCGAATAGATCGTCGTCTTGGAAAGCTGATCGCGCGCCTGGCTGGAGCCTGCCTCCGCGCGCTCGATTTCGTGCAGCGTGCTTTCGTAGGTCGAACTCGCGACATCGCGCGCCGTCTGAGCAGTGTTGAATTCCGATTCCGAAATCATTTTCTTGGTGAAGAGATCCTGGGATCGCTTCAAATCCTGTTCCGTCTTGGCCAGGGTCGCCTTCGCCTGAAGATTCATGGCCTTCGCGGCGCTGATGGCAGCCTGCTGTTGTTCGACCAGCGCCTTGTAGGAATCAGGTTTGATCTTCATCAGGAGATCGCCCTTCTTCACGACTTTGCCATCCTCCACGGGTAACTCCGTGATCTCGCCAGCGACTTCCGGTGAAATCTTCACCTCGGTTTCGGGCTGGATCTTCCCCGTGGCCGAGACCGTCTGCACGATGGTCTTGCGAATCGCTTTCTCTGTCGTCACCGGGATCGGCTTCTCCCGCTTGCCCATGATCGAGGCGACGACGATCCACAGCAGCAGCAGCCCGATGGAGCCCAAAATGATGTAACGCCTGCGGCGGGAGCGTTTCTTGCGCGGCGTATGGGTGGGGGTGGCGACTTGGTGCATGTCAGTTGGGGGGCTGGTTGGGCCGATAGGGATCGGACTCTTTAGAGCTCTAGATAGCAAATCACGTTCACTCCAAAATTACAATTTCCATCAATTCCACCGTTTTGGCCCGATATTGACGCTCATCTCTATATAGATGCAACTACGAGATCGCTTGGATTCAAACCTTTCCTGGCCGGGGGCGAGATCCCATCCGCCGCGGTTATGCGGGCCCGAATCTGGCGGATCGCCCAGGCCGAATGCTCGGAAATGAGCGGCTCGGAGTCCAGAGCCGCTCGTTCCAGGGCGGGCAAGTCGCTCTCATCGCCGACGTTCCCGAGCGCGACACAAACATTTCGCAGGAACCCGCGCCGCTTGATTCGCTTGATCGGCGAACGGCGAAAGAGCGCGCGAAATCCTGCCTCGTTCAGGGCGAGATAATCGCGCAACCGCATGTCCACCGCTGGGCCGGCAGCGAACGCCGCTTCGCGGGAGACCGCCGCGAACCGATTCCACGGGCACGCGTCGAGGCAATCGTCACATCCGTAAATCCGGTCGCCGATGAGCGGCCGCAATTCGAGCGGGATCGAACCCTTTAGCTCTATCGTCAGGTAGGAAATGCAACGCCGCGCATCGAGCCGGTGTGGCTCTGTGATCGCGCCGGTCGGGCACGCGGTCATGCAGCGCTGGCAACTTCCGCAGCGTGGCGGTTGCGGCTGGTCGGCTGGCAGGTCGAGCGTCGTCAGGATTTCGCCGAGGAAAAACCAGGTGCCGAGCTTCGGATCGATCAGCATCGTGCTCTTGCCATGCCAGCCGATGCCGGCCTCGGCCGCGTGATCGCGCTCGAGGATTGGGCCGGTATCCACGTAACATTTCTGGCTTCCGCCGAGGCTCGTCAGAAACGCGCTGAGCTGCTCGAGTTTCTCTAGCATCAGGTCGTGGTAATCGTTGCCCCAGGCGTAGCGCGCGATGCGGCCCGGCGTTCGTGGCGCGGTTTCGGTTCCCTGCCAATAATTGAGCGCGACGATAATGATCGACCGCGCGCCGGGCAAAACCTGTTGCGGGTCGGAGCGCTTCTCCGCGCCGCGTTCCATCCATTGCATTTCGCCAGCGGCTCCTCCGCGTAACCAGGAACGAAATTCTTCCGCGTGTGCCGGTGAAGCGGCCTTTGCGATCCGGCACGAATCGAAGCCGAGCGCTTTCGCGCGAGCGACTATCTCATCTTTGGTGGAGTCGATCGCTATCATCGGTTCTCGATATGATTCAAAATTTTCGTCGCCACTTCATCATGAGTGAGGAGTGAGGTGTCCACCTCGATGTCCGCCGCCGCCCGGTAAAGTGGCAGGCGCACCCGTAACAATTCCGTCAGAGTCGCCCGCGGATTTTCCGTCTGCAAGAGCGGGCGGGTCGCGCGGCGGTTGATGCGCCGGAAGAGGGTTACTTCGTCCGCCTCGAGATGCACAACGGTCCCGAGGCCGCGCACCAGCTCGGCATTCTCCGGCCGGAGAAGGATTCCGCCCCCAGTCGTGATGATGGCACCACTTCTGCCGGCTAATTCCCGAAGGGCGCCGGTCTCTGCCTCGCGAAACGCTTCCTCGCCCTGAGTCTCGAAGATTTCCGAAACCGTGAGACCGAATCGGGACGCGACCAGCTCGTCCGTATCGAAGCGCGGCAGACCAGTCATTCGCGCCAGCGTCCGGCCAACGGAAGATTTTCCCGCTCCCATAAACCCGATCAGCACGATGGCGTCGCCGCGTTCCTTCATTCGAAAAAGCTCTTTGCAAGCAGAGCAGTTCTAGGGAAGTGATGAAAGTCTATCATGTCTGAGGCCAAAAATTCCGGCGCACGCGTGGCTGTCATCATGGGAAGTACTTCGGATTGGGAGACGATGCGGCACGCGGTGGAGCTTCTCGAGGAACTCGGCGTGCCGAACGAACATCGCATCGTGTCGGCTCATCGCACGCCGGAGATGATGGCCGAGTACGCGCGGACCGCGGCGGAACGGGGCCTGGAAGTAATCATCGCCGGCGCTGGAGGCGCGGCCCATTTGCCTGGAATGATCGCAGCCCACACCTGGCTCCCGGTCCTGGGCGTTCCGATCCAATCGCATGCCCTTCACGGAATGGATTCCCTGCTCTCCATCGCGCAGATGCCCGCGGGTGTGCCGGTGGGGACGCTCGCCATCGGAACAGCGGGCGCGACGAACGCGGCCTTACTGGCCGCGAGCATTCTGGCGCTCAGCGACGAAAAGATCCGGAAGAAACTCGAAGCGTTTCGAAAGCGGCAAACCGACGCGGTGCTGACGCAGCGCGTGCCATGACGCGGCGCTTCCTGCCGGGCGCGACCATCGGTTTGATGGGGAGCGGCCAGCTCGGCCGCATGTTCGCCGTCGCCGCCCGCAGGATGGGTTATCGAGTCCACGTATTCAGTCCGGAAAAAAATACACCGGCGGGACAATTCGCCGACCGCGAGGTGACTGGCGCCTACGAAGATGAAGCGGCGGTCCGAGAATTCGCGAAGGACCTCGATCTCCTCACCTTCGAGTTCGAGAATATTCCGCGCCAAACCGTCGATTGGTGCACGGCGGAATGCGAAGTCCGTCCGGCCAGCTCGGTCCTGCACACCGCACAAAATCGGCTTCGTGAAAAAGATTTCCTCGCCCAGGCCGGAATTCCGGTCGGGCCCTATCGGGCGGTGCGAAGCGCGGCGGAATTGAGCGCCGCCATTGGCACAATCAAAACCCCTGCGATCTTGAAAAGCGCGGCCTTTGGTTATGACGGGAAAGGGCAACGCTTCATTGAGGAGCCAGTCGACGCTGCGCAAATCTGGCAGGAGCGACCCGGCGACGAATTGATCCTGGAAGCTGCGATCGATTTCGAGAAGGAACTGTCAGTCATCGTGGCCCGCGGGCCCGACGGTTCGATGGCCACGTTCCCGGTTTGCGAAAACATGCATCGCAATCACATCCTCGACGTCACCGTCGTTCCGGCTCGGGTCTCGGCGGAGGTGGAAAAATCGGCCGCTGATCTCGCCCGGGCCATCGCGGAAAAGATGGATCTCGTCGGTTTAATGGCAGTGGAAATGTTCCTGCAACGCGATGGGACTTTGCTGGCAAACGAGCTGGCACCGCGTCCCCACAACTCCGGGCATTGGACGATTGAAGGGTGCGGGACCAGTCAGTTCGAACAACACGTGCGGGCAGTCTGTGGCTTGCCGCTCGGCTCCACACAACTTCTTTCGCCCTCGGCGATGGCGAACCTGCTGGGCGATCTTTGGCAGGGCGGCGAACCGAACTGGGTGGCTGCGCTCGCCGTTCAGGGTGTGCGCTTGCACCTTTACGGGAAACATCATCCCCGGTCACGGCGCAAAATGGGGCATCTGACCGTGCTCGCGTCGACCGCCGAGGCTGCGATCGACGCCGTCACGAAAGCGCGCGATGCGCTCAACCAGCGGAACGCGTGAAGACGGACGTCGTTTCGGCCGGCACAGACGGCGAGGCAGTTCGCCGCGCCGTCGAGTTGTTAAGGGGAGGGGAGGCTGTCGCGCTGCCGACCGAAACCGTCTACGGTCTTGCAGCCGACGCGTTGCGGGAAGAAGCGGTGCTCAAGATCTTTCGGGCGAAGTCCCGTCCTCAGTTCGACCCGCTCATCGTCCACTTGCCGGACGCTGAGGCTATCGGGCGGGTCGCGATCATCGATAAGGCGATGATGTCTCTCTTCGAACGATTACGGAAACAGTTCTGGCCCGGCCCCTTAACATTTGTTTTTCCGCGCCGAGCGGCCATCTCGGATTTGGTCACAGCCGGCCTCAACACCGTGGCCGTTCGCCTCAGCGCGCATCCGGTTTTCTCTGAAATCATCCGGACATTTGGCGGCCCGCTGGCGGCCCCGAGCGCGAATCAGTTCGGGCGGATCAGTCCGACCTCGGCCGCGCATGTCCGGGAGGAGCTCGATGGCCTGGTCCCATTGATCGTCGATGCCGGGCCGACCACGCACGGACTTGAATCGACGATCATCGCCGTTCGAAATGGGCGAATCGAAATTCTGCGCCGCGGCCCCGTGACGCAGGAACAGCTCGCGGACTTCGGCGAGATCGCCGTGATCGAGCCAACTTCGCATCCCGAAGCCCCGGGGCAGCTCCTGTCGCATTACGCTCCCAGAACGCCCCTCCTCCTGGTCGATGATGCGGCGACATTCATCTGTCCGGCCGGTAAACGTTGCGGATTGCTGGCTTGGAATAGGCCGGAGCAGGACGAGTTTGCCGCGGTGAGACGCTTGAGCAAACGGCAAGACGTGGCCGAAGCTGCTACGAATCTTTTTCGCTATTTGCGCGAACTGGATGGGCAAAGCCTCCACCTCATCGTCGCCGAAAAGGTGCCCGACCAAGGCCTCGGCGCCGCGATCAACGACCGCCTTCGCCGCGCATCGACGGTCTAACCTTTGTGCGCAATAGCCGCTTCGATGAAGCCTTTGAAGAGCGGGTGCGGCTTGTTCGGCTTGCTCTGAAATTCCGGATGGTACTGGCAAGCCAGGAAATACGGATGATCGCGCAACTCGATGAGTTCGGCGAGCGAGCCGTCGGGTGACGTGCCTGAGATCGTGAAGCCTTTTTCTCCCATGCGTTCGCGATACTTCATGTTGAACTCGTAGCGGTGCCGGTGGCGCTCCAGTACTTCACCATCGCCATAAATCTTTTCCGCAACCGTTCCCTTCGCGATCTTCGTCGGCCACGTGCCGAGGCGCATGCTGGCGCCTTTGTTCTTTACGTCGCGTTGTTCGTCGAGCAGGCAAATTACCGGGTCCGCCGCGTTTTCATCGAACTCCGTGCTGTTCGCTTTTTCCAGGCCGCAAACGTTGCGCGCGAATTCGATCGTGGCGACCTGCATGCCGAGGCAAAGCCCGAGATACGGGATCTTGTTCTCCCGCGCGAAGCGAGCCGCGCTGATTTTTCCCTCGACGCCGCGCTCGCCAAATCCGCCCGGGATCAGCACCCCGGCGACATCCTTAAAATGGCCATCAACGCCGCCCTCGAGCTTTTCCGCGTCGATCAATTCCAACTGGATGCCGCAATCCTGGCTCGCCGCCGCGTGGGTGAGCGATTCGTAAATGCTTTTGTAGGCGTCCTGCAAATCGATGTATTTACCGACGACCGCGATCTTCACCTGCTTCTTCGGGCTCACCACGCGCTCGACAAATTTTCGCCAGTTCGTTAGGTCCGGCTTCGGCGCTTCGATGTGGAGCAGCTCGCAGATCAGATCGTCGAGCCCTTCTTCGTTGAGCATCAATGGCATCTCGTAAATGGTATGTTTGACGTCCCGCGCCTCGATTACGCCGCGCAGTGAAACGTTGCAGAACATCGAGAGTTTCTGGCGTAGCTCGGTATCGAGCGGATGCTCCGTGCGGCAGAGCAACACCTGGGGCTGGAGACCAATCTCGCGCAGCTTTGCGATGCTCTGCTGAGTCGGTTTCGTCTTCAACTCGCCCGCCGCCCGAATGTACGGAACCAGCGTCACGTGGACGTTCACGACATTCTGCGAGCCGACTTCGAGAATGAATTGCCGGATCGCTTCGAGGAACGGCAACCCTTCGATGTCGCCGGTAGTACCGCCTATTTCCGTGATGACGACGTCGGCTTTGCTTTCGGCTGCGACTTCGCGAATGCGGTTCTTGATTTCGTCGGTGACGTGCGGAATCACCTGCACGGTTTTCCCGAGGTAATCGCCGCGGCGTTCCTTGAGGATCACGTTTTCGTAAACCTGACCACTGGTGAGATTATTGTGCCGGGAGAGAACGCAATTGGTGAAGCGCTCGTAATGGCCGAGATCGAGATCGGTTTCGGCGCCATCGTTGAGCACGTAAACTTCGCCGTGCTGGAAGGGGTTCATCGTTCCTGGATCGACATTCAGGTAGGGATCGAATTTCTGAAAGACGACGCGCAAGCCGCGCAACTCGAGAAGCGTGCCGAGCGAAGCCGCCGCCAGGCCTTTGCCTAACGAACTGACCACTCCACCGGTAATAAAAATATACTTCATCTCGATCTCCGACCTGTAGCCGTCGCCCTGTGGGCGACGTGAGCGCGACCAACGTTGCCGGATCGATCCCGCGTTTCGCACAGCGAAGCGGCTACAGCTTTAGCGTCCTCCGGCGTGTCGACGCCAGGCGATCCGCTGCCCGTCATGACCACTTGAATCTTTACTCCATTCTCCAGCGCGCGCAATTGTTCGAGGGATTCCGCCCGCTCCAGCGGTGACGTTTTCCAGCGCACAAAGCGAAGGAGAAGATCGCGCCGGTAACCGTAGATGCCCTGGTGGCGGAAATACAAAGGCAAGGAACGGCGCTTTCCAAACCGCCGTCTTAATTCGTCGGCGGTTTGTAAACCGCCGCTCCTTGATGCCGGAATGGCCGCGCGCGAAAAATAGAGCGCTTCGCCGTTTTTATTCAGCACGACCTTAACCTGGTGTGGGGACTCGGCGTCGCTCGGATCGTCGAATGGATGGGCGGCGGTAATCATTTCCAGCTTCTTGTCGCGCTGCAACTCGCGCACAAGGCGATCGATCAACTTCGGATCGATCAACGGCTCGTCGCCCTGGATGTTAATGACATGAGCGAACGGCTTCATCTTGCCCGCCACTTCCGCGATCCGGTCGGTGCCGCTCGCGTGCTTCGCCGAGGTCATCGCGATCTCCGCGCCCCAATCAAAGGCCGCCTCGGCAATGCGGAAATCGTCGGTGGCGATGATAAGACGGTCGAGTTTCTTCGCGCGCCGGCAGCGTTCCCAAACATGCTGGAGCAGCGGCTTGCCCTCGATCTCATGCAACGCCTTGCCGGGAAACCGCGTTGAGCCCCATCGCGCGGGAATAATACCGACAGCTTTAGTCATGTTGCTCTAAAATAATGTCAGCCGCGTGGCCGATATCGCGCGCGATCCAATCGGCGGCGGCGTTCGTCTGGCTCGTTCCGTAACCGGTTTGCACGAGAATCGTTCGCACGCTGGCGTTCCGTCCGCAGCCGATATCGCTCTCCTTGTCCCCGATGAGGAAGGAGCGGCGCAGATCGAGATAATGATCGCGTTGCGCTTCGAAGATCATGCCGGGCCCGGGCTTGCGCCGAATGGAATCGCTCGGGGGCAAGTCGGGGCAATGATAACTCGCATCGATCAAACCATCGCCGAGCTGGCGCAAAAACTCCGTTTCCACGGCTCGATACTCTGACTCGCTGAAATAGCCCCGCCCAATACCGCTCTGGTTCGTGATGATCACCAGCTTGTAACCATTTTGCTTCAGGCGGCCCAACGCTTCGCGCGCTTGCGGGAACACCTCGACGTTCCGCGGATCGCCACAATAATCGACGTCGCGCATCAGGGTGCCGTCGCGATCGAGGAATACCGCGGGCCGGCCCTCGTTAGGCGAGCCGGTCATTTTGAAAGCTCGCTCTCAATTCTTCCGGCGTGACGGTGGCCGTGCCGACCTTTCCTACGACGACAGCGCTGGCGTGGTTCGCGATTTCCGCCGCTTCCACCGGCGTCGCGTCGCAGGAGAGAGCAAGCGTAAAGAGCGCGATGGCGGTATCACCCGCGCCGGAAACATCGAACACTTGTCTCGCCTTCGTCGGAATGTGATGCGGCTTCTTTCCGCGCTCGAAAAGCATCATGCCCTGTTCGCCCAGGGTGATGAGGACGAGTTTCGTTTGCCACTTCTCCAGCAAAATTTCGCCGGCCTTCAGCAACGGTTTGTCTTTCATCGGCGCCGGCGCGGGATCGCTCGACGGCAACCCGGCGGCGAGAAAAGCTTCGTTCCGGTTCGGCTTCACCGCCGTCACGCTCTTCCATTCGATCGGATGATGCGGATTCGGATCGCTCGTGACGATTTTGCCGGCGGCAAGGGCATAGTCGCAAATCCGGCGCACGAGCTCTCCCGCCAGGAAGCCCTTTCCGTAATCCTCGAAGATGATCGCGTCAGTTTTGGCAAGCTGACGTTGGACGTTGCGAACGATGGCCGTGACCTGGACGGGGGTAGGGGAACGCAATTGCTCGCGATCGACCCGAACGACCTGCTGGTTGCGCGCAATGATCCGCGTTTTGACGATGGTCGCAAAACCGGGATCCTCGACCGCGCTTTTCGTCTCGATCTTTTGCTCCTCCATCAATTCGCGAAGCTGCCGGCCGCCGCGATCGGAACCGAACATTCCGACGACCGCGACGTGCCCGACGAATTCGCGCAGGTTCCGCGCGACATTCGCGGCGCCGCCGGGATAAAAGCTTTCCCCCGTGACCTCAACCACGGGCACCGGCGCTTCGGGAGAAATTCGCTTCACCTTGCCCCAGACAAATTCGTCCAGCATCAAGTCGCCGATGACGAGGATGCGTTTCGTCCGCGCCCGATCCAGGATCTGCTTGAGCCGTCGCGCGTTCATTGAGCGGCGCGCCTCGCAGCGAAAATTCCGGGTAAATGCCGCCAGCGGGCAGGGTTGTTGCGATTCAGAGTCAAAATCTTAGGCCGGTAGATTTGTGCGGTAGAGACTTCTGTTTACTGTTAGGCCATTAATCCTGAATACGAAGGCGAAATCAACAGTCGAAGAGCCCGATGATATCAATCGATAGAATTTCCAAACTCACCGTCGCCATTCTCGTGGCCCTTTCGCTTTCGGCGCAGGCCGCGGAGGCCCCGAAACGCGTGGACGTGAAACAGCTTTCCAAAAAAGTCGAGAACGTCGTGGTGCCGTTGCCCAATGAGGTTTTCGGCGCGCTCAACAAACTCGGCGGCGTGAACTGGCGCGAGTACGTCCGGAACGACAAGGGAACCAATTTCACGGAGCGCCCGCGGATCGCATTGCTCCTCGGCGCGGTGATCGCTGACGGCTTTATTGCGGTCCAGGCCGAGGATGCACCGACCGTGAAGGAAATCGGCCAGCGCGTGCTGACGCTGTCGAAGGCGATCGGCGTGAGCAGCTCCATCACGGCCCATGCGAAAGCGATCACGGACGCGGCGGACAAGCGCAATTGGGCCGCCGTCCGACAGGAACTCGACAAGACCCAGAACAGCGTCCAGCAGGCGATGAACGAAGTGCACGACGAAAAGTTGTCGCAACTGGTCAGCCTCGGCGGCTGGCTCCGCGGCACGGAAGTTCTGACCGCGGTCGTGACGAAAAAGTATTCAGAGGAAGGCTCGGAGCTGCTCCATCAGCCTGACCTGCTGAATTATTTCGAGACCCGATTGCAGGCGATGCCGGAGTTCAACCTGAAGTTGCTCCAGGATATTCATGCGGCCTTGATCGAAGTCCGGCCGCTGATCGATGTCGGGGACGCGCACATTCCGCCGGCCTCGGTTAAGAAAATCAACGACATCACGACCCGGCTCGGCGACGCCATCACCAAGAAAACCCCCTGAACCTTTCATGACTTCTTTTTTTAAAACGGCGTTGCGGATCAGCCTTCTGGCCGCCCTGGCTTTTGTCGCGGCGCCGGCCAGCCGTGCCTCGGTCGATGACGCTCAATCGTTCGCGCTTGAAGCCGCGCAGCCGTACGTCAAAGAAGGCTTCCAGGTCCGGGAAGATTACTGGGGCGGCGATCTGGCGGCGGGTGAAAAGAAGGCGGTGCGACAGCAGCTGTTCAAAGGAAACGAATACTGGTTCTGGCTCGGCACGGAAGTGGAAGCGGCGAAAGTTTCCGTTCACATCTACGATTCGGAAGGCAAACTGACAGAGATGCCGGATAGCTGGCAGAAGGGGCATTTCGCCGCGGCGCACATTACGCCGAAAAACACCGGCAGTTATTTCATCATCGTCGAGATCGAGCAGTCGCCGGAAGAACGGACCCACTGGGCTCTTGTTTACGGATTCCGCTAGTGAAGTTTTAAGTATTAAGTTTGAAGTTTTAAGAGAAGAGCCGCGCGCGACCCTTAAAGCTTAACACTTAAAACTTAAAGCTAATCAGCATGACAGAAACCCGCACGCTGCAGTTCGATAGCGCCCGCTCGGTCCAATCGCTCTACGCGAACGATCTCAAGCTCCTCAAGACACTCGAAGATTCGCTCGGGGTAAAAGTGACGACACGCGAAGGCTGGGTGAAATTGGAAGGCGAACCGCGGCAGGTCGATCAAGCCCAACGCGTCTTCGAGCAACTCGAACAGGCCCGGCTAAAGGGCGTGGACATCCACAAACATGAATTCAGCTACGCTCTCAATTCCGTGACCGAAGCGCGCCCTGATAATCTCAGCGATGTCGTGGACGTGAAGATCGTCACCTCCTCGCGCAAGGCGCCGATCGTGGCCCGCACAATCGGCCAGCGGAATTACGTCGAGGCGATCCAGAAGAACGACATCGTCTTTGGCGTGGGACCGGCCGGGACGGGGAAGACGTACCTCGCCGTGGCCATGGCGGTGGCGGCGCTGAAGAAAGAGCAGGTCAATCGCATTATCCTGACCCGGCCCGCGGTGGAAGCCGGCGAAGCGCTTGGATTTCTCCCGGGCGATTTACAGGAGAAGATCACTCCGTATCTGCGGCCGCTTTATGATTCCTTGCGCGACATGCTCGACGCGGAGGAGATCGAGCGCTCGGTCGCCCGCCAGACGATCGAGGTGGCTCCGCTTGCTTACATGCGTGGCCGGACTCTCGGCAACGCTTTCATTATTTTGGATGAAGCGCAGAACACGACGACGGAGCAGATGTTCATGCTCCTGACGCGGATGGGACCGGGCTCGAAATGCGTCGTGACGGGCGACGTCACCCAGATTGATTTGCCGGCGAACAAGCGCTCCGGATTAGTCGAAGCGCTTCAGGCCTTGAAGAATGTGCCCGGGATTTCGTTCGTTTACTTCAACGAACGCGACGTGGTCCGGCACGAGCTGGTCCGCGCCGTCATTAGCGCCTATCAACAACATCGGTCGCCCGCGAACCTTGCGCCGGGTTCCCGGAAGTAACGCCATGTTGGATTTCCTGAAACGCAGCCAACTGATCAAGCGCGGCCTCGCTTCTCGGAAGACCCGGCGTCGCCGGACGAAAAACGAACTGCTCCACGGCCTCGAGTTCGCGGCCCCGATGAAATACATTATCTTCGCCGCGTTCGTGGCGGGGATCGCGGCTTTGATCTTCAGTGGGCAACAGCCGGAGCCGACGAAGAATTTCGTTATCTCGCTGCTCTTCTTCGCCACCGCGATAACGCAACTCTGGATCAACCAGCCGACGACTTTCCTCCGCAGCTCGCGCCTGCTGCTGGTTTTCGGCGTCATGTTCGTCCAGCTCGCCGCGACGAAGTTTTTCCTCGTCCTTTGCAACAGCGGCTCATTCGCTTTCCTGCGACCGGAGACGGTGGGCTTGATCGCGCCCTACGCCTTCGCGCCACTCCTGCTCAGCGTGCTTCTCGGCCGAAATCACGGGCTCTATGCAGCCGTCTTCGTCAGCCTCTGGAGCAGCATTTTGTTTGGAAAGGTCGATGCGCCGCTGCTGGTTTGCGGAATGATCAGCGGATTCACCGCTGTCTATCTGACGCTTCAGGTTCGGAAACGCAGCCGGCTAATCCGCGCCGGTTTTGGCGTGGGGATCGCGATCTGGTTGCTGTCGCTCACTTTCGGCATTATCGGCCCGATCGATTTCCTTTCACCGAACACGATCGATTGGAAATTGCTCGGAATCCAAAGCGCGCTCGCCATCGGAAACGGAATCGTGACCGCGACTGTCGTGGGCGGCGTCCTGCCGATGTTCGAGCATCTCTTCCAAGTCACGACCGATATTTCCTGGTTGGAAGCCTCCGATCTCAATCATCCATTACTGCGCCGGATGACAATTGAAGCGCCGGGCACCTATCACCACAGCCTCGTGGTGGCCAATCTCGCCGAGGCCGCCGCGGAAGCCATCGGCGCGAATGCCACGCTCTGCCGCGTCTGCTCCTACTTCCACGATGTCGGCAAACTGGTGAAGCCGGAATATTTCACCGAGAACATGAACTTCGAGCGCAACCCGCACGACGATCTCGCGCCCACGATGAGCGCGCTGATCATCATCGCGCACGTGAAAGAGGGCGTCGATCTCGCGCTCAAGCACCGTTTGAACCGGCAGATCATCGACATCATCCAGGAACATCATGGCACTTCCCTCGTGTATTACTTCTACAAGCGCGCGCTCCAGCAAAAGGAAGACGCACGCACCGGTGGCAAGATCATGAATCTGCGTGAAGAAGATGTGCCCGAGGTGAGCGAGGAAACGTTCCGCTACAGCGGCCCGAAACCGCAGACGAAAGAAAGCGCCATCATCAGTCTCGCGGACATGATCGAAAGCGCGTCGCGCAGTTTGGAAAAACCGACGCCGGCAAAGATCGAACAGCTCGTAACCGATTTGATCAGCCAGCGGATCGCGGACGAGCAGCTCACCGAATGCGATCTGACGCTCGCCGATCTGAATCTCATCGCGGAACGTTTTCGTTTCACACTGATGACCATGCTCCACACCCGCATCGCGTATCCGAAGCACGACGCCAAGATCACGCCGATCCGTGGCGATGAGACCATGCGACCAGACGTGATGGCCGGGACGCGAAAACCTGAGTCGGCTCCTCCGATCTCGGCGGCCTGATCGTGAGCGACGCGGCGCTCGATCGGTTGCGGAACTGGAACGCGGAGGTCGCGATCGTCCTCGGGTCGGGTTTGAACCTTCTCGTCTCGACGGCGGACTCCGCCAACAGCGTCGGCTATTCGGAGTTTCCCGAGTTGCCGAGACCCTCAGTGCCCGGACACACGGGCCGGTTCGTTTTGGGAAATGTGGGCGGAATCAGGGTAATCTTCGCGCAAGGCCGCGTTCATCTTTATGAGGGGCACGCCGCGCAAGATGTAACATCTGGCGTCCGAATCCTGGCCGCAGCCGGAATCAAACGCCTGATCCTCACCAACGCCGCCGGCCTCGCGAACGAGAACTTTTCGCCAGGCTCTTGGATGATGATCAGCGACCATCTCAATTTGACTGGGACGACGCCGCTCCTGGGGAGCGCGCAGTTCCTGGATCTGACGGAAACTTATTCCAAGAAGTGGCGGGCAGAATTCAGTCGCGCCGCGAAAGAGGGAAACATCCCGCTGCACGAAGGCGTGTATGCCGGTCTGCTCGGCCCCCAGTACGAAACGCCCGCCGAAGTCCGAATGCTCCGCTCGTTGGGCGCGGACGCCGTCGGCATGTCGACTGTGCTCGAAGCGATCCAGGCGCGCGCCTTGGGATTAGAAGTCGCCGGATTTTCCTGCCTAACGAATTGGGCCGCGGGAATCGGCGACTCGCCGTTGAGTCACGAAGAAGTGCTGGAGACCGGTACGAAGGCCGCGGCTGAATTCGCTAGGCTGCTGGATAACGCGCTGAATAACCGCAAGCCTCAAGGAGCGGCGGTTTGAAACCGCCGTCTTCGTAGGTCGGCGATTTCAAATCGCCGCTCCTTGAAGCTTGGCGTGCGACTATGGTCGAAGCTCGATCGGCGTTCCATCCGGCACCGCGCGATAGATCTCTTCAATCTCGAAATCGGTTACGGCAACGCAACCCGCAGTCCAATCGTTGCGCCGGTGAAATCTTCCAATCCAGCCGCGTCCATTCGGTAGGCCGTGAATCATGATGTCGCTGCCGGCTGAGAGACCTTGAGCCGCGGCGCGATCGACATCGCGTTGCTCGGGATAGGAAACGTGCAGCGCCAAATGGTAATCGCTGTCCGGCTTGTGGAAATCGATCGCGTAGGTTCCTTCCGGCGTGCGTTGATCGCCTTCGTACTCTTTTGCGCCGACCGGCGCGCGGCCCAATGCCACACGATATGTCTTGAGCGTGATTCCACTCTTTAACAGCGTCAGCCGTCGGGCGGACTTTTCGACAAGCACGCGATCTGCCGCAGCATCACGGGGTAGGGGATCGAAGTTCAAGTAAGCAGCCGCTGCCACGGCCAGCGCCGCCGTGCAAAGCACGAGAAAGAAAAGCAAAAACAGTTTCAACGACTGGCGCGTCAGGGCTCGATCGGTCGGCGGGCCCGCGGTTCGCGATCTTTCGTTGTCCCCGTGCTCGGCGACGTCACGAACGGCCCACCTTCGAGCGGCGCACTTTCCGAGAACGCCACGTCCGGCATGTTGCTCGGCAATCCTTCGAGCGGAAATTCTTTCCGGAGCGGAAAGTAAGGATAGCCCTCCCACATCAGAATCCGCCGCAAATCCGGATGGCCAGCGAAACGGATTCCCATCATGTCGTAGATCTCGCGCTCGTGCCAGTTGGCCGTGGGCCAGATATCGGATACCGTCGGCACTTCGCCTTCGTCTTCCGAAACGCGCAGTTTCAAACGGAGATGCACCGCGAGCGTTAGCGAATAAAGCTCGTAAACAATTTCGAAACGCGGCTCCCCGCCAAAATTATCGACGCTGGTGATGTCGAGCAGGTAATTGAAGGCCAGGTCGTCTCGGCAGAATTTCGCGACCTCGCGCATATCGGCCGGTAGGATGACAAAGGTTGTTTCGCCCCGGAATTCGATTTTCTCCTGCAGCTTCTCGCCCAGCATTCGACTGAGCGACGGGAACAGTTCAGGACCGGTCATGCTGTCACCAACCCGCGCTTCTGTTCGCGGAACGAGCTTTCGCCAGAAATTTTTTCCTGCAGCTTCATCAAACCCTCGAGGAGCGCTTCGGGGCGCGGCGGGCATCCGGAAACGTAAACGTCCACGGGCAGCAGTTGATCGATTCCCTGGAGCACGGCGTAGGACCGATACATCCCACCGGTCGAAGCACACGCGCCCATGGCGATCACCCATTTTGGTTCCGGCATCTGCTCGTAGATTCGTTTCACCGCCAGCGCCATCTTGTAAGTGACGGTGCCGGCCACGATCATCACGTCGCACTGGCGCGGAGAAAAACGCATCACCTCGGCGCCGAACCGCGAGATGTCGAAACGTGCTGCGGCCGTGGCCATGAGCTCGATCGCGCAACAGGCCAGACCCATCGGCATCGGCCAGAGGGAATTCTTGCGCATCCAGTTCATGGCGGCATCGAGGCGGGTAAAAATGATGTTGCCTTCGATCTTCGAATCGTAGGCTGCCGGACGCACTTCGCGCATGGCGAACACTAGAGTTGCGGCTTGCCGCCGCAAGGAGATTCCCGAAGAGAGCGCGCTAGCCCACGGCCTGCATCGGATATTCCGGCAGGATCTGGACGTGGCTCGATTCGATCACTTCGTGAACGATCTTGCCGAGCTCGGCTGCTTCGTACGGTTTCGCGATCACGCCGCGGAACCCGAAATCCTGGTAGCGGCTCATGGTGGCGTCCATCGCGTAACCACTGGAGACGATCGCGTTCACGGTCGGATCGATCTCGATGAGTTTCTTCAGCGCTTCTTTGCCGCCCATTCCGCCAGGTAATGTCAGGTCGAGGATGACGGCGTCGAAGCGCTCGCCCGCTTCGAGTTTCTGCCGGTAAAGTTCCACGCCTTCCAGCGCGCTCTCCGCCTGCCAGACCTTATATCCGAGCCGCTCGAGGGTGAATTCCACCAGCGCGCGGATGGCTTCCTCGTCGTCCACGATGAGGATGCGGCCAGTGCCTGTCACAACTTCGTTGAGCTGGCGCGGCGGTTCGGCGGGCACCTGTTGATGCCGCAGCGCGGGAAGGTAGATCGTGAACGTCGAGCCGAAGTGGACCTTGGAATCGACGGTGATGAGGCCGTTGTGGTTCTTGACGATCGAATACGTGGTCGCGAGTCCGAGACCGTTGCCTTTTGCCTTGGTCGTGAAATACGGATCGAAGATGCGCTTGAGACAGTCTTCCGAGATACCGACACCTTCGTCGCGAATCGCGATGCGAATGTAGTCGCCGGGTAGCAGGTCGGTTATCTGCGGCGTGGTGTCGGCGTCGTAACTGAAATTGTCGCAGCTCGCCCTCAGGGTGCCGCCGTTGGGCATAGCCTGGTCCGCGTTCACGACCAGGTTCGCGATCACCTGGCTGATTTGGCCCGGATCGATTTCGGCCGGCCAGAGCTCCGCGCCGAAGAGAAACTCGCTGCGGCTGTGGGAACCGCGGAGCGAAAAGCTCACGGTGTCCTGGATCAATTTTCCGATCGACGCTGTTTTCTTAATGGGCGCGCCGCCCCGGGCGAAGGTAAGGAGTTGCTGGGCCAGATCGCGGGCGCGCATCGATGCGTTCTTCGCATCGTTAAGCCGTGTGCCCATCTCGTCGTTAGGCGGCAGAAGGAGGGAGGCGAGCGAGATATTGCCGATGATCGCGGTGAGGAGGTTGTTGAAATCGTGCGCAATTCCGCCGGCGAGCAAGCCGAGTTGTTCCAGGGTCTCGGCTTTGCGTCGCTCGGCTTCATTGCGCTGACGTTCGGTGATGTCGCGGAAAACAAGCACCACGCCGGCGACTTCGTTTTTGCTGTCGCGAATGGGGGAGGCGACCTGCTCGATGACGTGTTCGCCGCCCTGGCGCGAACGTAGGGTCGCGTTCTCCGGCATGCTGAGAAGAATGGATTGCGCTTCGTTTCGGGAACCGGTCTTCTGCGCGCGGGCCTGCGCCTGTAGGTCGATCGCGATGTTGTAAACAGATTTCAGCGAGCGGCCGATGGCTTCCTTCGACGTCCAGCCGGTCAGGTTTTCCCCGGCGTTGTTGATCATGATGATCTTGCCCTGCACGTCCGTGGTGATGACGCCGTCCTCGATGGAACGCAGGGTAACGGCGAGGCTTTCCTTGTCCGCCGCGATTTCCTGCTCGAAACGACGGCGCTCGGTTACGTCGCGCACCATGGCGACAAACAGCATCTGTTTATCGACCACCATCTTGCTCAAAGAAATTTCGATCGGGAACGTTGCGTGCCGCCGGGTGCGACCGACCGCCATGGTTGTGCAGCCCGTGCGTTTCTCGAGGTCGTCCCAGGCGCAGGCCACGGGCTCGGGCTCGTTGCCGTAGCTTTTCGGAACGAGCTTGGTGAATTTGTGGCCGACCATCTCGTTGTTGATGCAACCGAACATCTTCTCCGCGGAGGGATTCATCGAACAGATGATGCCCTGCTCATCGACCGTGATCATGCCGTCGAGAATATTTTCGATGATGGAACGGATGCGGGTTTCGATGCCTTCCAGCTTGGCTAACTGGCGACGCACCAGGACAAAGCTGTAGCTGTTCGAAACGATCAGCAGCCCCACCGCAAACACACAGAGCAACGCCAGTCCCGTCGTCTTCACGATTCGGTCCCGGCTCGCGATGGTGGAGCGTGCTTCGTAAAGACTCACCTCGTCCGATTGGAATTTCTTCAACATCTCGCGGATGTCGGTCATCAACGCTTCTCCATTGTTCTTCGCCGGGTCTTTTCCGGTCCGCTTCGCTTCCATTTCCGGGATCGCCGAGGCCTGGGTCCAGCGTTCCACACCCTTCTTGATTTGGCTCAATGCCTCCGATTGTTCCGGGACATTGGCGACGAGAATGGAAAGATAGCCGTGGTAGGTATAAAAATCGGCCGTGGCGCTACGATAGGCGTCCGCAAAACCGTTGTCGCCGGTCAGGAGATAGCCGCGCTTCTCCTTCTGCATCTCGATGACGGAGCGCTCGAGTTTGGTAAGGAAATCGACAATTTGGGTGGATTGAGCGGCCCACTCCTGTTCGCGCATGCGCTGGTTGAGGACGATTTGCTCTTCGTTCTGGAGTGATTGGAGAATGTCCCGGGTCTGGTTGAGCAATCCGTTGCCGAGGAGGCCATAGGATTCGCCTGCTTCCATTAAACGGGCTGAGCCCTTGGTCTGCCGCTCGTTGATTTGCAGTAAAGCGACTTCATCCAGCCATTTCTGGACGATCTCCTGTATTTTCATGACGCGCTTGCGCTGTTTCGGACTGTCCAGAATCAGCACCGTCAGCTCTTCCACGCGCTGTTTGATGAGGTCCCGTCGACTCTGGAAAGGATCGAGGTCGGAAGCGTTGCCGCTCAGCAAGTAACCGCGATGTCCAGTTTCCAGCGCGGCGATGTCGTTTTCCAGCACGCTGCTAAGCCGCATGACTTCGAGGGTGTGGGACCGCAGGGTTTCCTGGTGGTGATTGCGGAGAGTGACGAACAGAAACAACCCGGCCAGGAACGTGATAACGACGATGCCGACCGCCGTCCCGGACAACAGTTTGAAGTGAAAATGCTTCGGGCTAAAGAGCCACGCTGCACTTCGGCCGATGATACCTCGACGAACCTTAGGTTTTGGAGGTACGTCGATCTGAGTCATTAGAAATTCAAGAAAAGCAAATAGCCTGCCATGCCTTCCGAGCGCCCCTACGGATGCTGCGGATGCCGACCTAAAAGCAGGCCTAGTACCGGACCCGGATAAGAAATAATCCGGTGGCTGGCGCGACGTTGCGCGCGAGGGAAAATCGCTGCTTCGGATGACGCAGCCGGGATTGAATTTCCTCTGGTGATTCCTTACCTGACCCGACCTCGATGAGGGCTCCGACCATCAGCCGCACCATCTTGTAAAGAAATCCATCCCCTTCGAATTCGATGGATATCAGCGGGCCGGAATGGCGGACGCGAACGGTGCGCAGTGTGCGCGTCGTATCGTCGACCGCCGCGCCGCGGTTGGCAGCGAACGAGGCGAAATCGTGGCGTCCGGCGAACAACGCCGCCGCGGCTGCCAGGGCAGTGCGATCAATCGGGTCGCGCACATGCCAGGTCCGCCCGTTTTCCAAAGGGGGTAACACCTCACTATTCCAGACCCGGTAACGGTAGAGTTTCCCTTTCGCCGAGAAACGGGCGTGAAACGATTCGGAGACGAACCGGCACTTCATGATGCGGATCGTGGGCGGGAGAACTCCGTTCAAGGCCGAGCGCCATCGCTCTTCGCCATAACGCCGGGCGGGGAGATCGACATGCGCGCACTGCGCGAACGCGTGCACCCCGGCATCGGTGCGGCCGGCTCCGTGAACTCGGACGCGCTTGGAACAAATCTGTTCCAGCGCGCGTTCGAGATGGTCTTGGATTCCATTGCCGTTCCGCTGGCTTTGCCAACCGGAAAACGGCGCGCCGTCATACGCGACGCTCAACTTGAGCCGCGCCGGCATCCGGGGATCACGCGCCACCGGGAATTCCACTCGCAGGCAAACTGTCGAGGTAACCTTGCAGGATCATTTGCGCCGCGACCTGGTCGACGACGCCCCGCGAATCCCGCGTCTTTCGACCGCTCGCGCGCAAGGCGCGGTTCGCCGCAGTCGTAGTGAGGCGCTCGTCCCAGGTCACGACTTTGCACGGCAGCAGCGCTTCCAGTTTTTTCGCGAACGCCAGCGCCTCAGTTGCGCCGGTGCCGACGCTACCGTTCATGTGACGAGGTAATCCGACGACCACGCGTTCGGCGTCTTTCTCGCGAACAATCTCCGCGATTCGCCGCGCCGCGTCCGCGGTCGCCGGAATCGTTTCCACCGGATGCGCCAGCATTCCCAGCTCGTCGGAAACGGCCACGCCGATGCGTGCCTTGCCCAGGTCGATCCCGAGGATTCGCCGGCGCAATTGCAGATCGCTCATTGCAACTCCTCCGGCACGTGCCCGAGCAGGTTCTTGATTTTCTCGGCCTGATGCCGGTGACAGATCAGGATCGCGTCCGCGGTGCGAACCACGATCAGGTTGTGCACCCCGAGCAACGCGATCCGCGTGCCGTCCGGGTTGAAGACGATGTTGTTAGACGATTCGAGCGCGGTGATCTCGCAGTTGGCGGCGTTCCCTTCCGCGTCGTTGTTGAAATACTTCGAGACGGCGCGCCAGCTGCCGACGTCATCCCAGTCAAAGGCCGCTTCCACCACCAGAACGCGGTCCGCCTTTTCCATGATCGCGTAGTCGAACGAGATCCGCGGCAAGCTACTGAACCGTTCCGACAGCGTCTTCTTGAAATTGTCGCGCGCGCGGAGTTGCGAAATGAAACTGGCCAGCTCCGGCGTGTGCCGGTTGAATTCGCTCAGGACGGACGGCACCGACCAGACAAACATCCCGGCGTTCCATCGAAAATTTCCTTTGCGGATAAACGCCTC
The DNA here is from genome assembly GCA_041167505.1 of Verrucomicrobiota bacterium. Classification (GTDB taxonomy): domain Bacteria; phylum Verrucomicrobiota; class Verrucomicrobiia; order Chthoniobacterales; family UBA10450; genus AV80. The sequence continues at coordinate 32,466 of JBEEHR010000058.1, forward strand.
CGCCAGGTCGGCGTTCGGCTTTTCGCGGAAACGGATCACGCGATGAACCGCGGTGTCCGCATCTGCGCTGCGCAACTTCACCGCTTCGCCCTGTTCGATGTAGCCGTAACCCGGACACGCCCAGGTGGGCTTAATCCCGATCGTGACCAGCGCGCCGGTTTCCTCCGCGGCCGCCGCCGCCGTGGTCAGCGTTTTCTGGAACGCCGCGGTGTCGTTAATCACATGGTCCGCCGGCAGCACGATCATCGTCGCCGAGTGATCCCGCGCCGCGACCCAACCGGCCCCGAGCGCGACCGCGGCTGCCGTGTCCCGCTTCGCGGGTTCGGCCACGATATTTTCCTTCGGCACCTGCGGCAGCAATTCCCGCACGGCCGCTTCCTGATCGACGTTGGTCAGGATGAGCAGCCGTTCTGGCGCGATCAATCCCTCCAGCCGCGCGACCGCTTGCTCGAGAAGCGTCTGCTCTGCGACCAGGCGCAGGAGCTGTTTGGGACGCGCGCGCCGGCTCAACGGCCAGAAGCGTTCGCCGCTTCCACCGGCGAGGATCAGCGCGTAGAGCGAGTTAGGCATGATTCGTTAGGTGCAAAAAAGGCAACCGGCACGCGAGCGCGCGGGCAGCGAGATTTTCCCGTTTCCTTTTCCAAAACGAGACGTATAAGGGTATCCGATGTCTCTTTCGATATCCATTCCTAAAACCGCCGAGCAAGTTCCACTCGATGGGTTGATGACGCTCGCGCGCACCGCGTTTGGGCTTGGCATTGGAATGCTGGTCGCTGACAAGATCCGCCACCCGTTTCGGCAGGCCACCGCGATCGCGTTGGTTTCGGTCGGCGCGCTGGCCGCGGTGCCGTTGCTCGTGAAAGTGGCCATGGAAAGAATCAACCGGCCGGAATCCGAACGCGGCAGCCGAAACCGGCTGCGCTCGATCCGCGACGATTCCGGTTTTCGCTCCGATACCGACGCGCTTTAGCGTGATCTTCTGTAGCCGCTTCGCTGTGCGAAGCGCGGGAACCGACTTCCGTAATCGGACTCAATTCTCGCGCTGCCCACAGGGCAGCGGCTACAGAAGAACGGCTCCAGCTTGATTCCATCCTCTCCGCAGCGTAAGCCTTCCGCGCCCATGTCGTCTCGAACTCCGATTCCTCCGCCGCCGGAAGGTCTGCGCGAACGCTGCGCCGCGATCGCCCGGGAAGAAGACACCTTGCGCGAAGGCGGCGGCAAGGCCGGCCAGGATCGCCAGCACAAAATGGGACGTCTCCTCGCGCGCGAACGCATCAGCCAGTTGCTCGACAAGGGCTCGACGTTTTTCGAAGTCGAACTTTGGGCCGCCTACAAAATGTATCAGCAATGGGGAAACATCCCTGCGGCGGGTGCGGTCGCCGGCATCGGAAACATTTCCGGCGTTCCCTGCATGATCATCGCCAACGATGCGACCGTGAAAGCCGGCGCGTTTTTTCCCGCCACCGCCAAGAAACTGATCCGCGCCCAGCGCATCGCCTTCGAATGCGCGCTACCCATTATCTATCTCGTCGATTCCGCCGGCGTCTTTCTTCCGATGCAGGACGAGATTTTTCCCGATGAAGATGATTTCGGCCGGATCTTCCGCAACAACTCCGTCATCTCGGCCGCGGGCCTGCCGCAGTTCGCGGCCATCATGGGCAACTGTGTCGCCGGCGGCGCGTATCTCCCGGTCCTCTGCGACAAAATCCTGATGACGGAAGGAAGCGGCCTTTATCTTGCCGGCCCTTCGCTGGTCAAAGCCGCCATAGGGCAGATCGTCGAGGCGGAGGAATTGGGCGGCGCGAAGATGCACGCCGAGATTAGTGGCACGGTCGACTTCCACGAAAAGGACGACCCGTCGTGCTTGAAACGTTTGCGGTCCCTGGTCGGGCTTTTGCCCGAGGCGGCGAAAGACGTTCCTAAACCGAAGGCGACCGCGCCGGCGCAAAAGCCGCAGGCCGTTTACGATTTGATGAGCCTCGACGGCAACAAACCGTACGACGCGCGCGATCTTCTCGCGCACATCATCGATGCCGACTCGCTCGACGAATACAAAACAGACTACGGCAAGACGCTCGTTACGACTTATGCGCGGATCGCGGGCCGGCCAGTTGGAATCGTGGCGAGCCAGCGCATTCAATCCCGCACGAAAACGGAAGGCATCCAGATGGGCGGCGTCATCTACGCCGACAGCGCCGACAAAGCCGCGCGCTTCATCATGGATTGCAACCAGACCGGGTTGCCGATTATTTTCTTCCAGGATGTCACCGGTTTCATGGTGGGTCGGGACGCCGAACAGAGCGGCATCATTCGCAGCGGCGCGAAGCTGGTCAACGCGGTCAGCAATTCTACCGTCCCGAAAATCACGGTCGTCGTTGGCGGCTCGTTCGGCGCGGGGAACTACGCGCTTTGTGGCAAAGCCTACGATCCGCGTTTCATCCTGGCGTGGCCGAACGCGCGTTACGCCGTTATGGGCGCGGCCCAGGCGTCCGACACCATCTTCAGCGTGCTCGCCCGCGCGAGTGAGCGCGGCGACAAGAAATCTTCGCCGGAAGAACTGGAGCAATTGCGCGCGACGGTGAAAGCAAATTACGAAGAGCAGACCGACATCCGTTACGGCGCGGCCCGCGGTTGGGTGGACGCAATCATCCAGCCCCACGAAACGCGCGAGGTCCTATCGCTCCTTCTCGAATACGTTTCGCGTCCCATGCCGAAAGCCCGGTTTCACACCGGCGTCGTTCAGACCTAGCGATCAGTGAATTCACGGGCGATCTCCGCGTTCGTTTCCAGAACAGGCTGAACTCCGGTTAACGGGAAAGTCACACCGCGTTGTCCTAGCGCGCGAATAACTTCTTCCGTCGGAATATTTCCGACGAGCTCATCCTGCGCGAACGGGCAGCCGCCCAGCCCGCCGATTGCGGAATCGAAACGCCGGCAACCCGCGTCGAACGCGGCCAGGACCTTCGCCGCCGCGTCGGCGCGCGTGCTGTGCATGTGAAGGCCCACCTCGCAGGCCGTGCGCTCGCGCAACACAGCGGCCGTTACGCGCTCGATCAATTCCGGCTCCGCCGCGCCCACCGTGTCGGCTAACGAAATCGCGCCGACACCAAGACCCGCGATCACCACGGCCGCGGCCACGACTCTCTTTTCGCTCCAGGGATCGCCATAAGGATTGCCGAATGCCATCGAAACGTACGCGACCATTTCAAGGCCTGCCTCGTCTGCCATCTCCTTGATCTGTTTCAGCACCGCCCCGTTTTCGTCGAGCGATTGGTTCTGGTTCCGGCGCAGGAACGTTTCCGATATCGAGCAGGGATAACCGAGCGCCGTCACTTTCCCGGTTGCGATCGCCCGCGCCGCGCCTTTCTCGTTGACGACGATTCCGATAATCTCCACGCGGTTGAGCGGCCCGAGCTGGGCCAGCACTTCTTCGCTATCCGCCATCTGTGGTACCGCTTTCGGCGAGACGAAGCTCACCGCATCGATGTGTCGGAACCCGGCCGCAACCAGGCCGCGCAAGTATTCCACTTTCCGCTGGGTCGGTATCTGGCGGGGCAAACCCTGCCAGGCATCGCGCGGACATTCGATGAGCTTGACGGATTCCATCGTGACGGATGTTACTGACAGAATAAGGTAAGTCATGCCAGTCGTTCTCGTAGAAAAGCAAACGCCGCAGATCACGCTCCTCACGCTCAACCGGCCCGAGCGGCGGAATGCGCTCACGGTCGAATTGATGACCGAGCTAACCGCCGCAATTGAAAACGCCAACGCTGATCCGCACCAGCGCATCCTGATTCTGCGCGGCGCTGGCAAAGCGTTTTGCACCGGGTTGGACTTGGAGGAAGCCGTCAAAGTGGACCCGCAAATCACGGCGGAGAACGTCGCCCGAATGCTGCTCGCTATTGCTGAAACGCGGCTGGTTACCATCGCCATGGTCCACGGCGCCGCGGTCGCCGGTGGCGCCGGCCTCATGTCCGCCTGCGATTTCGCCATAGCGGCTGAGCGCACACGATTCGGTTACCCCGAAGTCCGGCGCGGTCTCGTGGCCGGACTTGTCCTGACCTTCATCCGTCGCCAGCTCCGCGAACGCGATCTCCGCGAAGTCCTTCTCGCGTCCGAACTGTTCGACGCCGAACGCGCCCGCGAGATCGGCCTCATCAATCGCGTCGTCCCGCCGGGAGACCTCGAAACCGCCGCCCAACAACTATCTGCTTCCGTTCTCCAGGGCGCTCCCGGCGCGATCACCAATTCCAAGCGCCTTATGGAAGAGCTCTGGTCCACCACGGTAAGAGAGGACATCGAGACCGCCCTTCGCCATCATCTCACCGCCCGGGAATCCGTCGAAGCCCGGGAAGGCATCGCCGCGTTCAACGAAAAACGCCCGCCGAACTGGGCGCTCCCATCCTGACCTGGAGGGACGGGCGCTGTCCGTCCGCTTAGAGCAGCGGTAACTGCGTCTCGTCTTGCTCCGTGCTCGCGAAGCGGACGCCGAGGCCGATCAGGCGCACGGGCTTGCCGGTGCGAGCGAAAGCTTCGTGGAGCAGGGAACGGAATTGTTCGGGAGCAGGAGGAAGGCCGGCGCGCTCGACGGTCGTGCGGGTAAAGTCGGAGAACTTCAGCTTTATGAAAACCTTGCTGATTGTCCGCGTCGATTCTTTCCCAGCGAGGTCCGCCATCAATTCCTCGAATAACTCCGGCAGTTTTTCTTCGCATTCGGCCAGGGTTTCGAGGTCGGCCGGGAAAGTCTCTTCGTTGCTGAGCGATTTGCGCTCGCGATCGGGCTCGACGGGCCGGTTATCGATGCCGCGGGAAAGATCGTGAAGCTCGATCCCGAATTTGCCGAAGTGTTCCTGGAGCGCGATGCGCGACATCCGCTGCATATCGCCGCAAGTGGCGATGCCTAGCTTCTCCAGCTTCTGCCCGGTTACTTCGCCGATGCCCCACAGTTTTCGCACCGGCAATTCTTTCATGAACGAGGGTACCTCCTCCGGCTTCACGGCGAATTGGCCATTGGGCTTTTTCAAATCGCTCGCAATTTTCGCGATCAACTTGTTAGGGCCGATGCCGGCGGACGCGGTCAGTTTCGTTTTGCGGAAGATCAGGCCGCGGATGACCTGGGCCAGCGGGGAAGGCGCGCCGGGATGGTCGGTCACATCGAGATACGCTTCGTCGAGCGAGAGCGGTTCCACGAGCGGCGTGAAGCGGAAAAGGATTTCGCGAATGACGGCGGCCTCTTTCCGATAAACATCGAAGCGAGTCGGCAGAATGATGAGGTTCGGGCAGCGTTGGAGCGCCATGAAGGTCGGCATGGCTGAGCGGATGCCGAACTTGCGCGCTTCGTAGTTGCAGGTGGTCAGGACTCCGCGCCGATCACGCGCTCCGCCGACGCCGACGGGCTTGCCTTTCAACGAAGGTTGATCGCGCACCTCGATCGCCGCGTAGAAGCAATCCATGTCCAGATGGATGATGGAGCGCGTGCGATTATCGGAGGCCACGAGGAGATTCTAGCTGTAGTGGCAGGCGTGTCGCCTGCATCAATGAAGCACGCAGAAATTGCAGCCGGCACGGCTGCCTCTACAGTCAAAGCTGATATGAAATTCACCTACTACGGCCACGCTTGTTTCGCTGTCCAGGCTGGCGGCAAAACCCTTCTCTTCGATCCGTTCATCTCGCCGAATCCGCTCGCCAGCAGAATCGACATCAAGACCGTCGCGGCCGATTTCATTCTCGTTTCGCACGGACATGGCGATCACGTGGCTGATGTGGTGGAGATCGCAAGTCGAACCGGAGCGACGGTAATCGCGCCTTACGAAGTGGGGAACTGGTTCGAAGGAAAAGGCGTGAAGAACGTGCAGTCGATGAATCACGGCGGCGCCGCGAAGACGGCTTTCGGCTGGGTAAAACTCACCAGCGCCATCCACAGCAGTTCCATGCCGGACGGTTCCTACGGCGGTAATCCATGCGGATTCGTCGTCGAAAGCGACGAGGGAAATTTCTACTACTCAGGCGACACGGCGCTGACCCTGGACATGAAACTGGTGGGCGACGGCACGAAGCTGCGCTTCGCGGTTTTCCCGATCGGCGATTTTTTCACAATGGGGATCGACGACGCCTTGCGCGCGGCCGAGTTTGCCGGCGTGAACAAATTTGTCGGCGTCCATTACGACACTTTCCCGCCCATCAAGATCGAACGCGAAGCAGCGGTGAAAACGGCGCGAGCCGCGGGCAAAGAGCTGCTCCTGCCGGCCATCGGCGAGACGATGGATATTTGACGGATCCCCTGCCGGAAAACAGAAGCGGCGGCGACCTTTCGGTCACCGCCGCTCGTTCCGTCAACCCAATTGTTGTTACTGCTTCTTCAGCGCGTCGTGCATTTCCTCGCGCGCTTTGCGCATGTCTTCGCGGGCCTTTTTCAGCGCATCGAATTTCTGCTGCTGCGCCGGCGTGAGGATCGGGCGGATCTGCGATTGGATGTTCTCGCGGATCGCCTGGACTTTCTGTCGCGTTTCCTGGCGGAGCGCCATGATCTGGGGCTTCGCCTGGTCGAAGATAGGCTTGATCTTCGCTTGCTGTTCCGGCGTGAGGTCCAGCGCCTTGGTTAAATGCTCCATGCGATCGCCTCCCCGCTTGTGTTCCCAGCGGTTAGGCCGGTCGTTGTTCTTCGCCGCGGGATCCTGCGCCTGACCGATCGCGACGGTGGCGAATAAGGCAAGGCACGCCGCGCTGACTGTGATTAATCGTGATTTCATTTGTTTCTCTTTTCTTTCGTTAGGCACCGCGCTTTTCGCGGTCGCCTTGTGGAAGTGCAAACCCAACGAGGCCGGGGAAGTTGCGGTCGGGTTACAAGAAAATGGGGGCTGGTTTCGACGAACTACGACTTGGGCTTGGACGTGGGCAGCAGCTCGAGGCGCGCTTTGATCACTTGTGTTCCGTCGCTCAGCTCAATGTTTCCATCGGCGATTTTCAGGACGCGCAAGGAGACTGCAATGGAAGCAGCCGGCGTATGAATCATGATGTACTCGCCTTCGCCAACGCGCTGGCCGTTGATGATCGCCAATCGCGGATGGCCCAGTGAAATCGCGGTGACGCGAATCAGATCGGCGCTGATTTTCACGATGATCGGCTCCGGCGGGGAAATGCTGTGGGTAGATACCGCCAGGAGCTGGCGTTCCTCTTCCGCGTGCCGCCGCGCTGCCTGCCGCCGGATATACACGACGCTGATCGTGGAAAGCAGGATCACGCCGAGCACGATGCCGAAAAAAATGGCGCGGCCATTGCCGGAGAAAAGCGAGACGCCTTTCAGCCGCGATTTCATACTGGTCCGTTCGGGTGGACGTTCCCGCACCTCGGGCACGACAGTGCTGAGGAGCCGGGGCGTCGGCGACTTCTGGGAGATCAAGCGCATGCCTCTGTTAGAGCATCGCCTATTCCCAAACCTAACGAATCGTACGGGATAAAGGTTGACCGCGGGAGGGGAGGACTGGCAACACTCTGCGCATGTTTCGACGTATTCTAAAATGGACGCTGCGGATCGTGGCGTTGCTGGTGATCCTGCTCGCGATTTTCCTGGTCAACCTGATCTGGTTCCGGCCCTGGAGCCTGAACTTTTTTTACGAGAAGGTCTTCGCGCAGGTGCTCTTTGAAGAACCGGAGCTGCTCTCATCGCTCGGGCTCGTCGAACGCTTCGGCATCACCGGCCACAACGGAAAGCTGGGCGACGCGTCACCGGCGCATCAGCAACACTATTTCGATCGGGCCAAAAAGAACCTGGAGGATTTGCGCTCCTATCCGCTCGAGAAACAGAACGCCTCCCAGCAGCTCTCCACCCATATCCTCGAATGGTTCATCAGCCGCGAGATCGAAGGCGAAAAATACCAGTGGCACAACTACCCGGTGAACCAGCTCTTCGGCGTCCAGAACGAGTTCCCGTCCTTCATGGCGAACACCCACCGGCTGCTTGCGCCGCGGGACTGCGAATATTACCGAATGCGGCTGAACGCTGTCGGCACGAAATTCGATCAACTGCTCGAGAGTCTGAAAGTCCGCGAGCAAAAGGGAGTTCTACCGCCGCGTTTCGTCGTCGAGAAGGTGCTCCTCGAGATGAACAACTTCGTCGCGCAACCGGCGTCGGAAAATATTCTGGCGACCTCCTTCAAAACGCGCGTGGCAAAGATCGACGGGATGACGGACGAACAGCGGGTCTCGTTCCAGAAGAAAATCGAGACCGCGATCACGGACCACGTTTATCCCGCGTATCACAAACTGATCGATTACTTCACCGCCCTTCTCCCGAAGACGACAACGGATGACGGCGTTTGGAAATTGCCGGACGGCGAGGCGTTCTATGCTTACGCGCTGCGCAAGAACACGACGACCACCCTTAAGCCCGAGGAAGTCCACGATCTCGGTTTGCGCGAAGTAGCGCGGATCGAAGGGGAAATGCGGACGCTGCTCGACGCCAACGGTTACACCGGCCGGCCGATCGGCGAAGCGATGGATGCGTTAGCCAAAGATCCGCGGTTCCTTTTCCCGAATGACGACAAGGGCCGGGCCGATGTCCTCGCCGAATACAAGCGGTTGATCGACGACGCGATCGAGCGTTGCCGTCTCCTGTTCGCCACAGTGCCGAAAGCAAAGATCGACGTGCAACGCGTTCCGGTCTTCAAGCAAGCGACGTCGGCGGGCGCTTATTACAATGGTGCGTCGATGGACGGGACGCGTCCCGGCATTTTCTACGCGAACCTGCGCGACATGAACGAGCTTCCGAAGTGGGGAATGCGCACGCTCGCCTATCACGAAGGCGTGCCCGGCCATCACTGGCAGATCGCGACGGCGCAGGAATTGAAGGGACTGCCGCAGTTCCGAAAGCTGATTCCATTCACGGCTTACCAGGAAGGTTGGGCGCTCTACACGGAATGGCTCGCGAAGGAAGCGGGCTGGTACGAGGGCGATCCGTTCGGCGATCTCGGCCGGTTGCAGGCGGAACTTTTCCGCGCGGTGCGGCTCGTGGTCGATACCGGCATTCACGCGAAACGCTGGCCGCGCGAACAGGCGATCACATATATGCGCGAAAAAACCGGCATGGGAGAGAAGGAAGTCACGGCCGAGATCGAGCGCTACATCGTGAACCCGGGGCAAGCCTGCGCCTACAAGGTCGGGATGCTCAAGATCCAGGAATTACGCAAGCGCGCGCAGACCGAGCTGGGAACGAAGTTCGATCAACGGCAGTTCCATGACGTGCTGTTGAAGAACGGCGCTCTTCCCCTGGAGATTCTCGAGGAACAGGTCGTCGCTTACATTCAGCGCACGAAGTAGCGCCGCCGCACGGAGTACAGGCATCTTGCCTGTGCGGCGAATAGGCGTCTCGCCTGTTCCTCCTCGTTCCCAAGCTCCAGCTTGGGAACGCACGTGTCTTCGAAGCTCTGCTTCGTGAGCACGAGCGGGTAATCGTTCGAACCTCGACGAAGCAAAGCTTCGGGGACCGATTGCGTTCCCAAGCTGGAGCTTGGGAACGAGGGCAGGATCGAAAGCCGGGCGACGCCTGTGCTACTTCGCCGCCAGCGCCGGAATCGAGAAGCTCTCGATCCGTTCCTTGATGTCGTGGACGAAATTCGCGGCGCCGGCGCCATTCACGACGCGATGATCGAACGTTAACGACAGAGTGATGACTTCCTCCGGCTGGCTCTTCTTCCCGTCACCGATCGTCTCGTAATGCGCGGAGCCGACGAAGAGAGTCGCGACTGATGGCGGCACTACGATCGGCACCGCGGCCCGAACCCCGAATGCTCCCAGGCTGCTGATGACCAGCGGCGCATTCATCGCATCGACCCGGCCCGTGCGCGTTTCCGCGACGGTCTCGTTGTAGCGCTTCACGAAATCGGACCAGTCGCGCGTATTCGCCTGGGTGACGACCGCGGTCGCGAGGCGATCGTCGTCGAGTGCAACGGCGATCCCGAGATCGAACTCGTCGTTCTCCACGATGCTGTCGTCATCCAAAATCATGCGGCGAAACGGTGCATGTTTTTCCATCGCCCGCACGACCGCCCACGCCACCATGACCGACGGCGACGCGGCGTCCTTGCCCTCTTTCTTTTTTGCTTTCTCGCGCACCGACCGGATCGCGTCCCAACGCGCGTCGATCTGCAAATTCGCCGGAATAACGCGGCCAAGCCTTCGCACGATCGTCGGGGAAAGCGCTGGTTCGATCGCGGCCGCTTTCTCTTTCTGTAGTGGCAGCCGTGTCGGCTGCTCGACCGAGGAGGCAGGCGACACGCCTGCCGCTACAGGTTCGGAGTGGCCGTTTCGGTCGAGCGAACTTTCCGCGGTGTCCTCGGTCACGATCGTCCCGAGTTCCTGCCCTATGTCGACGGTCGCGCCGACCTCCGTTTTCCATTCTCCCATCGTCCCGGCAAACGACGATTCGATCGGATAAACCGCCTTGTCGGTTTCCACTTCGCAGAGCGGATCGTCGAGCGCAATCTTGTCGCCGGGCTTCTTCAACAGCGTCACGACCTTCGCGTTGCGAATCCCTTCGCCCATGATCGGCACGACGATCTTTTGGATGCGCATTTCTGCCCGACTGTAGCCGGGATCGGTGATCCCGGTCTCGCGTTTTTTCACGGGCGTCTCAGTTTTTTCGGTGCGGCCGGGATCAGCGATTCCGGCTACAAGGCGGGGACGCGAAGATTCTGTCGCCGACATCGCGCGGCGCAACGCGGCGACGATGCGCTTCACGTCCGGCAACGCCGCATATTCGTAGATCGGGTTGTAGCCGATCATCACATTCGTCTTGCTGACAAGAATCGGCGGCGCGACCAGCTCGCCCCAAATTTCCGGGAGTCCAGTGAGATGCGCCACGATCATCTGGCCGACGCTGCAATTCTCGCTGTCCTCCTGCACGACAACGAGCCGTCCCGTCCGCGCGACTGATTCCTCAATCGCGGCGCGGTCCCACGGCACAATCGAGCGCAGGTCGATCAGGTCGACGCCGATCTCGCCGTCGATTTCCGCGAGCGCTTCGAGCGATTTCTCCACGGTGTTGCCCCAGGCCACGAGCGTCACATCCGAGCCGGCATGGCGTTTCCGCGCGACGCCGAGCGGCACGGCCTTCACCGGTTTCGTCGATTCGTGTTCAGCCCAGAGCAAATGTTTCGGCACGAGCACGAACGTCGGATCTTCGCAGTGCATGGCGGTCCACAACAACCCGGCGGCATCTTCCGGCGTGCTCGGGATGACGACATTGATTCCCGGAAAATGCGCGAGCGCCGCTTCGTTCGCCTGGCTGTGCCACAAACTTCCCCCCGGCAGATACGCGCCGTACGGAGCGTAGATCACGACCGGGCAGGTCCACGTGCCGAACGAGCGCCAGCGCAACGTCGAGAGATTCGTCACGAGCTGGTTCCAGGCCGGTCCGATGAAGTCGATGAATTGCAGTTCGAACACAGGCCGCTTGCCGTAGGAAGCGAGACCGCACGCGACACCGAGGATTGTCGATTCCGCGAGCGGCGAGTTGTAAACTTGTTTCGGAAATTCCGTCGACAGTTTTTGGGTCAGACGAAACACGCCGCCCTTCGGATCTTCCACATCTTCGCCAAAGATGATGCGGCCGTTGTTCTCCTTCAGTCCGAGGCGCAGCGTCTGGTTGATCGTGTCGCCGATGCGGTACTTGCCCGGCGGCAGAACTTCGTTGTCCAGTTGCGGCAAATCGCCCGTGACCTGGAGCTGCAGCTCGTCCGCGGTGGGATCTTCAGCGCGCTCGGCCTCCGCGAATTCGTTGCGGATCCGCTCTTTGATTTCGTGGTCGAGCTTCGCGTAGTCGTCGGCGGTGATGATGCCGTCGGCGATCAAGCGCTCGCTCCAGCGTTTTAGTGGATCGCATTTCGCTGACTCCTCCAGTTCCTCGGCGCTCCGGTAAAGCTTGTGATCGTCGGAGCTCGTGTGGCTCGAAAGCCGTTCCATGTTCACCCAGAAAAACGCGGGCCCGCCACCGGCGCGCATCGACTCGAATGCTTTCGCGCCCGCTTCGTAAATCTGCTGGACGTCGCTGCCATCGATTTCCTGCCAGTCGTTGGGCTGAAGAACATCGAGCGCGCGCGGGTTGATCTTCCGCGTCGGGCTGCTGATGCCGTACTTGTTGTCCTCGACGACGAAGAGCACCGGCAGCTTCCGTTCTTTCGCGAAACAAACCGCCTCGAAGAAATCGCCCTGGCGCGTGGCGGCGTCACCGATCGTGGTAACAACGACGTTCGGCTTGCCGTCGAGCTGGATTCCCCACGCGATGCCGCATCCCGGGAGAAGCTGCGAGCCTGTCGGCGTCGGCACGCTCCAAATCCCGCGCGACGCATAGCTGTAATGCGACGGCATCTGGCGTCCGTGACTTTGTCCTTTGCGCTTCGCGAAATAATCGAGCGCCAGCTCGCGCGATGCGACGCCGCGGCCGAGCACGAGTGCGCGGTCGCGATAGTACGGCGCGACGTAATCGCCCTCGACCATCGCCACACCGAGCGCCGCCAGCCCTTCGTGTCCCATGCCGGAAACGTGGAAGTGCCCTTTGCCCTGGCGATTCAGATTCTGTTCGCGCAAATCGCCGTGCCGGCTCTCGAGCAGGATCGTGAGCAAACGCAGTTTGTCTTCTTTAGTAAGAGCGGGCATTTCGGAAACGATGACGGTTGATCGGAACGGGCCAACACTCAACTCTCGATGCGTCAGCATCAACTCAAACCAAAGATCCTCGTGCCGAAGCTCCACTCCGCCGACCCTCGTGCCGGAGCTCCACCTTGGGCACGGCGAGTGATCTTCGAAGCTCTGCTTCGCGGGCTTCGCGCGCAGTTGAGATGTTAGCGAGCAGCGAAGCAGAGCTTCGAAGATCAAGTGCGTTCCCAAGCTGGAGCTTGGGAACGAGGACGAACACGGCGGTTTGTAGACCGCCGCTCCTTGTAAAAGGCATCGCCATGCGACACTTGTCCTTTCGTGAGCGAAACGCTGAAAACGAATTCGCAGCGGAGCAGGGGAGTCATCGATCGCTACCGTGAATTTCTTCCGGTCTCGGAATCGACGCCCATCGTCTCGTTAGGCGAGGGCGGAACGCCGTTGATCTTTTCTTCGCGCCTCAGCGCGATCGTCGGCCGCGGCTGCGAAGTTCACCTGAAATACGAGGGATTGAATCCGACCTGTTCGTTCAAGGACCGCGGCATGACCGTGGCCGTCTCGAAGGCGCTAGAACGGGGAGCAGCCGCGGTCATCTGCGCCTCGACCGGCAACACCTCGGCGTCGGCCGCCGCCTATGCGGCGCGCGCGGGGCTTCGCTGCGCGGTTGTTTTGCCGGCGGGAAAAATCGCGAGCGGAAAATTGGTGCAGGCCTTCGCCTACGGCGCAAAAATCATCGCGATAAAAGGAAACTTCGACGACGCGCTCGTGATCGTGCGGAAGCTGGGCGAGCGCGACGATTTCGCGATCGTCAACTCGATCAATTCCGACCGCATCGCCGGGCAAATGAGCGCGGCGTTTGAAATCGTTGATGATCTCGGGGTCGCGCCCGATCTGCATCTTCTGCCTCTCGGCAACGCCGGAAATCTCACCGCGCATTGGGCTGGCTACCGCGAATATCAGCGCGCCGGAAAATCACAGACGCTGCCGGCGATGATCGGCTTCCAGGCAGCCGGCGCCGCGCCGATCTTCCACGGACGCGTCGTCGAAAATCCGGAAACGAGTGCTTCGGCGATTCGGATCGGAAATCCCGCGAGCTGGAAAGCGGCGAGCCAGGCCGTCGCCGATTCCAAAGGCGCAGTCGATATCGTGACGGACGAGGAAATCCTGACCGCGCAACGCTGGCTCGCGACGAACGAAGGAATTTTCGTCGAGCCCGCCAGCGCCGCGTCGATCGCCGGCCTGATGAAATGTTGCGACCCTGCGCGCAGCCCGGCCTACTCATTCGCTCAAATTCCAGGAGGCAGCCGAATCGTTTGCACGGTCACCGGTCATGGCTTGAAAGATCCAGAGATCGTGGCCGCCGGTTCCAGCGATTTGAAACCGGTCGCGGCCAACGAAGGCGCCGTCCTGCGCGCCATTGGTTTTTAGCTGAGTTGACAGCCGCCCTACATAAGCGAAACCATCCGCCGTGATCCTTCGCCTTTATTCCGCGCCGACTGCGCCATGCGCCTGATCGTCCAGAAATACGGCGGCACGTCGGTCGGTTCACCCGAGCGCATCCGGAATGTCGCGCGCAAAATCCTCGAGACGCAGCAGCAGGGTTGCCGGGTCGTGGCGGTCATTTCCGCGATGGCGGGCGTGACCGATAACCTCATCAAGCTGGCGCGGGAAACGGCGCCGCAACCGGAGGAGCGGGAACTGGACGTGTTGCTCGCGACCGGCGAACAAGCCGCGATCGCGCTCACCGCTATGGCGATCAATGCGCTCGGCGGCCGCGCGATTTCGTTGACCGGGGCTGAAGCGGGAATTCTGACCGATCGCGCTCATACCCGCGCCAAGATCGCCAACATTACACCGCGCCAAATCCACGCGTTGCTCGCGGAGGATTATGTCGTGGTCGTCGCCGGGTTCCAGGGACAGAACGCCGATGGCGAAACGACAACGCTGGGCCGCGGCGGCTCCGATTTGACCGCGATCGCGCTCGCCGGCGCGTTGAACGCCGATGCCTGCCAGATCTTCACCGACGTGGACGGGGTCTTTACGTGTGACCCCCGCATTGTCTCCGACGCGAAGAAGATCGACGAGGTTTCCTACGACGAGCTTCTCGAGATGGCCGGCTCCGGCTCGAAGGTGATGCAATCGCGCGCCGTCGAGTTCGCCAAGAAATTCGGCGTGGAATTCGAGGTGCGCTCCAGCCTCAAGGATGCTCCGGGAACGATCGCGAAGGAAGAAACCGCGAACATGGAAGATGTCGTCATTCGCGGGATCAGCCTCGAACGCAATCAGGCGAAGGTCACCGTTGATGATGTCCGGGACGAGCCCGGCATCGCCGGCCGGATCTTTTCCACGATCGCGAAAGGGAACATCAGTGTGGACATGATCGTGCAAAGCGTCTCCGAGCACGGAACGACCGATGTTTCCTTCACAATGCACGAGACCGATCTGCCCGCCGCGACCGAGCTGTTGACGCCGTTGGTAAAGGAAGTCCAGGCCGCGGGCCTGATCACCAAAGCCGGCGTCGCGAAGCTGAGTGTCGTCGGTATCGGGATGCGGTCGCATTCCGGCGTGGCTGCGCGGTTGTTCGATTGCCTCGGCAAAGGGGGCATCAACATCCAGCTCATCTCGACGTCCGAAATCAAAATCGCCGTCGTCATCGACGGCCAGGACGCCGATCGCGCCGCTCAACTGACCCACGAAGAATTCGGCCTCGCCAAATTCGTCCCGCCCACGAGCTAAACGCCGAAGTCCCCGGGGGATCATTCCGGCCTTCCATAACATCAGACAATATATGTCATATAAAGTTTAAAGGCGTTGCCTCCGGTTGGGTATGGTAATTCCAAGCGCCGTCTGGCAAGTTAACCTCTCGTGGGAGCTGAAACGGGATTCTGGCCGAAATACAACGAATCGACGGCTGTAAAGCTCGACAAAATGAGCTGGAAGCAACTGCGCGAGTGTTATGACTACTTTGCGACAGCTCATTACTCAATCCATCACAACTCGCCGATGGAACGAGCAGCCCTAGAGCGGCTCGATTTGATAAAGGATGAAATGCGGCATCGTCGCCAAAGAACTGGAATCTGGATTGGCGTGATTGGATTGTTTCTGACGGTTGTCTTTGGAGTGACTCAATGTCGCGCCAATAAGCAACCTCCCACGCCAACCGCAACACCAGCGCAATCCCCGCAGTTATCGCCCACGCCAGCGCCGTAATCAGCATTCCAGCGCCGCGAAAGTTTTCTCAGAATCTGCGTCCTCTTCCGGCGAAGATAATCCGCCGTCATTTCCACTACCGGTTCTAAAGTCCAGCGTTCAAATTCAACGCCTGCCGCGACTCCGGTTTGGTTTTGGCGCAAGTGGTTCGGTCTGGTTTTCGCAAGTGGACCTACCGGCGCCGGCAAATGGTCTTAGGATCAGCGCATGAAACCGCTCCTCGTCTCACTGGTTCTTATCGCGTCCCTTACTTCTGGGTTTGCCGCCCACCCGTCTTCGGCCAATCGCAAGATTGGAGACATGAATGTGATTCCGACCCGGGTCTTGCAGAGATCCATTAGTCCCAAATTTTACCGAAGCCTCCTCGTCTCGCCGGTCGAGGGATGGGTCGTGGTCCGGGCGAATCTGTCCGGCACGCGTCTCACGGGTGCGCGCGTGATCCATTCGGAATTGCAAGGACTCTATGATCCGCTCGCGCTTCAACTAGCGAAGGAAGCGCTGATCGCCGGGAATTACTCGATCGACCGGCCGAATACGCCGGGTTCGGTCCTGCTCCACGTCCTGGTTTATCGAATTGCGGACGGGACGATGGTGCTTTCGTTCGCCCACCTCGACCATCCGGGTGGAAATCAAATGGAATACTACGGGTGCGCGCGGCTGCTCACGCTCAAAGCCGACAAATGGACGGAGATCATGGGACCGGAGAGCCTGCAGGGAAAAGGCTGGGCCGTTCGCCAGGGCGTAAAAAATAATCTCATGGACAGCCTGAGGTTGGAAGGACGGTTAGCCGCTGAGTCCACGAACTATAATCTCGACGCCGGCGGCCACCACGATAGACGCGGTTACTGACGGGTGGCGGACGACAGTTTCTGGTCGCCCTACAACCAGCTCCCCTCGACCATCAAGTTCGGTGAGCCCGGCGAGAAATCGCCGGGCTCACGGCGTTCCCCTGCTCGCGCGCCCGCTGTTGAGGATTCCAAACCGCGAAGTGAGAAGGACGCGCAACGAAGGGCAGAGACCGGGGTTTTTTACGTTTCCGGTATTCGAATGGTTGACGAGCGGCCCTCGCTCGGGACATTGCCGGGCACTCGAAAAAGCACATCATGATTAACACGACTTTTCTCCGTTCCCTGCTCGCCGCGGCTACGCTGGCGGCGTTGACATTTGGGGCGACAACCCTGCGCGCCGCGACGGGCGACATCCTGGAGTCCAATGAAGGAAACCTGCTTCGGTTCAGGGCAATTGGAGGGACGCCGGGCACGTTCGCGAGCGGTTTCACCAACCCGAAAGGCGTCGCCTGCGACGGCAACGGGCATGTTTATGTGGCGGATGCGGGCAAGAACTCGATCATCGTTTTCACCCTGCCTGATGGGACGGGAACTACTTTCGCTTCCGGGCTGAGCTCACCCGTCGGATTGGCTTTCGATATCGCCGGCAATCTTTACGTGGCGGAGTCCGCGAGCGGCAATATTATTAAGTTTGCTCCCGACGCAACGAAAACGACTTTCGCCTCGAACGCGGGCGGCCCCTCGGGCCTGGTGTTCGATGCCAGCGGGAATCTTTTCGTCGCTGATTTCAGCGGCGGCAAGATTTACAAATACACACCCAGCGCGACGCAAAGCACTTTTGCGAGCGGTCTGGACCATCCAGCCGGCCTGGCGATGGATAGCGCGGGGAATATTTTCGAGGCGGATTCCGGCAGTGGCACCATTTTCAAATTCGCGCCCGATGGAACGAAGACCAGTTTCGTTACCGGAGCAGGCCGCCCGTATGGTCTGGCGGTCGACGCAGTAGATAACCTGATCGTGGCCGATAACGCAGGCGGCGCCACGGTCCGCTACTCGCCAACGGCGACGAAGGCCGTCATTTTCCAGAGCAACTTTAACACGCCGCAATTCCTCGCGGTCGAGCCGGAGCAGCATCACTTGCTGAACATCAGCACCCGCGGTTTTATCCGAGGCGCCGGCGACGTTTTGATCGCCGGTTTTGTTGTGGGCGGAAATGGACCGGTCGGCACTTCGATCCTGGTGCGCGCTCTCGGCCCATCGCTTTCTGCCTTTGGAATCAGCGATCCGCTGGCCGATCCTATAGTAGAATTGCGTGACGCCTCGGGGACGTTGCTGGCCTCGAACAACGATTGGAAAGACACCCAGCAGACCGCCATCTCGGCAACGCCGCTCGTACCGACGAACGATCGGGAGTCCGCGATCCTGATCACGCTGCATGGGGGCGCCTACACGGCGATTGTCGGCACCGCGACCGGCGCACCCGGCACGACGGTCGTGGAAGTTTATAACTTGCCGTAACCGACGTTCAGGGCCGACTCGTTAGGCCACTTGGCCGGCGAACTCCGTCGTCAGAGTTTGACGAGCGCCATGATCAGGAGATCCATGGCCAGGACCCAGACGAGAATCACCTGCCAGAGCCGCAGGTTCCGCGCGCCGTAATGGTCGCCGGTGACTTGCGGATCGCGATCGAACAGCCGCTTGCGGATCCGGAAGATGTAGAGACCGCTAAAAAACACGATCGCCAACAGAATGCTGAATACGATTCGGAGCGCCAGGACCGAGTCGCGGTGTTCGTGGATAACCGCCAGGATCGCGCTCGTAGTCACCTGGGCAGATCGCCAATGCGTCGTGGCATGGCCGGGTTTGAATGAGGCGTCAGCACGCTAGCATCGGGTCAGATATTGCTCCCGGTCCACTTCAGTTTCTGCCGGACAACGCCAAAGAACGAGACACCCGGCAGTGACGCGAGCGGCAGGACGCGGCTCGACTTCTTGATTTCCACGCGCGTCTCGGTTTCGATTCGCAACGGCCCGCGGCCATCCACCGTCATGAAGACGGGATAATCGCGCTCGGTAACTTCGATCTCGATCACGGCATCTTCGTCCACGATGATCGAGCGATTGGTCAGCACGTGCGGGCAGATCGGCGTGATGACAAACGCGCCGGATTCCGGAGCCAGAATCGGCCCGCCGGCGGAAAGCGAATAGGCCGTCGATCCGGTTGGCGTGGCAACAATCAGACCGTCGGCGCTGAACTCCGTCAGCTCCTCGCCGTTCACACTCGTCTTGAGGCGAATCAGGCGGGAAACCTCGCCGCGGCTGAAGACGACATCGTTCAGCCCGGTCATGGTGGGACTTTCGCCGCCCGGAGTTTTCACCGCGACCTCGAGCAAGGTGCGCTCGCTGAAAGTCATTTTGCCGGCGGCAATGCATTCGACGGCTTCCGCGTAGGCGCTGGAATTCGAACAGGTCAGGAAGCCGAGCGCGCCGATGTTAATGCCGAAGACCGGCTTGATGTTGTCGCCGAGCTGGCCCACCAGGTGAAGAATCGTGCCGTCGCCGCCGAGGACAACGAGCAGGTCCGCTTCGCGGCCCAGGTCCGGGATCGCGCGCCCGTCCGGGAGCCCGGCCAACGCGGCCGTTTTCTCCTCCAGCAAAACCGTCAAGCCGGCCCGCTCCAACTCCGTAGCCACCGTCCGGGTCAACTCCGCGACGCCCGGTTTACCGGTGTGAGCGGTTAAGCCGATTTTGTTCGGACGCATATGAAGAATTCCTGGTTTCCATCCGTGCCGGTAATGCCGGAAGGAACGATGCCCACCACCTCATGGCCCGCTTCGAGCACGAAGTCGCGGATTTTCTCCTGCGCTTTCTCGTGCAAGGCCGGTTCGCGCACGATGCCGCCGCGCCCCACATCCGAAGCTTGCAGCTCAAACTGTGGTTTGATGAGGGCGAGGATCATCCCGTTGGGAGTTACCAACTCGAAGGCGTTCGGCAAGATCAAAGTCAGGGAAATAAAGGAAACGTCGATAACGCAAAGGTCGATCCGCTCCGGAACATCGGCGCGGCCGAGAAAGCGGGCATTGAGTTTTTCGCGGACGATCACGCGTGGATCGTTTCTGATTTTCCAGGCGAGTTGGCCATGGCCAACATCGATCGCATAGACTTTCGTCGCGCCGCGCTGCAGCAGGCAATCGGTGAATCCGCCCGTCGAGGCCCCGATATCGAGAGCCGTCAGTCCATTCACCTCAAAATCGAAATGCGTTAGCGCGCCTTCCAGCTTCACTCCGCCTCGACCGACGAACGGCGCTGGCGCCCGGACGGAAACCGCGGCGTCGGAGGCCACTTTCACGGAGGCCTTGTCCACGACTGCCTCCCCTACCCTGATCTCGCCGGCCATGATCGCCCGCTGGGCCTGTTCCCGGCTCGGGAAAAATCCGTGGTCCACCAGAAAGGTGTCCAAGCGGGCTTTTTTTGGGGCCGCCATCATGCTCGGATCGATCTACGGGGCCGAAAACTTTTATCGCTTATTGGCGTAATAGTGTATGGAACATTCCAATCCATCAATGAGTTACATATCACTGATGAAAACGTTTCAGAGTTTCGATTAGTCATTCCCCGCATACTGGCGCAGCAATTTCTCGATTGACTCCAGATCTTCGACCGCCGCCCGGCGGCGTTGGTATTTCCGGAAGACAACGTCCTTGAGCTTCAGCAGATCGTCGAGCAACGGCCGGTCGTAGTAGGTCCACTCCGGATCGTCCGCATATTTGGCTTGGACGCGCCAGACGCCGCCGAACTTCGTCACGCGCACTTCGCGCTTGCGGCCCTCGGCATCTTTCTCCGTCCATATGTGTTGACTGCGCATCCGGCCCGAATCTTACATTAGCTGCTTGAAAGACGCAGCCAGATTGCTCGCTTATTTCGCGGCCACGATTCTTTTCGGCGCGCTGGCAGCGCCCATTCTGTTCTGGGCGGCGCAATCGCTGGCCGCGAACGGAATCTTTCCCGCCCTGGCCAAATTCGAATTCGAATCGTTTTTCCACCGGGCCCTGATGCTCGGCGCGATTGTATTTCTCTGGCCTCTCCTGCGCTGGCTCAGAATCAAAGGGCGACGTGACCTGGGCCTGCAACCAAACCGGCGTTGGCTGCGTGACGTCCTCATCGGGTTCCTCCTCTCGAGCCTGCCAGTGATGCTGTGCGAAATTTTCCTGGTGCAACGCGGACTCTATTCGATGCGGGCCGGGTTCTCCTGGGTCGCGATTCTGCCGATTATCGGCACCGCGGTTATCGTCCCGCTCCTCGAAGAATCGCTTTTCCGCGGTTTGTTCTTGGGCGTGCTACTGCGCGGACTGCGACCGTGGCCGGCGAATCTTCTCAGCGCCGCCATCTTCTCCATCGTCCATTTCCTCAAGGGGCCGGATCACAGCACAACGACGGCTCGCTGGTTTTCCGGCTTTGTTTCTCTCTCGCATTCCTTCGACCAATTCAGAGAGCCAATGCTGGTCCTCGGTGGCTTTACGACTTTGTTTGTGATCGGAATCGTCCTTGCGCACGCCCGACTCAGCACCCGATCGCTTTGGCTGCCAATCGGGCTGCACGCCGGTTGGATCCTGGCGAGTGAAGCATTTGGAAAAATCGCGCGGCGGGAAATGGTCGCCCTGCCGTGGATCGGCAGAAGTTTGCTGGTCGGGCTGGTTCCGCTCGCTATTTGCCTACTGACCTGGGTCCTGCTCAGGACGTGGCTACGTTATGCCGGCTCTCGCGATACCTAAGACGCTTCGCGCCGTGGCGTCGCTGTTTTATCCTGCGACCTGTGTCGTCTGCACGGCGAACGTCGAGCGCTCCGAATATCTCTGCGCGGATTGCCAGCGCGCCGCGCCCAGGATCGTGGCGCCGTTCTGCGCGAAGTGCTCGGAGCCGTTTCCCGGCGCGATCACGCAAACCTTCAGTTGCGCGAACTGCGAGCATCGCCTCCTCCATTTCGAGTGCGCCGTCGCGGCCTACCGCAGCCGCGGCCTGGTCCGCAAACTCGTGCACCAATTCAAGTACGCCCGGCAGCGCCACCTCCGCTATCCCGTTGCCGGATGGCTTCGCGAAACCCTGAGCGACCCGCGCCTGCACGGCCGCCACTTCGATGTCATCGTCCCTGTCCCGCTTCATCCTGCGCGCGAACGCGAGCGCGGATTCAACCAGGCGATGCTCCTCGCCGAACTGCTCGCCCCCACCGTCACGGCGCCACTGCGACCGGTCCTGGAGCGGACGCGTTACACCACCACCCAGACCGCTTACGATCGCGCCGAGCGCATGGAAAATTTGCATGGCGCGTTTCGTTTACGAAAAAAGCAGGACGTGCGAGACTTGCGGGTGCTTCTGATCGACGATGTGTTAACTACCGGATCGACGCTGAGCGAATGCGCGCGCGTTCTGAGAGCCGCGGGCGCGGTTTCCGTTCACGCGGCAACGGCGGCTCGGGCCTGACGACATGGCTATTTTCAAGAGACCTCCCATCGGCGGTGGCGACAGAAGGAAACGCCGCGGCGATATCCCGCAGGGCCTTTTTCAAAAATGTCCGGGCTGCAAGGAGGTCGTGCACGAGCTCGAGCTCGCGCAAAACCAGCGGGTTTGCCCGCACTGCGAATATCACTTCTCGCAGACCGCCAAGGAGCGCGTCGAAAATCTGCTCGACGAAGGAAGTTTCGTGGAACGCGATGCCGGGCTGCGCTCCGTCGACACTCTTCAATTCCAAGGCATGGCCAGCTACAAAGACCGCCTCAAAAAATACCAGGACGCGACCGGCCTTACCGACGCGGTGTTGAGCGGCTACGGAATGATCGAAGGCTTCAAGGTCGCGATCGCCGTCATGGATTTTAGTTTCCTCGCGGCTACCATGGGTTCCGTGGTCGGCGAGCGCATCACTCGCACCATCGAGTATGGGACCGAGAACCGCTGCCCGGTGATCATCGTTTCCGCTTCCGGCGGCGCCCGCATGTACGAGGGCATGCTCAGCCTGATGCAGATGGCGAAGACGAGCGGCGCCCTCGCGCGCCACGCCTGCGAAAAATTGCCTTACATTTCCGTGCTGACCAATCCCACGACCGCCGGCGTGATGGCCAGCTTCGCTTCGTTAGGCGACGTCATCATCGCGGAACCGAAAAGCATGATCGGGTTCGCCGGCCCGCGCGTGATCAAGGAGACCACGCACCAGGATTTGCCGGAGCGTTTCCAGACCGCCGAGTTTCTCGAAGAACACGGCCTGATCGACTTGATCGTTCATCGCAAGAAGATGCGATCGCAGGTCGCGGAGTTCCTCACCTACTTTTCGAACTCGCAGTGAACTATGGTGAGGCGCTGGCCTGGCTCTACGGAACGCAGCGTTTCGGGATCAAGCTCGGGCTCGAGAATGTCCAGCGCTTGCTGCGCGAGCTGAACGTTCCAGGAAAAAATCAGCGGATCATCCACGTCGCCGGCACCAACGGCAAAGGCTCCGTCTGCGCGATGATCGACTCGATCTGCCGTGCCGCGAATTATCGCACCGGTCTCTTCACCTCCCCTCACCTCGTCACTTACCGCGAACGCATTCAGGTGAACGGCGAAATGATCGCGCCGGATGAAGTGGCGCGCGGCTTGAGCGCACTCCGCGATACGATCCGCGAGTGGGATCCGCACCCGACCTTTTTCGAAATCACGACTGCGCTCGCGCTTGACCATTTTAAAAAAAAGGAATGCGAACTGATCGTGCTCGAGACCGGCCTCGGTGGGCGGCTCGATGCGACAAACGCACTCCTGCCGGTCGTGTCCGTGATCACACCCATCGGTTACGACCACGAGGAATGGTTGGGCAACACCATCGAATTAATCGCCGCTGAAAAAGCCGGGATCATCAAACCGCACGTTCCTGTCGTCTCCGCCGAACAGGAAGGCGCGGCGGAAACGGTGATTCGCCAACGGGCGTCAAAATGCGACGCGCCACTCGAATTCGTGACCGAGCCGTACGCGATGAGCCCGGTAGGCCTGGGTGGAACGCATCAACGACAAAACGCGGCGCTCGCAGTCGCCACTTTGCGATCCGGCGGAGTCGCGGTCTCCGAGGATGCAATTCAAGGCGGTCTGGCGACGATCGATTGGCCCGCGCGCTTCCAGCGCTGGGACGAGCGCACCATCATCGATGGCGCGCATAATCCCGCCGGCGCGAAGGTCCTCACTCAAACCTGGCGCGAACAATTCGGTAACGACCGCGCGACGATCATTCTCGCGGTCCTGCGCGAGAAAGACGTGGAGGGCATTTGCCGCGCCCTCGCCCCACTCGCAGAACGCTTCATTCTTCCACCTATCCGTTCCGAGCGTGCCCTGCCGCCTAACGAGTTAATTCCGCATCTCTCCACCATTACTCCATCGCTCCCATCTACCAGTCCGGTCGCAGACTCGCCGCGGCGAGCTCGGACCTCCATTACTCCATCCTTCTCCGACGCCCTTGAACTCGCTCGCGCGCACCCCGAGCGCATTCTCATCACCGGCTCGCTCCATTTCGCCGGCGAAGCGCTCGCCACTTTGGCTGGAAATCCGGAAGCGCTCGAAGATTGTGCGCAGTAAGAGCGCTGTAGCCGCGGCGCTCTGTCGCCGCGCCGATCGGTCGACGATGCAGGACGCGGCGACGGAGCGCCGCGACTACAGCACGGGTAATCCACCTACAATCCTTCGAGCACAATCATCGCCATAGCGTGGTGCTCGGTGTGGCTGAGGGTGATCCAGACGGTGGCGACGCCGCGTTCGTCCGCCATTTTCTTCGCGCCGCCTTCCAGGACAACGAAGGGTTCGCCGCTCGGTTTGCGCCGCACGTCGATCTCCTTCCAGCCCATCGCTTTTCCGATCCCGGTCCCGAACGCTTTTGAGACCGCTTCCTTCGCCGCGAACCGCGCCGCGAGATGGCGCGCCGGAAATTTCATCGACTGCGAATACTCGATTTCGCCCGCAGTAAAAATACGATGAAGAAACCGTTCGCCGAACCGCTCGAGCGAATGCTCGATCCGCGCGTTCTCCACCAAATCGACGCCGATTCCGAGCACGCTCATGGCTCACGAAGGCTCGCGAGAAGCTCCAAATCCCAAGCTGCAACCTCCAAACAAATCCCAAATCCCAAGCTCCAATGTCCGCAATCCCGTTTTATGCTTGGAGCTTGGGGCTTCTCTGGAGCTTGGTGCTTGGTGCTTGGTGCTTTGAAGATCATCCCTTGTAATTCTCCATGAGCCCAAGCATCTCACGTACGGCCGTATCGAATCCCACAAAGACCGACCGCGCCACGATCGAATGGCCAATGTTCAGCTCCACCAGGTGCGGAATTTTGTGGATCAGCGCCATGTTGCGGTAGTTGATCCCGTGGCCGGCGTTTACCTGCATCTTCAATTCCGATGCGCCCTTTGCCGCCGCGCGTAATCGCTCCAGCTCCTGCTGCGCGATCTTGTCGGTGAAAGCGTTCGCCAGCTTGCCCGTATGCAGCTCCACGATATCGGCCGCCAGCTCCGCGGCCGCATCGACCTGCTCGAGAATCGGATCGATGAACACGCTCACCCTCACACCCGCGGCATGAAAGCGCTTCACTGTCACCGCCAGCTCCTTCTTATTCGCCACCAGATCGAGCCCGCCTTCCGTCGTTACTTCCTGGCGCTTTTCGGGAACGAGGCAGACCTCGTCCGGCACAATGCGCAACGCGATATCGACGATCTCCGGCGTGTTGCCCAGCTCCAGGTTCAGCTTCGTCATGATGTTTTCGCGCAACCGCTCGATGTCGCGGTCGAGAATATGCCGCCGATCCGCGCGCAAATGCGCCGTGATCCCGTGCGCCCCCGCGCGTTCGCAAATCCCCGCGATCGCGATCGGGTCCGGCTCCGCATTCTTCGATTCCGGCATCGTCGCATACCGCGCCTGCCGCAGCGTGGCCACGTGATCGATGTTAACCCCCAGCCGCAGTTTGCCTGTCACGGTGTGAATAGGAATCAGGCGCCAGCCTCCGGCAAGCTTTCATTCGATATTGGATGTTCGGCGTTGTGCGTTCGGCGTTTTCTCCCTCTGAGTTTCGGCTTCAGCATCTGCCTGAGCACTTCGTGCTCGCGTTTGGAATTCGCCGTCCCTAAGGTCTCGACATTTTCCGGTTCCCCATGCCCCACCTGCTTCAATCCATGCTGATACGATTTCTGGTGCTGGTCGCCCTATTCGTCGCGACCGACCCGTGTCACGCGGCCAAGCCCGGCCTTCGCGACGGCTCTACGAAGGCAAAAGCGATTCCTTTGACACAGCGCGACCCAGCGAAGGCTGTTGAGGAGGAACTATCGTGGATGGTGAAGCTGCATCATTACACTCCCATTCTCGCTACCCGCGATCTCTTCGCTGACATCATTCGGCAGGTGAAGGGGACGACAAGAACTGTCCACCCTCCCGACCCTTGGGGACATGCCACTATCGAATATAACGGACGCTGGCTGAGTCATTGGTGGTTTCGGAGGCCGGGAGGGCCAAAAACAGAAATGTACTTCGATACCGGCGCGTCCGTGAAGACTCCAGGAGAAGTGCCGCGTCAGGAGTCCGCGCGCGCCCAGTACATCGGCCAAAGGCTCAAGTCCTTAAAGGGCATGGGCCTTTAACGCGGCAGTACCGTTTGGTCCGGCCCTCTCCCCCGCGATCGGGTCGAACTCCGCGTTCTTCGATTCCGGCATCGTCGCATACCGCGCCTGCCAGAGCGTAGCCACATGATCGATGTTAACGCCGAGCCGAAGCGAGTTCACCGGGCCAATTGGTTAAAGACAGAAAAGGCTTGTCTCCCGGCTCAGCCGTTTCGTATCCCATAGACGTGTCCCGACGCGCCGTTCTCCTCTTCGCCGAGAGAATGCATGTCGATCTGGCGCGACGCTCGTTTCCGATGGCCGCGCGGCCGCTCTTGAATCTTCCCGCGTTCGCCTCCGAATTTTCCCCGGCGATCGACGTTCATCTTTTCACGTCCGCTGGGAACGCGGGCGTTGCCGGTCCCCATGTTCATCGCCAGTCCGGACGCGGTTTCGCCGAGCGCTTCGAAAACGCGATCGAGACGATTGCTAAGCTCGGTTACGACGAGGTCGTTGCCGTGGGCCGCGATTGTCCCGGCCTTCGCGCCCGCGATATCGAACAAGCCTTTGCGGAACTGACCGCGAAGAAGCTTGTCCTCGGCCCGGATCATCGCGGCGGTTGCTACCTCATCGCGTTCCGCGCCGCCGATCGCGAACTGCTCCGCGACGTGCGCTGGAAACGAAATACGGATTGCGCCCAACTGCTCCAGCGCGCCAGCGCCCCGCACGTTTTCCTGCTCCCGGTGAAACAGGATCTCGACTCCTGGAGCGACGTTCGAACCTTGGCGCGCAGCGGAGATCCACTTGCGCGGCTCGCCTCATTCTTCCTCAGTCTTTTCTCCATCTCACATCGTCAGATCGCGCCAATCGTCAGTTTCGCCGCGCAACACATGCGCGTGCGCCAGCAAATGCCGCCGCCGGCCTTGGCGGCCTAACGACCGCGTTCCCGGAGAACGCAGTTGTAGCCGGGATCGCTGATCCCGGCTTTCCGAGAGAAGAAACCACGCCTCTCTGAGGCGCAACCAATCAACGCAATTCCATGTTACCAATAACTAGACCTAACGACCGCCGCATCGCCCACCGCCTTGCGGGTTGCTTCCTTTGTTTCGTCATCCTTGCCTGCCACACGGCAGCCGCCGAAACGAAATCTGATTCGGAGCGCCTCGAGAAACTCGAACGCGCCGTCGAGCTTCTCCAAAAACGAAACACCGAGCTCGAGCAGGAGGTCAAGAGCCTCAAGCACGAGAAGTCCGCGCCGCCTGCGCCTCTCAGCGCGGAAAAGCGCTCCCGGTTCGTCCCCGATTCCAAATCGGCTGTCGTCGAGAAAACGGAAACGACGGAAGAGAAGAAACCGGTCTATGTCCTGCCGGGAGGCTCAGAGTTCAAACTGACGCTGGGCGGTTATCTTCAGGCAAACTTTGAAGGGGGCGATGTTTCCGCCTTTGAAGGACGCTTCGGCCTCACCGCCGTTAAGGACAGGTTCCGCCTTCGCCGGGCACGGATCACCTTGTCTGGCGATTTCGCCGAGCAATTCGATTTTACAGTCCAAGGCGATTTCGAGCAAAGCGACGGGCTCTCCCCTACGACGCGCACTGGTTTTTCGGCCACGGATGTCTTCATAAACTGGCACGGCATACCAGAAGCGAATCTCAAAGTTGGCCAATGGAAAGCGCCGTTCGGTCTTGAGCAGCTCACACCGGACGCCACGATCTTCACGATCGAGCGCAGCTTGCCAACGGGAGCGCTCACGCCGGAGCGGCAGCTCGGTGTCATGCTTTGGGGTAAGCCCCTGGCCAACGCCGTGCCGGACCAGAAAGATTTGGTCACTTATTATGCCGGCATCTTCAACGGCAATGGCCGCAATTTTAACGTCAACGACAACAACGAATTCATGTATGTCGGGCGGCTCGAACTTCTGCCCTTCAAAGGCAAGTGGATGGGTCAGGACGCCAGTTTGAAAATCGCGGGCGATTATCTTTTCAGCCGTGACGCAACCGGCACCAATATCTCGCCGCCCTTGAACCTGAAGGTGAACGCCGACGGTTCACTCACTTCTTTTACACTCACCAGCCCGGACGAACGACATGCCTATAGCTTCGATGCCTGGCTGAAGGTAGGACCCTTCGACCTGATCGCGGAATACCTCCACGAAAACGTCCGTTCCCACGGCGGAATATTTTTTCCGGAGTTCGACGCCAGCGGTTATTACGTGCAGGGAAGTTACTTCCTGATCCCGAAAAAGCTCCAGGCGGTGGTGAAATGGGAATCGCTCGATCCCGGCCAGGTGGCGAACGACAACATCCATTCCATCACCGGCGGCCTGAATTACTACATCCATGGAGACGGGATAAAAGTCATGGCGGATTACGTGCATACCTGGTCCGACTTTCGCCAGGCGAATCCGCAGTTCGGGGATGACCAGTTCGATGAAGTAATCCTGCGTCTGCAGATCATGTTCTAGCGTATTACTTCAGGGAAATCATGAGCACCATTAACGCTGAAGCCGAAGTCCGAAAACGTTACGCCGCCGGCGCGCAGGCCACCGAAGCGAAGCTTTGTTGCCCGGTCGATTACAACACGGAGTACCTCAAGGTCATTCCGCAGGAAGTCATCGAGCGCGATTACGGTTGCGGCGATCCGAGCAAGTATCTCCGGGAAGGCGAGACGGTGCTCGATCTTGGAAGCGGCACTGGAAAGATTTGTTTCATCGCGGCGCAGGTGGTGGGGCCGAAGGGAAAAGTCATCGGCGTTGATATGACCGACGAGATGCTCGAGGTCGCGCGCCGGAACGCGCCGATCGTGGCGGAACGTATCGGCTACGCCAATGTCGAGTTTCGAAAAGGCCGGATCCAGGACCTGGCCCTGAGCATCGACGTACTCGACGCGGAACTGAAACGGCGCCCGATCAGCGATGCTTCCTCGTTCCTCGCAGCGGATGAGCTGGCGCAGGAGCTTCGCGTCAAGCATCCGCTTATCGCGAACGACTCGGTCGACGTGGTTGTTTCCAACTGCGTCCTGAACCTGGTCGAAGCGAATGCCAAGCGGCAGTTGTTCGACGAAATATTCCGCGTGCTAAAGATCGGGGGGCGCGCCGTGATCTCGGACATCGTCAGCGACGAGGAAGTTCCCGAACGCCTGCAGCACGATCCGGAGCTTTGGAGCGGCTGCATTTCCGGGGCGTTGACGGAGGAAGGATTCCTCGCCGCGTTCACCGCCGCCGGCTTCTACGGCGTCCAAATTCTCAAGCGCGACGAGCAACCGTGGCAGACAGTCGAAGGCATCGAGTTTCGTTCGGTAACGGTCGAAGCATTGAAAGGAAAACAAGGGCCGTGCGTCGAGCGAAACCAGGCTGTCATTTACAAAGGGCCGTTCAAGGAAGTGCTCGATGACGACAACCACCGGATGGAACGCGGCCGGCGCTACGCGGTGTGCGACAAGACCTACAACATCTATCGCAAGGCCCCCTACTCTGCCTCCTTCGAGTTCATCGAACCGCTGACGCCGATTCCGCTGGAAGATGCAAAGCCGTTCGATTGTTCGCGCACTTCGTTGCGCCATCCGAAGGAGACGAAGGGACAGAACTACAACGCCACCACCGACGCCTCGCAGTGCTGCGATGGCGGGAGCTGCTGCTAGAGAGGACTAGCCTCTATGCTTCTCATCGCTCTTTTCCTTGCGACCTGTTTCCTCGCCTACTCGAATGGCTCCAACGATAACTTCAAAGGCGTTGCGTCGCTTTACGGTTGCCGCGCGGCCAGTTACCGCACCGCGATTACCTGGGCGACGATGACCACTTTCGCCGGCTCGATTGCTTCGATCTTTCTTGCCCAGGCGTTACTCAAGAAATTCTCCGGAAAGGGCCTCGTTCCCGACACGCTGGTTGGGTCTGAGCAATTCCTTCTCGCGGTGGCGCTCGGCGCAGGGATAACTGTCATCCTCGCGACGCGGCTCGGCTTCCCGATCTCAACCACCCACGGAATTACGGGAGCGATCGTAGGCTGCGGTTTGGTTGCAGTAGGAACGGGAGTCAATTTCGGGGCGCTCGGGAAAGGCTTTGTTCTGCCGCTCTTACTCAGCCCCGTCCTTGCCATGGTGCTGGGTAGCTTGCTGTATTTGATCTTTCGAAGTCTACGGCTTGCCTTCGGTGTCCATAAGGAATGGTGCATTTGCGTGGGTTGCGAAGAACGAGTCATCGCACTTCCGCAACCGAACTCTGTTCTCGCCCTGCGCCGCGTCGCGCCACCCATCACGCTCTCGATCGACGAACAGGAGAACTGTCGCGAACGCTACGCCGGTTCGATGCTGGGATTCAGCGCGCAGCAAGTGATGGATGGCGCGCATTTCCTGAGCGCCGGGGTGGTGAGTTTCGCCCGCGGCTTGAACGACACCCCGAAAATCGTGGCGCTCCTGCTCCTTCTAAAGTGGATGGATATCCGCTGGGGATTTTTCGCGGTCGCGGTCACCATGGCGGTTGGGGGATTGCTCAACGCCCGTAGAGTTGCGGAAACGATGAGCCACAAGATTACCGCGATGAATCACGGCCAGGGCTTCTCCGCGAACCTGACCACCGGCATCCTCGTCATCCTTGCCAGCTTCTTTGGCTTGCCGGTTTCCACCACCCACGTCTCCGTCGGCGCGCTTTTTGGCATGGGTGTAACTACCGGCCGGGCTAATCCACGGGTCATGTTGAATATCGTCTTGTCATGGCTCATCACTTTACCCTGCGCGGCTATCATTGCCGGCATCGCCTACGCCATTCTTCGGAACATATGAACCTGACCGTCGACAACAGCTTTTCCCGCAAGCTGGCCGAGCACTCCCTACCGCTTCGCCACACGAAGACCGAAGTGCTCCAGATCAACGTCGGCAAGCTTTGCAATCTCACCTGCATTCATTGCCATGTGAACGCCGGCCCGAAGCGCAAGGAGATCATGACGCGCGCGACGATTGACCAGCTCATCGATTGGCTGGCCAAGACGGATATCCCGACGGTCGATCTCACCGGCGGCGCGCCGGAGATGATCCCGGATTTCAAATATCTCGTCGAACGACTGAAAGCGCTGACGCCGCCGCGCCACATCATCGATCGTTGTAACCTCACGATCCTTCTCGAACCGGGCTACGAAAACTATGCCCAGTTCCTGGCCCGGCATGAGATCGAGATCATCGCGTCCATGCCGTGCTATTCGCCGGAGAACGTAAATGCGCAGCGCGGCAACGGCGTGTTCGACGCGAGCATCAACGCGCTCCAGGTTTTGAACTCGTTAGGCTACGGGCGCGAGCCGCAGCTTCCGCTTCATCTCGTTTACAATCCGAATGGCGCGTTCCTGCCCGGCCCGCAGGAAGAACTCGAAGCGGACTACAAACGGGAGCTGAAGGAACATTTCGGGATCGTCTTCAACAAGCTTTACACGATCACAAACCTGCCGATCGCCCGGTTCGCTTCCTACTTGAAGAACAACAACCTGCTCGGCGATTACATGGCGCTGCTGAACGATGCATTCAATCCCGGGACCGTGAACGGATTGATGTGCCGCAATACCATTAACGTGAGCTGGCAGGGCGAGGTGTTCGATTGCGACTTCAACCAGATGCTCAAGATGCAATGGAATGAAGGCGGGCCAGGCTTGCATCTGTGGGACGTGGATCCCGCGCAGGTGGAAAACCGCGAGATCGCGACGGGCGATCATTGCTTCGGCTGCACCGCCGGCGCCGGCTCGAGTTGCGGCGGCGCGCTGCTGTAGTGCTGTAGTCACGGTCCCGCGGCCGCGGGATCGCCGTATTTCCCTCGTTCCCAAACTCTGTTTGGGAATGACAATGTCTCCGAAACTCTGTTTCTGCTGCGCGCAAACGGAGTTTGCGAGACAAGTTCATTCCCAAACAGAGTTTGGGAACGAGGGGAGAACAATTGCGCTGGCTCGGCCGGGATCAGCGATCCCGGCTACAGCAGATCCTTGGGGGCGCGCTTGCGCCAGGCGATCTCCATCGCGCGCTTGAGCGTCGCCTTATCAACCGCGCCGAGACTTACCGCGGTGCTGCCACGTTTTCCCCACGCTCCTTTGGCCGGCGTGAAAACCTTCGGATACGTTTGCACGAAACGCGCTTGTTCTTCCGGCGGCAGGATCACCATGCCGTGGTCGACATCGGGATAACCTAGCGTCGCGAAAATCTTTCCGCCGACCCGGAAATCGGGATGGCTCATGTGTGCGCTCTCCTCTGCCTCCGGCAGGCTCAATGCGATGCGGCGGAACTCGGCGGCCGTCATGATTTCGGTCGCCTGGGAACGTAAGTCATGATGACGACCTTCTGTTCGCGGTAGTTGGTGCGCTCCAGCAAAGTCCAGCCGAGTGCGGCATAGAATTTTTCGCTGTGAACGGTGTACAGGTAAAGAAGCGGCACATCGAGTTTCCCTGCCTCAACCATGATTCGCCGCACCAATTCGCCGCCGATTCCTCTTCGCCGATACGGTTCCCCCACAAACACGCCCGCGAGCCACGGCGTCAATTCCATCCGCGTCTCCATGTCATGAGACACGAGGCTCGCCGACCCGAGGACCTCGCTACCGTCGAGCGCGACAACGGTGAGCGGAATGCGATCGCGGCTGGAGTAGCATTCGAGGCGGGCCCTGCGCTTTTCGAGATTGTCGCCAGCGCGGAGGTGGCCCCACTCGCGGTGTTGCCATTCGGCCAGGATCGGAAGCGCGTCCGGATAATCGGCAAGATATTCAATGTTCATAGGCGATTGCTTTTGAATCTAGCAACAGTCATTGACCGATGCTGTCATTTCTTTCACGCTCGCCGCCATGAAATCGCTCGTCTTGATTTTCCTGCTCGCTCTTTCGTTCCCGGCCGTCGTTCCCTCGGGGCTCGCCCAGAGCACATCCCCTTCCGCGACCGCCGCGCCCGTTCCATCCATTGCGCCCGGGACCGATCCAGCCACGGCCACGCGCGCCTGGCTCGACACCGTCCCGCCGGACAAAAAAGCGAAATCCGACGCCTACTTCGAAGGCGGCTACTGGCTGATCCTTTGGAATTATCTCGTGAACGTCGCGATCGCAATCTTTGTTCTTAGCTCAGGCATCTCAGCGCGACTGCGGGACTGGGCTGAGCGCCACACTCGGTTCAAGGCGATGCAGGTGACGCATTACGCCATCGCGTTCCTTGTCCTAAACGCCGTCCTGACCTTTCCGCTCTCGGTCTACGAAAACTTTTATCGCGAACACCAATATGGATTGGCTACCCAGACATTCGGTGGCTGGTTCGGCGATCAGCTGAAAGGCCTGGGCTTCGCCCTCATCGGGTTGCCGCTTTTGCTTATCGTCCTCTACTCCATCTTTCGAAAGGCACCGCGCACCTGGTGGATCTGGACAGCGGCGGTCATGACGCTGTTCAGTCTTCTGATCAGCTTCATCTTTCCTGTCTTCATCGCGCCGGCCTTCAACAAATATACGCCTTTGGAAGATCCCACGATCCGGGAGCCGATCCTGGCTCTCGCCCGCGCAAACCAGATTCCGGTCGATAAGGTCTTCGTCGTCGATGCCTCGCGCCAGACGACGAAGGTCAGCGCGAATGTCGCGGGTTTTCTCGGTACGACCCGGATAGCGCTCAATGATAATTTGCTCAAGCAATGCACCCTCGCAGAAATCCGGCACGTCATGGGTCACGAGATGGGGCATTACGTCCTCAATCATGGCGCCAAACTGGTGACCTACTCCGCGATCGTTTTTCTCCTCGGATTTGGCCTGACCAATCTCGGCTTTAACGCCTTGCTTCGAAAACATGGCGCGGCTTGGCGAGTGCGCGGCATAGGAGACCCCGCCGGGCTTCCAATCATCCTGCTGGTTTTCGCTACCTTTTCCTTTCTGGCCACACCCATTAGTAATACGACTACCCGCGTCACCGAAGCCGAAGCTGACATCTTCGGCCTCAATACCGCGAGAGAACCGGATGCGGCTGCAAAGGTCGCGTTGAAACTGGGCACGTATCGGAAACTCGATCCATCACCCATGGAAGAATTCATCTTCTTCGATCATCCGAGCGGCCGCGCCCGGATCCGCGCAGCGATGGATTGGAAAGCCGCGCATCTGCCGGCTGGTGGGACGGAGTGATTTCAAACCTATGAGAAAATCGCTATTAATCCTGGGGCTGCTGGCAGTAGCTCTGCCGCAGCTGATCGCCTCGCCTGAAAACGACGCCATCATCACCGTAGCGGAAAGTTACCTCACGGCGAACGCCACAGTAACAACGAAGGTTAAATATATCGTGGAGCGGATCGAGGGCGACGTGGCGCGGGTAAGGATCAATCCAGCAGATAAGCCAAGCTCGTCTACGGTCTGGATTTTCCTGAAGAAAAAA
The DNA here is from genome assembly GCA_041167505.1 of Verrucomicrobiota bacterium. Lineage (GTDB taxonomy): Bacteria > Verrucomicrobiota > Verrucomicrobiia > Chthoniobacterales > UBA10450 > AV80. The sequence goes on from JBEEHR010000058.1 coordinate 67,058, forward strand.
GACGGTAATTGGACGGCAATATCGGCTCGCGCCTCGTTCACCGCGAAGGAATACGAGGATCTCGGGATTCCGAAGAGCCTGCAAATTCCGCACTGATTCGTTTCGTGAACCGCGGATTGCGCGGATACAGAAAGCAGCTTTTCCCTTATCCGAGTCATCCGCGTAATCCGCGGTCAAAATTCCGATCGTTGCGCGGCGCGACGAATCACCTTATCGGTCTCTTCCTATGAAACGCACCTCGTTGATTTTCGCCGTCGTCTCTCTTCTTGCCGCGCTGGCCTGGGCCGCAGACAACGACAAATTCGTTTATCCGCAGCCGCCGAAGAGCGAACAGACCGACGATTATCACGGCACCAAGGTGGCCGATCCCTACCGCGACTTGGAAAACGTCGACTCGGAGGCAACGAAGAAATGGATCGAAGCAGAGAACAAACTCACCTTCGACTATCTCGCCGCGATCCCGGAGCGGAAGAAGATCAACGAAAAGATGACCGCGCTCTGGAACTACGAGAAATACACCATCCCGTTCCACGAAGGCGGCCGTTATTTCTTCTCGAAGAACACGGGCCTGCAAAATCAAAACGTGCTCTTCACCGGCGCGAAGGTGCCCGGCGAAGCGAAGTTGCTGCTCGATCCGAATACGCTTTCGAAAGATGGCACCGTGGCGCTGAGCGGCATCGATATTACCGACGACGGCAAACTGATGGCTTACGGCCTCGCCGTCGCCGGGTCCGATTGGCAGGAATGGAAAGTACGCGAGATCGAGACTGGCAAGGATCTACCCGACGACGTGCAATGGGTGAAGTTCTCCGCCGCCTCGTGGAAGAAAGACGGCAGCGGATTTTTCTACAGCCGCTATGATGCGCCCGCCTCGGCCGATCAGCTCAAGCAGGCGAACTATTTTCACAAGGTTTACTTCCACAAGCTCGGCACGACCCAGGACAAGGACGTGCTGGTCTACGAGCGAAAAGACCACAAGGATTGGAACTTCAACGGCCAGGTGACCGAGGACGGCCGGTTCCTGATCCTCAACGTCTCGCAAGGAACCGACCCGAAAAACCGCATCTTCTACAAAGACCTCCAGAAAGACGACGCGCCGGTCATCGAACTCCTGAACAAGCAGGACGCGCATTATGGTTTCCTCGGTTGCGACGGCAACACCTTCTGGTTCAGGACCGACCTCACCGCGCCAAAGTGCCGGATCGTTGCCATCGATATCACGAAGCCGGATAACATCACGACCCTCGTGCCCGAAGCGGCTGACACCCTCGAAGACGCGGAAGTCGTCGGCGACCGTTTCATCGGGAGTTACCTCAAGGACGCGCATTCCGCTGTGCGACTCTTCGAACTCTCGGGAAAAGCGGCCGGCGAAATTAAGCTTCCCGGGCTCGGCACGGCGAGCGGTTTCAGAGGTAAACGCAAGGACACGGAAACCTTCTATTCTTACGTCAGCTTCACGGAGCCAACTACGGTTTACCGCTACGATCTTAAGAGCGGCCAGAGCAGCGTCCTCTTCCAGCCGAAGGTTGATTTCAAAGCGGACGACTTCGCGACCGAGCAGATCTTCTATCCGAGCAAGGACGGCACGAAGGTGCCGATGTTTATCACCTATCGGAAAGGTCTCCAGAAAGACGGGAACAATCCCACCATGCTTTATGGCTACGGTGGATTCGATGCTTCTATCACGCCTTCCTTCTCGCCGGCTATCGCGACCTGGCTCCAGATGGGCGGCGTTTACGCGGTCGCGAATCTGCGCGGCGGCGGCGAGTACGGCGAAGAATGGCACCTGGCCGGGACGAAGCTGCGCAAACAAAATGTGTTCGACGATTTCATCGCGGCCGGCGAATGGTTGATCGCGAACAAATACACTTCCACGCCGAAGCTCGCGATCATTGGGCGCAGCAACGGCGGCTTGCTCGTTGGCGCCGCTCTGACCCAGCGACCCGAGCTATGGGGAGCTACTCTGCCGGCAGTCGGTGTCATGGACATGCTCCGGTTCCAGAAGTTCACCATCGGCTGGGCTTGGACTTCCGATTACGGCTCGTCCGAGAACAAGGACGAGTTCGCCGCGATCTATAAGTATTCCCCGCTCCATAACATCAAACCGGGAACGAAGTATCCGCCCACGTTAGTCACCACCGCCGACCACGACGACCGCGTCTTCCCCGGCCATAGCTTCAAGTTCGCCGCCACGCTTCAAGCCGCCCAGGCCGGCCCTGCCCCGGCCCTGATCCGCATCGAGACCCGCGCTGGCCACGGCGCCGGCAAACCCACCAGCAAAATCATCGAAGAGACAACCGACCAGTGGGCATTCCTGGTCAAGAGTCTCGGGATGAAGCTCCCGTTCTAGCTTTGTCGAATTGTAGGGCGTCTGTGTCAGACGCCTCGGCAGCGCTAAAGCGCTGGGCTATTTTCTCACGGTCTGGCCCCAGTCGTGTTGTGGGGAAGCACCGCTTCGAAGACAAGCCTTCCGTTCCCAAGTGCAACCCGCCACGGCGAGCAGGCTTTGGGAACCAGAGGTTGGTTGCCTATTCGCCCCCAGTGAATTCAGCTTTGAGCGGATGATCTTTCCGGAATCTGCTTACGCCGAACACGCTGAAACCAATGATGTGGCCTTGCTCATCCACGCGCTTCATGACCCCATCGTTTCCCGTCGGCCGCATGTAACCGGGCCCGTCAGAAAACGTCACTTCGAGATAATCAACTTCAGAGTCGAACCACAGTTTTACTTTATCGGCCATAATATTTCTCCAAACCAGCTTATCGACTTCCATACCGGTACGCCGCTCCAAATCAATGGACACGACCCCAATCGTGTTTCTTCCATTGACCGTGATGGCGAAGACCTCATACTTCGCTTTCGCCGCCCGATCACCCGGCTCCCCAGCCGTTGGAGCGCGGCGCTTGCGGAGCACCCATCGCTGGGTTCCAACTCCGGTATCGGCGATCCCGAAACCACGCATACAAAACCTTTGAAACGATCGATTGCGCCAGGAAGAGCCATATCTACTCCCGTTTGCCGCGACGAACCGCCGTCTTCCTCTGCGAAGGTCCGGGCGCGGTCGTGACCTCGCGGCGCAAAGCGCGACGGATTAATTCGGAGAAGCTCATCTCTTCGCGTCGCGCTTTTTCGAGAAGGCGTCGTTGGATATCTCGCGGGAGGCGGAACGTCACCGGCACACTGCCTTTTGGCAGCTTCGTTCTGGGCATGAAGCCATGTGTATTATTGTATCATACACCAGTCAAGATTGAATTTTCTTGCCCGGCCATATTCGCTGTGACACGGTCGGCGGCGTGAGAGACAAGGAGTCCACGGCCATTACCATCACCCTTCCTCTTGCTCTTGACCGGGCGCTCCAGGCGCTCGCCGATCAAAAACACTGCGGGAATAAGTCCGCCGCGATCCGGGAAGTGCTTTACAAAGAGGCCGGAATGCAGGCCAAGCTCCGCATGAGCGAAAAGAAGGACAACGATTCCCTGGCCAATGCCGAGCGTCGTTCGGTCAAATACGGGTCTCGCAAAAAGAAAAAAGGCGGGAAGTAACTCCCACTCAGACTCGCCGGCTCGTCTCCTGACGGCAGTTCTTCGCTGTGATGTAGAGGCGGCTGTCTCAGCCGCAGAGTGGGACTACCCTACGTGAGAGACGAAAACATATTCGCCTCTAAAGACGAACTTTCGTCTAATTCTCGTTAGGCTTTATGATGCATTGACGCGAGTAGGGGGATTCTTTACACAGAGCTTATGAACAAACAACACATCCGCATTTTGATGCTATTCGCGCTCGCAAGTTTCGCGGAGACTGCCTTTGGTGTCGACCGGAGCGAAGATGAAGCCGCCGTGCGTAGTGTAGTGACGCGGCAGCAAGAAAGCTGGAACCGTCACGAGGCGAAAGCGTACGCCGAGACGTTCACGGAAGATGCCGATGTGGTGAACGTGCTGGGATGGTGGTGGAAAGGGCGTCCTGAGATTGAGAAGAAGCTGACAGACGCTTTTGTCTTCGTCTTTCGAGAAAGCACACTCACTTTCAATGAAGTAGATGTTAAGTTCCTATCGCCGGAACTTGCTCTAGTGCATGCCCGCTGGACTATGATTGGCGCGAAAACGCCCAGCAAAGAAGCTTCTGCGCCTCAGCAAGGCATTCAAACTCAGCTGCTCCAAAAGCGAGCGGGTAAGTGGTCGATGGTCGCAGTGCAAAACACTAATGCGACGCCGGAAATGCCGTTCCCCAAGGGGCCGCCGACGCCTGCGACCGCCGCATCCGCCAGCCCTTGAGCAAGAGTCGCGGTGGACGCCCGCCCTATCGGTCACCTCGGGTTAAAAGCTATTCCGAACTAAACGCAGCTACGTCTCCCATCTGTATGTGCCGGGCAGCCTAAGCAGGCGATGCTGCGAACTCTGGCCGCAGCGCGCTCCAGCTTTCGATTCTACCCGCCCGAAGGAGGGAATAGATCAGGCCGAGGGCGCCGCCAATGCAAGCCTAGACAGAGTGCCGCGGCTACAGCAATTAGTTATTATGGCGTCAGAAAGATTTTCCCTGAATAGGGGTCTTTGACTTCGGTGCCGCTGGGAAAACCGCGGACATCAACGTATCCGGATTTCGGTGAGTATGGACTCGTGACAAAGCCAGGTTTGTTCGGCACCGGGATGGCATAGGGAATATCGCGCTTTGATTTGCGATCCTGCGGGGGCGCGGAAGCGGGACGGACCTGAGGCTGGCTAAGTGTCGCGGTCGGAGTAGGCGTTTGCGGCAGTGGGGTCGCGGTCGGTGAAGGAGGATAATCCGCCGCGTTTTGTTCGGAGCCTTTCGTCTTCGGCCGCTTGTTTGGCGGCGGCGGCGTCTTCGGCTTCGGCTTCTGACCCGGATGAGCGATAGAGTTTCCCAGCGCCTTGAAAAAATCGCCCACCGATCCGGCCCGGACCGGACTCGCGGGCAAACAAAGCGCGGCCATTGTGAGGGCAATGAGAATTTTTCTTTTCACAGTGTTCAATCGAGGCGGCGGACTTTGATGCAGGCGGCTCATAGGTTCAATCGCTTGGCCCCTGTGCCGCAAACCTTTTCAGGGAGAGAAAATCGATTCGATGGCGCGATCCGCCGTCCAACGAAAGGTCCGCGGCAATTTCTCCGATCACCGGCGCGAACTTGAAGCCGTGTCCCGAGAAACCGCCGCACAAGACCACATTCGAATGAGCGGGATGACGATCGATCACGAAGTTGCCATCCGGCGTCAGGCTATACATGCACGGCTTCGCTTCTCGGAAAGTAGCGGCGGCGCCAGGCATCCATCGCTCAAGCTCGTGGGCGATCGGCGTCACATCTCGAGCCACGTCCACGTCGCGATCGATTTCCTCCGCGGTCGTTATCTGGCCGAGGCCATGAAAGGCCACCTTGAGTCCGTCACCAAAATCGGGGAACCCATAGAGCGGCGCCGGCAATCCCGCCCGGTCGAGAAGGAATGCCGGGAAACGATCGGCCCCGTAAAGATTTGTGCTTGGCGAAAACCACGTCTGCACATTTCGTTGCACGCGAAGGGTAACGCCAAGTGCTTCGAGCGTTTGCTTGAACCACGGGCCTAACGAGAGAACCAGCGTCCTGGCCGAGAGCCGCGTGCCGTCCGCAAGATGAAGCTGGACGCCGTCGCCGTTCGCCTCCCAGCTGCGCATGGCTGTTTGAAAACGCAGCTCCGCTCCGGCCGTCCGCGCCGCTTTCAAATGCGCGCGGACCGCTCCCTCGGGATCGAGGACACCGCCGTCAGGCTCGAATAGCGCTACTTCGTTTTCCAACAACTTCACGCCGGGATAACGCTTGCTCACTTGCTCCCTGCTCAAGACTTCAAGGGAAAGGTCGTGTTGCGCCGCGGCCCGCTTCGTTCCCGAAATGATCTCGCTGTTCTCCTCGCCCGCCGAGAGCACGCCGGTGATGCGTAACAGGTGGTCGCCCGTTTCCCCCTCGAGCGCGCGCCACAGTTCGTAGCTGCGCAGGACGAGCGGGACATACGCTGCATCTTCGAAGTAAGCTTTCCGGATCATCCGGCTTTTCCCGTGGGACGACCCGAGATCGTGCGCGGGCCCGAATTGCTCCAGCCCAATCACGGACGCCCCTCGCGCCGCGCAATGCGCCGCAATCGCGCTACCCATTCCGCCGAGTCCGGCTATCGCTACGTCGTAGGTCATCGCGGCCTCCGCATTAATCCTCGCACCATGGCGCAGCACAAGAGCGAGCGCCGGTTTCGCGTCAAGCGTCTCTCGTCGCGGGCAATCGCTTTACAACAGGGGCAGCGCGATTATCTCAAGATGCGCCATGGAATTCATGATTCGCCGCGACGGCCGCGACCTCGGTCCCTACTCCGAGGTCGAGGTGAGAAACCGCCTCATGGCCGGCACGCTCGCGCTTTCCGACGTGGGTCTCGCGGACGGCGCGACGGAATGGGCGCCGCTCTCCGCTTTTCCACAATTCGCGGCCAGCTACCGCGAGGCACCATCTCCGCCACCGATACCGGCGCCGGTGCTGGAAGCGAAACCTCCCCAAGCCATGCCGGGACCGCCGACGCAAAGCCTCGGCTCGTACACCACCGCGACCTTGCAGCCGAACGAGCGTCCGCTGCACCAAACGACGATCCATTGGATGGCGTTGAGCGGTTCTGTCATCGGCGCCGTCCTTTCGCTGATCGTTATCGTGCCGATCTCGATGTTCGCTGCGTGGCGCGATTTTTATTGGGCCTGGCTGCTCCTCGTCATCCCTGCCGGCATCCTGCTCTCCGCGGCGGTGACCGTGAAGACGAGCGAGCTGGTCATCACCGACCGGCGCGTTCTCATCAAAGTCGGCTTCATCCAGCGACATACCTTCGAGATGTTTATCTCGAAGATCGAATCGGTCGCGGTGTTCCAAAGCATGCTGGGCCGGCTCTTCAATTACGGGACCGTCGAGATTCGCGGCACCGGTGGCTCGGCTGAATCATTCGCGACGATCGCCGCGCCGTTGCCCTTTCGCGATGCGATTCAACTAGTCCAAAGCAGTTCTGAAAAACATTGATCCGTCCTGCTATTCCTTGGACACGGAAAAACAGACAATGCCATCGGCGTCGCGATGATTGGTCCATAGCCGCTCGCCGTCGTAGGCAAGCGAGCGGCATTGAAAGGGAACTCGCGCGAGATCTTCAATGGTAGGTGTCGGTTCCCGAGGATCGAGGCGGGCCAGACGCCAGTCGCCTCCGTTCTGCTCCGTCCCTCGCAGGACGTAGATCATCCTATCGACAAAGACGTGGCCGCTGATCTCGGCCCCGATCGCAATTTCGCGAATGATATTTCCCGCGGCATCGAGCTTCAGGATCCTACGTTTGTACCACTGGCTTAGATAGAGGTGCTCGCCATCGTAACTTAGGTAAGACCCCGTAAACTCCGGGCATGGAATCCGGTCCTTCCTGGAAAATTCTTTCCCGGCCGCGTATCGCCACAAATATCGATCGTCCTCGTCACCTTCACCCAGGGTGAACCAAAGAGCGTCGCCGGCCGACACCGCGGCCCACGGAGTGCCCGGCGCTTCCATCTCCTCGGCTACCTTCCAGTTGTCGCGGTCCATTCGATAGATCCGCCGCAGATCACGCGATCCAAACCAAAGCTCGCCCCTATGCCAGGCAAGAGCCTGCGGGGTGGGGGCCGGAGAAGGTAGACGTTCTATCTCCGTAATGGGCGGCAACTCTCTCATGAATCGAAGTCTATCGCGGTGATCTCCGCGCAACAATGCTCTTTACAAACCGCTCCAAAACTCGGCAAGCTCGGCCATTCCGGCATAGCGCTACCCCTTTTTGAACCACCCCAAACCCCACCGCGTCCCTATGAATAATCCCAACACGCAATCCGGCAACTGGCTCCAACGGCTTTGGTGGTTCTTTCGCGATCTTTACAAGGAACTGCGACCATGCCGCTTCAGCTTCATCGTCCTCCTCCTGGCCGCCCCCGTTTTCCTTTGCGTCGCGCAAGGCACGGAAATCTTGCGCACCGTAGGAGAAGGCGCGGCGAACGACCAATGGTATGCGCCGCGCGCGTTCGGATTCTTTGCCGCCTTGCTCGTGTGGGCGCTTTGCAGTTGGTATGCCGCGCGGGTGTTACTTTACATCAAGTTTCCCGGAGCACCGCGTAAGGAAGGTTACTCGAAACTGGCCGAGAAGATTGTGCCGCGACTGCTCGGTGTCGCACCGTTTCTGATCGTAGGTCTCGGTTTCTTCCACGCCGCCGCGCCCTACGCACCCGATGCGCCGGCCCGATTCTGGTTGCACCTCTTTGCCGCGATCAGCCTGGTGCTTGCCCTACTCTTTTATTTTTTCTTGATTGTGCGGCGAAAAATTATCGGCACCACGGGGGCCCAGCAGGTCACACGTCTAAGGGACCTCGGATGGGCCACGATCGTCGCAGTAAGCATAATGCTCCTTACTTCCCTGCTGCTCTTTATAGATTTCGCGATCGATCCGGTCTCTCTGCCGAAATGGCTGGGTATGGGAACCATCCTCTTTCTCGCCGCGGCCTCCTGGGTCAGCGCGGGTAGCTTGTTAGTCTACCTCGGAGGACGTTGGCAATTCCCCGTTATCACGCTGCTCATCGTCGAGGCTTGTCTGGTTAGTCCTTTGAACGATAACCACATCATCAGGACTGTTCCGCGACAGGAGGCGCACCGGCTCGATGTCGTCCAATCTTTCTCCCAGTGGTACGCGCTCGCCGAAAAAAACGAGGGGGCGGGTGCGGCTCACACTGTGTTTATCGTCGCCAGTGAGGGTGGCGGAATTCGCGCCGCTTATTGGACGGCAACCGTTCTCGGCGAAATCCAGGACCGGAACGCCAATTTCGCCTCGCACCTTTTCGCCATCAGCGGAGTTTCCGGAGGCAGCCTGGGCGCCGTGGTCTTCGATGCGCTCCTGGCTGAACCGAATCCGCCGCCTTTTAACTTCAAGAAAAAGGCGGACGACATCCTGGGCCAGGATTTCCTTTCGCCCGCGCTGGCGGCCATGCTTTATCCGGATTTCGTCCAGCGTTTCCTCCCCTTTCCTGTTCCTCATTTCGATCGCGGGCGCGCCCTCGAACTGGGTTGGGAGAAAGGCTGGCGGGACACGATGAAGAATGACCGGTTCGCTGCTTCGTTCGTCGATCTGTGGAACGACGGTTCGCGCGAATGGATGCCATCCCTGTTTCTTAATGGCACCTCGGTCGAGAAGGGTAAGCGCATCATCACGACCAATCTCCGACTCACCACCATTTTTCTCGATGCCGAGGACGCTGCCGACAAACTCGCCGATTACAAGCTGCCCGCGACCCAGGCGTCCTGTCACATCCCGCTTAGCACTTCAGCCGACATGAGCGCGCGCTTCACTTATGTTAGTCCGGCCGGGCGCTTCCCGAATGGCACCCACGTCGTCGATGGGGGTTACTTCGAGAATTCTGGCGCGACAACGGCGTTGGAGATCGTCCTTCGGATCCGGGATGTTTGCCGCATCAAGCAATGGAATAACGTCGACGTGAAGGTGATCATGATTAGCAATGATCCACGGAAAGGTTCCAGTGTGATCTCTCCCGCGAAGCCGGGACCGGCGCCGTCCCCATCGCAGCCCGAGCGTTCTGCACCCGTTACGACCGAAGGCGAATTCCTGGGCGACCTGACCGCGCCGCCTTATGCCTTGCTCAACACTCGCGATGCCAGGGGCGTTTATGCTCAAAAAGCCATCGCGCGCGAACAACGTCGTTGGAAGGCCGGCGACTTGGAAATACCTTCCGATACTCCGGACATCCTCTACTTTGGTCTGCGCGAAACCGACGTCCCCTTGCCCCTCGGTTGGATGTTATCGCGGGAAGCGGCAAGAGCGATGCGCGAACAGGTCTACGTCAACGATGACGTCGTCCACAACCGCCAATCGATCGACGACATTCTCAAGAGTCTGCCGCCCGTCACGCCGAGTGTGCCGGCCCCTGCGCCTTAAATCGCCTTCGCCGGCGGCTTCCTCCCCACGTTCTTTTCTGTTCGTCGCCCAATGCCATAAGCAAGTAGGGTTGGGGTATGGAAACGATCTCGACGGCGAACGAACAATCCACCGACAGGCCGCCTGACGTGATCGTGCGCGGAAACGCGCGCGAATTTCTCCAGGAAGTTGTGAGCGGGAAGCATCACCTGCGCGCAGACGAGCCAGTGGCTTACGGCGGCACCGATGCGGCCCCAGGACCGTACGACTACTTGTTGACCGCCCTCGGCGTGTGCACATCGATGACGGTTGGCTTATACGCGCGGAAAAAGCAGATGCCTCTGGAGAACATCACTGTCTCGCTCCGCCATTCGCGCATCCACGCCAGGGACTGCGAAGAGTGCGAAACGAAAGAAGGCATGCTCGAGCGGATCGATCTCGATATCGCGCTGACCGGCTCGCTCACCGCCGACCAGCATTCCCGCCTCATGGCCGTCGCGGCGAAATGTCCTGTTCATCGCGCCTTAAAATCGGAGATCGATATACGCCTGAACGACAGCCGAACCGCCGGTTCTTGACGTCGCCTCCGGTTTCCTCTACGAATGGAAATCATGATGTTGCTCTCGTGTGGTCTTATCGCGGTGGTCGCGCTTTTCCTGCTGATCTTCGTCATCGGCGCGTACAATTCCCTGGTCACGCTGCGGAATCGTTACAAGAACGCCTACTCGCAGATCGATGTGCAACTGAAACGGCGTTACGACCTGATCCCGAACCTTGTCGAGACCGCCAAAGGTTACCTCTCCCATGAGCGTGGCACGCTCGAAGCCGTCATCGCCGCGCGGAACGCCGCCGCCACCGCGAACACCCGCGCCGCGCAAAACCCGGGCGACGCTTCCGCCATGAAAGAACTATCGTCCGCTGAGTCGGCGCTGGGCGGCGTGATGGGACGCTTGTTCGCACTCGCCGAGGCTTATCCCGATCTCAAGGCCAACACCACCATGCTCAACCTCATGGAAGAGCTGACCTCGACCGAGAACAAAGTCTCGTTTGCGCGCCAGGCTTACAACGATGCGGTCATGACCTACAACACGCGGCGCGAAGTTTTCCCCACCAACCTCATCGCGGGTCCCTTCAACTTCGGGCCAGCCGAGCTTTTCGTCATCGACAAGCCGGAACAAAAGGAAGCGCCCAAGGTCTCGTTCTAGGTGTCCTTAACTTCCCAACCGGGTGGACTTCTTCGAGCGCCAGGATAAAGCCCGACGCCACACTACTCTTCTCGTCGTTTATTTCGTGGTCGCCGTCGCGCTGCTTATCGGGGCCGTTTACCTCGTGGTCGTGGTCATTTTCGGCGGGATCGAATTAAAGAATGCTGTCGATGAAACGACGACGACCACGTCCTGGTCGCACGCCAAAATGTTTCTCGCCACCGCAGCTGGCACGCTTGGCGTGATTTCCGCGGGCAGCTTTTTCAAGACGCTCTCGCTCGCGCGCGGGGGACGCGCGGTCGCCGAGTTGTTGGATGGCCGCCTCGTTAACCCGAATTCCACCGACGCCAACGAACGCAAGCTGCTGAACGTCGTGGAAGAAATGGCGATCGCTTCCGGCGTGCCCACGCCGCAGGTCTACGTCATGGATGGCGAAGCCGGCATTAACGCGTTCGCCGCCGGCCATTCCGCCAGCGACGCCGCCATCAGCGTCACGCACGGAGCCATGACCTTGCTTACGCGCGACGAGTTGCAGGGCGTAATCGCGCACGAGTACAGCCACCTGCTCAATGGCGACATGAAGCTCAACCTCCGCCTGATGGGTCTCATCTTCGGCATCCTTTGCCTCACCGTCATCGGTCGCATCCTCATTCGCGCCCGCGGAAAGAACGCGTGGCCGTTCCTCCTGCTCGGGCTCGCCCTGATCATCATCGGCTGGGTCGGCGTCTTGTTCGGGCGGTTGATCCAGGCGGCGGTCAGTCGCCAGCGTGAATTTCTCGCGGACGCGTCGGCTGTTCAGTTCACGCGCAATCCTTTGGGACTCGCCGGCGCATTGAAAAAGATTGGCGGTGCCAGCGAAGGCTCCGAATTGCAATCGCACCGCGCCGAAGAAGTGAGCCACTTTTTTTTCGCGAACGGTTTGAAGAGCGAATTTTTCGGATTCGCAACACATCCGCCATTGGAGGAGCGGATCAAGGCTCTCGATCCGAGCTTCGACGGAAAATTCCCGCGTGTGGTGTTGCCCGATATTCCCGCGCAAGCTGCGCCGCCGCCATTGCCCGGCGTTTCGCCCCTGGTCCAGCCTCCGCCTCCGCTTCCAACAGCAAAACCTCCGCCGCTGCCAATGGTTCATCCTCCTCCTTTGCCGGTTGCTCCGAAAACCGTCGCGCAACAAACAATCATCGCCGACATCGGCCGCCCGCGAATCGAGCACCTTCAATACGCCGTCGATCTTCACCAGGCCGTTACCCCATTAATCCAAACTGCCGCTCACGATCCGTTAGGCGCTCATGCCTTGGTCTGCGCTTTCCTGCTCGCCGAAGACCCAGCCGCGCGGGAAAAACAGCTCGAAGAACTGGGCCGCGCTACTTCCGACGCGGTCCGCCAGGAAACCATTCGCATCTGGCCGGCGGTTCAAGGCATCCCCTCGCACGCTCGAATCCCGCTCGTCGATCTCGCCCTGCCTGCGCTCCGCCGCCTTTCGCCCGCGCAGTTCGAGCAGTTTCAGAGTGCGGTGAACGCGCTCATCGCGAGCGACAACCAGACCGGTCTCTTCGAGTTCATGCTCCAAAAGATCGTGATGCGTCACCTTGACACCCGCTTCTATCCCGAGCGCCGGCCCGTGACCCAGTACTACGATCTGCGCCCCCTTGTCCGCGACGCCGGCATTCTCCTCTCCGCTACCGCCTACGCCGGCGCCGAGGATCCCACTCAGGCACAAGCCGCCTTTGCCAAGGGCGCCGAGTCGTTAGGCCGGATTGCGCGCGCCGAAATCCCCTGGCTCCCGCCCACTGAGTGCGAACTCCCTCATCTTAGCGCCGCCCTCGATCGCTTCGCGCAATCTGTTCCGCAAATAAAGAAGAACGTCCTCACCGCCTGTGCGGAGACCGTGGCCTTCGACGCTCTTATCCAACCGCGCGAAGCCGAAATTCTCCGCGCTATCGCTGATACTCTCGACTGTCCGATCCCGCCCTTCCTCCAAGCCCCCGCTGGTGCGGCGATGCCCTAGAGCTCACGAAAGACTTTCTCTTCTACCTTTGGGTTGATGGAAACGGTGCGGACAGTTGTCGTTTCCAGCAGTTTTCCGGTTTGGAGATCGGTCTCCGCGTTGGCGTAGGAAAACCAAATTCCGGCAACCTGCCGGAAGTCGGACATTCGCTGTTCGATCGTGGTTGGAGTGGGATCGATATCGATGTGCAAAGGACGCACGTCGCGGCGACGCGTGATGAGCCACGAAAAGGGGTCAACATAAAGTGTCGTCTGGTAGCCATCGTTCAAAGTGATTCTCAGCGCGTAGTATTCGATTCCTTCGATCTTCTCCCGCCCCAGCAGATCGATGCGATGACCGCGCTGCCGAAGCTCGTGCAGACCGTACAGATGCCCCGGTAACTCGACGCCGCGTCGCAGCACGGCGGTCGCTTTCGGCGATTCCTCAACGGTCGTCGAGCCTTCACCTTTCCACTGCCACGCTCGCTCGCCGTCAAACGCCTCCGTGAAAACAGGCTTATCCTCCACCTTCACGTCGATACGCATTCTTCCTGGCCGAGCGGCACGGTAGCTTCCATCCACAGTGAAGCCCGGATCAACAATGTGCAGGTCCACGGCGATGGAGTGGATTGACTCAATGGCCTTCTCACCGCCCATCGCTTCCGTGTTCCGGGCGATAACGTCGTCGACAGTCCGCGGTGACTGATTGCAGCCGAATTGACCGAGAAACGCGGCGAGAGCGATCAGGCAGCTAAGAAACGTGCACGGAACAAACATCATTGTGCACCAATAACGCCGCCCGCTGGACGGCTTGTCTATAAATCGAAGGGGAGCGTTCGCGAGCGCGTTTCGAAATAATTTCGCCCGGCCCGCTGCTTCTTTAATGCGGATCAACGTGGGAAGATCGAGGACAATTCCAGCGACGCCACCAATGAGAATGAACTCGACGCCACCTTTTGTTAGCTAAGGGAGAAGGCGCTCGAACTCCGCGCTCACGGCCGATGCGCTTTGCCGGTGATGCGCTTCTGACGTGCGTTCTCGCCGGCGCGGCGAAGCTCGGAAGTAAAGTCTCGAAACTTCATGAATTTTTCCAGCTGCTGCGCCGGCGTCAGTTTCAAGTTCTCTCGCAATAGACTGCGATCGATGTCGCGCATGTAATCATCGATCCCAGCAACGTCATCCCTTTGCACGCCATCACGCTCGCCTCGTCGCGCAAAATATTCAGCGCGTTTCGAGCCGCATCGAAGTGCGGACAGCTTCAATCGTTTACTCCCAGATCGGTGAACTGATATCCGTCCTTCCCCTTCTCAAAAACGAAAATGGTCTCGCCGCAGAAAACGCTGTAGCTATCCCGCTTATCATCTTTGACCGGCTTGGCGCTCCGAAAGCAGCGCAGCACTTTTGCGGAGAACATCTCACCGCACTTTTTCACAAAGTTGGCTTTCGTCAGCTGATTGTCACTAAAGGGGAACTTCGTCATCCCGGCGATAGCCTCCTTGTCTCCTTTTAACACACCCTCTTTAAACTGGCTCCAAAACGCGGCAAAAGAGCCCGCGTCCGGTTTAACCTCCGCCCTCCCAGCTGGCTGGAAAGCAAGAAGAACAATTAGAGCTGTGGAAAACAGGAGTTTCATGATGCTGCTTTCCTACTCGATTTTCGGGAGCTTGTGAATTGAAACTCGCTGCCTAACATCGAAAGGCGAACCATGATCATCGGAACTGTCGACAGTCTTTGGCGTTACCCGGTCAAGAGCATGCGCGGGGAAGAGATGGACGAAATGTTCGCGGGATATGCGGGTGTCTACGGCGACCGCCTCTTCGCGTTCGACAGCTCTGCCAATGGCCGGGGATTCCCTTATTTCACCGGTCGTGACCAACGCCAGATGCTCCGCTATCGACCGCGTTTTCGTTTTCCCGGCAAAGCCGCTCGCCCGATCAATCTGGCTGAGGCCGAACAAAGGACGGCCGCCCCTCTTTCCGCGACTCCCGCCGAGCTCATGCTTGATGTGGAAACACCAGACGGTGAGATTTTCGCGATCGATGATCCTGCGCTGATCGAGAAGCTCCGCGCCGGAATTGACGCGAAACACGAGCTCAAGATGCTTCGCTCCGATCGGTCCCTGACCGACGCTAGCCCGCTGTCGCTTTTCTCCGTTCAAACCGTCCGAAAACTGGAAGAAGAGTCGGACGTCGCTGTCGATAAGCGTTGCTTTCGCGCCAACGTCTACCTGGACTTACCCTCCCGCGGCGCCTTCGCCGAGGAAGAGTTCGTGGGGCGCTCTTTGCAGATTGGCTCGAAGGCAGTCGTCGCGATCCTGAAACGCGATTCGCGCTGCATGATGATTACACTCCACCCGGACACCGCGGAGAAATCTCCCGCCATTCTAAAGACAGTCGCCCAAAGGCACGGCAATATGGTCGGCGTCTACGGCGCGATGCTCGTCGAAGGAATGATTCGCAAAGACGATCCAGTCGAGTTGCTGGACTAACCAGCCCACGCCAAGGCTACGGCTTGGCAGGTTAGTCTCTGTGCCGGGACTTCGAGGGTCACAGACCTCCGCTACACACTCAGCGCGATCTTCCCCAGGATCTGCGCGTCGAAGAAAAACCACGCGGTCGCTGCCCGCTGTTGCGCTGCGCAAGCTCGCCGCTGCCGCGCGCGGAATTTCCCGGCGACCTCGGCTCCATCTTCGGAGCGGCTTGCCGGCGTTGTCCCCTGCCCCGCTCCTCGCGCGGCGGGCCGGCGGCGTTGTAATCAAATCCTTCCGCGCGTTTCCGAACGATGCCGCGACCGATGAAACGTTCGAGCGAGCGCAACGGCCCGTGATCGTCCGGTGTGATGAAACTGATCGCGTCGCCGATGGCCAGGGCGCGGCCGGTCCGCCCAATGCGATGGACGTAATCCTCCGAATGCATTGGGAAATCGTAGTTCACCACGTGCGAAATTCCGTCTACGTCGATTCCGCGCGCGGCGACGTCGGTGGCCACGAGCACGCGGACCGCACCGGATTTGAAATCCTTCAACGCGCGCAGCCGCTGGTTCTGGGAACGGTTCGAATGGATCGTCCCCGTCTTAATCCCGGTGCTTTCCAGGCGGCGCGCAATCCGATCCGCCCCGTGCTTGGTCCGCGTGAAAACAAGGACGGTATCGAATTTCGGATCCCCCAGGAGATGAAGGAGCAGCGAAGGCTTCAAGTGCGAGGGCACTTCGTAAACAAATTGAGTTACCGTTTCCGCCGGGTTCGCGCGCCGGCCGATCTCGATAATCTTCGGCGAGTGCTGGAAGTCGTGAGTCAGTTGCTCGATCTCGCGCGAGAGGGAGGCAGAGAACATGAGGGTCTGGCG
Organism: Verrucomicrobiota bacterium; assembly: GCA_041167505.1. Classification (GTDB taxonomy): domain Bacteria; phylum Verrucomicrobiota; class Verrucomicrobiia; order Chthoniobacterales; family UBA10450; genus AV80. The sequence continues at coordinate 83,534 of JBEEHR010000058.1, forward strand.
CTTTTGCGGCAGCGCTTTCACGATCTGGCGAATCTGCGGCAGGAATCCCATGTCGAGCATTCGATCGGCTTCATCGAGCACGAGAAATTCGAGTCCGGAAAAGTTCCCGGCGCGTTGCCCCATCAAATCGATCAGCCGGCCCGGCGTGGCTACGACAAGGTCGACACCCGATCGCAGTGCTTCCAATTGCGGACGCTCACTCACGCCGCCGAACACGGTGGCCATGCGCAGTGGAAGATGTTTCGCATAAGCCCGCACATTTTCCTCGATCTGCACCACGAGTTCCCGCGTCGGCGCGACTACCAGCACGCGCGTGCCGCGCCGTTGCCCGTTTTGCATGGAAGCCACGAGTCTAGTCAGGATCGGCAAAACAAACGCTGCCGTTTTTCCAGTCCCAGTCTGGGCGATACCGATGAGATCGTGGCCTGCCAGAATGGGCGGGATTGCCGCCACCTGAATAGGAGTCGGCTCGGAGTAACCAGCGTCTTTAACCGCCTGCAAAATTTGCGGCGAAAGATTGAGTGCGCGAAAAGGCATGAGAACCCGGACTATCGTCGATTATGCCCGAATCGCACCTGTTCTTATTCGCGCTTCCAACTCGCGCCTAACGAGCGCGCGCCGTCATTACCTTGCGGTTTGCGATCGGACCTTGCGCCCAGGACGCGAGCGTTTTCGTGAAAACGTCGAGGCGCAAACTGCGTTGCGCGAGATCGGACTTCAGCTGGCGTTCCAGGCGTAGCCGCAAATCTTCGTTCGGTCCCTTTTGCGCAAAATCCCAGGCGTCTTCACCCTCGGCTTCCAGCAGGCTCTTCTCCAGGGCACGCGTCGCTCGTTCCAATTCCGCCAGGGTCGCGCGCATCTGGCTCACGCTGGTCTGCGCGCTCGTGCCATTCGATTCGATGTCGATGAGAGCGAGCAAAATCTCGAGATGGGCCACGTCGCCGGCCGCGTACGCTTCCTGCACTTCGTGCCAAAGACCGGAAACCTCAGTGCTCGCATCGTCGCGCAAATCGGGATGAAGCTTCCGGACGAGAACGCGGTAAAGCGTTTTCACCCGCGCATCCTTCGCCTCTTCCTCGTCTGCTTCCTCTTCCACTTCTTCTATTTCGATCCGCGCCTGCGCGCCCGGTCTTCGAACATTGCGCTCTCGCGGTTCCTCCGGCGCACCGCGGAACATGTGCGACTTGAAAGCTTCGAACGTCGTTGAGTAAGCCTCATCGTCCATTTTATCGGGATTCGTTCCGAGCGATCGTTTCACCCAATCCTGAAAGAGCGATTCCTTTTCGAAATCGCTGAGCTTGCCCGCGCCTCCCCGTTCATCCCGGGGCCCATCGGCCTCTTCGTCGTCCATGGCAGCCAAAGGATTTTCCCGTCGAAACATCACCCGCTGATAAGCGCTATGCGCGTCCTGGAAACCACGGCGCATTTCCATTTCCACTTCATGGACCAGCGTCTGGGCGTCGCGAATCTGGGTCTCGACTTCGCGCGTCTTACTCAGGAGCGCGCCAAATTCCCGGGCCCGCCACCGGACAAACGCAGGTTTGTCCTTGCGCTCGAAGTGGTGCCACCGAAGGCGCGCCCGTTCCAGACGTGCTTTTGCCCTGGTGCATTCGCCAGCCGCGGACTCGCGCAAAAACTCCTGCTCGATCCGCACCATTCGGCGATCGAATGCATCGGGTTTCGGAATTGTTCTGGATCGTGGCATTCCGGAGAATTTACGCAGGGACCGCAACGAGGAAAGGTTCGCGGAACCTTTTCAATTTTGCTGTTCAGCGCGGCCCCTCATTCTACCTTTTGAAACATGCCGCGCTGTCCTTGGGCCACGACCGAACCGTCCATCACCTATCACGATGAAGAATGGGGCGTCCCGGTTCACGATGATCGGCTGCTCTTCGAGTTTCTTATTCTCGAAGGCGCCCAGGCCGGCCTGAGCTGGATCACGATTTTGAAGAAGCGGGAGAACTACCGGAAGGCATTCGCCGGATTTCGCGCGGAAAAAATTGCCGGCTATGGCGCGCGCGACGTGAAACGGCTGCTGGGCGATGCCGGCATCGTGAGAAACCGTTTGAAGATTGCCGCCACGATCCAGAACGCGAAAGCGTTTCTCGCGGTGCGCAAGGAGATAGGAAGCTTCGACGCGTACCTCTGGAGTTTCGTCGGCGGCAAACCAAAGCAAAGCCGCTGGCGGCGGATGTCAGACGTTCCCGCTCGCGCCGCCGAATCCGATGCGATGAGTCGCGACCTGCTTCGGCGCGGATTCAAATTTGTCGGCTCGACAATCTGTTACGCTCTGATGCAAGCGACCGGCATGGTCAACGACCACCTCGTATCCTGTCCGCGACACACAGCGCTCGATTTTCGACCGGATCCGTAGGACGTTTCTGGCGTGACTGACATCAAATGACTACCGGAGAATGCTCCCATATCGAAGCGATCGGATCGATCAAACGGCCGAGCCGTCTTGAGTGCGAGGAATGCGTGAAGGTCGGCAGCGAGTGGGTCCACTTGCGGACCTGCCAGGAATGCGGCGCGACGCGTTGCTGCGATAGCTCGCCGAACCGCCACGCCAGCAAACATGCTCAAGCGGCCGGCCATCCCGTCATCGCATCCGCTCAACCGGGTGAACGCTGGCTCTACTGCTACCCCGATGATGCTTTCGTTGAATACTGAACTGGGACAGTCATGAAGAACGACAAGGACAATGTGGACTCAGCCGCCGTCGAAGATCACGATGGCATCCTTACCATTCGCGGCGGCGGCCCGCGGCGCGATTGGAATGGGATTCATTATAAGCAAGGGATGTCGGCGAAGAACGTTGGGACAACCAAGCTATCGGCCAACATCGCCACCATCCCGCCAGGGGGCGTGGCCTACGCCCATATTCACGTCGGGTTCGAGCTGATTCTCTACATCCTCGAGGGCCGGGTCCGCCACGAGTTTGGTCCCGGTCTCAGGCACGTGCTGGAAAACCAAGCCGGCGATTTCATCTATATTAAACCCGGAGTCCCTCACGAAGTCTTCAACATGAGCGACACCGAACCGGTAGTCGCCTTCGTCGCCCGCTCCTCCGCAAGCGAGTGGGACGATATTATTCCCTACGACCGCAACCAGGCCGGGTAGAACGTCCTCTACTTCGATTTTTCCAATCTCATGGAGTCCAGCACCTGATCGATCCTGTCCTTCAAGACGGGATTCTCATCGGTGTTGCTGGTGAACATGATTTCGAGGAGCTGGCCTTCGTAGGAGGTCCCGAGGATTCGGGTATAGAGCAGGCCGTCCCGCGGGTTCCTCGGGTTGTCGCGCGGCGCGATGTAACGCATGTCGGCCCACTTGCGTCCGTCGATGGTGACGATCTCTTTCTTCAACCAGTTAAGTTTAGGCAGCCAGGACATTCCTTTCGTGTATTCCGCTACCTTGTTTTTCAAATAGACGGGAAGACCCTCTGGTCGGAGCCCATGGGTCCCGCGCATAATGATTCCCCACGCGTCACTTTCGGGCGCTGTGAAATACGCGATCGATTGCTTCTCCTTCCTCGGTTTTTGGTCGGGAACAAAAGCGTCGGTCGTATCCAGAGTCAGCCTTCCGTCGAGGAGAGCGACCGTCGCCGCCGCGTTCAGCCCGCTGAGCGAGGCAACGAGCACAAAACAAATTCCTAGCGTCCTTCTCATGGCTTTGTGCTTTCGTTTCCGCGCGCTTTGTCCGCCATGGCGCGCGCGTCCTTCTCCTCATTTGGTCCTTCGGCATAACCAATCACCGCCGAGCGTTCCTTATCCAGCTTGATCACCACCAGGCGCGTATGGATTTTCCGCGTCTCATCATTGCCTGCAGCCAGCCGGTAGATAATCGCGTGGGGAACGAAGTGGCCGTTCTTCTCGACGCCGCGCCATTCGACCACGTCGTTGGCCTTGTGCGGGAACGTTCCGCCGCCGGCTGCCATGGTGGCCGAATACAAATCGACCGTCTGTTTCCCGAACCGGATGTTAATCCAGCTCCTCTCATCTCCCGCCAGATGCTCGAGCCGATAGCCGCCCAGGCCGGCAAAGACCGCTTCGAATCCTCCTTCCGGGATGTTGCTCTCATCCTTGAATGAAAGAGCCTTCGCGCGCGCCGTGCTCGTATACCTCGAATCGACCCGCTCCTCCGCCAGCGCCCGGTCACACCAGCTTAGCGTTGCGATAACAACCAGCACGCTCCCCACGAATTTCGCCATGAGTCCGACTTTGGTCATCCGGCCACCATGAGCCACGCCGGTCGTCCTTGTCGATCTCCATGTCGCGCTTCCGCTTGACTGGAAACTTCCAAAGTGTAACAGTCGTTACATCGCGACTCGGAATCAGCTTTTGGAAAAATGCCTCGTCTATTTTCTTCGCCACGGCGTCGCGAACCTTTCGCTCCGCCCGCTGGCCGCGGCCGTTGGGACCAGCGCCCGCATGTTGCTCCACTACTTCGGATCGAAGGAGGCGCTCGTCGCCGAAGTCATGGAACAAGTGCAGACCCGCCTGCAGGCAGCGTTTCAGGAGCTGGCGTTGAATCATGCAACAGGCCACCGGAAGACGCTGCTTCAAGATTTCTGGAAGATTCTCTCCGCCCGGCCGAACCAGCCCGCTCTCCGCCTGCTTTTCGAAGTGCAGATGCTCGCTCTCCAAAATCCGAAACGCTACCGCCGTTATCTCACCCGCACTTCAACGAGCTGGCGTGAATTGATCGGACGGGCACTCCCCTCCAGACTAAAGAGCGCGGTCTCGGCAACGCTTTACACGGCTGTCATTGACGGCCTGCTCCTCGAGCTTCTTTCCACCGGCGACCTCAGGCGCACCTCGCGAGCGCTGGGTCTTTTCACCGATCACTGCCAGCCGAAGGCGCCGCGGCGCAAAGCCAAACGTTAATGACCAGCGCGACGAACCGAATTCTGGGCGGCTTCGCCGATCCGCCGCCGGAGGCATTGGCGTCGGGTCGTCATTTGCGCCGGCTCTTCTACATCGTGCTCGGCATTGCCGTCGCGATGCTCGCGCAAGCGCGCAAGTCGGCTCCATTCCAGGTCACCCCGTCGCGAATTCCGCTGTACCTCGCGCTGATCGCCGTCGAATTCTCTCTCGTCTGGTTCGTGGCCATTGGCATTCGCGCTCGCGGACATACGTTGCGGGAACTCCTGGGTCGTGGCTGGCGCACCGTTTTTGATGGCGTTGGCGATATCGTCCTCGCGCTTGCCACCGTTGGGTTGCTTCGAGCCTCGGGACCGCCCCTTTATTACTTGCTGGGTTACTGGTCCTCTAACACCGGCTTTCTTCTGCCGGCAACTTTGCCGGAGTCGGTAATTTGGATTGCCGTCTCGGCGGCCGCGGGTGTTTGCGAGGAACTGGTGTTTCGCGGCTATCTGCAACGCCAGCTTTGGAGCCTGACCAAAAACCTTCCCACCGCGTTGTTGTTGCAAGCAATCATCTTTAGCATTGGCCACATCTACCAAGGCTGGAAACCCGCCCTCGTCACCGCGATCTACGGATTAGTCTTCGGTCTCGTCGCGGCATGGCGCCGCAGCATTATCCCCGGCGCGATCGCGCATGCGATCATTGACGTGATGGGTGGCCTAATCCGCCGCGGGTGAAATGAGCCGGAAGCGCTAGTCAGCTCCTTCAGGCTTGTGCATTACGGACACCATCCAGCCGACGCCGAATTGATCCTGGAGCATTCCAAACTTCGGCGCCCAAAAAGTTTTCTCCAAGGCCATCGTGACCAACCCGCTTTCGCTTAAAGCAGCAAAGACACGTTCGGCCTCCGCTTCATCAGCGACCGTGATCGAGAGGGAGAAGCCTTCGAAGTTCGCCTCCCCTTCGCACCGGCCGTCGGACGCCATCAGCAACGTATCGCCGATGCGCAACGTGGCGTGCATGATCTTGTTTTCGAAACATTCCGGCATCCCAGGCTGCTTTTCTGGCGCCTCGTTGAATCGCACCTGCCTTTCCACCTCCGCGCCGAGCGCCTTGCGATAAAATTCAATCGCTTCCTCGCAGCGCCCGCCAAAGAACAAATAAGGTTGAACAGCCGTTGCCGGTTTGGATGTGGTCATGGGCCGAGATTGACGGCATTTGGACGCAGGTCAAATGTTTCGGGAATCGTAGGCCCAGTGCAGCAACGCCTGGCGTTGCCGCGGGCGGCAACTGAGGTCGCCCCGCCCACAATGTTTTTTCAGCTGGGCGACGTGCCGACGCACCGCGCGCCAGCGTTTGATCTGCCGGAGATCGTCGCCATGGCGGCGTCCGGAATAGTAACGGCAATACCATTGAAACCATCCCCGCGGATCGTCCGGGTGAATCCAGCCTTTTTTTCGCCACACATCGAGCGGCTGCGACGCGTTCACGCCGAAGTAATTCAGCGAAGCCCGATGCCGTTCCTCGGAAATTTTCGCGCGCGTGAACCAGTTCGCCGGAAATTCTTCCCGGCAATCGCTCATGTATTTCCCGCCGAACACGCCGAGTTCGAGCATTTGTTTCGGCGTCAGCTCTGGCGCGAATCCCGGACGGAACTCGCGGCCCATAGGCTTCGTCCGGTAATACACATACCCTTTCTGCATCCTGTCATTGACCTCGACGCGCACCGGCTTCATCCGTTCACAATATTCGTTTTGTGCTTTTTACTTTTTCCCGCCTTCGTTCTAATCCTCGCACCATGAGGTATATTCTTTCCGCGTGTTTGCTGCCGGCGCTACTATCCGCCCAAACGACAACGCTAACCGAACAACTGGGCAAGACAGTCCTTTACGGGGACATCGCTCTTTCGCCAAATGGCGCCCGGGTTGCCTGGGTGCAGTCGACGGCTTCGACCGCGACGAAGCAGACCTACCTCCGCGACACATCCGAAAGTGGATCGCCCGTCGTGGTGAAAATCGGTTCTGGCGAACGAACCGATGCCAGTCCCGCCTGGTCGCCTGATTCCACGACACTCGCCCTGTTTTCCACGGCGGGGGAAAAAGATCAGCAGCAGCTTTGGCTGGTGAATGCCGACGGGTCCAATCCCAGGCAACTCACTCACCTCGCCGGATACGCGGCGCTTCCGCGCTGGTCGCACGACGGAAAGCAAATCGCGTTTCTCTACATCGAAGGCGCGACTGGCGGCGGCCCCCTGGTCGCCGCGCCCACTACGACGGGCGTTGTCGACACCGCTATCCATAACCAGCGGATTGCTATTCTCGACGTGGCCACTGGCCAGATGCGCCAGGCTTCCCCGCCTGATCTGCATGTTTACGATTACGATTGGTCGCCGGACGATAAGTCGTTCGTCGCCACCGCCGCTCCAGGCCCGGGAGATAACAACTGGTGGGTGGCCCAGATTCACACCATCGATATTGCGAAAGCCAGCGCGGCCTCCATCTATAAACCGTCCCTGCAAGTAGCGATCCCGCGCTGGTCACCCGATGGCAAGTCCATCGCGTTCATTCAAGGCCTGATGAGCGATGAAGGACAACATGGCGGCGATCTGTTCACGATGTCGGCCGACGGTCACAACGTGGTGAACCGCACCCGCGGTCGGAAGAGTTCCGTCAGCTCCCTGTTCTGGCAAAAGCCCGATCGCATTCTTGCCACCGAGATAATCGGCGGCGGCAGCGCGATCTCTGAATTGGCGCTGACCGATAACTCGGTGTGGACAATCTGGAAGGGTCCGGAAGCCATGCATGCGTTCGGCAACTTCCCGAACTTTGCGCTGGCGCAGGATAGCAACCTTTCGGCGATGGTCCGGAGCACCTATGAAACTCCGCAAGAAATTTGGGCCGGACAGATCGGCAAATGGCGCCAGCTGACCAGCAACAATTCCGCGTTGTCACCGACGTGGGGGAAGAGCGAGAGCCTGGAGTGGATTAACGACAAGTTCAATATCCAGGGCTGGCTTCTGCCGCCCGCGCACATCGAATCCGGAAAGAAATATCCGATGGTCGTCCTGATCCACGGCGGACCTTCCAGCGCGGCCGAGCCGGAGTGGCCCGCATCATTCGGAATGTCACGGGTGATCGTCGCCGCGCTTTCGGCGCGAGGATACTATGTCCTGCTACCAAATCCTCGCGGCAGTTACGGCCAGGGAGAAGATTTCACCAGGGCGAACGTGAAAGATTTTGGCGGCGGGGATCTGCGCGATGTCCTGGCCGGCGCCGATGCGGCCATAAAAAAATATCCGATCGATCCCGCGCGGCTTGGCGTTATGGGCTGGAGTTACGGCGGCTTCATGACGATGTGGACCGTCACGCAAACGACTCGTTTCCGCGCCGCAGTGGCCGGAGCGGGCATCGCCAATTGGCAAAGTTACTACGGCCAGAACCTGATCGATCAATGGATGATCCCGTTCTTCGGCGCCTCCGTTTACGATGATCCGGCCGCCTACGAGAAAAGCTCACCGATTCGCTTCATCAAAAAGGTGAAGACTCCCACGCTCGTCATTGTCGGCGAACGCGACGCCGAATGTCCCCCGGCGCAGTCCTACGAATTTTGGCACGCGCTCCGAACCCTGGGCGTGCCAACGCAGCTCACCATTTATCCCGGCGAAGGCCACATGCTGGTGAAGCCCGAGAACCAGACCGCTCGCCTCGATCAAACCCTTGAGTGGTTCGACAAATACTTGAAGTAGAGCTTTGCGCTTCGGCTCTTCCGAATTCGATATTGGATGTTCGGCGTCGGGCGTTCGGCGTTTTCTTCTTCCCGTTGTAGGGCGTTTCTGCGAAACACCTCGGCGTCTGACACAGACGCCCTACAGTTTCCGACGGCCGACTACTTCTTCGCCTTTTTCCCAGCTTCTTTCTTCGCTGCCGCGAGCCGCTCCGTCTTTTTGCGCCGCGACGCGCGCTTCTTCACGTTATCTCTGCCTTTGCTGTTTCCCATAAGCCGTCACCCTCCCCTTTTCCCCGGCAGTTCCAAGTGATTTCGAACTTCCGGGCAACGCGGCCGGCTAGCGTTGCGGATCGGCGAGCTTGGTCCGAAGCGATTCTAACTCGCGCCGGCGCGGCTCGAATCGGTTGGTGATCGACTTTTGTTTACCCGAAACCACGACCACGAAGGATCCCAGCATGGTGACTCCGATAAAGAAGTAGCTGCCGGCGGGCATCGCCAAAAGGCGATAGAACACGGCCAGCCAGACTGAGGTCGCCACCCACACCGGAACCAATCCGCACCAGACAATGCTTCGGGCATGCGCGATCCGAAAGTCCGTCTCGGCCAGCGCGCGGTCGAGGTCGCCACGCAGGGTGGAGTCGAATAGTTCCACGCGTCGTTGCTGCCGCTTCCGCGCCAGGAACATGTAAGCAGAGTAGTAGAACCAGATCCCGCCCGCCGCCAGGAGAGCAAGGGTATCCCAGTGTGACGGTGCAATTTTTATCCATGGCAACGCGGCGAGCCAGGCCGGGTCGCCGAAGATCGCCATGCCTGCGCAGAACACCATTAATGCGCCGCAAATCAGCCCGATGGTAATTTCCGTTGTGAAGCAGCACGAGAGACAGCGGTTCCATTCCTGATTCTTGCGCTGCACGATCCCCTGCAAGGCTGCTTCGTTCATCGCATAAAGCGGTTCCTGGTTCTGTGAGTCCCAGATCATTTTCAGTTCGCTAAATTCCATATGGTTATTCCTCTTTCGTTAGGTTCTTGAGATGCGTTTTGATGCGATTGATTTTCACGCCGACGTAGCTCTCGGAAATGCCGAGGGTCTCCGCCATCTCGCGATAGCTGTAGCCGTCGAGCAACAGCAGCGTCAGCGAACGATCGATATGATCGAATTGCGAGATCTGGTCGTAGAGCCACCCCAGCCGGCGATCCTCGACCCGCGGTGTCTCCCGCAACGCGCGGTCGTCGTCGTTCGGCAATGGCGATTGGTCCCGGTGCTTGCGCTCTTTGCGCGACCACGCCAGCGCCGAGTTAAGCGCCACGCGGTAAAGCCAGGTCGTAACGGCGGATTCCCCACGAAACCGGGGAATGGAATTCCAAATTTGGGTCGCGATTTCCTGGAACAAATCCTCGCGATCGTGCGGCGTAAATCCGTAGGCGTGGACGACCTTGAAGAGCAACCCCTTATGCTGGCTGAGCCACTCGTCGAACACCCGGTTCTGTTCGCTTACTTCCATTAAACCAGCATCCATTCGCTCCCATTAGTATGCGAAGCGCGCCTATTTCTTACAGATCTCCATCCTCGATCCTCCATTCTCCATCCTCACGCCATTCCGAGGATTGCGGCCAGCGCGCCCGAACGCTAACTTCGCTCCGCAACGCGTCATCTCACCATGTCCATCCGAATCCTCGTCACCGGCGGCACCTTCGATAAGGAATACAACGAGCACACCGGCCGGCTCTTCTTCAAAGATACCCACATCGCGGAGATGCTGCGGCTCGGACGTTCGCGCGTGGAAGTCACCATCCGCACCGTGATGATGATCGACAGCCTGGAAATGACCGACGCCGATCGCGCCTTGATCGTGCAGAACTGCCTGCAGTCCGAGGACGATCGCATCGTCATCACGCATGGCACCGACACCATGACCGAGACGGCGGCGGCCGTGGCGCTCGGCGTCTCCGGGAAAACCGTGGTGCTGACCGGCGCGATGATCCCGTATGCCTTCGGCAGCTCCGACGGTCTCTTTAATCTCGGCAGCGCTCTCTCGTTCGTGCAGGTCCTGCCGCCCGGGGTTTACATCGCGATGAACGGCAAATGCTTTCCCTGGGACCGCGTCCGCAAGAACCGCGAACGCGGCGAATTCGAAGAGATTTCGGGATTGCCGGCCTAACGAGACGTTCCGGCCTCGCGCAACGCTTCATGCACACCCGCGACGACCGTACTGCCTTCGCCCACAGCGGCGGCGCAACGTTTCACGGAGCCAGCACGCACATCGCCCGCGGCAAAAATTCCCGGCAGGCTCGTTTCTAATGGCGCCGGCGGGCGCTTTGCGTTCGTCCACATCGGTTCGGCAGCCACGAGCGTTCCTGTGCTCACAAAGCCTTTCTTGTCGCGCGCGATTTCCGGCGGCAACCATTCCGTGCACGGCGTCGCGCCGATCATCGAAAACACCGCGGGCGTTTCCACGATGCGGCGCTCGCCCGTCTTCGTGTTTTCCAATTCCACCGACTTGAGGACGGAATTCCCGGTCATTCGCCGAATCGTCGTGTTGGAAAGCAGCTCGATGTTCTCCCGCGCCAGGACGCGCCGCGACAGGTAATCCGACATGCTGTGCGAAAGATCATTCCCGCGAATCACGAGGAATACTTTCGCCGCGTTTTCCGATAGGTACATCGCCGCCTGTCCCGCGGAGTTTCCACCGCCCGCCACGATGACCGTCGCGCCGCTGCAAACTTTGCTCTCGAACGCGGTCGCCGCGTAATAAACTCCGACGCCCTCGAAGCGTTCGCGACCTTCGGCATCGAGCCGATTGTAGTTTGCGCCCGTCGCGATCAATACGGTCTTCGCGCAAAGAATGATCGGGCAGCCATCCACTTGCAGGCTGACGCGATACTCGCTCCCGGCGTTGTAGGTTAATGTCAGGGCTGCCGCGGGCGTGGAAAATTTCGCGCCGAATCGAAACGCCTGGAGTTGCGCGCGCCACGTCAGGTCGCCTCCGCTGATGCCGGTGGGAAAACCGAAAAAGTTTTCGATCAGCGATGAAGACCCGGCCTGGCCGCCTGGCGCATAACTTTCCAGCACGACTGTGTTCAACCCTTCCGAAGTCGCGTAAACCGCCGCCGCCAGACCTGCCGGACCGGCGCCGACAATCGCGAGATCGCATTTGATCTCTTCTTCATCCTGGGCGGCGAGCGGACGCAGGAGGCCGGCGACATGCGCCACTTCGCGAAGCGAAGGTCGGCGCAACGGCGCCCCGGTCGGCGTAATGAGCGCGGGCAGATCGCGCTCCGCCAAATGCAATCGCTTGACGAGCGCGGCACCTTGCTCGCTCTGCACATCGATCAGGCGATGAGGAATGTGATTCTTGTAGAGAAAATCGTCGAGCTCTCGGCCTTCGCGCGAATCAGGTAGCGCCAGGATCCGCAGGCCGGCAAAGTCGGGATCTCGATTCAAACGGCGCCGGCGCATGATCAGGGCGTTCACGATCGGCTCGCCGATCGCTGGAATTTCCGCGAGAGCCCGTCGCAGTTTATCTGCCGGGATTTGCAACACTTCCGCGGTCTCCGATTTCACCCGCGCGCTCCCCAATGCCGAGGTTCCCATCAGCATCGAGACATCACCGAGAAAATCCCGCGGTTGCGAGGTGGCGAGAATTTGTTCCTCGCCGTCGCGGGTTTCGAATACTTCGATAGCTCCCTCCAGCGTAATGGTGAGAGGGAAGTCACGCTGCCCCGCCTTGAGAACAAAGTCGCCGCGCCGCAGCGTCTGCCGCTTCCCCAACGGCTCCAGGAGTGCGAGCTGTTCATCGGTCAATTTCGGAAAAGCAACGCTCTCCGTGTCCCGATAAAACTGCTCGTCGTTCTCCGCTGCGGTCATGCCTTTTTCATCCCCTTCTTGTCACTCGCTCGCCACGCCGTCGCCTTGGCGAAGGCGGGTCACTTTCCTTCAAACGCTTCCTTGTTCACCACATACGGCATCTTCGCCGGATCGCCGCCGTAGTTTCCTTCCAGCACATCGATCACGCCCTGCGCCGTGCGACCGGCCATGCCTTTTTCGGGGTCGACGGAGAGCCGCGTGATCTGTCCGCCGCTGGCGAAATGATGAAACACGCGGCAGCGGTCGGCGATTTCCGGATCGAGCAGCGACGAATCCGGCGGCAACGGTTCTTTTTCGAAAACGTCGAGCGCCGCGCCGGCGATGACGTTGTCTTTCAACGCTTGCGCGAGCGCGTTTTCGTCCACGACCGGACCGCGTGAACTATTCACGAGATACGCCGTCGGTTTCATCAGCTTGAGCGTGTTCTCGTTGATGAGGTGAAAGGTCGGTTTGTCCGTTTCCCCCTCGCGCAATAGCGGCACGTGGATGCTAACGTAATCAGCGCCCTTGAGCGCGTCCTCGAACTCCACGTATTTGATCCAGGTCTTTTCCTTCTGGATTTCGGTCGCGTGGCGCAGGTCCATCACCTCCTGGATGGAAGCGATGTAGGCCTCGTTGTGATACGCCGGGTCGTAGCACAGCATGTTCATGTCGAATCCCGCGCACTTCTTGATCATCGCCAGCCCGATCCGTCCGGTGCCGATGATGGCAATCGTCTTGCCCGTGACTTCGTCGCCCAGGAACGGCAGGAACGGATGCCACGACGGCCATTTCTGTTCCCGCACCAGGCGCTCGCTCGCGTACATTTTCCGCGCCAGCATCCCCATCATGAAAAACGCGAACTCCGCCGTCGCTTCCGTCAGCACGTCCGCCGTGTTCGTGAACGGGATCCTGTATTTGTTGGCGTCCGCCCGGTTGATGTTGTCGAACCCGACCGCGATCTGGGCCACGACCTTGAGAGAGCCTTTCCCCGCTTCGAAAACTTCGGCGTCGATGGGATCGCGCAGGGTCGTGATCAACGCGTCGATCCCGCTTTTCACTTTCTCGATGATCAGTTTTTTTGGCGGCGCCTCGGGTCCTTGGAAAACTTCGAGCTCGTAACCCTGCTCCCGCAGCCGGTTCTCCGCCGGGTCCCCGATCCGAGAGGTGGCAAAGATTCGTTTCTTGTCGCTCATGGGTAACAGCACGGAAGCACGTGATTACCGCCGCGACAATCGCTCGCCGGTGAATCGCCGCTGAAGGCGCGACCCAACCGCGCGGGGCCTACAAATTTTTCGCGACCCAACTCCCGACACGATCCAGCGCCTTTTCGATGTTCTCGATCGAGTTCGCCACGCTGAAGCGCAGATAACCTTCGCCGAAATCGCCGAACGCGGTCCCGGACAGGCCGGCAACACCGGCGTCGTCCAGCAACGCGTCCGCCAATTTCTTCGAGGGCCAGCCGGTTCCTTTGATATTGGGAAAAACGTAGAACGCGCCCTTGGGCAGAAGGCAGGAGAAACCTTTGATCTTGTTCAGGCCGGCGACCATCACGTCGCGCCGTTTCTTAAACTCGGCGCACATCGCCTCGACCGACGCCTGCGGCCCGCGCAACGCCTCGATGCCGGCGACCTGCGTGAAGCTCGCGGTGCAGGAGTTGGAGTTCGTCATCAGCCGCGCGACGTGCGTCGCCAAATCGGGGCGCATCACGCCGTAGCCCATGCGCCAGCCGGTCATGGCGTAAGTCTTGGAGAAACCATCGAGCAAAATGCAGCGGTCCTTCATGCCGTCCACCGACATGATGGAGTGATGCTCCCCCTCGAAGATGAGACGGCTGTAGATCTCGTCCGTCAGCACCATGATGTTGCGATCGCCAATCGCGCGCGCGATGCCGTCGATGTCGCCCTTCGTCAGGACGCCCCCGGTCGGGTTCTGCGGCGAATTCAAAATGATCAGCTTCGTCCGATCGTTGATGAGCGCGCCGAGCTCGCCGACGTCGAGCCGGAAATCCATCTCCTCGCGCAATTGGATCGGCACGGCTTTCGCGCCGACATAGTTAATCATCGACTCGTAGATGGGGAATCCGGGATTGGGGTAGATCACCTCATCCCCTTCTTCAACGAGCGCAAGGATGGTGAAAAAGATGATCGGCTTACCGCCAGGGACAACGACCACTTCTTC
>JBEEHR010000059.1:0-87399 GCA_041167505.1 Verrucomicrobiota bacterium
GCTCCTTGATGTCTGCGCCATTGAGCAACGCCTTCACACATCGTTGCCTTGCTCGTGGCGGGTGACGGGGTAGAATCGCGGCAATGAAATCGGCTTACGAACTGGCGATGGAGCGGCTCGAAAAAAAGGCGCCCAGTGTGGCCCTAACGACAGAGCAGAAGGCGCAGATCGCGGAAATCGAATCGACGTTTAAGGCGCGCATCGCGGAGCGCGAATTATTCCTGAAAGAGCAAATTGGCAAGGCGCAAGCGGGCGGAAATCTTGAGGAGGCGGGCACGCTCCAGAAGCAATTGACCATCGATATTCGGCGGTTGCAGGAAGAGGCCGAGGCTAAGAAAGAGAAGCTGCGCCTCTCATTTTCGGCCTAACGACGGCAGTTTTGCGGCTTTTTTCGCGCTCGACCTCCATTTCCCCCGGCGGAGCCGGCCAGGTATCTGGCATGGCATATTGGCCCGCCAGGGGGGACCGTTCGCCTCATCTTTGCGGAAATGCTCCTGGGAAGATTTTTGCGGGAAAACTCTTTTTTTCCTTGCTTCCCCATAGGCGCCCGCCGTAAAAGGAGGGCCAGGCAGGAAAAATTTTCCCAAGGGCATAAGAATTGTTATTGACGTTGAGAATCAATTATGACAAATATGGGAAACATAAGAGATAGCCGGGACTGCAGAGGTTGTGGAAACGGCGCCAACAAATCGCAATAACAAATAGCAATCAGGAGAACACCAATGATCAAACGTAACTTCACCGCCGCTCTCATCGCCGCTGGAATGTTCAGCATCGCAAACATCGCTCAGGCGACCGTGGTCGACCTTACCACCGCGGATCTGGGGAGCTTTACCAACCAGTACGGCACCAGCATCTTCCAGTTCACCCAGCCCCAACCGACGGGCACGGGTTACATTGATCCTTTCCTGCGAGTGCAGGCGTCCCCGACCGAACAAGGGTACAACACCTCGGGCGGAACGCCCTTTGACGACAAAGGCGGTCCCTGGACCCACGATATTAAATTCTCCGATCTCCAGGCTACCGCAGTGACCAAAAATGGGACGCTTTACTATGTGGTTATGGTGGACCTGAACGAGCCGAACGGTGCCAAGTCGCAGATCAGCCTCGAAAACCTGCAGTTCTATACCTCGGCAACCGGAAGCAAGACGACAACCGACCTAAGCCAGCTCGGAACCCTGCGTTACAGCATGGATACCGCTGGTGGCGACAACTCAGTCCTCTTCGACGCCGGTCGTAACCACGGCAGCGGCTCGGGCGACGCGTTCTTCTACATCCCAGCGACCGCCTTCGCGGGCACCAACGCGAACGACTTCGTCTACATGTATACCAATTTCGGCAACGCCGACGTGACCACCGCGGGCGGTTTCGAAGAGTTCACCCTCGTTCGTAACCTCGCTCCCGTTCCGGAAATGAGCGCGCTCTTCCCGATCGTTGGCTTGCTCGTGGCGGTTGGTTCGACCCACGTCCTGCGCCGTCGCCGGATGGCCCGGGTTAGTTCGTAAGCAGTTTCCTTTTTTCTTATCTCCATTGTTTGGCGGAGGCGACAGTGATCCTGTCGCCTCCGTTTTTTGTACCGGGAAAGTCTTTCGAATCGGCGATTGCCAACGGCGCATTGGCGCGCCTAAGTTAGCGCCCCTTCGAGATTATGTTTGCGCTCCAACCCGAGATGAAGGTCTTCAGCGGCTCCGCCAATCGGGAGCTGGCGCAACGGATTTGCGACTGTATCGGCACGCCGCTGGGCCAGGCCACGATCAGCTCGTTTCCGGACGGCGAGACCTACGTCAAAATCGATGAGAACATCCGCGGCCGCGACGTTTTCATCATTCAGCCGACCTGTCCGCCCACGAACCAGCATCTCATGGAATTGCTGATCATGGTGGACGCAGCGCGCCGTGCCAGCGCCGATCGGATCACGGCGGTCATACCGTTTTTTGGCTACGCCCGCCAGGACCGGAAAGATCAGCCGCGGGTGCCCATCACGGCAAAGCTGGTCGCCAACCTGCTGCATGCCGCCGGGGTGAGCCGGGTCCTGACGATGGATCTCCATGCGCAGCAAGTGCAGGGGTTCTTCGACATTCCAGTGGACCATCTTTATTCGATGCCGGTTTTGCTGAAATACCTGCGGACGCGCCTGACCCGCAAGACGGTGGTGGTCTCACCAGACGTCGGCGGATTAAAGATGGCGTCTGCCTATTCGCAGGCGCTCGGGGCAAACCTCGCGATCGTGGCCAAACAGCGGAAGAGCGCGACCGAAACAAAAGCGCTTTATGTGATCGGCGATGTCGAGGGCTGCGACGTCCTCCTGGTCGATGACCTCACGGAGACCGCGGGCACGCTCACTTCCGCCGCGACCGTCCTGAAAGAGCACGGCGCGCTGGATATCTACGCCGGGGTCGCCCACGCGGTCCTGGTCGATATCGCGATTCCCCGGTTGCAAAAATCCCAGATTGAAGAATTAATTACCACGAACAGCACGCCCGTGCGGCCGGTGGAAGGATTCAAGACCACCGTGCTTTGCATCTCCGAGCTTCTCGGCGAAGGCATGAAACGAATCCACAATGACGAATCGGTTTCCTCGCTGTTCAAGATCGATAACGACGGAAAGAATTGAGACATGGCTAAGCAGGTAAAACTTACGGCGGAACCGCGGACGGCCATTGGGCGTTCGGCGGTGCGGAAATTAAAGGCAAGCGGCTCCGTGCCGGCGGTGATGTACGGCTCGAAGGACAAACCGGAAGCGCTCCAGGTTTCCAAGCGCGACATCAACGCGTTGCTGAGTCACGCCGCGGGCGAAAATATTTTGGTGGAACTGGAAGTCGCGGGGAAAAGCCGGCTGGCCCTTGTCCAGGAAGTTCAGCATGCGCCGCTCGGCGGCGCGGTGTTGCATATCGATTTCCACCTGGTCTCGCAGGATGAAGTGATCGAAGCCGATGTGCCGCTCGAGCCGGTGGGAACGGCAAATGGCGTGAAAAACATGGGCGGCTTGCTCGAGCACAATCTTCGTTCGCTCGCGATCGAATGTCTGCCGCGCGATTTGCCGGATGTTATCCGCGTCGACGTTTCCGCGCTCGATATCGGCGACTCCATTCACGTGCGCGAAATCCAGTTGCCGTCCGGTGTCACCACGCGAATTAACCCGGAGCTCACGGTATTCTCCGTCCTCGCTCCGACTGTGGAAGAGGAGCCGGTGGCGGCTACGGCGGAAGCGGCGACTGGCCCCGAAGTGATTCGCGAGAAGAAGGAAGAACCGGAAGCTGGAGCGGCGCCCGGTGGCGCGGCGCCGAAGGGCGCGGCGCCCAAGGAAAAAGAGCAGAAGAAATAGGTGGATCGAGCGCTCCGCGCTCGATCTGGTTTGGCAGCGACAAGCATTCTGTTTAACATCGCCCGCGGAGCGGCCGATCCACCCATCGCATGTCCACAGAAAGCAGCATTCGATTGGTCGTTGGGCTGGGGAATCCCGGACCGGAATACAACGGCACCCGGCACAACGTCGGCTTCGCGGTCGTCGACCGTCTCGCGAAGGAGTGGGCGCTCACCTGGCAGCATACCAAGAGCTGGCATGCGCTTTGGGCCAAGGGTGAAGAGGCGATTCTCGTCAAACCAACCAGCTACATGAACCGCAGCGGCGAACCGCTCCAGGCGGTTGCGAATTTCTACAAAATAATACCGGCCGAAATCCTCGTCGTCATGGACGACATGGCGCTGGAGCTCGGACGATTACGGTTGCGCCCCGACGGCGGCACCGGCGGGCATAACGGGCTTGAGTCGGTCATTGTCCAGCTCGGCACCGAGGAAATACCACGGCTGCGCGTCGGAATCGGCGCGGCACCCAGGGAAGGCGCGGTCGATTATGTCCTCGGCCGCTTCTTCGAAGAAGAGCGTCCGCTCGTCGAAAAATCCATCGTCCGCGCGACCGACGCCGTGAAATGCTCGATTGACAATGGCGTGCTTTCCGCGATGAACCTGTTCAACAAAAATCCAGAACCAGACCGGCCTGAGAGTGGGCCAAAAGAATCATGAAGAATCGTTATGAAGCTTTGCTCGTGCTGAACACACAGGGCAAGGATGACACCGTTAAAGATGTAGTAGATCGCCTCGAGTCCGAGTTCCAAAAGGAAGGCGCCGAGATCGAGCAGGTCCAGAAGATGGACAAGCGCCCGTTTGCCTACGTCGCCGGCGAACTGGATGCCGGGCACTACGTGAATTTCATTTTCCACGCCGACCCGCAGTTGATCGTGAAGTTGCGCGCGAAGTTCAAGCTCGACCCGGAAGTTGACCGGCAGCATGACCAGAAGCTGCGCCCGAAACAGGAGAAGAAAGAGCGGTCCGCGAAAAAGTTGGCCGAGGCCACCTGATTCCGCTAGAACAGCGGCATGGCCAGTTTCAATAAAGTTATCCTTCTCGGGAACCTCACCCGCGATCCAGAGGTTCGATACACCCCCAAGGGAACCGCCGTCACGGACCTGGGTCTGGCGGTCAACCGCACTTACACCGCGGATAACGGCGAGAAACGCGAAGAAGTCACCTTCGTCGACGTCACCTTTTGGGGACGAACCGCGGAAGTTGCCGGCGAATACTTGAAAAAAGGCCGCCCGGTTTTCGTCGAGGGCCGGCTTCAGCTCGATTCGTGGGATGACAAGACGTCCGGACAAAAACGGACCAAGCTCAAAGTCATCGGGGAAAATATGCAGATGCTCGGTGCTCCCCGTGGCGGTGGAGCAGGAGGCGGCGGTGGAGATGAGGAAGGTGGTTCAAGCGCCCCTCGTTCCAGCAGCCGACCGGCCCCGCCACCGAAAGCAGCTCCCTCCGCTCCGGACGACGACGAGATTCCTTTTTAGCGCTCTGTTCTAGTAAGCGCGACTCGGCCGAGCCGTGCCGCTAAATCGATGACCCCCACCGAAGCCTGCATCGCGCTCAACATGCTTCCGACCATGGGGCCGGTGCGTCTACGAAAGTTGCTGCAGGTTTTTGAAACGCCGGATCGCGTTCTCTCGGCGCGGCGCGATGCGTTGCACGCCGTGGAAGGAATCGGCCGCGATGTCGCCGATCAAATCGTCAATTGGGAAACGCTCGTCGATCTGCCCGCGGAACTGCAACGCATCCAGGAGTTCGGCGCGACTGTCATCACGAGCGAGTCGCCGCTCTACCCACGGCAGCTCCGCGAGATCCACGCCCCGCCCATCGTGCTTTACGTCTGGGGAGAACTCCTCGAGCGCGATCAGCATGCGATCGCGGTGATCGGATCGCGGCGCACAACGCACTACGGTTTGGAAGCGGCGAAGAAACTTTCTTACCAGCTCGCTTACGCCGGTCTCACCGTTATCAGCGGTCTCGCTCGCGGGATCGATACCGCCGCGCATCAAGGCGCGCTCGCGGCGAAAGGCCGAACGATCGCGGTAATCGGCTCCGGGTTATCGAAGTTGTATCCGCCGGAGAATGACGCGCTGGCGGAAAAGATTCGGAGCGGCAACGGCGCCGTCGTTTCCGAGTTTTCGATGGCAATCGAGCCCGACCGCCAGACGTTCCCGATGCGCAATCGCATCATTAGCGGGTGGAGCCACGGCCTGCTCGTCGTCGAGGCCGGTCTGAACAGCGGCGCATTGATCAGCGTCGCGCAAGCGTTGGAACAAGGCCGCAACGTTTACGCCGTGCCGGGCCACATCAACGCGCCCAGCGCGCAAGGCTCGAACCGACTCATCCAGCAAGGGGCCAAGCTCGTGATGGATGCGAGCGATATCCTTGACGATCTGCAAATTCTTCTTCCGGATACGAAGCCCGCGCCGGAAGCCGCCGTGCGCGCGTTGCCGGAATTGAGCGAAGAAGAACGCCGCGTCTACGACGCCATTCGCGAGACCGAAACATCGATCGATGACATCGCGACGAAAGCCGATCTCCCAAGCGGCAGCGTTTCATCGACGCTCCTCCGCCTCGAGCTGAAGCGGCTGGTCAAACAGCTACCCGGAAAATATTTCGTGAAGCTCGGGTAGTGATCCTCCGATTTCCGCGCCGGAAAAAGTTAGAGATTCCTCGCCTTCGTTCGGAATGACAAGATTAAGGGCTCTTACTTGTCATGTTGAGCGCAGCGAAGCGGAGTCGAAACATCTCTAACTATTTCCCGGGACATCGCACGTTTACATGAAAGCCATTCGTCTCACCGCAATCGGTTCGCCGCTGGAAGAGCAGGGGATCGTCGATCCGACTGTGGGTCCCGGTGATGTCCTGATCCGCGTTCGCGCTGCCGGCATTTGCCATTCCGACGCGCATTACCGCGCCGGTGTTTCGCCGGTGAAACTGCCGCTGACCCTTGGTCATGAAGTCGCCGGAATGGTGGACCGAGTTGGAGCTGAGGTTAAACATCTCAAACCCGGCGACCGCGTCTGCGTTCATTACCTCGTCACCTGCGGCGAGTGCGCTTTCTGCCGAGCCGGAAACGAGCAGTTCTGCCCGAGCGCCGAAATGATCGGCAAACATCGCGACGGCGGCTACGCCGAATTCATCGTCGCGCCCGAGCGGAGTGTATTTCTCCTGCCCGACGAAATTCCATTCGAGCAGGGCGCGATCATGATGTGTTCCTCGGCGACGTCGTTGCACGCGCTGAAAAAAGCGCGCCTGGCTGCCGGCAAAACCGTCGCGGTCTTCGGCGTTGGCGGTCTCGGCATTTCGGCGATTCAATTAGCAAAGAACCTCGGCGCCGCCAGGGTCTTCGCCATCGACATAAACCCGCGAAAGCTTGAGCTCGCCGAACGATTTGACGCGATCGCGATCAACGCCGCGGCCGGTGATCCAGTCGAGCAACTTCACGAAATTACCAATGGCCGCGGCGTGGACGTCGCGCTCGAATTGGTCGGTTTGCCGGTCACCATGCGCCAGGCCGTGCAATCGCTCGCGATCCTGGGCCGCGCTGCTCTCGTCGGGCTCACCCGGGAAAGTTTTGAAGTCGCTCCCTACCGCGAGCTAATCAACAAGGAAGCCGAAATCATCGGCGTCTCCGATCATCTCGCGAGCGAGATTCCAGTCCTCCTCGAAATGGCGCGGACCGGACAGCTCGATCTGTCGCACGGTATTATTCGCCCCGTCCCGCTGGAGGCCGGGGCCATAAATGCCGCCTTGGATGGCCTCGAAGGATTCGGGGACGATGTCCGCGCCGTGATTCTTCTGTAGCCGCTTCGCTGTGCGAAGCGTGGGTATTGTGGTTGCTGCCGGACCGCTCTCGCGCGGCCCGCAGGGCCGCGGCTACAGAAGAGCCCGATGACGCGGCGTCATCAAATCCGATTTGCGAACTGGCGGGGTCTCTTCTATCCTCCGCGCCTTGGCCACAGAACGGCAGGCGGAATATCCGGCTGTTTTTGCCAGGACCGCAGGTTTGCCCCGAAACCCACATGTCCAAGTCACTCATCATTGCCGAAAAGCCCAGCGTGGCGGCCGACCTCGCGCGCGCTTTGGGAAAAGTGCCGAAGCAAGGCGGGCACTACGAGAACGACCAGTACGTCATCTCATCGGCCGTCGGTCACGTCGCGGAATTGCTTATGCCGGAGGACATCGACAAGAAAATGTATGGGTTCTGGCGGCTCGAAACGCTGCCGATCATTCCGGAGAAATTCGAGCTCAAGCCGATCGACCGGTCGAAGGACGTTTTCTCCACGCTCAAGAAGCTGATTGCGCGCAAGGACATCGACCAGGTCATCAACGCCTGCGACGCCGGCCGCGAGGGCGAGCTCATCTTCAATAATCTTTGCGCGCTCGCGAAAAATAAGCACCCGGTCAAGCGCCTCTGGTTGCAATCGATGACATCGCAGGCCATCCGCGATGCCTTCAGTCATTTGCGCGACGAATCGGAGATGCGCGGTTTGGCGGACGCCGCCCGTTCGCGGAGCGAAAGCGATTGGCTCATCGGCATCAACGGCACCCGGGCGATCACCAAACGCATGTTCGGTTCGCGCGCCGGCAATGTTGCCTCGGTCGGCCGTGTGCAGACACCGACCCTCGCGATCGTTTACGAACGCGAGCTGGAGATCCGCAATTTCAAGCCGCGCGATTACTGGCGCATTGTCGCGAAATTCGGGATCCAGCAGGGCCAATACGACGGGACGTATCAGCGTCCGGATTTCAAGAAGAGTGACGACGAACACGATCGCGCCGATCGCATTTGGGACCAGGCCGTGGCGGAAACAGTCGTGGCGGCGTGCCAGGGGAACCCGATCGCGAACGTCACCGAGGAGAAGAAGGCCAGCTCGCAGATCGCGCCGCGGCTCTACGATCTTACCACCTTGCAACGCGAAGCGAACGGCCGCTTCGGTTTCTCGGCCAAGCGCACCCTGCAAATCGCACAGGCTCTCTACGAAAAGCACAAGATGCTGACCTATCCGCGAACGGATTCGCGCGCGTTGCCGGAAGATTATTTGCCGATCGCGCGCCAGACTTTGGGAAACCTTTCCGGGTCGCTCCAGTCGCACGCGGAGAAAGCGCTGAAGAACGATTGGGTCCGGCCTAACAAACGCATCTTCAACAACGCCCAGATCAGCGACCACTTCGCCATTATCCCGACAACGTCGGAAGCCAAGAACCTCGATGACGCGGAATCGAAGATCTACGACATGGTCGCGCGCCGCTTCGTCGCCGTGTTCTATCCCTCGGCGGAATTCGACGTCACGACGCGGTATAGCCAGATCGGGCAGCACAAGTTCAAGACCGAAGGCAAAGTCCTGACGGCGCCGGGCTGGCTCGAAGTGTATGGCCGCGCCGTCATTGACGAAGATTCGAAGGACGGCAAAGCCTTGCCGGCCTTGAAGCCGGAAGATCGCGGCCAGGCGAAAACGCTCGAAGCCAATCTGCTCGCGGAAGCGACGAAACCGCCGCCGCGTTACACTGAGGCGACGCTGCTTTCCGCCATGGAAACCGCGGGCAAACTCGTCGAGGACGAAGAGCTGGCGGACGCGATGAAAGAGCGCGGACTCGGCACACCGGCCACGCGCGCCGACATCATCGACGGGCTCATTTATCAGAAATACATGGACCGGATGCAGCGCGAGTTGGTGCCGACGGCGAAGGCCGAGCAGTTGATCCAGTTCCTCGAAGCGGTGAAGGCGTCCGACCTGACCAGCCCCGCCATGACGGGTGAATGGGAACATCAACTACGTGAGATGACGCGTGGCAAATTCTCCCGGGAGAAATTCATGGCCGGCATCGTTGATCAGACGAAAGGGATCGTCGAACGGGTGAAGAACTTCGAGGAAGACGATTCCATCGCGCGCGAGACCGAGATTATTTCTCCCACCGACAAGAAGCCGTTGCGCGAGACTCTGCGCGGTTACAAATCGCAGGATGGCGAGTTCATGCTTTACAAGGTCATCGGTGGCCGGCGCATGGAAGAATCGGAAATCGCCGAGCTGGTCGAGAAAGGCGAAATCGGGCCGCTCGATGGTTTCATCTCGGCGAAAACGCGGAACACTTTCGCCGCCAAACTCAAGCTGGCGCGCGACGAGAAAACCGGGAAATGGAAAGCCGAATACGATTTCGGAAACGACGTCGATCTCGGCTCGGTCGAATCGTTCTGGACCGATCCCGCGACCGGCGCCGAATTAGTCGAAGTCGGCTCGAACTACGTCCTGCGCGAGAAAGACAACGGCGAGTGGAAACAGGCCTTTCGGATCCCGCGGATGATGTGCAAACGCGAAGTCACCCGCGAGCAAGTCGTGCAGCTCATCGAACAAGGCAAGACCCCGCTCATTCAGGGCTTCATCTCCAAAAAAGGCCGCCCGTTCGACGCCTTCCTCGTCCGCGCCGACGCCCGGGTGCGCTGGGAATTCCCGCCGCGCGCCCCGAAGAAAGACAAGGACGGCAAGCCGGTCGAGCGCAAAGCCCGTGCGAAAGTCGATCTCTCAAAAGCTCCCGTCATCGGCGAAAGCAAAGTGCACAAGGGCGAGCTGGTCGAGATGGACGACGCCTACTACGTCCGCAAACCCGACCAGGACAACCGCCAGGTCTTCAAGCTCACGAAGAAACTCTGCGAACACGAGATCACTCCCGACGAAGTGAAGGAATTGCTCACCCAGGGCAAATCCCCGTTGATCGAGAATTTCGTTTCCAAACGCGGCAATAAATTCGCCGCTCACCTCGTCCTCTCCGCCAAGAAAGACAAAGCCGAGTTCGAGTTCCTTCCGCGGTAATACAGGGGCGCTTTTGGCAAGCGTCTGAGGCAGACGCTTCTACCACGCTACCATTTATTAAAGAAGGACTTCTGTATCTGCATTAACGCCCTGGGGTCTATCTTGTGGGGCGTTGGAGCAGGAGTGGTGCTGGCGTTGGGTAAGGGGGATCGAGTGATCACGGGAGAAGCCGCTGGCGCAGCAGTGGTGCTGGCCGGCGGCGATTGAGTTATCACGGGAGAAGCCGACGGGGTGGGATAGGGGCCGCTAACGTGTTTTGATTGGTCCTGCAAGGTTGCGCCGGCTTGGTTCGTCCCCATTGCCATGGAGAAAATGACGAGCGCGTTCAAAATCCAGAGTAGGCCCTTCTGCCAAAGCGGTGCCGCCAGGATGCCGACAACAAATAGCCCCAGTAGCGCACTCAAGGCCAAGGCCGTCCATTTCGGCGCAAGATCAAACTGGTTGGCGCAAGTGTTAGTGATGGCCATAACCAGCCCGCCGGCGACCCCCGGCGTCACCATTGATTTCGCGTTCAGGTATTCATTCATATAAGCAATTACGGTTTTGGTTGTGCTGAAGTTGCCGGTTTCTTCGCTTTCAACTGGCGCCCCACGTGGATGGCGTGTGCCACTGGTCACATGGCACTCTGTTTGTAGTTGGTTGATCGTCACCATAGAGCGGGGGATCCTAGGGGGCACCGACCGTTCAGTTCGCGGTGAATTTAGTTAACGGCGACAAAGTGGTCGCTCGCTGCCTGATCTGTCACGAAAAGAGGCTATAACCAAGCTCTCGCAACAGATCGAGCCAACCGGAGCGCGTCCGTCCGGGTACGAGCAGATCGAGGTCGAGCGTGTTGCGCATGAACCCGACCGAAACGATGGCGTGCGCGCCAATGACCAGGAACGGCAGTTTTCGTTCACTCGCCGATTGCAAGAGCGCCGGAATATCCTCCACGGGCGCTAGTGTGGCGCGCGCTTCGGAGCGAGACAATAGGATACCGACGAGGTCGACTCCGGTTGCCGCACGAGGCGCCTTCCACTTTCAGGCGGAATGCGGCGATCTCCACGGCGCGGGACCGCGGCTACAGGAGAAGAGGAGCAGAGGGGATTCGACGGTCATAGACCGCCGCTACAGAAAAGGGGCGAGAGATGCTTCGATTCCGCTCAGCATGACAGGACAAAAAGCATTGACGCCACAACTTATGGTGTGTTACTTACTCCGCCGACACTATGCGTTGTCCCAAGTGCGGGTTTCGTGACGACAAGGTCATCGACTCGCGCCAGTCTCGTGATAGCTCTTCCATTCGCCGCCGCCGCGTCTGTCTCCAGTGCGCCTACCGCTTCACCACTTACGAGCAAATCGAGCGCTCGGATCTGCGCGTCATCAAACGGGACCGGACCCATGAGCCGTTCGATCGGAGGAAGCTCGTGAACAGTCTGGCCAAGGCGTGCGAGAAGCGGTCGATCAGTCTCGTGACGCTCGAGACCGCGGTGGACGAGATCGTGCACGAACTCGAAACGAGCGGGCGCGAGGTTTCGTCGCAGCTCATCGGGACGAAGGTACTGGAGAAATTGCGGGAGATCGATGACGTGGCGTATTTGCGCTACGCTTCGGTCCATCGGCGGTTCGAGGACGCGGACGAATTCGTGGACGCGATCCAGGCGCTCGGGCGACGGATCAAACCGAACGCGCTCCAGCCGGAATTGTTTGGAACGGAGCTGGCGCAAAGTGCGTTGCGCGCGCCTGATGCCAGCAGGGCGGAACGAAAGGTCGAAACTCATGGTCGCGTTTAAGGAGGAGTTTCCATATCTGCGGGGCGATTCGGGACAGCTCTTCGAGTTCGACCAGGCGTGGCTGCGCGCAGCAATCACGAGGGCGGCGAATGATGCCGGCTATCCGAAATGGTGGCTGACGGATCACGTCACGGAAAGCATCGCGTTTTATCTGCGGCTGCGGAACGACGAGTCGGTGGTGCCGTTCGACCAACTTTCCCAAACGGTGCGCTACGTCCTGAAGGTGATCGGTTACAAGGAAATCGTCCCGCACTTCGAGCCGTCGCCGCCGCCGGTGGCGTTTTCGCTTCTGGCGATCGCGCAGGAAGCGGGCGCTGGATATGAGCTGGCGTTTTTCGACGGGCTCGAGAAACGGGTCGGCGCCCTGGTCAGCGCGGGCGCGGATAGTTTGTTGCTCACCGATCTGCAGGCGTGCGTGAAACATCTCCGCGGCGCGAAGGCGTGGACGCGGACCTGCGACACGCTGCGCGAGGAAATTATTTGTTTCGTGCGCGAGCGGCTGGCGATCGATCCGGAGTTGCAGCATCTGCGCTGTTTCATTCGTTGAGCGCGCGGCGCGCTTGGGGCGATGACGATTTTCGAGAAAATTATCCGACGGGAAATTCCGGCGGAAATTGTCTGGGAAGATGACGACGTGCTCGCGTTTCGCGATGTGAATCCGCAGGCGCCGGTGCATGTATTGATCGTGCCGAAACGGGTGGTGGCGCGATTGGCGGATGCGACGGAAGACGATGCTCCGCTGCTTGGCAAGCTGCTGCTCGCGTCGCGAGCCGTGGCGGAGAAGCTGGATCTATTGAAAACGGGTTATCGCGTCGTGATCAATAGCGGGCCGGACGCGGGAGAGAGCGTGCCGCATTTGCATTTGCACGTGCTCGGGAAACGAGCGCTGGCCTGGCCACCGGGGTAGGCGAAAGGCGAAAGGCGAAAGAGGCGGCGACGGAGCGCCGCGGCTACAGGGCGGATTGTTCGCTCAGTTCCGCGAGCGCGTGCTGCAGGTGGGCGCGCTGTGGCATCAACTTTTTGCGAACTGCCCATTGATTCAACCAATAGACCGCCAGGAACAAGAGAATCAGCGGACTGGCGGAAATCAACCGCTGTGACGAACTGAAATTCCGCGCTGGGGAATCCAGCATCATGACAAATAAAGCCACGGCGCATGGGAGCAAATACCACCACAGGACAGAGCGCAGCAGATGGATCTGCATTTCCGTTTCCCGGATCATCTGCTGAAGCCGCTCGATGACGCTCGTCATTTCCCGATCGGACCTGACAGCAATTCGGCTCTTGATAATCCAGGCAGCCACAAAAAGTACGCTGGCGACGGCCAGCCATCGAAGCCAGGTCTGGCCGGAGAGCCCGAACCATACTGCCAGGATTAGCACTGCGGCGATTTCCCGCAGATCGCGCCACCAAATTTGTCGGCGAAATTTCCGATCCAAGGCAGACACGCTGCTCGCGATCTGCGCGATATTTTCGGGCGATGGCTCAATCCCCTGTTGTCTCTGCCAAATGTGTTCCAATTCAGACGCGTTCATGGCGGTGCACCATTCCTTTCAATATTCCCGCAAGATTATTTCGAGCGCGGGTGAGACGGCTGCCGACTGCGTTCGCGGAGGTTCCGAGCGTGCGGGCGATTTCGTCGTAGGAAAATCCGTCGAGATGCAAAAGGATGAGGGCGCGCTCCGTCGGGCGCAGTTGGTGGATCGCCCGGTATAATTCGTCGATCGCATCGCGATCGACTGGATCGATGGGCTGGACGGCGCTCTCGATCAGCTGCGCGAAAGGCGCCGTCTGATCGATGACGCGTTTACGCTGGCATTCGCGCCGTTGCCAAGTGAATGAGGCGTTCAAACTGACGCGGTAAAGCCATTGCCTCGCGCTGCCGGACACTTGGAAATTGGGAATCGAGCGCCACCAGGCCAGGAGGATTTCCTGGAGGAGATCTGCCTGACTTTCCTGGTTAAACTCGAACGCTCGCGCGGTTCGCAAGGCAATCGATGAATGCTCGCGCATCCAGTTCGCGAACTGCGCATCCTGCTGGGGGCGAGTCAAAGCATCCTCCCTCACCAAAGGATAGTCGTCTGCCGGACAAATTCCTTTCGCGGTTTTTTGGCGATGTCCTGCGGCTACCTGGGAGGGGTGGGGCTTGGAGTCGGAGAAGGCGCAGGCGAACGAACATGGCGACGGTGCCGAACGGGACCGTGATGACGGGCAGGAACGGGAGTCGGCGTGGGACGAACCGTAGCAGGCGCGGGAGAACGAACGGGAGCGGGTGAAGGAGAACGAACGGGAATGGGAGTGGGAGCAACAACCGCAGAACGAACGGAGGTGGGACGAACAGATGCAGGCGGCGAGGATCGAACAGCAGCAGGTGAAGGAGACGGAACGGGAGCAGGTGCACGCGAAAGAACGGCAGTGGGAGAGCGAATGGGAACGGGAGTAGAAGCCGGAACTGTCGAACGAACCGAAGCGGAACGAACAGATGCAGGCGGCGTGGAACGAACGAGATTAGGCGCAGGAGGAGGAACGGGAACCGATGGGGGACCCTGGTCGGCCTCGACGCGAGAATACGTTTCGGCGGGCGATTCCTTAACGATGACGGGCGTTCCTACCGGCGCATTATCGAAGAAGATGTTGGCCATCCCCTGGGGCACGCGGATGCAGCCGTGCGAGGCCGCATAGGGCGGAACGTAACCCTGGTGCATGGCGTAGCCGCCGCGGAAAAACATGGCGTAAGGCATGCGCGCGCCATCGTAGTGCGAGCCGGGCGGCCTGGAATCCTTCCGCGAGTCGATATTCGATTTAACGACGTTACCGAACTCATCCACGTAATCGCCAAACACCGTCGAGACATGATCTTGGTCCTTCGAGAGAACCTGATAGGAGCCTGGTGGAGTCGAAAACCCTTTCTTGCCGGTGGAGACAGTAGATTCGCCGACGAGTTGTTTTCCTTTGAAGAAATAGGCGCGCTGCCTGGTAATGTTGACTACGATTTTCGGCGAGCCCGCAACGCCGTCGCCATTCCAGTAACCCGGAATTGGAGTGGGAGCAGGAGCGTTCGTAGTGGGCGGCGTCTCGATCTCGGCGCAGCTGACGAATAACGCCAACACGGATAGGGCGAGCGCGCTTCGAAACAAAGACATGCCGGTCATAAAGATGCGCACAGTAACTTTTTCCCTTCGCTCTTCAATACCAAACATTTGGCTGCTGAGGGCGACGTCTTCCCGTCTCTTGCCGCCGGGAATCCAGGGTTGGCGTTCGGTTGTTCTTGCTCCGGGGCGAAGTTCCTGATTGCCTCACCCGCAGAGGAACCATTGTCCATGCATCACCGCTCGATTGCCATCTTAGCCATCGTCTTTATCGCCTTTGGCGGAGGAGGCTGCGCCTCAAAATCGAACCGAAATTACGAGGAAATCCTGATGCCGATGCAGACCGGCAGCGTTCTTCAACGGCGCGTCTGGGTGCGCACCGAACACGAGACGAGTCCGAAGAAGAAAAAGAAGAAGGAAACATCCACGCGGAAGCCGGACGCGGAGCCGAGCGCAACGCCCGCACCGGAAGAAGAGAGCACGCCACCGGTGGATCGTTTCCGGTAGGAGCACAGGCAGGATGCCCGTGCTCCGGCTTCGCTACTTCGGCGCGAAGCCGGCCACGATTTTTTCGAACCGCGGATCGCCGCGAAGCGGGTCCCAGTAAGGATGCAGGCGCAATTGTCCGTAGCTCGCTGACGCTGGAGACTTGGTAGCCGCTTCCAGCTCCTGACAGGCCAGGTCCTTCTCCCCAGTCCAGGCGTAAATGATGGCGAGGAACTCGCGCGCGCGCACAGCATTGAGCGCATCGCGCTTCAGCGGCAGCATCTCCACGGCGCGCCGGCCTTCGCGAAGCGCGTCTTCCTTCCGGCCGAGTGCTGCGTCAATCATTCCGAGCACGCAGAGCGCCGGTCCGTACTCGCCTTGCGCGGCGATCACCTTTTCCTGCTGAGTGCGCGCGGCGGTGAACGCAACCTGGGCGGCGCTGGAATCGCCACGGACGCGTGCCAAAAGTCCCTGGCCGAATATCGGGCTGAAAAGAATCGCGTCGGGGCCGAAGGTGTGGTCGCCCAGCGCCGTGAGCGCGCGTTCAGCCGCCGCGAAATCGCGCTCGCAAAGAGCGAGGTACAGCCAGCTATCCGCGAAACTGGAGCCGGCAGAGGGTTGGGTGCCAAGAAGTGCATCGATTGCGTTATGCAACGGCCGCGTGTCCGCCTTCCAGTCCAGCTCCGCCTGTGCGCGTGAGATTCTTGTGTCGATGTCATTCGGCACAATCGAAAGGGCGCGCTCTAGAGAATCGATCATTTCGGGATACCGTCGCAGCCCCTCATAACTCAACGCGATCTGTTGAAGCGTGGCGAAATTACGCGGGTCGAGCTCAAGGGCGCGCTGAAGATTTCGCACACCTTCCTCCTGATGCCCCTGGCGGCGGATGATGTACCCGCTCAATTCGAACACGCGCGGATCGTTCGGCAGCGTCCGGCTGGCGATCGTTAGTTCGGCGAGCGCCTTTTCGTATTCGAGATAGCCTTGGTAAAGATGCTGGGCCAGGGCCAGGTGCGCTTCGCCGCTGTCGGGCCGTATCCGCAAAGCGTTTCGCACCGCTTTCTCCGCCAGGGCCAGCCGCGCCGGGGTGTGATCGACCCCGCTGAAATAAGTGAAATCGTGGACGCCGGCCAGATCGCAGTAGGCCGCCAGAAAGTTTGGATCCTTGGCCACCGCCGCATCCAGCAGGCGCGTGGCTTTGGCGAGTTTGTCTCCGAACCCAGCGCCAAAGGCGCTCGTGGCGATGATCGCCTTGGCCTGACTGTAGGCGTAAAGTTCGTACGCCTCGAGGTTCACTGTGGGCGGCTGTTCGATCGCCGCCTTCTCCCCGGGCGATAGTTTTGCGCGCAATTGTTCGGCGATCGCCTTCGCGATCTCACTCTGGATAGCGAAAACATCGTCGAGCGGGCGATCGTAATGCTCGGCCCACAAGTGCGCGTCAGTGCGGGCATCGATCAGTTGCGCGCTCACCCGCACGCGATTGCTCGCGCGCTGCACGCTGCCGATGAGCACGTGCGCCACTTTGAGCGCCTGCGCGATCTCCGGCAGATTCCGCGACGCTGTGGTCCGGTATTGCATCACGCTGGTGCGGCTGATGACTTTCAGGTCGGCGATCTTTGCCAGGTTGGTCAGGATTTCGTCTTGCACGCCGTCCGCGAAAAAAGAATTCTCCTGGTTTGCACTCAGGTTTTCGAACGGCAACACTGCGATCGATTTTTCCGGCGTCACGGCCGGGATTGTCACGGGCGGCGGCTTTTCGGACTTCGATCGCAGGTAAGGAAGGAGAAAAATTCCCAGCGCCAGGAGCGCGACGATGCCAATGATCGTGGCCAACTGGCGCGGGCCGCGCCAAGGAACGCGCAAAACGCGCCGGGCCAGAATCGGGCGATTGTCGAGGAATAGTTGGAGATCGTCGGCCACGGCAGCGGCGCTCGCGTACCGGTCGCCAGGTTCTTTCGCGAGGCATTTCAAACAAATTGTTTCGAGATCGCGCGAAACTCCCGGCCGGTGCCACGCGGGCGAGACGGGATTCTCCGTCGCGACCCGGACCATGATCGAAGTGTCGCTTTCGTCCGGCAAAAAGGGCGGGCGACCGGCGAGCATTTCGTAGAGGATCGCGCCTAACGAGTAGATGTCCGCGGCAGCGCCGACATCTCGGCTCGTCCCGCGCGCCTGCTCCGGCGCCATGTAAACCGGCGTGCCGATGACTGCGCCGGAAAGTGTGAGCGCGCTTTCCGCGGTCAGGCGTTTGGCGATTCCGAAGTCGGTCACCTTCGGAACGCCCTGCGGATCGAGCAGGATGTTCGCCGGCTTCATGTCGCGATGGACGACGTTATTCCTGTGCGCGAAGTCGAGAGCGCGCGCGACGGGAATCAGCAGCCGCGCTGTTTCCTGTGGCGGCGGCGTTCCCGCGCGCAATCGATCGGCCAGCGACCCGCCTTCCACATATTCCATGGCGAAGAACGGCGCGCCCTCGTGCTCACCGACGTCGTAAACGTGGATGATGTTGTTGTGGTGCAGCGCCGCTGCCGTCTCTGCCTCGGCGAAAAAGCGTTTCAATTCCGGCGGCCCGTAATAACCGGTGAGCATCTTGAGCGCGACCAGCCGGTTCAGCTTTCGCTGCCACGCCCGAAAGACGACGCCCATCCCGCCGCGTCCCAATTCGCCTTCGATCTCGTAACCGCCGATGCTCCGCATCCCACCGCCAGTTAAAGGCGTTGTTGGATCGGTAGAAGTGGAATCAGGAGTGGCCAAGCGAGCGAAGTCTGATCGCTTTCGCCCATCGGCTCAAGTTCGGTGAGGGAGGGATTCGAACCCTCGGTACCCTTTTGGAGTACGGCGCTTTAGCAAAGCGCTGCTTTCGACCACTCAGCCACCTCACCAACAGATTGCGAGAATATGGGGTTGGGGGATACTCGTCAACCGCACCCCATCATGATCACCGAGGAACAGGCGCTGGCGCGCATTTTGGAAAAGGTGTTGCCGCTATCACCGCGGACAGTCCCTTTGCTCGAGGCGCGCGACCAATTCGCGGCGAACGACGTCTCCGCCCGCGTCGCGCTGCCACGGTTCGATAACTCGGCGATGGATGGATACGCGGTTGTCGCCGCGGCTTGCGCTGAAGGAAAACCGCAGCGGCTCATCGGCGAACAACCGGCGGGAATGGATCGCGGGCTTCGCCTGACCCCGGGCGAAACGATTCGCGTCTTCACCGGCGCGCCGATACCAGAGGGAGCCGATGCGGTGGTGATGCAGGAAGATGTGCGCGTCGAAGGCGCGGACGTTTTCGTGAACACGAAGGTCGAGCCGGGTGAGTTCGTGCGTCGGCGCGGTTGCGATTTGAGCGAGGGCCAAAAGATCGTGGAAGCGGGAACGCGGATCCGATCGCCAACTCTGGCGCTCCTGGCTTCGCAGGGGTTTGCCGAAGTGAAAGTGGGCGGTGCGGTTCGGGCGGCGATCGTTTCCACGGGCGACGAATTGGTGGCGCCCGGCGGAGAACTCAGCGCGGGACAGATTTTCGAAAGCAATTCGCCTCTCTTGCACGGGCTCGTGGAAAAATCCGGAGCAACCGTTGCCACTGTGCGGCATTGCCCGGATGACGCTGGTTCCATCGAACGCGCGTTGCGCGACGGACTGCAGTTCGAAGTCGTGATCGTGGCCGGTGGTGTTTCCGTGGGCGCGCGTGATCTGGTGAAGCCGGCGCTGAACACCATCGGCGCGAAGACCGATCTGTGGCGAGTGGCGGTGAAGCCGGGCAAACCGTTCCTCTTTGGGCGCGCGGGACGATGCGCGATTTTCGGGCTGCCGGGAAATCCGGTGTCCGCCTTCGTGACGTTCCTGCTCTTTGTGCGACCGGCGATTCTTCGTCTGATGGGGGCGCGAGACGACCAGCTCTCGCTGCCGCTCGTGAACGCGTCCCTCATCAACGACATCGAAAACGACGGCGATCGGCCTCATTACGTGCGGGGCGAATTCCGGGACGGAAAATTCACCGTCGTCGGCCGCCAGGAATCGCACGCGCTTTATGGTTTGAGCCGGGCGAACGCGTTGCTGCGCGTTCCGCCGGGAGAAAGCGTCCGGAGCGGTGACGCCGTGTCCGTCATTCCACTCGACTGATTAGAACTACTCAGCCTGTCGTCCTGAGCGTAGCGCCTGTCATGTTGAGCGAAGCGAAACATCTCTGACTATTTCCGCCGCTCAGCGTTCCGTGCTCAGAAATGATCAGAGATCCTTCGCTACGCTCAGAATGACAAGTGTAAGAATGGCGGAGTTGGGATAGTTCGATGCGCCATATCCAGCACAAACTCGGTGTCGGGCGCGGCAGGCGCCCGCGGAGTTGCTGCTGATCATGACCTTGCTGCTGATCCTCGGACCGCGTTGCTGCATCGACAGGATCAAGATCAGGATCAAGATCAGGATCAGGAGCATGAGCAGGAAATGATTGCGCGAGACGTTTGACACTCCGCGCGGCCATTTTAGCTTATGCGGTTTGAACACCCCGACCCAACCGAGGCTCAATGGCACCGATCAGTTTCGCGCTGACGCCGAACGTCTCTCCCACATCATCCTGGAAATGCAGCGCTGCTTCGTCCTGCGTCTCTCCAAGGAATTGGCGCCGGGCAATGTTTCCTTCCCGCAATTTTTTCTTCTCGCGGCGCTGGATCTAAAGGAAGTCCTGACGATGTCGGCCATCGCGCAGAAAATGGGACACACGACCGCGGCGGCGA
Organism: Verrucomicrobiota bacterium; assembly: GCA_041167505.1. GTDB lineage: Bacteria > Verrucomicrobiota > Verrucomicrobiia > Chthoniobacterales > UBA10450 > AV80. Next base: position 20,244 of record JBEEHR010000059.1, read on the forward strand.
GCGGTCTCGTCGATCGGCTGGAAAATCTCGGTTACGTCGTGCGTTCCAGCGCGCGGGAAGATCGGCGCAAGGTCATGGTTTGCATTACCGAAAAAGGATCGGCGCTGGTCCGGCGAATCCGCGAGGAAATGGTGGGCAACCTGTTAAAGGTGATGACGCATCTCACGCCCGCGGAACAAAAGGCGTGGCTCCAGATTTACACCAAGATTTACAATTACTGCCAGGCCAAGGAAGAGCCCGAGGCGCCGCCAAAGCGCCGGCAATCGGGCGGCGTTTTGCTCACGTCGCGGCGTTTCGAAAATGGAACGCGCTGATCCCGAACTCGGGAAGAATCAGCGCAGCCGCGAATCAACCTCTTATTTTTAAACAGCTATTCGAGAGCAGTTTAAGCTACAGCCCGCGGACACGGCACGCGCCTTGCATAAGACGCAGCGCCAACAGCCCCGATCGCTCCGCTCCGTCGTCGACTTGAACCAGCCCATCCTGCGTTTTCCATCCATGCGAAAAGTTTCTATCTGTCTCTCGCTTTGCGCCGCGCTCCTGGCGGCTGTGCCTCTCACGCCGCTGCTTTTTGCGGGAACTGAAACGCTTTCGGAGCTGCGTCTGCGCCGGACCGCGACTCCGCGTTTCACGCTCGACCAGGCAGTCCTGACTGCGTTGCAGCGCAATGCCGACATCCAAAGGGCGCGGCAGGAAATTGAGCGCACCAAAGGTCTCTACATCGCGATGCGGGCGCAGATCCTCCCGAAGATCCAAATGACCGGCCAATTTCAAGACACCGATCCGCACCTTCAGGTGAACCATGGCGACCTGGGCGTGGCCTCAACGCCGACACCAACTCCCGGAGCGACCGCGACGCCGGTGGGGAGTTCCGGCTTTAATTTCAGCGGCGTCGAGCGCTCCTACAACGTGCAGCTCGAAGCGACCCAGGTGATCTTCGCCGGCGGGCGCATCGTTTCCCAAATCCGCTCGGCTAATTTCACCCGCGACAGCGCATACTATGGGTTTCGCAATGTGATCGATACGGTCGTCTCCACTGTGCGCCAGCAGTTTTATCAGGTGTTGTTGAATCGCGATCTGATCCAGGTGCAGGAGGAGTCGGTGAACCTGCTGAAGAGCCAGTTGCAGGATCAGCAGAACCGGTTCGAAGCGGGGACGGTCCCGCGCTTCAACGTTCTTCAGGCGCAGGTCGCTCTTTCGAACCAATATCCGCTGCTCATCGGCGCGCAGAATAACTATCGCATCTCCCAGCTTCAGCTCGCGAAAACGCTCGGGCTCGATTTCGATCCGGCCCGCGGCGATGGTGCGCCGCTGGAAGCGATTGGCAGTTTGGAGTATCGGCCGCGCCACATGCTGCTGACGCAAGCGATCGAGTTGGCCAAGGAACGCCGGCCTTTTCTGAAACAGCAGAAAGCGATCGTGCTGAGCGACGCCGAACAAGTCCGCGTGGCGCGCTCCACTTACTTCCCGCAAATCAACGCGTCCGGTGGCACCGAGGTCCGCAGCTCCGCGATCAGCGAGGACATTCACGATGTCAGCAGTGGCTATGTGTTCGGCCTCACGGGGACGTGGGCGATTTGGGATTGGGGTGCGACCTACGGTGCGGTGAAGCAAGCCAGAGCTGTGCTCGAGGAAGCGAAAATCACACTCGATGACGCGAACCGCCAGGTGGAGCTCGAGGTCCAGCAGCAGGATTCCAATTTAAGACAAAGCGCCGAGCTGGTAAAGGCGACGGAACAAAGCGTCGGCCAGGCGCAGGAAGCATTGCGGTTGGCGAGCGCGCGGTTGAGCGCGGGCGCGGGGACGCAGTTGGAGGTCCTCGACTCGCGTGTGCAAGTGACCCAGGCGTCATCAAACCGCCTCCAGGCACTCTTTAACTACAATGTCGCCTTGGCGGAATTCGATCGCGTCACCGCCACCGAGATCCTCTATTCCAACGAGCTGGATGAGCCGCGCACGCGCGACAAGACGAAGACCGACGCGAAGCCAACCCCGGCACCGAAGCCAAGTCCGCTTGAGTTGAATCACGCCGGAAATCGGCCGCCCATCCCGGGCAGGACGACGACGACGACGCGGACCACGCGCACGATTCCTTCCGGTAAGTGAGCGACAGTCAGCTGCCGGCTGAGCAGTTCGAGGCGCTGAGTGCATTGCCGGGTATCGTGCACGGATTCACCTTGCGCGTGCCCGGCCTCGAGATGTCCCACGATAAGGCGGAAGCGCTCGCGCGATTGGACGGCATCCATCGGAAAATCCGCGGCGAGCGTGGTCTTGCTGACATGCCGTTCGTCACCGCGCAGCAGGTCCACGGGAACGAGATCGGTGTCGTCGATTCAGCTATCAGCGGAAACAAATGCTTCGAGAACTGCGATGGATTAATCACCGATCAGCTCGGCGTTTGCCTCGGAATTTACGTCGCTGATTGCTGCGCAATTTTCCTCGTAGATCCCGTTCGACGCGCGATTGGCCTCGTGCATTCCGGCAAGAAAGGGACGGAGCAGCGGGTCGCGGCAAGGGCCATCGAAACGATGACTTCGCGGTTTGGCTCACATGCATCCGATCTCGTTGTTCAACTCAGTCCCTGTATCCGACCGCCTCATTACGAGATCGATTTCGCCGCGGAGATTGTTCGGCAATGCCGCGATCTCGGGGTTACGTCTGTGCACGACCTTGGCGTTTGCACCGCGTGCGACCTGAAGCGCTACTACTCCTATCGCGCCGAAAAAGGCCGCACCGGCCGCATGCTCGCATTCCTGGCTCTTCTGTAGCCGCTGCCCTGCGGGCAGCGTGAGATCGGCATGGCAGCGTGAATCGCTCCCGCGCCTTCGCACAGCGAAGCGGCTACAGAAGAGCGCGGCTGAGTTAATCTTCGCTGGCGTTGGCGCCGTAGGAAACAATTCCGCGCTTCCCGGCGTTCGCCACAAACTCAAAGAATTCGCGGCCGACCGGCCCGAACTCTGTCTCAGCGGCCTTCGCCAGTGCTTGCTTCGTGTTGAGCCCGCTTCGGTAAAGAAGCTTGAACGCCCGCTTGATTTCATCCCTATCCGCTGCGCTGAAATCGGCGCGGCGCAGTCCGATGATATTCATTCCGTAAACCTGGTTCTTCGCGGCGCTCAGGAACGGCGGGAGATTCTGGGTAAACCGTCCTTCGGCCATCACGAGGCGGCCCATCCGGATGCCTTGGTGGAAGCGTGAGCCACCGCCGACGAAGGCGCGGTCGTCAATCCGCACGTGCCCGGCCAGCAAACAATCGTTCGCGATGACCACGCCGTTTCCGAGTGAGCAATTGTGACCAACGTGGGTGCCGACCATGAGGAAGTTGCCGTCGCCCAGAACCGTGGCGCTCCCTTCCATGCTCCCCCGATGAATCGTGCAATACTCGCGAATCGTGTTGCCCGCGCCGATCTCCACCGAGCTTTGCGTCGCTACATCGAAACTCAAGTCCTGCGGGAACGCGCCGATGATCGCGCCGTGTCCGATGAAATTGTCTGTGCCCATTTTCACCGATCCTTCGATCACGACATGGGCCTGGATCTTGCATTTCTCGCCGATCACCGCGCCGGCGCCGATCACTGAGTAAGGACCAATTTCAACATCCACGCCGAGTTGCGCGGCCGGATCGATGATCGCCGTCGGATGAATTTTCATAGCACGCCCGCCTCCTTGAAACTGAAGTAGGGCTGCCGGCCTTCCGCCGGCGCCCCAATGATGACGTGATCGAGCAATTTGATCTGGAGCAACTCCGCGGCTTCGACCAAACGTCTCGTTAGGCTGTGATCCGATTGACTGGGAGAGGGATCGCCCGAGGGATGGTTGTGCACGACGATGACGGCGTAAGCAGAGGCCACCACGGCCGGTCGGAAAACATCGCGTGGATGCGCGATGCTTTCGTTCACGCTTCCGAGAGAGACCTCCTCGATCCGGATCAGGTGATAACGCGTGTCGAGCAGGACGACGCGCAACGATTCCTTGTGGAGCGCGCGCATCTCGGCCGCCATTAATTCGTGGACAAGCTCCGGTGAATCCAGTTTCTGCTTCGCCAGGCGCTCATTCGCCAAGCGCCGGCCCAATCCGAAAGCCGCCACGAGTTGAATCGCTTTCGCTTCTCCGATGCCCGGAATCATTTTGATCTCCTGGACCGTGCACCGGCTCAAACCAGAGAGCGAATCGTACCGCTTCAGGAGTTGTCGGGCCACATCGACCGCATTAGCGCCGGGTAATCCCGTGCGCAAAAGGATCGCGATCAATTCCGGATCGGTCAGCGCGGTGGCGCCGCGAGCGAGCAACTTTTCGCGCGGCCGCTCATCCTGCGGCAGTTCACTGATCTTTAAGCTGGGAGCGCCGCGATCAGGCACGCAATTGGTCGAGCATTTCGCGGAGCGCGTCGCCCAACTGGAAGAGCGAGTCCGTGAACGGGTTCGAGGGGAGACCGTGCAGCTCTGCCTGTGCGTCGCGCACCGATTCGTCACCGGCGTCGAGCGAGGCGCGGAGCGAGCCGTTGGGCGCGCCGCTAGCCAGAAGCTCTTCGATCGCGCCCGCCTTCTCAGAGAGGATCAGTTCGCAGTAGCGCTCCCGTTCTTCCACGGGCGCGGAACGCAGAAGCATCAGGATCGGCAAGGTCATTTTTCCTTTGCGCAAATCGGTTCCGAGCGTCTTGCCGATCTCATTTTCATTGCCGGCGATATCCAGGCAATCGTCGTAAATCTGGTAGGCCGCGCCGATCTTGCTGCCGAAGTTTTTCAGCGCACCGGTGGTTTCGGCGTCGGCGCCATTGATCACCGCGCCGAGTTCCGAGGCGGCGGCGAAGAGTGAGCCGGTTTTCATTTCGACGATCCGAAGATAATCGGGGATCGCCAGATGGAGATCGAATCGGCGTTGCGTCTGGATAATTTCACCCGAACAAACTTCCCGGGCGGCGCGCGCGATGACGCGGCTGATCTGGGCGTCGTCGAAATTCGTGGAGAGATTCAGTGCCTGGGCGAATAGACAATCGCCCAGCAGCACGCTCAGCGAATTTCCCCAGCGCGCGTTCACCGTCGGCTGGGCCCGGCGCCGTTCCGCCTCGTCCATGATGTCGTCATGCACCAAGGTGGCGATGTGGATCAGCTCGACGATTACCGCCAGATCGACATGTCCCGACTTGATCCCGCCGCTCGCGCCGCCGCTCAAGAGCGCCATCAGCGGCCGGAGCCGTTTGCCGCGGCTCCCGATCGCATAGGTCACGTAACCCTCGATCGCCGGATCGAAGGCAGCGGCCTGCTGCGCGATCCGCGCTTCGACCTCCTCGAGTTGCGGCTGAACCGTCAGCGTTACCCGGGCCAAAGCGCCGTCGCGAGAGATCGAGGGGGGGCGCGAATCAGCAAAAACTTCCACAAACCCACGATAGAAGGAGCGCCAATCGAGCGCAAGCCCCTCGCGCAAACGGCTGGAAAAGCAGCACAGGCTTCCAGCCTGTGTTTATGGGTTGCCCTCGTTCCCAAGTTGCACTTGGGAACGCCCGGGTCTTCGAGGCTCAGCTTCGTTGCAGGCCAGTTGCCGTTCCCAAGTGCAACTTGGGAGCGAGGAGGACTCGGCCGTGGGTCAAAGCGAACTCACCGGCGCGTTAACCACTCGATTGTGCCATATTTTTTTGCGGCGATCCCGGTTGCGCGTTCCATCAGTCCCGGGGACAGCGTTGTGGTTTCACATTGCTCGCAAAGGACCTGCGCGAAATCGCTGCGAAATCGTTCCGGCAAATCACGTTGCTGAATGCTGCCCTGATGGAGCAGCCCAGCGCGCGATCGACGATGGGCGGCACCGGCAATTTTCTGTCCGCCGCTCATGAGATCGGCGCGGACCGCATTCGCAAAACAATTCTCTGATACTTTCGGTGCGGCGGAATCTGCCAGGAAGGCGTCGACTCCGTTCGCGCCAAGAGTGCGCCGAATCGCATCGTGCAAGGCGGCGTAAATCTCGAGAGAAGAGCGGGCGAAAAACGGATGAGAAGCGGGGATGATCACCGAGTAGGTAAGATCATCGCCGTGGGGAACAATTCCGCCACCGGTCCAGCGGCGGACGATTTCCCGTTCGTTCGATTGATCGGCGACTTCCGCGTAAACGCCGAAATATCCAAACGAGAGCGACGGTTGTCGCCAGCGATAGAAGCGGAGAATCGGAACCGCAGCCTCCGCCAGAAGCGCTTCGTCCACCGCCATGTTCAACGCCGCGGACTGTGGTTCGCGATCGTCGTAGACGTGTAACGCCTCGAGCATGGCCTCCGGCTACCGGGATAGTTCTTCCACCACGGATTGAACCGCGGCTTTCGGATCGGAGGCGCCAGTGATCGGGCGACCGATCACGAGATAATCCGCTCCCGCATCGATCGCTTCGCGGGGCGTGGCAAAACGCTTCTGATCGCCGGGGTCCGATCCGGCCGGTCGGATCCCCGGAGTGACGATCTTGATTTTGTCCCCAAATTCCGATCGTAGCATCCGGGCTTCGTGAGGACTGGCGACCAAACCGTCGATGCCGTTGGCCACTCCGAGGCGAGCGAGCCGCAGCACCTGGTCGCTGGTCTTTTCCGCGACCCCGATCTCCGCCAGGGTTTCGTTCGTCGAACTCGTCAGGACGGTCACGCCGAGAAGCAGCAGATCGTTGCTCCGCGCGCTGACGGCGGCGCGGATCATTTCGCTGCCGCCGCTCAAATGAATCGTCAACATTTTCACGCCGAGCTTGCCGGCTGATTCCACCGCTTTCGCGACCGTGTTCGGAATGTCGTGGAGCTTGAGATCGAGAAACACTTTTGGACCGATGAGAGAAATGGAGCGGACGAGCGCCGGCCCTTCCGCCGTGTAGATTTGGAGGCCGATCTTGAACAATCCGACGTGGTCAGCCAGCAGACTGGCAAGGCGCGATGCCTCCTTGGTCGTCCCCACATCGAGCGCGACGATGATCTTCTCCGCGGATGGCGATTTCATTCTGTTGTTCTGCGCAGCTTGCTGAACAAATTGCAGGATATGCAGTTTTCGGCGCCGGCAAAAATCAATCTTTCCTTCCGGATTCAAGGCCGCCGGGCCGATGGCTTTCACGAAATTGAAACGCTGATGGTGCCGATTTCGCTCGCGGACCGGATCACGATCGAAAGGGTGGGGGACGACGACGGAATTCAATTCACCTGCGATGATCCTTCCCTGCCGGCCGGCGACGATAATCTCGTTGTCCGCGCCGCGAGACTTTTCCAGAAGCGGACCAAGATCACGGCTGGGATAACAATCGCCTTGGAAAAGAAGATCCCGCATGGCGCAGGCCTGGGCGGCGGAAGCAGCGATGCGGCGAGTACGTTACTCGGCCTGAACGAACTCTTCGCGGTGGGTCTTCAGCAGGACGACCTGCTCCAACTCGCCGCGCAGCTTGGTTCCGATGTTCCATTTTTCGTCGTGCGTTCCGCTGCGCTCTGCCGCGGGCGCGGAGAAATCGTGGAGCCGACGTCGCTGGCAACGAAGTTGCGGCTCGTGTTGTTCAAGCCGGATTTCGCCGTTCCGACGCCTTGGGCGTACGGAAAATGGAAAGAATCAAAGGAGTTGCCGGGAGCGGACTATTCGCCGCAGGAATTCAACGGCGTCCAATTCGTGAATGATCTCGAACGCCCTGTCTTCGAGAAGTTCGTTCTGCTCGCACACCTGAAGACGTGGCTGCGACAGCAACCCGAGGTGGCAGTCGCCTTGATGTCTGGATCGGGCTCGACTGTGTTCGCCGTTCTGCGGGAAGGAGCAGGCTGCGAAGAATTAGTGGCCCGCACGCGCCAGCAGATCGATGCGACCTTGTGGGCGCACCATGGCGAGACGCGCTGACGTCCCTATTCGCCCGCCCGTCGCCGAAAACTCGCCACCGCGTATTCGCGATTGAGTTTCGCGATCAAACTGGCGCTGATCTGCGCGGGACAGACGGCTTCGCACTCGTAGGTGTTTGTGCAATTGCCGAACCCCTCGGCATCCATCGCCGTCACCATTTTCAGGACGCGGCTCGTGCGCTCGGGCTGTCCCTGCGGCAGAAAAGCCAGGTGCGAAACTTTCGCTGCCGTGAAAAGCATGGCGGACGCATTCGGACACGCAGCCGCGCAAGCGCCGCAACCGATGCAGGCCGCTGCTTCCATCGCGCGATCCGCGTCCTGTTTGGGAATGAGCGTCGAATTCGCTTCCGGCGCGGACCCGGCCCGCGCCGCGACGAAACCGCCGGCTTGCACGATTCGATCCAACGCGCTGCGATCTACCACCAGGTCCTTGATGAGCGGGAATGGTTTCGCGCGGAATGGCTCCACCACGATCGTCGCGCCATCCTTGAATCGCCGCATATAAACTTCGCAGGCCGCTCCCGGATGATCTGGTCCGTGCGCCTCGCCGTTGATTGTGAGCGAGCAGGTCCCGCAGATGCCTTCGCGGCAATCCGAATCGAATGCGATCGGCTCTTCGCCTTTGGCGATGAGTCCCTCGTTGACGACGTCGAGCATTTCGAGGAACGAGGTGTTCGGCGAAACGTCGGTCGCTCGGTATTCGACCAACTTCCCTTTTGTCTTGGGATCTTTCTGTCGCCAGACTTTGAGTTTGAAATTCACGCGGCGTCTTTCTTACCTGTCATTCTGAGCGAAGTTTCGCGAAAGCGAAACGCAGTCGAAGAATCTCTAATCCTTTCTCCGAGCGCCCCGGGAAGAAAGGTTAAGAGATCCTTCGACTCCGCTACGCTTCGCTCAGGATGACAAATCATTTGTAGCTCCTCTGCGTGAGCTGCACCGTCTCGAACATGAGTGGCTCGCGGTGCAGTTTCGGCGGGGCGACCGAGCCGTTGCCTTGAAACTCCCACGCGAACACATCGGCAAAGTTTTCATCGTCGCGCAGCGCTTCGCCATCCGAGGTTTGATGCTCCTCGCGGAAATGGCCGCCGCATGATTCATCGCGGGTGAGCGCGTCGGTGCACATTAGCTCGGCGAATTCGAGGAAGTCGGCGACGCGGCCGGCGCGTTCGAGCGATTGATTGAGCGCTTCGCCATCGCCGAGAACCCGGACGTCGCCCCAGAATTCTTCGCGCAGCTGCGGAATGCGCGCGAGCGCTTCGCGCAGACCGGCGGCGTTTCGCGCCATGCCGCATTTGTCCCAGAGCAGCAGGCCCAGCTCGCGATGGAACGAATCGACCGAGCGCGTTCCATTTATCGCGAGCATTTTTTCACTGCGCGCCCGAACTTCATTTTCCGCCTGCCGAAATTCCGGACGATCGACCGACGGCCGTTTTCCGATTTGGGGCGCGAGATACGTGGGCAGCGTGTACGGCAAAACGAAATACCCATCGGCCAAACCCTGCATCAGAGCGCTGGCGCCGAGCCGGTTCGCGCCGTGGTCGGAGAAGTTCGCTTCGCCGATGACGTGGAGGCCCGGCAGGTTGCTCATCAAATTATAGTCCACCCACAAACCGCCCATTGTGTAATGGACGGCGGGATAAATTCGCATCGGCCGGCGATAGGCATTTTCGCCGGTGATCTTTTCGTAAATGTGAAACAGGTTTCCGTAGCGTTCGCGGATCGTGCTCTCGCCGAGCCGCGCGATCGCATCGGCGAAATCGAGGTAAACGCCGCGGCCGCTGTCGCCCACGCCGCGTCCTTCGTCACAAACTTCCTTTGCCGCGCGCGACGAGATATCGCGCGGCGCGAGGTTGCCGAAGCTTGGATATTTTCGTTCGAGATAATAATCGCGCTCATCTTCCGGGATTTCGCCAGGCGGGCGTTTGTCTCCCGGCTTCTTCGGGACCCAGACGCGCCCGTCGTTGCGGAGCGATTCCGACATGAGCGTTAGCTTCGATTGGTTCTCACCGCTGACCGGGATGCAGGTCGGATGAATCTGGGTGAAACAGGGGTTGGCGAAGAGCGCGCCTTTTTTATAAGCGCGATACGTCGCGGTAACGTTGCAACCGCGCGCGTTCGTCGAAAGGTAGAACACGTTTCCATATCCGCCGGTCGCGAGCACGACCGCGTCCCCCGCGTGCGCTTCGATTTTTCCCGTGACCAGGTTGCGGGTGATGATTCCTTTGGCGTGACCGTCGACGAGCACGAGGTCGAGCATTTCCATTTGCGGAAACATCGTCACGGTCCCGGCGGCGATCTGGCGGCAGAGCGCCTGGTAAGCGCCGAGGAGAAGTTGCTGGCCCGTCTGGCCGCGCGCGTAAAAGGTGCGCGAAACCTGGGCGCCGCCGAAGGAACGATTCGCGAGCAGCCCGCTGTATTCCCGCGCGAACGGCACACCCTGCTCGACGCATTGGTCGATGATGAGGTTACTGACTTCCGCGAGCCGGTAGACGTTCGCTTCACGAGAGCGGAAATCGCCGCCTTTGATCGTGTCGTAGAACAAGCGAAAAACGCTGTCGCCATCGTTCTGATAATTTTTCGCGGCGTTGATCCCGCCCTGGGCGGCGATGCTGTGGGCGCGGCGCGGACTGTCCTGGTAGCAGAAGCACTTCACGTTGTAGCCCAGCTCGCCGAGGGTCGCCGCCGCCGAGCCGCCGGCCAGCCCACTGCCGACGACGATGATCTCGAATTTCCGCCGGTTATTCGGCGCCACGAGCCGGGAGTGGTCCTTGTGGCTCGTCCATTTCTGGGCGAGCGGGCCGTGCGGAACCCTGGCGTCAAGATTCCCGATCATAATTGCTGGGCCGGCTTCACCCAGTGAAGGAGCACGGCGACGGGAATCGAGGTGTAACCGATGAAAATCAGCCAGGCGAATACACGTCCGGCCGCAGCCAGCCACGGCGTGAGTTTTTTATCATTCAAGCCTAACGACTGGAAGAAGCTGGAGGTGCCGTGGCTGAGATGAAGCGCGAGCAGAAACATCCCGAGGACGTAAAAGCCGGAGACGAAATAATTCTGAAAGCCGTAAACCATCATCGAATAGACGTCATATCGATTGAGTGGATCGGCTTTCAGCAAAAGGAAACGCGGGTCGGTCACACGCACGGTGAAATGGGCGAGGTGATAAAGGATGAACGCCAGGACGATCAGCCCGCTCAACGCCATGGAGCGCGAAGCAAACGTGGCTTTCACGTTGTCCTTCTTTTTGTAGCGCACCGGCCGGGCCCGGCGGTTTTCCAGCGCCAGGCTGATCGTGTAAAAAATGTGCAGGAGCACATTGAGGAGGAGAAATGTTCGGATGACCCAGAGAAACGGGCCCAGCTCTCGCAAATGTTCGGCGTAAGAGTTGATCCAATCCGGCCCGAGAAAAATCTGCAGGTTGCCCAGGAGATGACCGACTATGAACGCGATCAGGACCACGCCGGTGATCGCGACAATGAATTTTTTGCCGACTGAGGAGCGGAAGAATGAAGAAGGTGCGGTCACAGGCTTGGAAAGCTCCAGCCGAGCGGCCGCTGGATAGCTGAAAGTAGAAGTCGAGTATTTTGTGTCAAGCCGCGCTCAGCTCTGTCGGCGACGAGCGACGGTCTGGAGGGACACAACTTTTCGAAATGGAAAATCAGAGTAGGCCCGGCCGCCTCGCCAATGATGATGCCCTTGCGGAGAGAGGTAGAAGGTTTCGAGGTCAGCGCGCAGGCGTTCCAGCAGGGCGGCGAATGACGCGGCGTCGTTGCTTCCGGTGAGCCGATCTTGTTCGGCGAGTGTCTTTTCGGCCTGGATGAGATTGTAGGCGTCTCCATTTCCCTGGAGGATAAAATCAAAACAGTGAATTGACGCGCCGTTAGGGACGAGAAAATCCGCTATGGCGTCGAAGCAAGCAGGCAGCGAATCGAAGGGAAGATGTTCCAGTACGGAAATGGAAAAAATGGCGTCGAATGAGTGCGGCTGCCAATCCGGAAGACCTGGCCGGAAATATTCGCGCACGATTTTCACGTGGGGAAAACGCTCGACGTAGCCCTGATAGTCGACCGGCCCATTCCCGAATCCCTCGTACGGGTCTACCAACGTGACGTCGTAACCGAGCTCGCTGAGAAAACCGCTCGCGATCGGTTCTCCGCCGCCGATTTCCAGAAGGCGCGCCGGCGGCGGGAGATTTGCCAGGATCGCTTTGACGGCCCAGGGTCGCTGGACGTTTTTTAGATCGCCGTCGATCGCGGTGATCTGCGGAAGCTCGTCCCGGCTTTCGCAATAGTCGCGCACCGTGGCATAGGAAGCGCCAAGGAACCGCTCCGAATTCGAGAAGCGCTCGACAATCGCTGCGGCGGTGCCGGAATTACTGAGAACGCGTTGTGGTCGCGACATTCGCGAGTTCCTTCGGTTTGAGGACAAGCTCTTCGTAAAAGGCGGTCAAACCCCGGGCGCTGTTGTCCCAGTTGAAATGTTTGCGGCAAAACGCAGACGAGCCCCTCCCAAGCCGCTCACTTAAATCTTTGTCACGGCGCAGCTCCAGCACCCCGTCGACGATGCCCAGGGCATCTACCTTATCCAGGACCCAGGCTTCTTCGCCGTGCCGGACGAAACGCCCGACGTTGGTTCGCGGCACAATCACCGGTCTTCCCATCGAAAAGAATTCCGGCAACTTTCCCGGCAGCCGGAATTCATTGAATGCGTTATCCGCGCCTGGTTGCACCAAGACATCGGCAAGGGCGAGGATCGCCGGAATTTCTCGATACGGGATACTTCCCAGCTCGATCGAAATCCAGCGGCCCCATTCTTCATCAGGCCCGAGGAATGGGCAGTAGTCGCGCCCGGTCCGGACGAGCCGGGTTGGCGTTCCTTCGCGGTCGAGAATAGCCGCGGCAAGATAAAGGCTGCGAACGTCCCTGGCATTGGCGGAATGGACGTTACCGGTATAGCAAAGAACAACGGTGCCTTCAGCGATACCGAGTTGCTCCAGCAACAGCGGGTCGCGCGGGCGCGGAAAAAAAAGTTGTTCATCCGCGCCAGGCCACAGAATGAGTTTCGGAATATCCGGCGGCACAAATCGCTCGAGCCGATCCATGATCATGGTTACCCCGGTGGCCGAGGCGATAAACGCGCGATAGTTCCGCGGATGGGAAAGATTGGGCGGAGTCTCCACGCGCGAGCGAAGGAGTTTCTCGAATGACATCCCAAGATTCACTTCAAGGATCAGCTCCTCGTTGTCTTCCAGATGAACGAAGAGGGAGAAATCGCAGAAACCCGCGAGCTTCTCGCAAAAGAGACGGACGTTTTCGCGCGGCGTCCAGGCGTGGACGATGTCGGGCGGACGACCATCCGGAAACAGGAGAGACCAGTCTCCGTCCACCCGGTCGAAGCGCAGGACGGCATAATCCTGCGGGCCCAAGGAAGAACCGGTGTCCTTATCTTCAGGGATGGCCACCGCCGTGGAATGCCCGAGATCGGCGAGGCGATTAGCGAAGTTGTGAACGTGGACAGCGCTGTTCGCGCTGAAGTCGTGATAAAGGGCAAAGAGAATGTTACTCATGCCCGGGCCACACGGGGGCTATAATCTCCGCGATCGAGATCAAGGTTGGGATTGTAATAAGGATCTCCGCGCTCGATCACGTCCTCCCATTGATCGAGCAGAAGCATGCGGTCAATGATGTCGTAATAGTAGCTCGTCCGCGAAATGAATTCGTGATGATGGAGAAGGGCGCGCGGCGTACAGATGATGCGGAGCCCACGCCGGCGCAGGCGAAGGCAGACATCCACATCCTGGTATGCGGTAAAGTAATGTTCGTTGAATCCGCCGATCTCTTCGTAAACGGATTTCCGGATCATTAGGCAGGCGCCGGTAACGACGGATACTTCGCGGGCGCAGGACAGGCTGCCGGCGTATCCATCGGCTCCAAGCGGGAATCGCCGCATGGTGTGATCGGCCGTGCCGCGCATACCCAGCGCCACGCCGGCATGCTGGACCGTGCGATCTTCGTAGGCGAGCACGGCTCCCGCCGCCCCCACATCTGCCTGCTGCGTGTAATAAGCCAGGTGCTGCAACCAATCCTCGGCGATGATTTCGGTGTCGTTGTTGAGGAAAAGCAGGAGTTCGCCGGTCGCCGCCGCCGAGCCGAGGTTGTTGGCGCGGGAGAAATTAAAGGGATTCGGGAAAGGAATTTGGCGGACAGGATACTCTTTCATAAGCGCGAGCGCGCTCTGGTCGGTTGTCTCGTTGTCCATCAGGAGCACTTCAAAATTCGGATACGAGGTCTTTTCAAAAATACTCTTCAAGCATCGGCCGAGCACTTCTGGGGCATCTCGAGTGGGAATAATGATGCTGATTCGGGCGTACGGTTCCTGAGGCAGTGGCAGGATTTTCACTCGGTGCGGCAGCTCCGACTGCTCCGCGCGCGCCGGCAGCCTGCTCCTCTCGAGATGCGCATTTACGGCTCGGGCCTGAAGCATGCCGATCCGCGGCTTGGCGTCGGTATTCTGCGCGATGCTGCCGGCGGTCTTGCGCCAGTGGTAAAGAGGCCGCGGAATATGAGCAATCCTGGGGGCGGCTTCGCTCAGCCGCAGCATGAATTCAAAATCCTGCACTCCATCAAACGCCGAATCGAACCTCGCTTTCGCGGCGAGCTCGCGTCGCACACAAAGCAGGTGGCCTACGTACATCGCCCCGCGAAAATATTCCGGCGACCAGTCCGGCTTGAAGAAAGGCTCGACTAATTCTCCTGTCGCGTCGTCGAGCTTGTCCTCATCGGAATAAACAATGTCGTAAGCGTCCGTGATTTTTTCCCGCATCGCCTCGAGCGCGAACGGATGAAGAAGATCGTCGTGATCGAGGAAGCAAACGTAATCGCCCCGGGCGAGATCGATCGCTTTATTGCTGGCTGCGCTGATGCCGCCACGCTGCGCAAGCTCTACGCGCACCCGCGGGCTCACGGACCTGAGCAATTCCAGCAGCTTCCTCGTCTCAAGATTGTCCGAGCCGTCATCGACCAGGCACCATTCCCAATCAGCGCATGTTTGATTGAGAAGGCTCAAGGCGGCTTCAGCGAGCCATTGCGGCTTGGTGTTGTAGGTGGGGGTTATGACGCTGAACTGCGGATCGATTGTAGCGACCCGCCGGCTATGCTGCTGAAAGCGTGGCTGAAGCAGCTCGAATGCGCTGTTCGCGGAAAGTGGCGACAACCTTGGGATCTTTTCTGCCGGCAGATCAGATTCTTTCGGACCCCCTTCGAGTTCCATCTCTTCCTGGCCGTTGATGGCTTCTCGCTCCAGCTTGTGCTCGAAGAAAGGCTGCCAGTCCGATCCTTGCTCGATGTACTCGAGCCGAACGTTGCAGATTCCCGGCGGCACCTTGAGTTCAATCGTGAACCCGCTGCACCGCGCCTCGGGATACTCGCGCAGGGAGCCGGCCAGGTCTGCCCTCTCCAACCCATATCGCGCGAGCCGCGCTTTGCGCCCGACCTTCGCGCGAATTCCCGCAATCTGCTTGCCGTTGCGCGCAAAACACCAGCCTTTGATGAGGATAATCTCGCGATTCGTTTTCCATCTCTTTGGCAAATCGACAGCGAACGCGATCTCGTCAGCCGCGAGCTTCGGTTCGCCTTTTCTCGAGCGATTGAACAGCTTCCAGATCGGCTTAACGATTTTCCAAGCCCCCGAGCGCTGGATTTGCTCAAGGAGCCGCTCGCGGCTTTTCAGTTTGGCGGTGGCGTCCGCACGCCTCGCCCTTTGATCCCATGCCTCTCGTTCTGCGCGCTGGGCGCGAGATTGGAGATCCGCTGCGTCGGTCGCCAAAAGATAAGCGAGGGTCTTGAGCGAGTTCAGCCGCTTATGAGCGGCTTCCAGCGGCTCCGTCCGGGCAGCGGCGTTCGGGGGCATGGCGGCGTGCTTCCGAACCTCGATCAACGCTCGGCGCAACTGATCCAGTTCTAAACTCAACTCCTGGATATGATCGTTCTGGTCAGGCACAAGAATAGGGCAACGCGGCAAGCGCGTAGCTCAAGGTTCGCGGGGTAAGTGTTTGAACGGCCATTGCCAAAGACACGAGCAATTTATTCGGAACCCGCGCATCGACAACGAAATCATCGGGGGCTCAATTTGGGCCATTGCAACCGCTGGGTGCGCGATTTCGCCGCGCCGTTACCAAAGCTTCGCGTCTCTAAAAAACGTAGGCTTCCAAAATGCCCACGCCGACGCTGCCATTCTTTCCCTTAAGCACGGCGGTATAATTGCCCTGGACAGGATTTTGAAGTAGCACCGCTGCTTCACGTGTATCCCCCGGTGCCAGGGAGTGGGCCTGAATGAAGGCAGCATCAGGCCCGGAGGACCAATCGTCGTTTTGCGAAATGAGTTGTCCATTGCCGTCGTGGATCTCAAGAACCGGATCGTCCAGCGCGCCATTGACACCCAACGCCGACAGACTCGGCCCGATCGCGCGCACGACGACGCTTGTCGCGCCGTTGTCGCCGAGCACGATGAAGCCGCCGATCATCACCTGTTCGCCGCCCTGCACTCTACCGCGGGTCGCGATGTTTGCGAAAGTGGAGCGTTTGCTGCCGTCGAGATCGTAAATCTCGACTAAGCCAATTCCGGTGCCAGCCCCGACGCCTTGGAGAACGACGGTATAATTGCCCGGGTTAAGCGCAGCGATAAGTGCCGCCTCGTTCGGATGTGTCGGGGCGAGGTCGATCCCGACGAGATCCACGCGTTGATCCGAGACTTGCCAATTATCGTTCTGGGCGATGACCGCTCCGCTTTGATCGTGCAGTTCTATGATCGGATCCGCGAGCGCCCCTGCGATGCCGAACGCCGTCAGGCTCGGCCCGATTCCTCTGACGGCTACTCGCTTGGGGAGGGGGCCCTGAATGATGAAACCGCCAATCAGGACATCCGTGCCCGTTCCGACTTGTAACCGCGTAGCAATATTGCCAGCTACATTTTTCTCCGGCAAGACGGTGTAGCTTTGCGATCCCACCGTGAGCGTGTGCGAGCCGGACGTGGAGTCGATGACTCCGTCGGTACCTTGAGACACACCATCTATAACGCAGTTAGCAGTCGCACTAAATGCCACAAAGTTGGAGTTCGTGATGACCCCATTTCCTCCCACGATGGGCGCCTTTATGCTATAAGCCAGGATTTGACCGGAGTCGGGCAACGTTCTGAGCACAGTATTGGGCACGGGAGCTTTTTTGAATGGAGTGCGATCTCTAAAGGGGACCACGAAATTGTTTAATCCCGGAACGTCGGTATTGGATAGGATATCGCTGACGTAGGCATCGTTTGAGGGGAGGAATTGGTTGTCGGAATACTGGAGCAAATTATAAGGCGGTTTGTCCGTGCCGGCGCCGTCATAAATTCTGCCGCCAGTCGTGGTTCCACTAAACAAGCAATTGGTGACAAGACCTGTCATGTTGGTGCCGGCGCCGCCACTGCCGCCCGCGTTAGCCGAGGAAGTAATATCGACTCCTTTGCCCGCGTTTCGCGGCGCGTAGGAGTTATCCAGGAACGATGAGTCGTTAACCGTGAGTTCGCCTCCAAAATCTGTGATGGCGGCGGCAAAGCTATTCGCTCCGTTTTTTTGAAATACGCACTGCCGGAGATGAACCACGGAGTCATCAACTGCCTCCAACGCAGCTGAACCGCTCCCGGCGTCGCCTTCCAAGAAAAGGATGTTATCGGCTTCGATGTGCGCGAAGTCGCCCATGGCCGCACTCGCCCGCGCCGGGACGGCATTGGAGCTGTCGACTCGCGATTTATAGAAAGCGACACGCAGTAGTTTCAATTGCGCGCGGTTGCTTTCCGGCGTGCCGTCTTGGGGGATGCCGTTCTTGCCGTAGGCACGGCTGGGATCGCCCCCCACGAAAATCTGGCCCCCTTCTTTTGCGTCCGGTGTGCCATCGTTCGCTCCGATAAAGAGCGAATCGGTGACGTTCAATGTAATTGAGCGTCTATTGGGATCCCCCGGCCCATCATCTGAAAGCGCGAGGATCGCGCCACCGGTGCCTTCCCCATTGGTACCTGTGGGCAAAGCCTTGTTTCCGCGGAAAAGGCAGTGATCCACATTCGCCACCCCGCGGTAAACGCTGATCGCGCCCGCCTGCGTGGAGACGTTGTTAATGAAATTACACCCGTAGACGTTAAGGGTAATATTTTCCTCGACATGAACCGCGCCGCCGACCGCCGGGGCGTTGAAACTGACCGACGGGTCCTTCAGGGCTCCATTTCCGTTGAAGAGGCAGTTCTTAATCTCGACCAGTTTCTCGTTGGTATCCCACGGTGCCGCGCCATAGACCGCGCCGCCCACGTAGCCAGCGTGGTTATCTTCGAAGACGCTGCCGCTGATTTCCAACTGGCAATTGTAGGTATAAATGGCCCCTCCGGGAGCGTTGGAGCTGTGGCCCGCCATATCGCAGCGGTTTCCTATGAACTGACAATTCGTCACGTAAATGCGCGAGTCCAAGGCCGAGATGGCGCCCCCGCCGTTCGGGCTGGTGTTGCCGATGAAAACGCAGCCCTGAAAAGTAACCACGCTACCGGCGATGAAAAATGCGCCACCAGCGGTCGCGTTCCCGGAAGTTTTGTTATTAAGAAAAGAGCAGCCTTTGAAAATTACCTCGGCTTCTCCCAGGATTCCGCAGCCTCCCAGGAAATTCTGTTTCATCACGCCATCTGAAAACCTGATTCCGATGAAGGTCATCGGTTTGCCCTGGTCCCGTTTCGCGTTTGTGATCCGCAACATGTCGTGGGAGCCGCCGCCACTGATTATTACCGATGCGCCCGCCGCCGCCTGAACGGTCACCGCCTTGCCGGCCACATTTGTAAACCCGCCATCGGGCGCCGTGTATGTCCCCGTCGCCATCTCCACCGTGCCGCCATCAGCGATCCGCGCGATCGCATCCTGCAAACTGGGCGTATCGCCCGGCACGCGGATAAGGCTTTGGCCAAAAGCCGGACCGGCCACAAGGCACGCCACAAGGACCAAGCCTGCTACTGTGGTGACGGTGTGCGATGGCTGACGAGTAAGAATACCCGCGGTCTGTCGGAAAATCATTTGCAGACAATGAGCAGGAAAAGCACCGGATACTAGTAATAAGGTAAAAAGACGTCGTTTTTCCTTGGCTAATAAAACCTGGCATTATCACCTCAGCGCCCGCGAATATGACGAAGCCTTTCTTTCAACCCGCCCGCTGGGTCAAACAGATTTCGTGGCCGGTCCTTTTTTTTGCGACCGCAAGCGCCCTCGTTTTCATCGGACCCTGGACTTGGTTCCCGAAGCCGTTCACGCTGGTCCTGCCTCTGCGAACAGCGCGGGCCGTCCAACTAAAGCTGTATTACACCGGAGGCTCTGAATTTCGCGAAGACTGGACGAGCGTTCGCTACGCGGAGAGCCGCAGCGGTTTCAAAGTTTACCGACTGCCGATCGATACCACGAACCTTAAGAAACTGCGCTTGCACGTCGGGCCGGCAGTCGTCCTTGACCTGGGCCAAGTCACCCTGGCGCGCCTGGCTGGGCCCAGTGTCCCGATAGCGCCATCCGAGGTCAAGGTTGGCCCCGCCCCTTGCGGGATCGAGCAACATGGCGATTTCATTCGTTTATCGACCTCGCCTGATTCCGAAGGCTTCGATCTTGAGCTGTACAATTCCAACGTCCCGCTGATTAGCGGTCGACACCTGGAACAAATTACATTGGGTCTGCTTTGCGTCAGTCTGTTGGGATTACTCTGGACCGTCGCTCGGCAGCGCCGCGCTCTCGTTGGCGAAGTCCACGCGGCGCCGCGAACAAGCAGAATAAGCGCTCGAGCCTGCGCCGCGATCGTTCTCGGGCTGACTCTGATTTTCTTCATTAACGTGCTTCTTAATCTCAATGGAAGCTCAAGCGCCATTTGGCGCTTTTGTATGGACGGTCGTCTTCCGGAGCGCGGCCTCCTTTTGGGAACAGCAAAAGATATCCGCTCGGATGAGTGGATGGTGCAAACGCCCTGGATGTTATCACAAGCGTCGGCTGATCCGCCTTTCCAGACCAGTAATCCGAACGTGGGCGACGGTGCGACCGGCTTATTGGTCAACCTTCCCATTCGCCATTGGACGACGTTCTTTCGGCCGCAATTTTGGGGATTCTTCTTCCTCGATTTCCAGCATGCCTTCTCTTGGTATTGGAACCTGAAGTGGTATGTGCTCGTCGTCGGCTCGTTTCTCTTTTTCCGAATTACCAGTCGAGGCCATCTCTTGGCGACTATCACCGGGACAGTTTTGGTATTCTTCGCTCCCTACATGCAATGGTGGTATAGCACTGGGGCCGCGCTGCCTGAGATCGTCGGCCTGGCATTTCTAGGGGTCTGGGCCTTCCACTTTCTCCGCCGCGCCAAGAGACCGTTGGGGATCGCGCTGGCGGCGTTGACGTTGTTGGTGGCAGTCGAGAACTTCATCTTCTGCTGTTATCCCCGGTTCCAGATCCCGCTTCTCTATTTTGCCGTCCTAGGAGCGATTTGGGTCAGCTTTACTGCGCGAACCCGGCCCGCTTATCGGCTTGTTCGTTATGCTTGTCTCGCCACTGTTCTGGGGCTCATCTTCCTGTGCGCCTTCGTTTGGTACGGCGAAGTCGCTCCCACGCTCCGGATGACCGCTTTGCTGGAGTATCCCGGAAAGGTCTTTTCCACTGGTGGAGATTTTTCCTGGTCCCGCTTCTTTCTTCCCTTTCTCCAGTTCGGGACGAGTGAATTCCATTTTCCGGCGGGGTTGGTCAACGCGAGTAATGCGGCGGGCTTCGTCTTGTTGTTGCCGTTTGTAGTGCTTCTTATGGCGAGTCGTCCGAGGGCCTGGCGTGACGGGTTCGTTCTTCTGATGATTTGTTTTGTCGCCGCAGTCGGCTATTTCATGATGGTCGGAATACCGCCGGCGCTCGCGAAGTACAGCGGTTGGTCCCTCGTTTATTCCACTCGCGGCATTCTCCCCGCGGGGATCGGTTTGATCGCGTGTTTTGTCCGCGTCCTTGCGCGGCCGTCGTCGCGGCGGGAGATGACTCCACTCTTCGGAGCGATTGTTCTCGTCGCGATGGCAGCGGCCTGGTGGCTTTGCTTATCAGTCGTTAACGAGAAATACGAAGAATTCGTTTCCGCGGGAACGGTGATCGCCGTTGCTGCCTACCTCGCGGTTATTTCAATTTTGTTCACTGGCCGGACTCAGATGTTGGCGACGACATTGCTGTTAGCGCCGATCGTAGCCGCCACCGCGTTTGTCAATCCGCTGGGCCGCGGATTGCCCGGCATTTACGACAGTGAAACGTTTGGTAAACTGCGCTCGTTTGCCGCCAAAGATCACATTGGACGATGGCTGGTTATCGGGCGCGACCGCCGGAGCAGCTACGTTCCGTACGTAATCAAGGCGGCCGGCGGCGACGTGCTTAGCGGGATTCGCTGCAACCCCGACATGCGCATGTTCGAAGTGCTGGACCCGGAGCGAAAGCACTTTGATGTTTGGAACCGGTTTGCTGTGGTCACCTGTGCGCGAAGCCCTGACGACCAAGTCGGCCTGACCTTGACCTCCGCCGTTTCTTACACGGTTACGTTGCCTTTTCGGACAGAGCTACTGGATCGTCTCGGTATAAAGTACATTTTGAGCGTCGATACGCCTCGCGAGGAGAACCAAATTCCGGGTTTCCGCGCCGTGGCGATGGCGGAAGGGTTGGTTCTCAATGTGCGGCAGCCGTAATAGGCCGAAGGTGCGAAATGGCGTCAGGGCGAAGACCCGGAGGTGAGTCAGATCGACGGAATACGCGCGAAGGTTGTCAAACGGAGGTACGGCTGAGGCCGGCAGATCAGCCGCGAAGTCGATGTGCCCACCGGTTGCCGCGATGTCGGCGCGCTCGGGAAGATCGATCGCGGTAACTAGATGCAGCATGTTGTTCTCGATCGAAGCGAGAACGACGCAATCTGGCCGGGGCCTTTTCCGGATACCGCTAAATGACCATGAATCCTTTTCCTCGCACGCTCGGCCTTCGTCATCGCGAACTAGCCGCCATACTCGCCATCAGGTGCCTGGAGCTTAGCTAGCAGCCACGGCCCAACTGCCTGTTGCCTTAGCACGCGATGGGTCAAGACCGGCAACGCCACCTCTCTTAGAATTGCCGGGTTGGGATAGAGACCCAGACCGGGCAGCAACGGATTGTCCAGGATCAGGGGGAGGTAGAGTAAGGTTAGTCGAAATTGTTGTTCCGTGCGCCAATGGGATCGGAAGGCGGGAAGGCTTTGCTTCCAGTCCGCCCACGACGAAGAAAACAAAAACGCACGCCAGCGTGGATTCGAAAAGGTATTGATGAGCGAGAGCGCGCAAACGAACACCTTCCGGTTATGCGACAATGAGCTTTGATGGATAACAAGGCATGCGGAGATACGAAGGCCGGGCAAAAACGCGGCGAGTTGGAACGCCCACAACTAGTTTTCCCACTGGTTCGTGCAGAAAAAAATCAGCGCCAAGAGAGTAAGAAGAATTAAGCGCCGCAGGGGAGGGCAATTTGTTTGGCGGTCAAAGAGGACCGCCCAGCAGGCCCAAGCAGCCACCGCGGCTACCAGGTGAGGGCCTGACCGACCCTCGTATCCCAACCGAGCAAAGCCGCGGAACCTAACCAGAGGAACTTTGGGAATACCATCCGGGCTCTCATCATGTTGAGCGAAAAGGCCGGCCAAAAGAGGTGACCTTCACCAGGACTCTTTCAAGAGCCAGCCTGGCGCGTCCCGTTCATCAAAAAGCGGGACGTTCACCCAGTATCTCAAAATCAGAAAACCGGGGACGGCGCCGGAGATCGCAGCGATCAGGCTCGTTAGGTAGATGGTAAGGCGACCGCGCATGATTGGATGAGTCTAAGGTCCGGTTGTGCCATGAGTCTTAGTCCAGCTTGCGCACTATGCGTGCGCTCGCGATGTAACTACCAACTAAAACGTCGAATGGGAGCCGCCCCAAAGCTCCTTCGAATTGGCAGCTGAACGCAAGTCCGCAAGATTGGAACAAACGGCGTGAGGTTTCAGGCGTGTCGCAAGATTAAAGCGTCTTGGAAGATTTCCCCGGTATTACCACGCGACCAATAGCCGGGCACCCATCGATCGAGTTGCAGGCCGACGGTACGAACCAAAGCCTCTATTTGGTCCATTTTGTAGGCGACCGCGTGGGTGGGCTCTTCCAGCTTTTCCGCGTATAATTGGCCGCTTGGCGTTCTGTGTTTGAAACTGAAACCGGTGCGGCCATTTTCGATGCCTTCCTGCGCACTAGAATCGAGCACGAAGACTGTGACAAATGCTCTGCCCCCCTTTCTCAGCATGCGGGCTATAGTCGCCAGGATATCCGCGGCCGCTGGTGAATCCAGATGGGTGAATAGAGAAATGGAGATTGCCAAATCAACCGTCCCCGGAGGTCGCGCCTCTGACAGTTTTGCTATGTCTATTTGGCCGCTTTTCTGGCGCCACCAGTCGTAAGTCAGATTGCCTTCTTCGAGAAGCACAAACCTGAAATTCGGATAGCGCGGAGAGATGAATTGTTTGCAGAATGCGATGAGTTCCGACACGATGTCTACCCCGAGGTAACGGCTCGTCGGGCTAAGATATTGAGTGAGTCCGGTGGCAATGCGGCCGCAACCGCAGCCGACATCGAGGATAGAATCCTGTGATGGCAGGTCAACATACTTGGCCATCGCGGTAAGAATCTCGGAAGCCACATACTCCGGATCGCCGCCTCCTATGACATCGGATAGCGCGATCCGTGTACCGGACCATCACGCTAAAATTCGGCCCTGCCGCGATGTCGGCGATGTTGTTCATGCCCTGCGCTCGAGGGCGCCGTTTCTCGTCCTCCTTTGAAGAATGCCGTAACACACTTGCTTCCGGCCGTCGTCATCCTCCAGCAACAAGGAAATCACCAAGACGTGTGGCGTAAATTCTTTGGCTCGAATGTTCGCACGTGCCGCTGATAATTGATTGGCCGGACGCGGACGACAAGCGAAGTCTTTACCACCCCAATTGGGGGTTGCGGCAGCACCGCATGCCTACATATTTTCCTATTCGCACTTTTAAAACAGAGCTACAACGCCTGCGAACGGCAATCGATCATTTGGCAGTCAAGCCATCGGGCGAGAAAACACCCAGCTCGACCGATTCGGCTATCGCTGAAGCAGCGCTCGCTCTTGATTCTTTGGAGCGCCGCCTGCACTTTGCGCAGGAAGAACTGTCGCAAGAGCAGGAGCGTGCCCGTGCGGCTTCGGAATTGTCTTGGAGCCTGCGAAGGCGGCTCGCCGATGAGGCCGCCAAGGTATGCGAGCGCGAAAACCGGCTGCACGGGATTGAAGACTCACTAGCTTGGAAGATTACCAAGCCGCTGTGGAAGCTTCGCCGCCGCCATCGGCATCCGATCCAGTACCGCAACTCCCAATTTTCTTATACTGTCGAATGGCCTCGTTTTTGGGAAACAAGTCGCTCGAAACTGCTCGTGGAGGGCTGGTGCTTTCTGCTCAACGATCGCGAATTGGCCGGCGTGCGAGCACAGATCGGCGGCAAGGTCTATCTCGCGCAGTATGGAATTGAGCGGCCTGATTTAACGCGAGAAGGCTCTGACTTTCCGGCAGCTCGAAACAGTGGATTCAGTGTCGAGGTCCCGGTCGTTTCCGGACGTTCGATTCTGCAACTCGAAGCCATCGAAGAGGGTGGGGAGTGGTACTGTTTTGCGGAGCGCGAGATTGTTCGCGACGCGACTAAGAACGACGAGGTGCCATTGCCACCATCTCGGCTGATGCTCGCAGTCTCCGGGCACGATGATGACGAAGAGTTCAGGCGTAGCCGAATCAGCGGGCCGAAGCAGATGTTGAAAGATCTGGCCATTGCCGGGATCGACGTTAGTCAAATCGCCGACGTCCTCGACTTCGGCTGCGGGTGCGGGCGTTTTCTCGCGGGATGGTTGGTAATCCAAACTCACATGCGTCTGTACGGCTGCGATTACAACCCGGAGCTCGTCCGCTGGTGCAATGCCAACCTGCCTGGCGTTTCGGTTCGAGAAAATCAGTTGAGCAGACCACTGCCCTATCCGCCAGGTTCATTCGACTTGATCTACCTGATATCGGTCATGACTCATCTGACTCTCCGTGAGCAACAACAACTCGTCAGCGAGTTTCGGCGTGTCGTGCGACCCGGAGGTTATGTTTACGTGACTTTTCACGGTGAACCGTTTTACGAACAACTGTTCGCTCGAGTGGAGAATGGCGAGGAGCAGTTCCGCAAAACTGGCTTCCTAATCGGCGCTGAAGAGAAAGAAGGCGCCAATGATTGCTGGACGTTACAGTCTCCTGAAAACGTCATCGACTTGTTTCAGGGATTTACACTAATAAGACATTTCCGCGCCAGCGAGCGAGGTCCAACTGATGTAGGGTCGTGGCAGGACTCGATGATTTTCCAAGCCAAAGCTTTTTCGAACGAAACTGCGACCACAACTGCCGGAGGCAGAAATACGTAACGTAATAGGCAGCCAAAGGCGGGTGGGGCAGTAAGTGGCTACTTTCCAGAAGAAATCGCAATTGGCGAGTGCGTGATCGGGAACATCGATGCGCCTTGTGCGAAGCCTCGATGATTAGCGTTATTTGAAGCGGCGACTATGAAGCGATTTCGCGAAGCGGAATTCCGCGGGAGGTCCATCGTCTGCGGCTTTCCATTCTCAGAGGAAGACGGGTGCGGGGGTGCGGATCGGGTCAATCGGTAGCCATGGTACCGTCAGATTTCGCCTCCGTTTGCTGGTGAGGCGGGGCGTTGATTGCGTCTATCCGTCTAGTGACAGATACCGGCAAAATAGCAGTGTAGATTGTCTAGCCCGTTCTGCACTTCATTTCTGGTTCCGAAGACTAGGTATGCCTTCCGGATAACTACTCCTCCTTGGGGCACTGGCCTATAGACTGGCGAAACTTTGTGCCGGACGCGTCGATTGTATTTGAAGCAAAGGGCGGAGCTAAGCGCGTCTCTCGAGCAATATTGCCCAGAAGATCTGAGTTGCGACGCAATGCGGTGTCGGCTTAACGAGCATCTAGGAGCGTCAGCGGGTATATAACGAGTTTCCCAGCGTTAAATGCCCGTGCAGCGATTGGCTATTCCCAGGAGGGACTTTGGAACACGTGCATGGATATTGTTTCAGAGAAAGACGCGGACCGAGAGCTTCAAAAGCTGCTTCGAACCGGAACCAAGACAGCTGAAGGATTTCCCGGAACAGCGAGCTGCCCAGATTGGTTGTCTCCAGTGACGAAGACCGCGCGATCCGTATAGCGGACCATTACGCTGAAATTCGGCCCCGCCGCAATGTCAGTGATGTTGTCCATGCCATCGGGTCCGGCGCTCAGGGGGAGGGGCGCCGCCTGGGCAACGCCTGTGGAACCGTTGCCTAACTGTCCGCGGCCATTGTAACCCCAGCCATACACGTTCCCATTCGAGCTGTGCGCAATGCCGTGGGCAGAACCTGCGGCAATTGCGTCGACAAAACTCCCGACGGGGATGGGACTGGCGATTGAAAGTGCGCCACCGCCAGCGATGCCAAGCTGTGAGAACGCGTTACTGCCCCAGCCATAAACTGTCCCATAGCGGGCGAGCGCCAGACAAAATCCCGAAGAGCCGCACGCGATTTCAGTCACACCGACCAAAAGGGTGGTCGTGCTGTTATCCCCGACCTGAAGCACCTGCACCGGGTACGAACTGTCCGCCGTAAAACCGTTCCCGAGCGCGCCGTTCGCCCCCGCGCCCCAGGTCCAGACAGTTCCGTCCGCATCGACCGCGGCCAGCGTGCCGCTGCCTGCGGCAATGGAGACGATGCCAGTCAGATAATCATCCGGGCTAGCACTCTTTTTTACTCGCGCTGGAGTGTAACGAGAATTGGTTGTTCCATCGCCCAGCCGCCCATTCCAGTTAACTCCCCAAGTCCAAACCTGACCGTCCGTATCTATGGCTGCGTAAACCCCAGTGCCAACCGCGACCGCATGTTTACCGCGGCGCGATGGGGTGGTGACACGCACAGGCAGCGGGACTTGAACTGGAACAGTGAGAGCATCCCCGCTGCTCCCGTCGCCGCGCGCCCCGTATTGATTCAATCCCCAGACCCACAAAGAGCCGTCGTTCCGAACCGCGAACGAAGTGTAGTCTCCGGCAGCCACCTCCGTGACCGAATTGTCCAAGCTATCGATGTGCGGAGGCGTCGAAGTCCCAAGCTGGCCGAAGATGCCCTGCCCCGTGGCGTTGACGCCCTTGTTTGCAAATACGAGCAGGTGCTGCATGGCTGCCGCCGGCTTCGCCACGGTAGTCCGGCCTTCGGCGCGACCACTACTAACGTAATGATCCATCGCGCCCTGGAAGTTCGTGGCTCCGACGCTGTTGGCGACGTCGGGGTTCAGCTGCAGGTATTGGGACGCCGAAAACGTTTTCGACGCTCGAAGTCCTTGAGCGATCCCATGCTCCAGCCAATGCTGTTGCGCCGCCAAAGCGGTCGGGAGGAGAGACTCGAAACCGTTGAGCGTCCGATAGTCGCGCCAGTCGAATACCTCCGGGTCAAGAGAGGCAAAGTGGGTGTGAAGTGCCGCCATGGATTGGTTCACCTGGTTTAGATCGCCAACGACGAGATAAGCACGGTCATTCGTCGTGCCGGGACCATCGAACCTGTCGTAGCGATCAACGAGGCCAATGTGCACACACGGATAGGTCGGATCAGGAGTAACCGGATCGGGAGGAGCTACGAACCACCAGTTAGCGACACCCAGTTCGCCGTAGGGTTGGAGGAGTTCCGGGGCGTAGAATCCCATCGCATAGCTGCCATCCGCGTTGGATACTACCTTGATGCGGTCATCCACTCCGGCGAACGCGCGAATCGTCCTGTAATCCTTCGCGACAACATCCCACGACCGGAGCGAGTTGAATTCGTAATTCACGACTGCCACGAGGACGTTATTACCCTTGAGGACAGGTTCCGGGATAAACTGCTCTATCAAATACTCGATCACATTCGGAATGCCGGCGTACCCGATGGTAACTGTCTTGTGCGCCCGGTAGTCCGACAACGGACCCGTGTAGGGCGGACACGCTAACCACTGCGCCGGGTCGCCACAGTAGTCGCGTGGGTCGTAACTTTCCCGTTGGCGTAAATACCACGCCATTTGCGTTTCGGACTCAAGGCGGTTACCGCTCGCGCTCATCGAAAGCAATTTGCTGCTGCTGGTCGGCTGGTTTGTGTCGAAGAAGCTACCGGCTTCGTACGGATTGTAGCATTCGTTGCGATTGAAGAACTGGGAATTGAGCTGCAACTGGCGGCCATGGTCCCAGTCGTTGATGAACTCTTTGTTCCCCCATTTTATGGAGGAAACTGCGCCGGCGAACTGGGTCGAAGTCGAAACCGTCAATGTCCGCCCAAAGGCGAGCTCGCTCCCGATGATGGTCTTGTTCCCGTTGACCTGAGCGCGCGCTACGGGCATTCCGCAAGAGAAAGCGCCGATGATTCCGGTGATCGCGCCGACTAGATAAAAGGTTCGCATGCGCGTTTAGTTCAATTGATAGGCGTCGATCACCGCGACACCGGTAGAGCCATTCTTGCCCCGCACGACGGCTGTGTAGGCCCCGGGAGTGAGGTCGCGCAGGATGGCGGCTTCGCGAGGATCGTTCGGTGGGATGGTCGTGTTCTGAATGGCCGCAGCCTGCGTGTCCTGCCAATTGTCATTGGTGGCTATGGTAGCGCCCTGTCCATCATGAAGTTCAAGGGTTGGATCGGCCAGCGCGCCGGGAACCCCCGTACTGGGCCCGAGGGCGCGAAAGAGCACGCTGGTCGTCCCATTCCCAACTGCGATCGTGCCGCAAATCAGGACGTCATCGCCCTCGCCAACTCGCCCACGAGTGGCGATGTTTACCAATCGCGAGTCGGCGGCTTGGTCCAGATCATAAACTTCCACGACGCCTACGCCGGTGGTTCCGCCCTTTCCGGCAAGCACGGCTGTGTAGGCGCCCGGATCCAAGGTCCTCACGATCGCCGAATCATAGTCGTTTGTCGGAGGAATCGTCGTCCCTTTCAGTTCGTCCTGCTGCGTGTCTCTCCAGTTATCGTTCCCGGCCACGGTCCCACCAAAGGAGTCATGCAATTGCAAAGTGGGATCAGCGAGGTTTGCATTTACGGGCAACAACGGGCCGAGGCCGCGGACGATGACTTTCTTCGGTTGCGAGCCAGTAATGGTGAACCCAGCGATCAGAACATTATCACCAGAGCCTACGGCGAGTCGGGTGGAGATATTCGCGAGGTGGACGGTCGGCGCCGCAGTCACGGCAGCAAGAAGTTTCTGGGCTTTAATGTCGACGAAAGCGGTTTGCCGGCCGGACGACGTCGCGGAGCGCGGAGAGCCAGCGTGAATGAAACCGGCCCTGGCGAAAAAGAACGCCAGAAAAACGACGGCTCCCAAAGTCGATAGCCGAATTAAAAAACCCGTCCTCACGCCGGACATCTTATACTGTTGGCGTGGTATTATTACCACTTACTTTTTATCACGCGGCGTCTGCGGCCGCCGGTAGTCGCCCGCACTGAAGTATTTTTCCAGCCAGACATAAAGACAGATGAAAATATACCGGCTCCCCATTTCCTTGATTTTCAATTTCGCCGTGCCCGTGCGCCGGTTGCGCCACTTGATGGGAATGGTTGTCCAAGTGAACCCGCGCACGATCGCCTTCAAGGGAATTTCCACCGTGATATTGAAGTGCGGCGCGATCAGCGGCTGGCAGCCCTCGATCACTTCCTTGCGGTAGGCTTTAAACGCGTTCGTCGTGTCGTTCAGCTTGATGTGGAAAAGGACCTTGAGGAAATAATTCGCGAGCCGGTTCAGGAACAGTTTGGTTTTCGGGTAGTCGATGACGCTCCCGCCTTTAATGAAGCGGCTGCCGAACACGCAATCATACCCCTCGTTCAGCTTCTCCCAGTAGGAGACAACATCGCGGACATCGTCGGACTCGTCCGCCATCATGATCACGACGGCGTCGCCGCTGATGGCGCCAAGCCCGCGGGTGATCGCTCGCCCAAATCCATGCGGGCCCGGATTCTGCATGGGGATCAAATTGCTGATGCGGGGTTGCAGCGCCTGGAGGATTTCCCATGTGCGATCGGTGCTCCCGTCATCCACCACCACGATCTCGTGCGGCACCTGGTGCAACCGCAGCTCGGTGTGGAGATGCTCCACGCTCGAAGCGACAGAGCCTTCTTCATCCCGCGCGGGGATAAGAACCGACAACATCCGAAGCGGTTCTAGTTTGCGTTGCTCGACCATGATCCGCGCAAACTATTTCCTGGCGATGACGAGAAATTGCCGGCCAACGATCGGCCAGACGAACGGGAGCCTGAGATAGAGGCGCAAGAGCGGAAGCGGCGCCGGGCGCCTGCCCGACATTTGGTACGGCAGAAATCGCGCGACGCGGCGCTCAATTTGAAACCCGAGCAGTTCCAGCATCCCGCCCAAAGAGCGTTCCGTAAGTGGCAGGTAATGGTCCCAAAAATCCCAGTAGGATCCGGGCACGCAGCGGATGTTTGGACCGATGCAGATCAATTGCCCACCAGGACGAAGACAGCGGTAGATTTGCTCGACCGTGCGACGGAGGTCGTCTTTGGTTCGGAGATGCTCAAAAAAATTACTCGTGAAGACGCAATCCAAACAATTCGCAGTTAGCGGCCATTCACGAGAGGCATCCTGTTCGAGCAACTCGACGTCGCTCGCGAGCCGGTCCCTCGACTCGGGATTCAGATCCATCCCATATTTTTTCGCGGCCGCGATGTTGTTGACGAACTCGCCCCAGCCACAGCCCAGGT
The DNA here is from genome assembly GCA_041167505.1 of Verrucomicrobiota bacterium. Taxonomy (GTDB): domain Bacteria; phylum Verrucomicrobiota; class Verrucomicrobiia; order Chthoniobacterales; family UBA10450; genus AV80. The sequence continues at coordinate 50,935 of JBEEHR010000059.1, forward strand.
CGAGCACCGTCGCGTCAGGCGATATCAGACGTTGGAACAAGTCCGCCGTGAGCACTTTCCAGACGTCGTCGCGATACTGAGCTTGGTTTGCGAAACGACGTGCGTATTCCCGTTGCAAGTCGCCTTTCGTCTCGCGATCAGTGGGCGAGGAAAATTCCGTTTTCATTGGGAGGTAATTCTCAGTTAAGCGCAAGCGAGGTTTCTAGCCATTCCGGATGTTCCTTCGCGTGCTGGGCGATTTCTTCGAGAATGGCTTCCAATTTGATGGACGGTTGCCAGGCCCAGGTCTTTTCCGCCAATCGCGAGTCCAGGACAAGCCACGGAACGTCGAAGGGTCGTGGCGTCGGATCACTGGCGACCTGATGCGCTCCGAACCGCGCCTCGCACCACGCGCTCAACTGAGCGAGCGACATGGCGTTCTCGCGGCCGCCGCCCAGGTTGACAATGCGCGGCTTGTCCGAATCCCGCGTCTCAAATTGTCTTTCTAACAGCGGCAATAAATCTCGCGGATGAAAACAATCGCGGAATTGGTGTCCGGCACCGTCGAATCCAATGTATTTCAAGGGCTGTCGACGCAGGTAGGCGTTGATCCAAAAAGAAAAAATTCCCTGCTCGGCGTGCCCGAATTGTCCGGCGCCGGCGAGGACGCCGCAGCGATTGATCCAGACGGGGAAATCGAAAGCCTCGCCGTATTCGAGCGCGATCGTTTCAGACGCGAGCTTGGAAGCGCCATAAAGCGACACCGGAGCAGCGGTGGAGAAATTCTCCGCGATCCCGTGCGTGCTCACGCCCTCGGGCAGAGGCCCGAAGAGATCTGGCGCAAACGCGCCCTCCTCAGCGACGACTGGGAGCTCCGAGAGCGCTCTCACCGAGTAAACGCGGCTCGTGCTCAGCAGAGTGAATCCGGCGCGGCATCGCTTCGCCACTTCCAGCAGGTTCACGGTCGCGGAAAGGTTATGCTCGATCAGCTGTCGGCTGCTGGTGGTTCCATCGACGCCGGCGAGCACGCTCGGGTTCGCCGCCGCGTCGATGATCCAGTCGATTTCACCGATCGATTCGAGGTCGCTCGCGCAACGCAGATCGGCGTGGCGCAACGTGACGCCGCGTTTCCGCAGCGGCTCGATGTTCAACTGGCTCCCGGGCCGGCTCAAATTATCGAGTCCAATGATTTCGCGGCTGGAAACATTGCCCAGCAAGCCGTGCGCGAGATTGCTGCCGACAAAGCCGCATACACCGGAGATCAGTATTTTCATGAGAGGTTTGCCTACTTGCTGCCGGGTTTCACCTCAACAATACCAGCCAAATCGTCTGACTCCCCATTACTTCGCGCGTTGGACGTGAAGCAAATTCTTCCTTGAGTTTCGCTCGATGGAAAACGCGGGGTTATTTTCGAGGCGCGTGGACGTCCAAAGAAAACCCCGGAAGGGGCGCACCCAAAACGAGGAAGCATTGTTGAGGAATTCGTCGGTGGGCATTACCTCCTTGAATTGGGCGGGAAAGTTCCGCTTGAGCGCGGCCATGATTGCGTGATTAAGCGGACTGCCTCCTTTTTCCTTCAAGCCAACCTCCGGATCCAACAGGAACACGAAGCGCGCTCGTTGCGGCGAATAGAAATGCCAGCGCATAAATCCATGAATGTGCTCCACGACGACTTGCTCGTTTCCAGGAACGTCCGCGAGAATCTCGGGCGGCGCTGGTTCCCGCGCCGCGCGCCACGCCGTTTTTACCGTGCTTCCAACGTAAAATCCGACAAATACACTGGTGGCGATTATTTGGACCGCGCCCATCGCCCAGGTCACTTTGCGCAGACCGAGATGGTGCCGCATAAGGAAAGCGCGATGCGCCAGGTGCGCGAGCAGAATGGCCCAGCCTAACAGGCTGGCGAGCAGGTAGCGTTCGAGAAACATCGAACTCGCGGCCGGTCGCGTAGATAACAAATAGACGATAAGCGGGACCGCCGCAAAACCTGCGGCGAGTAACAACAACGGTATTTCGCGGCGCCGCAGGTCGTCGCGCCACCAATGGCCGCCGTATATCATTATGACCACCGCAGCCGCACAGGCCGAACCCGCCAGGATCGTGGCGTAACCCCAAAAGTTAGGGTTGAGGTATCCCTCGAAATAGGCGCAAAGCGTGGCGACGGTCGGAACCGGAATCCAACCCTGCTTGCTCATCTGAATATGTGTTATCAGGACTGGAACCCAGGGTAGGAATACCAGCCACCCCGCGACGATTGAGCTACAGGCCCGGATGGGACTTCGCCGGAGCAAGTGACTGGAAACGAGTACTGCCCCAAAAATCGCCACGCTATAGAACAAAGCCATGTAGCTGGTCAGCATCATGCAGGCATGAACGGCTGCGTTAGCGACAAGCAGACGAGTAGGAGGGCAGCGATGGGCGAGAAGGCGTTGGCACATCAAAACGGCCAATGCCACTTCTGCGAGGAAGAGAGAATGAAAACGTCCTTCCGCGCTTTGAGCGAGAAGGTACGGATCCGTGCAGAGGACGACCAGTGCCAAGACGGCTGGAAGCACTCCGTAGGCGCGTCGCAGCACCGCAAACATCGTTAAGACCGCCCCTGCGACTGCCACGGCGGAAAAAAGGCGCAGCGTGACGGCCGAGCTGCCGAATAGGAATGTCCAGAACCAGGAGAGAACAAAATAAAAAGGCGGTGCGGCATTTATTGTGTCCATCGTCGCTGCGACCATGGACCCGAAGGACCCCGTGACGGGGTACCAGGTCAAAAGCTCGTCCGTCCAAAAAAGTTTTTTCGGGGCGAGGACCGCGCAGCGCCCGATAACAGTCGCTGCCAGCAAGGCCGGAAGCACCCAGCGACTCGCTGCCTGGAAAAGGGGGTGGCGCGGCAGACGTCGAACAAAGTCAGGAGTCACAGTGGTTCGGTCCCGATTAAAGGGGCCCTACTTACTGCCAGGCTTGACGGGGGGAACGCTGGCCAGATCCGGGGGCAGGTTTTCTTCGCGAAACGTTTCGACGTTCATCTCGATCAGACTGACGAAGGGACAACCGAAGTCCGGTCGTTGCCCGCCGCTGCGATCGACAATCACGCCGATGCCTGCGACCTGACCGCCACGCGCTCGGACGATGTCCACCGTTTCCTGGACCCGGCCGCCCCGAGTAACCACGTCCTCGGCGACGATGAACCGCTCGTTAGGCGCGATCTCGAAACCGCGGCGCAAGACCAGTCCGCCGGCTTCTTTCTCCGCGAAGATGTGGCGTTTGCCGAGAGAGCGGCCCACTTCCTGACCGACGATGATTCCGCCCAGAGCAGGGGAGATGACCGCGTCGCACTCGATGCCGCGAAGCTTATCGGCCAGCCGTCCGCAGACGTCCGCGGCGATGTCGGTGTGTTGCAGGAGCAGCGCGCACTGGAAGAATTGGCGGCTGTGCAGGCCCGACCGCAAAACGAAATGGCCGTCGAGCAGAGCGCCGGTCTTTCGGAAGAGCGCGAGCAGATCGTCGCTCATTAGCCCGAAGTGTCGCTCGCCGTCTTTCCGCCGCCGGGCTGGCTATCGTCGAAGGCGATCGCCTCGATCTCGACGCGTGCGTTTTTTGGAAGCGTGGAAACGCCCACCGTCGAGCGCGCGGGTGGGTTCTCGGCGAAGTAGGTCGCGTAAACTTCGTTCATCTTCTGGAAGTCGCCGAAGTCCGCCAGGAACACGGTCGTCTTGACGACGTTCGCGAGCGTGAGCTGCTCTGCCCTTAGGATCGCCGTCACGCTATCGAGGACACGTTTGGTTTGTTCGGCGATATCTTCGGAGACGATCTGGCCCGTTTTCGGATCGAGCGGAACCTGCCCGGCGCAAAAGACGAGCGACCCGGCCCGGACGGCCTGCGAGTAAGGCCCGATCGCCGCCGGTGCCTCGGTGGTGGAAATGATCTTCTTCATGCCGCGGACCTTAGCGGCAAAGAATGCCTCACACAACGGGCACAAAGGATCACAACGGAGGGACTGGTTTCTGGAATTCCCAAACCTTCGTGTTCCTTTGTGACCTTTGTGTGAGGTCCTTGAGGTGTGGCGCGTGCCCATCCACGGTTGTTTCCCGCCGGATTGCGTCAATATTACCGGCTCATCATGGTTGGCTGGATTTTAAAGAAAATACTCGGGTCGAAGAATCAGCGCGAGATCAAGCGTCTGTCGCCGATGGCGCGTCAGATCAACGAACTCGACGAGCAATTCAAAGCGCTCTCGGACGACGAGCTGCGCGCGAAGACGACTACCTGGAAAAACGAGCTGGCGGCGATCACCGAGCTGCCGGAGCAATGGGCGAAGCTTGACGAGATTTTGCCCGAAGCGTTTGCCGTGGTGAAAAATGCCGCGCGCCGGCTGACTGAGCGGCAGCAGGAATTCACCGTCTGCGATCAGCCGATGACCTGGAACATGGTGCACTTCGACGTCCAGCTCGTCGGTGGGATGGTGTTGCATCGCGGCCGGATCGCGGAAATGGCGACCGGTGAAGGCAAGACGCTGGTGGCGACTCTGCCGCTTTATCTGAATGCGCTCACGGGCAAAGGCGCGCATCTCGTGACGGTGAACGATTACCTAGCCCGGCGCGACGCGGAATGGATGGGCCAGCTTTACAGTTTCCTCGGCCTGACGGTGGGCGTCATCCAGCACGATCAATCGCCGGAAGAACGACGCGCGCAATACGCGATGGACATCACCTACGGGACGAACAGCGAGTTCGGCTTCGATTACCTGCGCGACAACGGCATGGCCACCACCCGCGAGCAGCAGGTCCAGCGCGGCTACAATTACGCGATCGTCGACGAAGTCGATTCCATCCTGATCGACGAAGCCCGGACGCCGCTCATCATCAGCGGGCCTTCCACGGTTTCCACCCATCAGTACGACAAGTGGAAGCCGCTGGTCGATCAACTCGTGCGCAAGCAAAACATGCTGGCCAACCGGCTCGCGAGCGAAGCCAAGGAGCTCTTCGACGCGGGCAAGGTCGAGGAAGGCGGCCTGGCGATGTTCAAGGTCAAGCTCGGGCAGCCGCGGAACAAACCGCTCCTGCGCATGATGGAGGATCCGGACAAGCGCAAGGCGATCGACAAGGCCGAGCTGCAGTTCTACCAGGACGCGCGTAAGGAAGAACTGTTCGCGCTCAAAGAAGAGCTGTTTTACACGATCGACGAAAAGTCGAACGAGTCGGATCTCTCCGAACAGGGGCGCGCGTTCCTCAATCCGGATGAGCCGGACTCGTTCGTCCTGCCGGATTTGATCAGCGAATTCACCGAGATCGATCTCGATCCCAACCTGACGCCCGAGCAGAAAGAGAAGGCGAAAGTCGAGCGCCAGCAGCATTGCGACATGCAGGCGGAGCGGATCCATAACATTTCCCAACTGCTCCGCGCCTATTGCCTCTTCGAGAAGGACGTCGCTTACGTCATCGAGGACAACAAGGTCGTCATCGTCGATGAATACACGGGGCGGAAAATGCCCGGCCGGCGTTGGAGCGACGGATTGCACCAGGCCGTCGAAGCGAAGGAAGGCGTGCAGATCGATCGCGAGACCCAGACGCTCGCGACCATCACGATCCAGAATTATTTCCGGCTCTATCACAAGCTCGCCGGCATGACCGGCACCGCGGACACCGAGGCCGCCGAATTCCACGACATCTACAAGCTCGACGTGAACGTTATCCCGACGAATCGGCCCGTGGCGCGGAAGGATGCGAACGACCGCATCTACAAGACGCGGCGCGAGAAGTACAACGCCGTTATCAACGAGATCAAAGAGCGCCACGCGAAAGCGCAGCCGGTGCTGGTCGGCACCGTGAGCGTGGAAGCGTCTGAGCTGCTCAGCCGCATGCTGAAGCGAGAAAAAGTTCCGCACAACGTCCTGAACGCGAAGTTTCACATGCAGGAAGCTGAGATCGTCCAGCGCGCGGGACAGGCGGGCACGGTCACGATCTCGACCAACATGGCAGGCCGCGGCACCGACATTAAACTCGGCGAAGGCGTGGCGAACGCCGGCGGGCTTTTCGTGATCGGCACCGAGCGCCATGAATCGCGCCGCATCGATCGGCAGTTGCGCGGACGTTGCGCGCGCCAGGGCGATCCGGGTGGCTCGCGTTTCTACGTCAGCTTCGAGGACGATCTCATGCGCAACTTCGGCGCGGCCGATCGCATGACGAAAATCATGGAGCGTTTCGGTCTCGAGGAAGGCCAGGAGCTCGAGCATCCGTGGTTGAACAAATCGGTCGAGACGGCGCAGAAGCGCGTCGAGCAGCGCAATTATCTCGCGCGCAAACGCACCCTGGATTTCGACGACGTGATGAACAACCAGCGCGAGGTCGTTTACACGTATCGGAACGACACGATCGATTCCGACGAGCCGCGCAAACTGGTTTTCGAGGTCATCGACGAAGCGGTTCCAGGAAAGGTGCAGGAGTTTCTCGGCGCGGGTTCGTCGGGCGACGAGTCGAATTACGCCGGGCTTTTGAACTGGGTGAACGTCACCTTCCCGCTGGGCCTTTCCAAAGATAAGGCGCAATTCGAAACTCGAACGGTCGCGGAGAACTCCCAATTCTTGATCGCGAAGATCAAGGAATCGTACGAGCGCAAATCGAGTCACGAAGAGCCGACGGCGGTGAAGAGCCTGGAGCGCTACATCATCCTGAACGCGATCGACCGGCTCTGGCAGGAACATCTCTACGCGATGGACGCGCTACGCGAGGGCGTTTACCTCCGCGGCTACGCGCAAAAGGATCCGCTCATCGAATACAAGACCGAGGCCTACGACATGTTCGTCGAGCTGATGGCGAACATTAAGAACGAGGTGCTCCATAATCTTTTCCGCAGCACCTCGAACCTGCAGGCCTTCGAGAATTTCCTGTCCACGTTGCCGCAGTTCCTTTTGAAAGAGCAGGGACCGAGTGCGGCGACGGCTACCGGTCCGGTCCCCGGGCGCCACGGCGAACGGATGGCGGCGGGTAACGGCGTTTCATCGAATGGAGATGGTTCCGAGTTGACGCTCGATCTCGCGCCGGTCCGTCGCGACACGCCGAAAGTCGGTCGCAACGAGGCATGCCCCTGCGGCAGCGGGAAGAAATTCAAGAACTGCTGCGGCCGGGTCTCGTAGGGCACGCCGCGCGTCTCTGCCTTCTTCTGTAGCCGCGGCCCTGTGGGCCGCGTGGGAGTGACTTTCCAATTCAAGTTCGCCCTCGCGCGGCCCAGAGGGCCGCGGCTACAGAAGAGGGAAAGTCATCACCAGGGTGGAGTCAGGCGGGAGTGCGCGCCACCTTTTACCAAGATCGTCGAAGCGCGCTCGAACTTTGGCCAAGTCCTCCTCTGTTAATCGACGCGGAGACGACATTCCCTTCGCGCTCGCGAAGGTCGCCGCCAATTCATTGAACTCCGCAGCGGAAGCGCTAGCGCCGCCCGCGCGCTCCGCAAAAAACGCGGAGACAATGTATTCGACCTCGAGTGCTTCGTTCGGCAAAGCGCCCCGCGCGCTCTTGCCGGTCGTTTCATCGATGTTCCATCCCTCCGCGATCAAGCCGAAGAACCCATGGGAAAAGCCCAGCTCGGTTTCGACGGCGTAATGCGTCAGATCATGCAGCGGAAAAAAGCGGGCGTTCTGGTCATCATTGCGCTGCCAGGTAACCGACCCGTCCGCGCGCACGCAGCGCAGGACAGTTCGTCCATCAGCGCGTTTTGTGAATTCGATCAGCACGACCGATCCTTGTGCACCGATGATTGATCCGCCACAATGGAAATCCCGATGACCCCTCACGACGTTCTCGAAAAATACTTCGGCTTCCGCGAATTCCTCGACGCGCAGGAGGAGGTCATCACCGCCATCGCCGGCGGTTCCGATGCGCTGGTGGTGATGCCGACCGGCGGCGGAAAATCGCTCTGTTATCAATTACCGGCGCTCCTGCTGGAGGGAACAACGGTCGTCGTCTCGCCGTTGATCGCGTTGATGAAAGACCAGGTCGATACGCTGCAGCGCCGCGGGATTTCCGCGACGCTGATCAACAGCACGCTCAGCCCGGGCGAACAGCAGGACCGAATTCGCGCCCTTGCCCGGGGCGAATTCAAACTGGTTTACATTGCGCCGGAACGTTTCCGCAGCCGGTCGTTTCTCGAGGCGCTGGGCCAAAGCACGATCGCGCTCTTCGCCGTGGACGAAGCGCATTGCATGTCGATGTGGGGCCACGATTTCCGCCCGGACTATTTCCGGCTCGGCCAGGTGCTGGAAACGCTCGGGCGCCCGCAGGTGGCGGCGTTCACTGCAACGGCCACGCCCGAAGTGCGCAGAGATATTCTTACTCATCTCGCCCTGCGGGAGCCGCGGGAATTCGTGGCGGGATTCGCGCGTCCGAATTTGAAGCTGCTGATCTCGCCCGTCGCCAACGAGGCGCAAAAATACGAGAGATTGAACGCGCTGATCCGCGAAAACAAAACTGGCATCGTTTATTGCTCGACGCGGAAACGAGTCGAGGCCGTCGCCGCGACCCTCAAGCTCGCGAACGTCTCGAGCATTCTTTACCACGGCGGCATGAACGACGACGAGCGCGAGAAGGCGCAGAACGAGTTCATGCAAGGCCGGCGCGATATCGTCGTGGCGACGAATGCATTCGGGATGGGGATCGACCGGGCGGACATCCGTTTCGTCGTCCACTTCGATGTCCCGGGCAGCGTGGAGGCCTATTACCAGGAAGCCGGGCGCGCCGGCCGCGATGGCGAAGCGGCCACGTGCGATCTCCTGTTCAATCACGCCGACACGCGGGTACAGGAATTTTTTATCGAAGGCAGCAACCCGCCGCTCGAATTCATCGCGCAAACTTACGAGATGCTGCGGCGCGAGGCAGACGAGAAGCACGAGCTGCAGATCTCGATCAAGGAAATGGCGGTGCGGCTCGGCGACGAGCGAAGCGACATGATGATCAGCTCGTCGCTCCACGTTCTCGATCGCGAAGGCTACATCGACCGGTTCGATATTCCGGGAAAGCGCGTCCGCGGGACTCGCGTGCTCCAGCCGGAGGTGCGTGGCCACCAGCTCAAGCTCGATGCGGCCAAGCTTCGCGAAAAAGAGCGGCGCGACCGGGCGAAGTTGAAGATGATGGTCGACTTCGCCTACGCGCGCGAATGCCGGCAGCAGGCGATCCTGCGTTACTTCGGCGAGGCCGATCCCGCGCGTTGCGGTAACTGCGACATCTGTCTTCAGACGGCGGGCCCCGCCCGCGCGCCGACGGAGGAGGAAGCGCTCATTGTGCGGAAAGCGTTGAGCGCCGTGGCACGAATGTCGGCGCGCATCGATGGTGAATGGCAGCCGCGATTTGGCCGCGGGAGGATTGTGCAGACGCTTGTCGGCAGCCGTTCGCAGGAAATCTTGAACGCGCAGCTCGACCAGCTTTCAACGTACGGATTATTGAAGAGCGAAGGGGTCGCGTATCTGAACCAGCTCCTGCGCGAGCTGCAAGACGCCGGCATGCTCGTTTCCCGCGGCGGGCAATATCCGATGGTGACGCTGACCCAGCGAGGCGACGAAGTCATGAAGGGTCGCGATGATTATCAACTGCGATGGCCGCAGCGAAGCGCGTCGGAGAAAAGCGCAGTGCGACGACCGAGAACGAAAGAAGGATCGCTTGAGGAAATGCTGCCCGTCGATGCTGCGATCCTGGAGCGCCTGAGAAAATTGCGGCTCGATCTGGCGAGAGAGCAGGGGAACGTGCCGGCCTACATCATTTTCCCCGACGAAACGTTGCGCGCCTTTGCCCGGCTAAAACCGGCGTCGGTCGAAGCGGGGAGGCAGATACGCGGTGTGGGGGAAGTGAAAGCGAGAAAGTATTTGCCGGCGTTTATTGAAGCGATCAACTCTCCAAGCCTGTCATCCTGAGCTTCGCAGGATCTCTGACTATTTCTGTTCCAGCGTCGCCCGCTCGAAAAATAGTCAGAGATTCTTCGACTCCTCCTGCGGTTGCGGGATCCGCTCAGAATGACAAGACCATCATGGTTGCGGAATCTCGGCGTGCTCCAATAAATGCACGTCGTAATCTTTCGCCTGATCCAACGCGTCCGTTTCTTCGCGGGTCGCTCCCCTTTTGCTGAAGAGCTTGCTGAGCAATTGCCACGATTCGGCGCGATACCATTGCGTCTTCAGACACCCGGCCAGTTCTCGAATCGCGGCGGACGTGTTGCCGGTCTCGTCGAGCGCCTCGATGTAGCGGCGCTCGATCCGCCAGTTCGGCGGCCCGGTGCGTGAGGCGAGCCGGAAGCGCAGCAACTCGACCCGCGCGTGTTCCTTTATCTCGAGGATCGCGAGAAGCTCGTGGGCCTGCGCATCCACCACGGGCAGGTCTTTGGCGCGGTTGAGGATTTCGCGCGCGGTCGCGTAATCGTCTTTCCGGATCGCGACGACCGCCAGGTTGATGACCGCAAACGGCTGGTTCGGTTCTTTTTCCAACGCCAGTTCCAGATGTTTCTTCGCGGAATCCAGTTGTCCGTCATGCAGTTCCTGGCTGGCGAGATTGACCAGCATCCGCGGTGAATCTCCGCCAGCCGCGATCGTCCGTTCCAGAAACGTCCGCTGGTTCTTCCAATCGTGGGTGTAAACGAAAGTGCGCGCGGCGAGGACCACGACCCACGAGGCGACCAGGCCGGCAAGGGCCGGAGATGGAACCCGCAGTTGCGAGATCGCCAGGGCCACCGCGAGAAAAAGAAACGCCGACGGCAAATAAAGCCAGTGCTCTGCGATGCTGGCGTTGAGGGAAAAGGCACCGTTAACTGGAACGTAAGCGAGGGTGGCGAGGACGAGACAGCCGAAGATCGCGGGATTTGTTTTGCGGCTGCGAATGAGCCCGTACATCGCGGCGGCTATCAGGACGATGCCGAGCAACGTCTGGAGTTCGCGCCAGGCCGCTCCGCGCACACTCGCGTCGCTCGGACCGAACGGGTGCGATTCCACATCGCGATCCATGTGGAGATTGGCGGGGAACACGATCAGGCCGGCGTATTCAGCAAAGGCGCGGGCGAAAATAATTGGCCTGACGAGTAACGGCGCGGGCGGCCGGAGACGCGGAGCCGGAAAATGCTCGGCCGGCAATCGCAGACTCACATAACTCACCCCGACGAAGACAACGGCGACGACTGCCGGCAAGATTTGTTTCCAGGATTTTCGGAGGAGAAGGATCGCCAGCCACAAAGCGGGGAAGACCAGACCGGTTTCCTTGCTGAGCGCGCTCAGGAGAAACAGAGCAGTGGTGGCGATCAGGAGCAGCCACCGGTTTGCGCGGACCTGCGGCGCAGCGCGAATTCCACAGTAAAGGCCGAGGAACCCAAACATCGCCGCCAGCGGATCGGCGCGGCCGGAAATATAGGCGACGGCGGCGGTATGCACGGGATGAACCGCCCAGACCAGCGTCGCGAGGATTGCGATCCAACGCCGTTTTCGTTCCTCGATGTTCCAGCCGCGCAAGAGTTCGTTGGCGAGCAGCAACAGCGCGAGCGTGGCGCCGGCGTGGCAAAGGATGCTCGTGAGATGGTAGCCGGCCGGTTTGAAAACGAAGGCGGCGTAGTCAACGAGGTAAGTCAGCCGCTGAATCGGTCGGTAGAAATCCGACGGCGTCGCGTCGATGAAAAGAAAATGCTGGAAAGCCTCGAGAGCGAGCTGCCAGCTGCGGATGAGCGGGTCGCGCAGGATCAGGGCGGTGTCGTCCCAGACAAAATCATTTCGCAGGGCCGGCGCATAGGCCGCAAAAACGACGAGAACTAAAAAGAGCGCGGGCAGGAATTTTTTCAACGACGGCGATTCGGTTGGACAGAAGCAATAAGATGCGCGTCTAGGTTTGGGAAATGTTTATCAAGAATTTTCGCCGCTTGTCCTCGGGCTTGGTGGCGCTGGTCGTAAGCAGCGCATATGCCGCCGGCGTGCCGGATGATTGCACGCAGTTGATCGTCGGAACCGCGCCGGATTGGAATTCCATGAAGGGACAAGTGCAGTTGTTCGAACGCGCGCCGGGCGGAAAATGGGAAGCCACCGGGCCGTTGTGGCCAGTCCTCTTCGGCAAGCACGGCCTGGCCTGGGGAAGCGGGCTCGCGGGCCAAAATGAAAACGGCTTGCGCAAGACCGAGCGCGACGGTCGCGCGCCCGCGGGCGTTTTCCGGATTGGGAAAATTTACACCTACGATGCTCAGCTCCCCTCGGGCGCTGATTTCCCGTTCCATCAAGTGACGACCGCCGATGCCTGGGTCGATGATGTGAAAAGTCCGGACTACAACCGTTTCGTTACGATCCCCGATCCCGCGAAGCCGCCGCCGTGGTTCGAGAAACAAAAAATGCGGCATAACGATTTCGCTTATCGCTGGCTGGTGGAGATCAGGCACAACTCCGATCCGCCCGCTCCCGGCGCGGGCAGCGCGATGTTCTTTCACATCCGGCGCGGGGTCTCCCGCCCGAGTGCCGGTTGCACGACGATGGCTGAGCCGGACCTTCTGAAAATGATCACTTGGATGCGCGCCGCGCGGCATCCTGTTTACGTCCTGTTGCCTGCGGCGGAATACGACAGAAAATGGCAGGGCTGGAATTTGCCAGCGCCTGCTTCGTGGAAGACCGAGCATTGATGCGCGTTTGCAGTCGCGCCCGCGCTACTTAGAGTGAGGCAGGTGAAAAAGAGAGCTAATCCCGATTCGGAGCAAAACATTCGGCGCATCGATACAAAAGCGCGCGCCAAGAAACAAACCCACGGCTTCCAGGTACATTTTCTCCGTGGCGGCGACACGGTGACCCGTTTGTTCAGCGATAACGGTCACGGCGGAAAAGAGGGCGCGCGCCGTGCGGCTCGGAAGTTCCGGAAATCGGCGATGGGTGATCTGCCGGAGCGCGTTTTTCGCGGGCCAGGTGGGGCGAAGAAGGCGCGCGGTAAGAAGCGGACGGCCGGGAAGAAAACCCGCGCGCGGCGCTAGTGTAGCCACGGCCCTGTGGGCCGTTTTTGTGTGCACAAGTCCCAATCAGACGGCCGGCAGGCCGTGGCTACACGGCTTGAAAGGCCTTCCAGCACTCAAGGAAGCCCGGAGCGAAATCGCCGGGTCGCGCTTTCACCCAACGAGAAATGACATCGATCGGGAAAAACTCTCCGTGCTCGATTTCCGCTTTCGCGAGCTGGAACGGCCCCTCTTGTTCACCGCGGTAGAGCCAGATGAATTCCCAGCCGATCTCATCGGAACACGGGAGTTTAGCCACACGCGTCAACTCGGCCTTGACCCCAAGCTCTTCCTCGAGCTCCCGGGCGGCCGTTTCAGCGTACTCCTCGCCTGCCTCCACATGCCCGGCGGCGCTGGAGTCCCAGAGCAACGGATGGCGGTCCTTCCACCGTGATCGTTTCTGTAGGAAAAGCTCGCCCAGGCGGTTGAAAATGAACAGGTGAACGGCGCGGTGACGCAAGTTATTCCCATGCACTTCGCTGCGGGGCGCGTCGCCCAGGAGAAGGTCGTTTTCGTCGACCACCGGGAAGCGTTCCGAGGCAGGGGCGTCCGCGCCGGTCGATGCCCCCGATCGTGACCTCTCGGACAACGCGATCCATTGCTCCAAGCTCAACTCCTCCGCCCGCGCCCGGTGATCGAATCCGAGTTCCCTCGCGGCGTCCTCCCACGCCGGGATTTCTTCTCGTAACAAATTTCGGAGCTGCTTCCGGCGTTGCGAAAATCCCTGGCGCACAAGGCGGAAAAACGTTTCCGGATCGTGCGGCGGAAGTTCATCCGGGAGACGTGGCGTGATCCGAACAAACGCGGAGTCCACATCTGGCTGGGGAAGAAAAACGGTCGCGGGAACGGTCCGGAGATATTCGACGCGATACTGCAATTGGACGGCGAGGCTCAGCGAACCGTAATCGCTTGTTCCGGGCGCCGCGGAAATGCGCCGCGCCATCTCCTTCTGTAACATTAACAACCATAGCGAAATAGGGCTTGGATATTTAGTGAACTTCAGGAGCAGCTGGCTGGAGATATAATAGGGAAGATTTCCCAGCAGCTTCACTCGCGGCTCGGCGAACAACGGCCGCAGATCGAAATCGAGCGCATCGGCGTGAACGACTTCGAGGCGGGAACCGGCGAAGCGCTTTCGCAGGAATTCCACGAGGCGCTGATCTTTTTCGATCGCGAGAACGCGCGCACCTGATTCGAGAATGAATTCCGTGAGCGCGCCGAGTCCCGGCCCGATTTCGATGACGTAATCGTCCGAGGACAGTCCGGCCTTCTCGACGATCCACCGCGCCAGATTACGGTCGTGGAGAAAATTCTGGCCGAGCGTCTTAACGGGAGAGACCCGGATTTCGCGCAGAGTTGCGTCGATCTCGGACAGCTTCATTCAGGCGAGAACGAGGACTCGCCGGTGCGGCAGAAAAGCCTCTGTTTGTTCACAAAAAAATGTGAACAAAACGCTCCGTAAACCGGATTTTATTCACAAGTTATTCGACCTCCTCGGAACCCCGCCGTCTCATCGCGCCGTCTCGATCTGGCGGACGGGGCGCGGCTCACGGGCGGCGCGCTTTTTTCGGCTCGAAAGATAGGTTCGGCGCGCGTCTCCCAGCGTCAGGCCTTCCAAAAAGTAAACGATCGCCGCCCGGCCGATCGCGTAAGTGCCGGCACCGGCCACCGCGCCGCAAACGACGTTACCCCAGCCGGGAAAAAACTTGAGCAGCGCCCTGGTGCCTTCGCGCAGGATCATGCCGGCCCCGACGTTCACCCCGAGAGCGGTGATAAATTCCGTGGCCGCGCGCAGGCTGCGCTCGCGTCCGCTGATGTACATCACGCCGGAGACCATCACGAGTTGGAGCGCGGTCAGGACGGGCAGATCGGCGAGGGGGATGGGCTGCGCGCCAATCGCGGCGCAGATGGCGGTGGTGGATTTGACCAGAGTCTGGGCGATCTCGGTTTGCGTAGTGCGATCGTGCGCGATGCGAGCCATCTCGACGCGCGCTTCGTTCGGCATGTTGCGCGCGAGAAAGGTCATGAATTCCGCGGCGTCCTTGTCCGTCGTCTCAGTTCGGATTTCGACGACCTGAAGCAGATGCGGACCGACGCCGGCGTGCTGCTGGAGCGCGCTTTGCAACTGCGACCGCGTCCGGATCGGCGCCGCCCCGGGCCTTTCGCCATTGTGCTGGCGGTGTGTGCGCGCATCCGGCTGATGAAAAACAACACCCACAACTCTAGGCTGACTGTGGCCCTCCGGATGCGCCGCGAGAAAGGTGGCGAGGTTGTCTAACTCGGACAGCTCGATCGCATGCGAATCATCGTCCGCCAGATGGAGCAGAAGATCAGCCGGCTGCGTCTTCAGTTCTTCTTCGATTTTCGAAAGCGTTTGGCGGTCCGCGCCGCGAGCGTCGAGGAACGAAACGGTCCCGCGTCCGCCGAGTTCCATGGCGTGCCAGCGAAAAAGTTCCATCAGCATCTCGCGCGACTCGGCCTGCGGCGTCCAGGCGAATAATGTTGCCACGATTTCCTGAAGCGGCCGCGTATTCGCGCCGGTGATGACAAAACGCGGCGCGCGTTGTCGCAGGAACAATTCCTTGAGCGGCGTCAGCTCGTGCAGGACCGGCCGTCGAATCGTTTCCGGCAATTTGCCGAGAAAACCCTCGAGCCGTTCGATGATGTGAAGGAGGCCTGACCGGTTCATTTCATTTTAGATTTCGGAGTTTCGATTTTGGATTGCGCTTGGTTTCAACCGACACGCCAATTATACCCGTGTTCATGAGTTTGAATCTCGAAATTCTTTCCCGCGCGGCAGATCAGGCCCGCGGATTGTGCATGGACGCGGTGCAGGCTTCGAAGTCGGGCCACCTGGGCCTGCCGCTGGGCTGCGCCGAGATGGGCGCCGTGCTTTACGGTTACGCGCTCAAGCATAACCCCGACAAGCCGCGCTGGATCGGGCGCGATTATTTCATTCTCTCCGCCGGTCACGGCAGCATGTTCCTTTACGCCTGGCTCAACCTGAGCGGCTACGATTTGCCGATGGAAGAGATCAAGCGCTTCCGGCAACTGCACAGCAAAACGCCGGGGCATCCGGAGTTTTTTGAAACGCCGGGGGTCGAGTGCACCACTGGCCCGCTCGGGCAGGGCGTCGCGAATGCCGTTGGCGTGGCGATGGCGGCGAAGATGGCGGCGGCGCGGTTCAATACTGCCGAACACAAGATTTTCGACCAGCACGTGATCTGTCTCGCTGGCGACGGCTGTTTGCAGGAAGGCGTTTCCGCGGAAGCGAGCGCGTTCGCCGGGCATTTCGGCCTCGATAACCTGATCCTGATTTACGACAACAACGCCGTCACGCTCGACGCGATGGCAAACGTGACCCAAAGCGAAGATACCGGAAAACGCTTTCAGGCCTACGGATTCGACGTCCAGAAAATCGACGGCCAGGACATGACCGCGTTTTTGCGGGCGTTAAACAAGGCGAAGAAACGCGACAACGGCAAACCGCAGATGATCATGGCCCATACCCTGATCGGGAAAGGCATTCCGGAAGTCGCCGGAACGAACAAGGCGCACGGCGAGGCGGGAGTGAAGTATGTGGATGCCGCGCGCAAGGCGCTGGGTTTACCGGAGGAGCACTACTTCGTTTCCGACGACGTGCGCGATTACTTCGCGAAGCATAAGAAGGCGCTCCAGCGCCAGTACAAACGCTGGGAGAAATCGTTCAAGGATTGGCGCGGGAAGAATCCCGAGCAAGCCCAACTGCTCGATGATGCCATCGAGAAGAAAGTCCCGGGGGATCTGCTCGCGACAATTCCCTCTTTTCCCGCCGATGCGAAGATCGCCACGCGCAAAGCCGGCAGCGAAGTTCTTCAGCCCCTCGCGAAAGCGCTGCCGTTCCTCACCAGCGGAAGCGCCGACCTGCACGGCTCGACTCTGAATTACATCGAAGGCGCCGGCGATTTCACGCGCGATAACCACACCGGTCGCAACATTCATTACGGGATTCGCGAGCACGGCATGTGTTCCATCATGAATGGCATCGCCTACCACGGCATCTTCCGCGCATCCGGCGCCACGTTTCTCGTCTTCGCTGATTATTGCCGCGCCGCGATCCGTCTCGCCGCGCTGTCGAAGTTGCCGAATATCTATATTTTCACCCACGATTCCATCGGCGTCGGGGAAGACGGGCCGACCCACGAGCCGGTCGAGACCGTGAGCGGGCTGCGCGTCATCCCGCAGCTCGACGTGATCCGCCCGGGCGATCCGGAAGAAACCGCGGGAGCGTTCGTGGCGGCGGCGCAACGCATCGACGGGCCGACCTTGCTGGCGCTGTCGCGCCAAGCCGTGCCGATGTTGAACGAGATTGATGTCAAGACGCGGCGCGAAGGAGTAGCACGCGGCGGCTACATCGCGAAACGCGAGAGCGGAAAGCTGGATCTTATTCTCATGTCGTGCGGCAGCGAGTTGCAGCACGCCATGAAGGCCGCGGGCGAGCTGGGTGAAGGGACCCGCGTCGTTTCGATGCCGTGCTTCGAACGCTTCGATCGTCAGTCGGCGGAATACCGCGAAGAAGTGCTGCCCAAATCCTGCCGCCGCCGCGTCGCGATCGAAGCGGGCGTGACCCAGCTCTGGTATCAATACGTGGGGATCGATGGGAAGGTCGTCGGCCTGCATCGCTTCGGCATGAGCGCACCGGGAGACCAGGTGATGAAAGAGTTCGGGATCGACGCCGCGCACGTCGTGGAAGCCGCGAAATCTTTGTAACCCTTCTTCTGTAGCCGCGTCGCTGTGCGACGCGCGAGAGGGGCTTTCCTGTTGCCGAGCGTAACTCACGTCGCCCATAGGGCGACGGCTACAGAAGAGCGTGAATCGCCGGCTTAGTTCGGCTCGCTCACGTTCCGGGCGCGATCTTCGAAGCGCGTGAACTCCTTCAGAAACGTCAGCGCGATTTCGCCCACCGGGCCGTTGCGCTGCTTGGCGATGATTAGCTCTGCTTCCCCAGCTTTCTCGGCGCGCGCGTCTTCGTCTTCTTCGTAGATCTCTGGCCTAACGAGCAGACCCACCAGATCAGCGTCCTGTTCGATCGAACCCGATTCACGCAGATCGCTCAGACGCGGTTTGCCGCCGGTTCGCGCTTCCGGTTGGCGATTCAACTGCGCCAGCACGAGCACAGGGACTTTCAATTCCTTGGCCAGCCCCTTCAGTCCCGATGAAATCTCGGAAATTTCCAACTGGCGATTGTCCTGCGCCCGGCGTGTCGTCGATCGCAGGAGCTGCAGGTAATCGACCACGATTAGCTTGATGTCCTTCTGTGCTTTCAGCCGGCGCGCCTTGGCCCGCAATTCCAAAATGCTCAGACTCGCGGTGTCATCGATGAAGATTTGCGCTTCCGCGAGCTTCGACGCCGCGGCCGTGAGACTCGGGAAATCGCGTTCCGCCAAAAAGCCGTCGCGCACTTTTTGCAGGTTCACTCGGGCGCGAGAGCAAAGCAGGCGCTGCACGAGCTGTTGGCTGCTCATTTCCAAACTGAACACAGCGACTGGCAGCTTCTCGTTGATCGCGACGTGCTCGGCGATGTTCATGGCCAGCGCCGTCTTTCCCATGCTCGGCCGCGCTGCGATCACGATCATCTCACCTTCGTGCAACCCGTTGGTCATGCGATCCAACTCGGCGAAACCGGTAGCGATGCCGGTAATCCCGCCGCGGCGCTCGTAAAGCTGCTCGATGGCCTCGATCGCTTCCATCACCTGGTCCTTCATGGTGAGGACCTGGCCTTTGAAGCGATCTTCGCCGACGGAGAAAATCTTCTGTTCTACTTCGTCGAGCAGGTTGTGCACTTCGTCCTGTTCCTCAAACGAGCGCCGGACGCTCTCCGTGCAAGCCGCGATGATCTGCCGGAGGATGTATTTGTCGCGGACGATCTCAAGGTAGTAGGCCACGTTCGCCGCTGTCGGAACGAACGTGAACAGACTGGTCACGGCGGATGCGCCGCCGACCGTTTCGAGCAGGTTCCGATCGCGCAGAACCTGGGTAAATGTGATCAGGTCGATGCCTTGCCCGCCGTTCCATAATTCGACCAGAACCAGGTAGATGGTCTGGTGCGCCGGAACGTAAAAATAATTCTCGTTAATTTTCTCGACGCATTCCGCGATGATTTCGCGCGGCGAGATGAGCATGGACCCGAGCACGCCCTGCTCCGCCTCGATGCTGTGCGGCAGCGTCCGGTGAATATCCTGCGAGGAAGATGTGAATGACCCGCCTCCGTTGGGGCCGCCATTCTGTTGCGGCCAGCCTCGGTCGGGCGCTTTGCCCGATTTTCTGCGAGACTGCTGTCCTTCCCGAAGGGAGGGATCAGTAGCCATTTATTTGGTGTCGGTGCGTTTTTTGTACGGTCGCGTTTTTTCCGTGACCTCTCCGGCTGGTTCAGTTGCCGGAGCTTCTTCCTTCGAAGGTTTAACCTGGAAAACAAATTTCGCCGTCACGTCGTGGTGCAACTTGATGGGCACTTCGTGTTCGCCGGTCGTCTTGATCGGATGCTCGAGCACGAGGCGATGACGATCGATCTCGTTGCCCAGTTCGTTCTTCAGGCGCTTCACGAGATCCTGCGCGGTGATCGAACCGAAGGCTTTGCCACTTTCGCCCGTCTCGAGGGTGAAGACCACACGCAGCTTGCCGATCCGGCGGGAAAGCTCTTCGGCTTCGTTCAGCTCGGCCGCTTCACGTGCAGCGCGTTTCGCTTTTAAATTGTCGAGCTGCCGCATGCTCTGCTTGGTGACTTCGTACGCTTTGCCCTGCGGCAAAAGAAAATTGCGGGCATAACCGCGGCGTACTTTTACGACATCCGCCTCGGCGCCGAGGCCGGGGATGTTTTCAGTGAGAATGATTTCAGTGGAAGGCATAACAGGGCGCGCGCGGGAGATTTTCCCGAACGCGGAGTCGTATAGAAGCAGTGCGCGCCCAGTCTGTCAACGCGCGACGAAAAATTAAACCATGCCGAGCTTCATCCGCCCGGCTTCGCTGATCATGCTCTGGTTCCACGGCGGATCCCAGACGAGCTGGACATCGGCTTCATCGATGCCGTCGATCGTGAGGATCTTGCTTTGCGCGTCGTGCGCAATCGCTGGACCCATTCCACATCCGGGAGCGGTGAGCGTCATCTTGACGTCTACCTTGGTCCCGCCTTCGGGCCGTTTGGTGAGCTGGCAATCGTAAACCAAACCGAGATCGACGATGTTCACCGGGATTTCCGGATCGAAACATTGCTTTAGTTGATCCCAAACCATTTTTTCATCGACCTCGCCGGTCCCGGATGATGCGGGCTTCTCAGCTCCATTCGCCGTGGGTTTTTCGATGCCGAGAGCGTCCAAATCTTTTTCGGCAATGCGCGCCAGTCCCTGATAGGTCGCGATCGTATAGCTGCCACCGAGCGCCTGCGTAATCACGCCCGGCGTGCCGGCGGGAATCATTGTTTTGGCTCCGCTCGGAATCAAGATGGACTCGCAGTCGCGCTTCAAAGTGAATTCGGTGTTTTCGTGCATGGCTTGTCTCTATTTGTTCAGAATAATCTTCACTTTACGCTCGGACGACTGCCCCGCGTTCAGCTGACTCAGCAGGGTAGGCGAAGAGGCGGCGGTTTGCGGTTCGCTTTCGGCTTTCGTCTGGCCGGACAACGCCAAACGCAGCGCTCCCTCGACGAGTTGTGCGCAGTGAATCTTCACCGGCGGCAGCGCGCCCAGCGGGGCCGCCAGTTCTTCGCCCGACATCGCTTGTGCTTCCGCCACGGTCTTTCCCGCGAGCATTTCGGTCGCGACGCTCGCCACCGCGATGGCGGTCTGGCAACCGAACGTCTGAAACGTCGCGCGATCGATGACCTTCCGGCCGCCTTCTTCCTTGAATTTCACCCACATGCGCAACATGTCGCCGCAATCGGCGCTCCCCACGGTGCCGACAGCATCCGCGTCTTTCATCTCGCCGAGATTCCGCGGATTTTTCACCGCTTCCTCGATGCGGGTTTGCAAGTCGTCGCTCATGTCTGCTCCAGATGATACCGCGGCAATTTCGGATCCACCTCCGCGCTCCAGGCGTCGATCCCGCCGCGCAGGCTTTTCACGTTCTCGAATCCGTGTCCTTGAAAATAGGCAGCCGCGTCCATGCTGCGCGCGCCGGTGTGATCATAAACGACGAACAAATTTGTCCTCGAACCGTTGCTCGTGATTTCCTGCATCAGCTCCTGGGTAAAAAGATGGGTGCCGGGCAGTTTCACCGCCTCAAATTCCTCCCGGGTGCGGACATCGAGCAGGTAAACCGCTTCGCCGGCCGCGATCCGGTCCGCCAGTTCGCGCGGCTCGATCTGCATTGCCAGGTCCGCTTCGTGGCTGGTCGTGATGTGCTCGATCACTTCATCGACATTCAGATTTTCGTTTCGCGCGCAGACGCCGGCCAGCGTTTCCTCCGGGCTGAACCCACAGCTCGCGCAGCCGCCAATGTGATACTTTCGAAAAAGCGCACGCTGAGCACCCGGGAACTGCACGAGCAGTTCCTTCATCATCATGTTGGGATCGATGGCAGCGGTCGAATTCATCCGCGTAATGATAGTTTGGCAGCCCAGAACTTCAACCGCCGGGGCGGGCTGCGCTCGCCAGATTACAGCTTCGCCGGATCGCTCAGGAGCTCGACGATCCGCTGCAGCAAGCGGCCGGCGCCGCCGCCATCGAGGCTGCGGTGATCGAAGCTGAGCGTGACCTGCGCTTCCGTCCGCGGCATGAACTGACCCTTGCCTTTATCCCACGCTGGAACCTTTTTGCCCATGCCGAGGCCAAGCAACAGCGTCTGGTCCGGCAACGGAATCGGCGTGCCCCATTCGAGGCCGAACGTGCCGAAGTTCGAAATCGAAGCGATTCCACCTGAAGTCATGTCGCCCGTGAGCCGGCGACGCCGCGCGAGATCCACCAGTTCCGTATAACGATTCGTCATGTCGGCGAGCGATGTTTTATCGGCATTCCGAATCACCGGAACCATGATCCCGTCCTGCGCTTCGACTGCGACGCCGATGTCGATCGATTCCGAGCGTATCGCGCGTCCGCCGATCAGGCGCGCGGCGGCGTTTGGTTGCTCCGCGAGAGCGAGGGCGAGAGCGCGCAACGCGTAGAGCGCGGGTCCCGGTTTCGGATCACGCTTGGCGCGGTCCTGCAACACGGGATCGAGACAAACGGAAAGGCCAACGGTGGCGAGTGGCCGCGTCCAACTGCGCCGCATCGCATCCGCCACGCCAGTCCGGATCGCGCTCGGTTTCTCCGTCGGATTGCCTTCGAGCTCGCGAAGAAATTTCTCGAGATCCTTCACCGTGACTCGGCCCGCGTTGCCGGTGCCCGCGATCCCTGCCAGGTCGGTCTGGGTCAATTGCAACTCGATCATGCGCGCTCGAACTCGCGGCGAAAGATAACCTGCGCCCTTGGTGCCCGCGGGAACCGGCAGCACGCCTGCTTGATCGACTTGGAAATGCGATCCGGTTGCCACTTGCGGCAAGGCCGTCTCGTCGACTTGAAAATGCGAGCCGCTTCCGGTTTGCGTTTTTACCGCGGTCGCTGATTCCTCTTCGCGCCCGGGAACTTCCTTTGCCACGTCGCCCTTCGGTGGCTGCGGTGCGCGCTTTTGGAAACGCGCCGCATCGGCGTCGCTTGCTTCCACATAACCGAGGACCGTACCGACGGCATAAGTTCCTTTGACCTCCGCGTCGATCTTGGCGATCTCACCCGCGCACGGCGTCGTCACACCCATGACGGCCTTGTCGGTCTCGACCTCGATGATTTCCTGGTCGGCGACAACTTTGTCGCCCGGCTGGACCTTGATCGCGACAATGGTGGCCTCCGCCATCGATTCGCCGAGCTGCGGCATGGTGATTGGAATTTGCGGCATAAAATTATTCAGCGAGAACCTGGCGCACTTTGGCCGCGATCGTCTTCGCGTTCGGCCGATGTTCGCTCCAAAGATTCGGGTGATACGGAATCGGGGTGTCTTTCGCGTTGATCCGCGCCGGTGCGGCGTCGAGAAGATGAAAACCTTCGGTCGTGACCCGCGCAATCACTTCTGCGGTCACGCCGCCCCATGGGAAAGCTTCGCCCACGCAAAGAAGGCGCCCGGTTCGCGCGACGGAAGCGAGCACAGTGTCGGTATCGAGCGGTTTGACCGACCGCAGATCGACCACTTCAATCTCTACGCCCTCGCTGCTGAACTGCTGCGCCACGGCGAGCGCTTCATGGACCATCGCGCTGTTGGTCACGATGCTGATGTCTCGTCCCGGCCTGACAATTCGCGCTTTGCCGATCGGCAATTTCTCCTTCGGGAGCGCGTCGGCCTTCAGGTGGTAGTAAAGATATTTGTGCTCGCAGTAGATGACCGGGTCGTCGATCGCGACGGCGTCGATCAACATCGTGTAAGCATCTTCGACCGTTGCCGGCGTGAGAACGACCAGGCCGGGATAATGCGAGTAAATCCCTTCCATGCTCTGGCTGTGGAACGGGCCGCTGCCTTTCGTTCCTCCTGAGGGCAAGCGCACGGTGATAGGGCAGGGGGTGTTCGTGCGCCAATACTGCGTGCCGGCGTTATTGAGAATCTGGTTGAGCGCGATGCTCGAGAAATCGGCGAACTGCATCTCCACAATTGGCCGCATTCCCTCCATCGCCGCGCCGATCGCGGTTCCGACCATTGCATCTTCGCTGATCGGCGTGTTCAGGACGCGCCCGGGAAATTGTTCCGCCAAGCCTTTCGTCGCTTTGAAGGCGCCGCCGAATTTCCCGGCGATGTCCTGGCCGTAAATGAAGACGCGGGGGTCATCGCGCAAAAGTTTCGTCTGCGCCTCGCGAATCGCTTCGAGGTAGGTGACGCTCACGGAATTTGATCAACGAGTTCGCGCGTGGAAACCGCGCACCAATCTTCTTCACTGCCGACGGGCGCATCTTCCTGTTGAGCAATCGAGACCGCCTCGTCGACTTCCGCCGCTATCTCGGCCCGCATTTGCTGCAGCCCGTCGCGATCCAGAAGTTCCTGTTCGAGCACAAACTGCTCGGTGCGCTGCAGCGCATCCTGGGCGAACGCCTCGCGCTTGATGTCATCGGTCACGTAGCTCGCATCATCGTGTTCGCCGTGGCCGGCAAGACGCAGGGTCGAGGCGACGACGAGCTGCGGTGGACGACCAGCCCGGGCACGCTTCACCGCGGCGCCAATCACTTCAAGGCATTGCGCCAGGTCGGTGCCGTCGACCGAGCTGCCCTCGTAGCCGTATCCTTTCGCACGATCGACGAGGTCCGCGCAGGCAAACTGGCGGTCGTTCGGCGTGGAGTAGGCGTAATGATTGTTCGTCGCGACCATGACCAGCGGCACGCGCTCGACCGCGGCGATGTTCATCCCTTCGTGGGTCGCGCCGGTCTGCATCCCGCCTTCGCCGATGGTCGTTAGGCCGATGAAACCTTTTTCGCCCTTCATCCGCTTCGCCAGCAATTTGCCGACAACCACCGAGACCATCGCCCCGAGATGGCTGATCATCGCGAGCTGGCCAGTCGACGGGCAACCACGATGGATATTCCCGTCGCGTCCACGCATCGGGCCGCTGCGCGAACCGAGATAAGTGCGCGCCACATCGACGAGTGGTTCGCCAAACGCCGTGCGGCCCGCCTGGTCGCGGATCAGCGGCGCGAAGACATCGCCCTTCTGCAAGAACAGGCCGCAGGCCACGCTGACGGCTTCCTGTCCTTTGCCGAGGTAAACGCCGCCGGTGATCAAACCGCCGCGATACAAACTCGCGAGCTTCTCTTCGAAAATCCGCGTCTGGAGCATGATGCGGAACGCTTCGAGATATCTCTCGTGCGGCGCTTTTTTTGATTTGGGAGCGCCGCGTTCCGCAGTTTGAAGCATCTACGATTTAGCCATTGAGCCGAAACCGGCGCAAAGTGTTTTTTCCCAGCGCGTTCGCTACCGGCGCGCGGCGCGTCGATCTTCTTCCGCTTCGCCGGCGATCGCGAACTGTCCCTGGCGCGGCGTCTCATGCACTTTCGAGCCGTTGCCATTCCCATTCGAGGAGGTCTGTCGTAGCTCACCGTCGGCGCCGCGGTCGGCGGATAGTTTCATCCCGACCAGTTTGCTCACGCCGCGTTCTTCCATGGTCACGCCGTAGAGGACGTCGGCCTTGGCAATGGTGCGCTTGTTGTGGGTGATGATGATGAACTGGCTCTGCGAAACGAAGCGCTCCAGCACTTTGATGAAACGGTTGATGTTGCTCTCGTCCAACGGGGCGTCCATCTCATCAAGGATGCAGAACGGGCTGGGCCGAACCATATAAATTGCGAAGAGAAGCGCGACTGCGGTCATCGTCCGTTCGCCGCCGGAAAGGAGCGAGACGGCTTGCAATTGTTTCCCAGGCGGCTTCGCCGTGATCTCGATGCCGCAATTCAGCGGATCGTTTTCATCCTGAAGCGAAAGATCCGCGCGGCCGCCGCCGAACATTTCGGAGAACATCTCGCCGAAATTGATCCGGACCTGGGCGAACGTTTCCGCGAACAGCTTTTGGGTTGTGCTGTTGATCCGGCTAATCACTTCGAGCACTTCCCGGCGGGCCGCGGTCAAATCGTTGTTCTGCGTTTCGAGGAATCGGTAACGCTCTTCGAGCTCATCGTATTCGTGGACCGCATCGAGATTCACCGGGCCCATGTTATCGAGCTGGCGCGTGAGGTCGGCGATGATTTGGTCGAGATTCTTTTCTTCGGTTGGAGGGGCGAGCTCCTGCGAGCCCTCTGCTGGAAGCGTCGCAGGAGCTCCGCTCTCCACAGGAGCGCGCCGCTTCGTGAGCACGCTCAGGGTTTTCTGGAACGCGAATGTGTCGGCGGCGAACTCGCGCAGGTTGACTTGATACCGGCGCGTCACATGCTCGATCAGGTTCTCGGTGCGCAATTGCAATTGCGTGTGGCGAACTTCTTCCTTGCCGCGCGAATCGCGCAGATCATTTAGCGAATCGCGCAGCGCACGCAACCGGGTCTCGTGCTCGGTCACGACGGCGAGACGCGCGCTTCGTTGTTCCGCGAGTGTCGCCGCATTTTCCTCGGCCAGCTCCAGCTCCGAGTTGTGCTCCTTTATCCTGGCGTCGGCTCGCTCTGATTCGCGGGCCTGACGCGCGAGCCGGTCCTGATACGTCGCGATATCGCCACGTCGGGCGGCGACCAAATCCGCCAGTTCCGCTTCGCGCGCCGCCATTGGCTCACGATGATGAACCAAACTTTCGTGGCGCTGCCGTTCCGTCGCCACAGCGAGGCGAAGCTCATTCAGTTTTTCCGCGGCTTCTTCCTCTCGCAAACGCGCGTTCTCCCGCGCTTTCTCCGCGCCGGCCTGAAGACCCTGCTCGTTCTCGAGATTGTTGCGATCGGATTGCAGTTCGCGCGCAATCTCCGCGATCCGATCGTCGGCGCTTCGAACTTGCTGATCGAGTGTTCCCTTCTCGGTTTCGATCTGGGCCAGCCGTCGTTCTTCGTCGGCCACCGTTCGCTCGGCGGAAAGAATCTCCACGCCGGTCTGCGACGATTTTTCGTGCGCACTCTCGTGCCCTCGGCGTGCTTCCGCGACGGCGGCCTCGGAAGATTGCACCTGTTCCTCCGCTTCTTCGCGCGCCAGGACCGCCCCGGCTCGTTCTGTTTCGAGCACCTGCGCTTCCTGATCGAGACCGGTGATAATCGCTTTCCGGCCGAGCATTGAATCGGTGGCCGTGTTGACCGCTCCACCGAAAATAATTCCTTCCGAAGAAATGAATTCACCGCTGAGCGTCGCGAACGCAAGATTGCCTGCCGACTGCTTCAGCTTCAGACCGGTGGCGAGATCGGGAACGATCGCCACGTCGCGCAGAAGATTTTTGACGAGCGATGTGAGTTCCGCGGGTGCATCCACCTTGTCCGCCGCCCATGTAATCGCACCTTGCGGAAAAGGTGATACCGCGCCCTGGCTCGTCTCTGTGGAAAGGCCGGCGATGGCGAGAGCAGCCTGGCCCAATTTCTGGTCGGCGAGTTTCCGGAAAATATCCGCCGCCAAATCCGGAGAGTGCAAAACGACAGCATGCATGTTTCGGCCGAACGCAGCCTCCAGCGCCGGAACAAATTCTGGGTCCACGTTCAGGCTCGCGACCAATGCGCCTGCGATGGCCGGCCGAATGCGTTCCGGATCGTCGAGTCCTTTCAAGACCGCCTGCGAACCTTTCTCCAGACCGTGACCTTCCTCCGTCATCTGACGCAAGACTTCGAGGCGCGCCTGTTTCTCCCCAATCGTCCGCTCCAACCGTCCGATTTCTCTTTCGGCTGCCGCAACCGCCGCTTGATTCTGCTGCAGGCGTTCTTCCGCCTGGCGCAACGTTTCCTTCCGCTGCTGCGCAGTCTGCCGTTCCGTTTCCATGGCAACACGCGCGGCGCTGAGATTCGAGCGCGCGGTCGTCAGGTCGCGGGTCGCTTCACTGACCAAAGTCGTTAATTCCGCGAATCGCGCTGAGGTCGCGTCCCGGCGCGCGGTCATTCCGCTCAAATCAGTCTGGAGACTGGCGATTCGACTTTCCAGTTTCGAGAGCGAAGTCTGCAGCGCCTGGAGTTCGTCTTCCTTTTGCAACCGTTCCGCGCGCGCGGCTTGCAGCGCCTCAGTTAATTGCGCGACTTCCAGTTCCTTCGAAACGAGCAGCTGGTTCGTGCGGGCAATCAGCGCATCGGCTTCCTGGAGTTGCGTAGCCTGCTCGCTCCGCTTCGTTTCCGCGGCGCCAATATCACTCGTGTAACGCTCGATCAGTTCGCCGATTTCCTGGGCGCGTTGCCGGTTGAAATCGATTTGGTTCCGAAGTCCCGCCATCTCACTTTGCAAACGCTGCACTTCCGCGCGCGCATCGCCGATCTCGCCGTCCACTTGATCGAGGCTGCGGCGTTTCGCGGCCAAATCATTTTCGCCCGCCTCGATTTTGGCGTGCGCTTCCTGCTCCGCGTTCTGCAAGCGGGCCATTTCTGTGCGCGCGTGCTCGGCTTCCGCTTCGAGGCTGTCGAGCTGGCGCCGCGAATGGTGCGTGTCGAGCACCTGCAAGTCCGCATGCAACGTCTGGTAACGCCGCGCCTTTCCGGCCTGGCGTTGCAGCGACCCGATCTGCCGCTTCACCTCCTTGATGATGTCGCCGATACGAAGAAGATTCGCCTCGGTCGCTTCGAGTTTGCGCAGCGCTTCTTTCTTCTGCGACTTGAATTTCGTGATCCCTGCGGCCTCTTCGAAAACGGCGCGGCGATCTTCCGGTCGTGAGCTCAAGATCAGATCGATCTTGCCCTGCTCCATGATCGAGTAAGCGCTCCGGCCTACGCCCGTGTCGGCAAAGAGCGCCTGGATATCGCGCAGCCGGCACACCGTTTTGTTGAGCAAATACTCCGAGTTGCCGTCGCGATAGACGCGGCGCGTTACGCGCACATCGTGCCAGTCCACGCCCAGCTCGCTCCCGCAATTCGTGAACGTCAGCGAGACTTCGCCGAATCCAACCGGCTTGCGTGAGTCGGTCCCGTTGAAAATAACGTCCGCCATTTCGCCGCCGCGGAGCGCCTTGGCGGATTGTTCGCCGAGCACCCAGCGAACGGCATCGAGCACATTTGATTTTCCGCAGCCGTTAGGCCCCACGATGGCGGTGACGCCTTCGTGAAACTCGAAGATGGTTTTGTCCGCGAACGATTTGAAGCCGATGAGCTCGAGCGAATGAAGATGCATGAAAAGACGCGTGGCGCTGGGTAACTCCCAATAAACGACCAATTAGGAGCTACTGACAAGGAAAATATACCATTGGCAGCGGGGGAAAAGCCGCCGGGCACAAGATATTGGGTTTGGGCTGACTAGCCGGCTGCCGCCGCTCCACGGCCGGCTCGGACTCTACTCAATACATAGAGAACAGAAGCAACCGCCAGAACGATCGCAGCAATCTGGAATTCACCCATCGTGGCGTGCGACAAAATCCACAGGACGACCGCGACGGCCAGCAATGGAATCACTTTTTGGCCCGGGAATGAAAATGGGGTGCCGTCCGAGCGCACATCGCGTCGCATCAACTCGAAGGCGGCGGAGCAGCACAGCAAATAAAGAAGCAGCGCCGCGATGTTCGAAAGAATGGCGAGATACTGAAAGGTGCTGCTGATCGCGAGGGCCAAAGCAGTGATGGCGTGGACGACGATCGCGACGTGTGGCGTCCGGAAACGCGAGTGCACGTCGCCCAGCTTCGCGGGCAGGATGCGATTCCGGCCGAAAACATACAAAGTCCGCGGCGAAGCAAGGATATCGCCACTCACATAACCGAATGCCGAGATCGCCGTCCCGACGAGGATAAGCGACCGTCCTGCGTGACCGAGGAACCGGGAAGCCGCTTCGGCTAATGGAGCGTCGGCGTAATTCGCCAGCTCCGCGCCGAGGACTCCTTGCGCGACGAGTTGAATCGCCATGTAGAGCGCGGTCGTGATCGCGAGCGCGAGGAAGATCGATTTGGGGACCGTGCGCGCGGGATTTTTGACCTCGCCGCTAGGAACGAGGGCTAGCTCGATGCCCATGAACGCGAAGATCAAAAGCAAAACGGTTTGTCCTACCGATTCACGGTCGGGCCACGCGGACCATCCGAGAGCGTCGCCTTTGATGAAGAAAACGCCGACCCCGATAAAGAGGAGCAGCGGGAGCAGCTTTGCCACCGTCATGGTGGCGACGGTTCTGGCGCCGGCGCGAACCCCGCGAATGTTGATGAATGCGAGGCTCGCAAAAATAAGCAACAAAACAAACGAACGTCCCAAGCCGCTTCGAACAGCCGGAGCAATCACGCCGACCGCCGCGGCTACGGCACTCGCGACGCCAGCAACGGCGAGGACATTCGTCAGCCACAACAGCACTCCCGCGAGAAATCCGACGTAAGACCCGAACGCCACTTCGACGTAAGCGTAGAGACCGCCGGTGAGCGAGACGCGGCTGCCCGCGATGGCGAACGATGTGACGATGAGCGCCATCGCGATCGCGCAAATAATAAAAGCAATCGGTGCCGCCGGACCCAACCCGAGCGCGACGCCAGCGGGCAGCACGAATATTCCGGCGCCCACCGTGGCGTTGATGATACTGGAAGTCAGCGTCGGAACGCCGAGAGCGCGGATCAGCTTTTCATCGGATTGCCCGGCGCGATCCTTTTCCATAATCGCTCAGGCTCAATCAGCGGACGCGCGGACGCAACGCGCAATTGTCGAAGTCACTAAAGTTGGTTTAGCATGCTCGACCATGCGCCCATCTCATCTTGAAGATTATTATGCGTTCCTTCGTTTTGCGAGCGTTTCCACTGACGACCAGTTCAAGGGAAAGGTGAATGAGTGTGCGCAATGGCTGGTAAAAAAATTGGAGAGCATCGGGCTCGAAACGAAACTCGTCCCGACGGCGGGCCATCCGGTCGTTTGGGCTAAGAACAAGCACAAGCCGGGTCGCCGCAGCGTCATGATCTACGGTCATTACGACGTCCAGCCGCCGGATCCGCTGGAGCTTTGGGACTCGCCGCCCTTCGAACCGGTCGAGAAAAACGGATACGTTTTCGCGCGCGGGTCGACGGATAATAAAGGCCAGATCCTTGCCCACATTCTTGGCGTTCAGGAAGCGATGGAGCAGGACGGCGATCTGCCGGTGAATCTGCATTTCGTCATTGAAGGCGAAGAAGAAATCGGCAGCGGAAATCTCCCGAAGTTTCTTTCCGACAACAAAGAGGCCTTGAAATGCGACGTGGCCGTCGTGTCGGACACCGGAATGGTGGCGCGCGGCGTGCCGACGCTCAGCTACGGGTTGCGAGGTGTCACCGCGCTCGAGATCAAGATCACCAGCGCGAAGATGGATCTGCACTCGGGCGTGTTTGGCGGTTCGGTCGCGAATCCAATCACCGCGCTGGCGCGGTTGCTCGCGACCTTGCACGACGAAAACGGGCACGTCGCCATCGAAGGATTCTATGACAAGGTGAAGCCGCTCGAAGATTGGGAACGCAAAGCGTGGCGGGAATTACCGATCGATGGCGACAAAGCCATTCTCGAGGAAACAGGCGCGCCCGCACTTTTCGGTGAGAAGGGTTTCAGCACTTTCGAACGCATTTGGGGCCGACCGACGGCGGAGATCAACGGCATCGGCGGCGGTTACCAGGGAATGGGAACGAAGACCGTGATCGCGAGTCACGCGATGGCAAAGCTGACCTTCCGGCTCGTTCCGAACCAGGAAGGCGACGAAATCCTCGGGCTCGCCGAGAAGCATCTTAAAAAACATTTGCCTCCGGGCGTGACCATGGAAATCACGCGTGGACACAGTGGGCCGTGGTATCTCACCGATCCCAAGTCCGAAGTTGGACAAGCGGCGCAGCGTGCGTTGCGCGAGGCGTTCGGCAAAGATCCAGCCTTGATTCGGGAAGGGGGCAGCATCCCGATCGTGTCGCAATTCCGGACCATCCTCGGGGTGGAGACGCTGTTGATGGGACTGGCGTTGCCCGATTGCCGCGCTCATTCGCCTAACGAAAATTTTCCGCTCGAAAATCTCGAAGGCGGCATCCGTCTCAACAAGGCCGTGCTGGCCGAGTTGGCGAAAAAGTAAGTCTTTGGCTTCGCAACGTGCGTGTCATCCCGAGGCTGGCGCAGCGCGGGACCTCTCAGTTGCAATTTGGGCTTTCGCCAAACGCCCGGCGCACCACAACGGATACGCGGCACGTTTCGCGGTAGCGAGTCAGCGCCTGAGAGGTCCCTCGCCGTCTGCGCGGCTGGGGATGACACGCTCATTCGCCCGTTCTTCGTTGCCGCGCTTGTGCTACGTTCCGGCTCCCAATGCGAGAGCTTCGAATAGTGCTAATTGTTTGCGCGATGCTGACCGGCTTCGCCGTCCGCGCGCCCGCCGAGGAAACGTTCGGGACCAAGCTCAAGAAAATCTTCGCGCCCACACCGACACCGACGCCCCGCAAACACACGAAGAAGAAATCGACGGCGGAGAAGTCGCCGACGCCGAAACCAAGCGCAACGCCGGAGAAATCGCCTTCGCCGAAGAAAAAAGCGGCTGCGAGTCCGACTCCATCGGAGACGCCGTCTCCGAGCGCATCTGCTTCAGCCAAAAGGAAAAAATCATCACCGAGCCCGACACCGGAATCCTCACCGACCGCTTCGAGCAAGAAGAAGAAACGCAAGAGTTCTCCCACGCCGTCTCCGTCGCCCGGCGAATCGCCTTCGCCATCGGCCAGCCCGAGCGCGACGCCTGAATCCGATAAGACTCCGAAGCCGAGCCCCTCAACCTCCCCATCGCCAAAGAAAAAAGGCGCGCCCGCCACGGTCCTGGCGAGCGAGATTGTCGATTACGAGAAATATCCCGAACACATCCGAAACGTAACCGACATGGCGCTCGACCTGACGCGACGCAATCTTGAATACAAATATGGCTCGGCCGATCCGGCGAGCGGCGGGATGGATTGCTCCGGGTTCGTCTTCTATGTCCTCAGTCAAAACGGCGTCCGCGATGTGCCGCGCGATTCGAGCCAGCAATACGTCTGGCTGCGAAAGGCTGGAACTTTCAGGGCCGTCAACAGCCGCCACGAAGATACCTTCGAGCTCGACGAGCTGGTGCCGGGGGATCTGCTTTTCTGGACCGGGACCTACAGCATTGAACGCGATCCGCCGATCACGCATGCGATGATTTATCTCGGCCGAGAGAAGGGAACGAACCATCGCATCATGGTGGGCGCGAGCGACGGGCGGACTTACAAAGACGAATCGCGCTACGGCGTCAGCGTCTTCGATTTCAAAATCCCGAAGCCCGCGAAGACGGATGAGGGAAGGTTAAGCCCAAACTTTATCGGCTACGGGCATATTCCTGGACTGTAAATTGTCGTCCTCGTGTAGCCACGGCCCTGTGGGCCGTCTCTTGGCGCGGCGGGACAGGATGAAAAGGCAAACGGCCCACAGGGCCGTGGCTACAACGAGTCGTTAGGCGAGGGCGAAGCGGTCGCTGGCGGCAGCGGCCTCAAGGCATAATCCAAATCGCGCTGATGTTTGTACCACGCGGCCACGACGAGCAGGAGGACCAACAAAATAATGCCCCGTTGCTCGGCGGACGTGAGAACGAAAAGACCAAAGAACCGTTTCACCTGGCAGCGTAACGAATGGGATCCACCAAACCGGCTGCTCGAAATCCTTCCAGCCGGAGACGGCACGAGTCGCATTCGCCGCAGGCGACGCCGTCAGCTCCGGGATCGTAGCAGCTGTGGGTGAGCGAAAAATCGACGCCGAGTTCCATTCCTTTTCGGATGATTTCCGCCTTCGACATGGAGATCAGCGGAGCGTGAATCTTGAAGCGAGTTCCCTCCACGCCGGCTTTCGTGGCCAGGTTCGCCATCCGCTCGAACGCAGAAATGAATTCCGGCCGGCAATCCGGGTAGCCGCTGTAATCGATGGCATTCGCGCCGATATAAATGTCCGCGGCGCCGAGCACTTCACACCAGGCAAGCGCGTAGGAAAGGAAGATCGTGTTTCTGGCGGGGACATAGGTAACTGGAATTTCAGTGTCGGACTCGCGGTTTTTCGGCACGGCGATGGCATCGGTCAACGCCGACCCGCCGAAGATGCGCAGGTCGATCTTCGCGATGCGATGCTCCCGCGCCCCGAGTGCCGCCGCGACGCGTGTGGCCGCGTTCAGTTCCAGTTGATGCCGCTGGCCGTAGTCAAAGGAGAGAGCGCAGGGTTCGAACCCATCGTGCCGGCAGATCGCGAGCGTAGTCGCGGAATCCAGTCCGCCGCTGAGCAGCACAACGGCGCGTTTCATCACGCCTCCTACTCGCTGTCGCCTGGGTGTTCGGCGCGCACCGTGAGGGCGATCCCGCCGCGCGCGGAGAACTCCGCCGTCACAACGGCTTCGCGCGGAGAACACGCGCGGACTAAATCATCGAGGATCCGATTCGTGACGGCTTCATTAAACGCGCGCTCATTGCGGTACGAAGCGAGATAGAACTTCAGCGACTTGCTCTCCACGCAAAGTTTGGCGGGAATGTATTCGATTGTGATCTGCGCGAAATCCATCTGGCCGGTGACGGGACAAAGCGAGGTGAAATCCGCAGTCTCGAAACGAATGCGGTAATTTCGTCGCGCCGGATTCGGAAATGTTTCCAAACGCGCCTCCGCGGGAGAGGCAGGGAGACGCGTTTCGCTTTTGCCGAGCAACGTCAGGGCGCGGGCTTTGGTTCGGTTTGCCATCGGTGAAAGTAAACTAGTTGGCGCGGCGCGCAGCAATCAATCCGGATGGCGCAACATGGGATCGGCCAGGGCGCGCTCGCGGTCGCCGGGTTTGTTGTAGTTCCAGTAGGCGACCTTCAGGCTGCGTTTCATTTTCAGGCGGCTGCCGTCGGCTGACTTCCATTCGCGAAGAAGATTCGGGAAGTCGCGATCGAGAATAAAATGGTCGGTGCCGCCGCCATGTTCGACGGCGACATCGATCTCGCGCTCAGTCGGTCTGAACGAGATTTTGGCGGGCTTGAAAGAGAAGGAATCTTTCTTGGAATTAATCGCCGTGCCCGCGAGATGCACCTCGAATCCTGCCGGCTTTGTGAAATCGATCGTGCGCACGAGCCACGGCAGCTCGTCGTAAAAATAACTGTTGGCCGGGAGAGTGACGTTTTCTTTGCCGCCCGCCATGCCGTCCCAATAGGTGTGATATTCGTAGGTTAGTTTATCGCCCTCGCGACGCATTTCCTTGAAGGTGTTGCCGCAACTGTCGTTGCTCGTGAGCGAAAATTTCAGCAACTGCGCGTTGTCCACGCGCCAGAAGTTTGAATGCATCTGCTGGTAAACGTAGAGGCCGGTCGGGACGTGGAGAATTTGGTTTAACTTCAGGACCTGGATCGCGTCCGCCTGGTTCGGGTTATCCGGTTTGACGAGCTGTTTCGGATCGAACGGCTCCCGTACGAGAATGTGGAGCACTTCGGTCGGACGCGGGATTCCGTAGCGCGCGATCTGGGCGTCGTAGATATTGAACTCGGCTTTCCCGTCGCCCCAGTAGCTGTTGTTTTGGAGGAGCGCGGGGGAGAACTGGGCGAAGGCGGTGCTCGCGATCAGAAACGGGCAAAACAGTGCCAGACGAAACATGGTCTAGATTATGGCACCAGCCGAAGGTTCTGCCATTCGCCGTTGGACGTTTGGTAGCCTGGCCGCCGTAGCTTGCGGAGGAGGGTTGGACGTTGGACGTTTTCTGCAATGGGCGAGCAAGAGCAAGAGCCAGTGATGACCGGCGTGGCTAACGCGGCGGTGATCGATCTCTTCGGTGTGGATCAGAAGAGGGACGAGGTGCTTCTCGCCATGAACGAGCCGCGGCCGTGGGACGGCTCCGACGAGCGGCTCCACGAACTGCAGGAGAAATTCAACGCCTACGTTTCTTTCCTCCTCGATGGCGAGATGGTTGCCGCGCATCCGGAGCTGACAGGCAAAGCCGCTCGCATCGAGCTGCGGTGCGATCACATGCCCGACGAACGCGCGCTTGGATTACTGAATTTGATCCACGACCAGATCGCGCTTCAGGACATCAAGATGGAAGTCATCGTCGCAGAGCAAGAATGCGGCGGCGCGTGCAGCTGCCACGAAACCTGACGCGTGGCGGCTGTCATCCCGAGCCCGCGCAGACGGCGAGGGACCTCACAGTTGTGCAACAATCACGCAAACTAACACCGGCATGTTCAATGTATTCGCTTCGTTGATCGCGGAAGAGCTGCTCGCGTAGCTCTACCTGCGACTGGGAGGCCCCTCGCCGTCTGCGCGGCTCGGGATGACACGCAATCAATACTTCAAAAATGAAACGACTGGCGTCGATTCGAGCTTTTTGCGGCCATGCAAGAATTCCAGCTCGATGAGGAACTGCGCTTCCAGCAAGACGCCGCCGACTTTCCGGATCAATGTCGCCGCGGACGCGGACGTACCACCCGTCGCCAAGAGATCGTCGATCAACACAATCTTTTCCCCGCGCTCGATTGCGTCGATGTGCAATTCCATTTCAGCCTCGCCGTACTCGAGCGAATATTTCGCGCTCTCGGTTTTGTAAGGCAGCCGCCCCTTCTTCCGTAGCGGCACGAAACCAACTCCCAGATCGTAGGCGACCGCTGAGCCAAACAGGAATCCGCGCGCGTCGATCCCGACAATCTTGTCGATCTGTTTGCCCCGGCAGTTTTCCAGGAACGCCTCGATCGCTAAGCGAAAAAGTTTCCCGTTGGCCAGGATCGGCGTGATGTCTTTGAAGATGATTCCCGGCTTTGGAAAATCCGGGACATCGCGGACCGCGGCGCGCAATTTTTCTAATGAATCGGAAGTCATCGCCGGGGACGCTAGCGAATGACCCGAAAACGTCAACGCCTCGCGCGCATGACGCCGGCACTTGGAAAGTCGACAAGATCCGGGGAACGCGGGATCGGGTAGCGGAGGTAGTTTGCTAACCGGTATTCGTCCCCCTAAGATGAGTGCTCTCGATGGAACGGCAGCT
>JBEEHR010000060.1:0-8055 GCA_041167505.1 Verrucomicrobiota bacterium
GGTGACGCTGTGCGGTCTGTCGCCTTTTTCTTCTCTTTCCTGATCTTGCCGTTCTCGATCCACCAAACAGAACCATCGGGAGTGGCGATCATGCAGGGTTTCTTGTGAAGCAACGTCAGGTAAACAAACGTCTCGACCGGCTTGTCGCTGACGATCTGCCCTAGGACAAATCCGACGAGGTTGTACTTGCTCGGCAACGAATGACTGGTGATGACTACGCGTGTCCGGGAGAGCGCGTCCACCTGCTCCGCGCGCCTTCCATCCGCGGATACTGTGAGCCGATAGTGGACGCCCGCAACGATTTCATCTCGATTCGCGCTGGTCGCAAGGGCGTAGACAAGCAACCCGGACCGCTTCGGGTCGGTCAGGACAACGAAGCGATAGCCACGCAAGTTGATGCCCTTCAGGGCATCGCTTGCCGTGCGTATTGCTCGCCTCTCTAGCTCGCTTTGCGAGCTGGAGGCCTGCCGCGCTTTCTCGTAAATATTACGTCCGAGTGCTTCGATGGTGCGGATGTCGAACTCACGAATCGCGAACGCATTGCCACCACTCGCGATAAGCAAGGCGACGGCTACGATGACTCGGGTGGGGTATGACATCTAACGAGAATAAGATGAGCGACGGCGGACGAGGGCGCGTGTCGCTGCCGGTTGAGAGTGGAATTTCATGGAAACTGAGGAGCCAAAGCTGCCAGCCGTTCGCTCCATCGCATGGTTAGACCTTTCATTTGCCGTGTGAGACGGAAACAACCTTTCCGTCCTCTTTGGAGATCTCCGCTCGGGCCACTCCCCCGTTGTAACCTTCAGGGAGCGATCCCTCTACTATCCAAATGCCTTCTTTGAGTGCCGCATGATACGGCTTTTCGCCTGCAATCTTGGCTTCGCCAAAGATTGGCCCCCAGATCGCTACCGCGATCTTGATAGCCGTCGCGGCGTCCGGAACGAAGCCGTCTTTAGGCTTGTATTGGGCTGTTGCGGTGATGCACCCAGCCAAGAGAACAAAAACAATGATCCGAAATCTCATAAGCGCGAAAGGTCTAACGAGAACAAGATGAGCGACGGGCACCGAGGGCGTGGGTCGCTTGCAGGGAAAGGGTGGAAGCGAGAGCGAGCGTTGGCCCGCAGCGGGTGCCCGTTCGCTCCATCGCTTGGTTAGATGGTGGACGTGGCTTCATCGTGAGGGTGGAACAAGCATATCACCACCACCGGAACAAACCGAGGAGGAAATGCCAAAAGCGATCCCCCCAGAATGCAGCGGCAAGTCCGAAAAACACCGCAGCGCACAGTGCGACGAGCCAACTCATCGCGATGTTTGGCAGAATCCACCAGACGAGCATCAGGCCTAGTAACGGGCCGAACACCGCGCCGAAAACGAAGCGGACCCAGAACTCGAATCGATCGCGTGGAGGATCAATACTCACGGAAGGCTCTCACCACCTAACGAGAACAAGATGAGCGACGGCGGACGAGGCCGCGCGTCACTCGGAGGTGGAGTGTGGAAGTCATCTCAAGAGTTAATCGCACAGCGGTCCGACGTTCGCTCCATCGCATGGTTAGGTGGTTGCGGTGAATAGCGCCAACGCTTTCGCATAATTCTCTTCTCCGACCCAAGTCGTCCAATAGTTCGGGTCGCGCTCGAGATCGTCGCGCGTAAGAAACACCGGCACGAAGCACCTGAGAGCTTCAGACTCCAGTAGCTTTTCGAAAAAGCCAATTACGAGAATGGTGAAAATGTCTTCGCCGGGATCTTCGCTGCGCGACTGCTGCTCACACCAAGTGACGAACGATCGGACACGTTCGAGGGCGGCGGGAACGCCGCTCTCGGGGACCGTCTCAAGCCAGTGCGCCAAAGCGGCCATGATGACGTAAGGGAGGTCGTGATGCTCCACAATCTGCGTCGCTAACTCGGGGAAACGCTGCGACATCTCGGTTTCAAGGCGCTGCATGGTCTTGCCACCTAACGGGAATAAGATCAGCCACTGCTGGCGAGAGCGAGCGTGATCTGCATTGGAGGTGTTGAAGTCATTTGAAAGCTACGCATCGGAGCGGCCAGCGGTTGGCTGCATCGCCTGGTTAGGCTCATTTGGGTGCCGGTGTAGCGGAAGGCTCGGGGGCTAGCTCCTTTAAGTCGAGAATCGCTGCCTCGCCGCTTGGCAGGACTACACGTCCCCAAGGCAAGCTGCTGATCGAGGACTTAAACGGCGTGAAATCTACTCTTAAGCCCGACACGGCAAGCCCGGACGGAATGGTGACTTCGACTGGCGCGCCCTGCATATGAGAGGCTCCGACGCTCTTCCACGGACCGTCGCGGCTGCTACCGACCTGTAGCTCAACGAACGGCCAGAAAGAGCCGTCCTCGAGTTGTGCACCCCGAATGGTCACAGGCGGGCGAACTCCCTTATTGTTCTCCGAGATGTTGTGAAACGAGAACTCTCCGAACAACTCGTCACCGTTGCCTTCGACCATTCCGAGGGTGAACTGCGGATGTTCGTATGTTGTGGCGAACGTGCTCCGCATGAAGAATGGCTGCTTCACGTGCAATCCCGGCGGCTCAGCGAGACATGCACACGCGAGCGAGCACAGAGACGCCGTGATCAACATGGTGCGCATGGAATGAGCCTAACGAGAAGTAGGCCGAATTATTCGGCATTTAAAAGCAAAAGGGGAATAATTCGGCCTAGTAATCCGCCTGCTTTTGGACGCAGCGGCAGGGAGGATACCGGGCATGGCCCCCACCATACGGATCGAGATTCACCCGGCAAGCCCAAACGGCCGAAGAGGTCCGGCTAGGGCCCTTTCAAGATGGGGACGATCTCGGTCTGGATCGGTTGGCCGGTGACTTCGATGTCTTTGTCGCCGACGTAAACGTCGATCTCGGAGCGGACGCCGAACTTGCCTTCCTGGTAGATGCCGGGCTCGATGGAGAAACAAACGCCGGCGGTGATGAAACGCGAGTCGCGCGTCTCGAAGTTGTCGATGTTCACGCCGTTGCCGTGGCCTTCTTCGCCGATCGAATGGCCGGTGCGATGGGTGAATTGCTCGCCGTATCCGGCCCGCTTGATCACGCCGCGCGAAACGTCGTCCACTTCGGCGCCGTGAATTCGTTTTCCTTCGCGGACATTCTTGCGGACGAAGTCGGTCGCGGCGTCCCGGGCGTCCCGCACGATGTTGAAGATGCGGACGTATTCTCCCGGCACGGTGTCGCCGACGAAGCCGGTCCAGGTCTGGTCGGTAAAGATCGCGCCGGGCTGGCGAAGTTTGCCGACAATATCGAGCAGGACGAAGTCGTTGCGCTTGATCGGCGACGCGGATTCGCGGGTGGGGAAGTAATGCGGGTTGGCGGTGTTCGCGTTCACGGCGACGATGCCGTCTTCTTTCGTAAGACCTTCCTCGTAAAGCCGGCGGGAGATGAATTGCTGGATGTCGTATTCGGTGATCGCCTTGTTTTCGCGAATGTTCCGGCCGATCTCGGCGAACGCTTCCATGAGGACGCGGTGCAATTTGTCGGACGCTTCGATGTGTGATTGTTTTTGGGCCGGGGTCAGGACCGCTTCGAATTGCTGGACGAGCTCAGCGCTGGTGACGACTTCCACGCCGAAGGATTTGATCAGCTCGATGGTGCCGGCATCGACGCGCGAGATGTAGGGGATGTCGTTCCTGGGCGAATACTGCATGGCGACGCGTTTCGTTCTTTTATCTGTAGTGGCAGCCGTGTCGGCTGCAGCGGCGCGCGGTTTTGCAGGCGACACGCCTGCCGCTACAGGGACCGCGTTCAGCGCCTCGCGCACCTCGGCATGCAGTTCTTCCCAGCCGCGATAGATGACGCGTTTTCCGGGAAGCGCGTCGAGTTTCGCCCGCTCGATCGAATGGACAATCCTGGTCGGCTCGCCGGTGGCGGGGATGTAATAGAACCAGCGCCGCGAACCGGAGGCGTGCTCGCCCAATCTCAAAATGCGCGCCGCGAGCGGATCGCTCCCGCGGAAATCGTAGAAGAGCCAGCCGTCCAGTTTCGCGGCCTGGAGCGCCTTCTGGATATCGGCGACGCGTTCGGCAGGCGTGGGTTCGGCGCGCATGGCTGCCGGGAAGATGAAGGAAATGAGCAGCGCCGCCAGCGCGAAGAATCTTGTCGGTTTCATGGAGGGGAGAAGACTACGCCACTCCGTTTGATTTGAGCAAGGAGCGGCGGTTTACAAACCGCCGTCAGCGGCCTCCCGACCCTCGTTCCCAAGCTCCAGCTTGGGAACGGAACTTTATCTCGGAAGCTCTGCTTCCCGGGCGTGGCATCACGTCGAATGCGCTGATTCATGGTTCGTCGGCGGCGAAGCAGAGCTTCGCAAGACAGGGTGCGTTCCCAAGCTGGAGCTTGGGAACGAGGGTCACTTGGGAACGAGGGTCGATTGGATTCCTGGGGCGATGCCCCAGGCTGGAGTTGACGCGCCGTGGGCGCTCTCTCGCATTTGCGAATGATCATTGACCAGTCAGTATATAATAACAGCATGGCCAAATACCTCGTCGTCAGCACCAGCGGTAATCCCGACAGCAACAGCCGCCGCATGGGCCGAATCGCTCTTGGGAATTTGGAGAAAGCGAAGGTCCAGTGTGCGTGGCTCGATATCAGCGAGCTGGACCTGCCGTTGTGCGATGCGGATGCGTGTTACACGAAGCCGGGTTCGCAGAACGTAAGCAAGGCGATCAAAGCCGCGGATGGCATCCTGGTCGCCACCCCGGTTTATAACTATGACGTGAGCGCCGCGGCGAAAAACCTGGTCGAGCTGACGGGAAGCGGGTGGGAAGAGAAGGTAGTCGGGTTCCTTTGCGCGGCGGGCGGCATGAGCAGCTACATGTCGGTTATGGCATTCGCCAACAGCCTGATGCTCGACTTTCGTTCCGTCATTATCCCGCGGTTCGTCTATGCCACCGGCCGCGCCTTTGAAGGCGATGAGCTAAAGGACAAGGAAGTCGGC
Source organism: Verrucomicrobiota bacterium (assembly GCA_041167505.1). Classification (GTDB taxonomy): domain Bacteria; phylum Verrucomicrobiota; class Verrucomicrobiia; order Chthoniobacterales; family UBA10450; genus AV80. Next base: position 4,964 of record JBEEHR010000060.1, read on the forward strand.
GAACGTATTGCCGAGCTGACGGCGGAACTGGTTCGCTTCACGGAAGCGTTGCGCGGTTAGTCCCGTGACAGAGCCCGCCGCGAGAGTCTGGAAGAAGATCGCGCTCTACTACGCGCTCACCCTGGTTTTCAGCAACGTCTTCAATGCTTTCGTCCTTTTCGGCGGGCGAATGGACGCCGGCAATTTACTCTACGTCACCGGGGCAATGTGGAGCCCGGCTCTGGCGGCGCTGGCGACGAAAAGAATTTTTCGGGAGCCAATCGCGGAGCTGCCGTGGAAGTGGGGCGGCGGCCGCTATGCCTGGCTCGCGTACCTTATTCCACTGGCTTACGCCTTGCCCGTCTATCTCATCGCCTGGCTCACACCGCTCGGCGGATTCCTTGAGGCCGATTTTCTCAAGCGCACGGCGGAGCAATTTGGCTGGTCGAATTTCCCGCCGCCACTCGTCCTTATCCTGTTCGTCGTTTTCACCGCCACACTAGGTCTTGTCGGAAAGACTTCGCGAGCGCTCGGGGAGGAAATCGGCTGGCGCGGTTTTCTTGTCCCGGAGTTATCGAAGGTCGTCGGTTTCACCGGAGTGAGCCTGATCAGCGGCTTGATGTGGGCCGCCTATCATTTTCCCGTCCTGCTTTTCGGCGACTACAACAAAGGCGCGCCCGCCTGGTATAGCCTCGCCTGCTTCACTCTCATGGTCGTTGCCGACAGCTTCATCCTGGCGTGGCTGACTCTGCGCTCGAAGAGCCTCTGGCCCGCCGCCATCTTCCACGGCAGCCACAATCTCTTTATCCAATCCATCTTCACACCACTTACTCGCGACACCGGCCCCACCAAGTACATCATCGACGAATTCGGTATCGGCCTCGTCATCACAGTCGGAATCGCCGCCATTCTCTCGTGGCGCTGGTTCGCTCGGCCTCGATAGGTCGCTTAGGGACGTCGGGAGGACACGTCCTTCGCCTGCGTTATTTCCCGAGAAGGATCATGATCCCGGCGACGAGGGCCAAAATGCCCAGCACGATGCCAGGTATCCCTAGCGTGGGGGCAAGCGAGATGATGCCGACGAGGATGAGGTAAATGGCGAGCAGAAGCATGCCGATGTTTTTCGTTATCATGCGGCGATGGTGAAGAATCGCGGGAAATTGTCACGCGCCAAAGTGGACGAGGCGCGGGTGTAGGGGCGCGTGTCCTCACGCGCGGAGTCGGTCGGCTCGCGGCTGGTGACAGCCGCCTCTACATCGAGCAAGATGGAGGCATGAATCACTGGATCGGCACCTCAGGCTTTCAATATCCGGAATGGAAAGGGACTTTTTACCCGGAGGATTTATCAACGAGCAAGATGCTGCCATTTTATGCGGAGCGTTTTTCGACGACCGAGGTCAATTATAGTTTCCGCCGGATTCCGAGCCCGAAGACGATTCAGAACTGGTGGGACGCGACGCCGGAGCGGTTCAAGTTCAGCCTGAAAGCGCCGCAGAAGGTGACGCACTTCTCGAAGCTGCGCGATTGTGGCGATACGATGCGTTACTTTTGCCAGGTCATCGCCGACCTCGAAGCGAAGCTGGGCCCGGTGCTGTTTCAATTACCGCCGGCGTTCAAGAAAGACACCGCGTTGCTGGCGGCTTTTCTGGAAGATGTTCCGGCAGGGTTGCGCGCCGCGTTTGAGTTTCGGCATCCGTCCTGGTTCGACGAGGAAGTGTTTGCGCTCCTGAATGGGAAAAACATCGCGCTCTGCGTCGCGGAAAGCGCGGACCTTACCACGCCGGTAGTAGCGACGGCCGACTACGGTTACCTGCGTTTGCGCCGCGAAGATTACACCGACGCTGATATGGAGCGATGGGCGAAGGCGATTGGAGAGAACGACAAGGTCTGGCCGGATGTGTTCGTGTATCTCAAGCACGAAGAGAGCGGCATAGGGCCGAGGCTGGCGAAGCAGTTAATGGGGATCTTTGGAGGGACGGGCGCTGCCCGTCCTGATGCCGGCGCGAAATGAGGACGGCCAGCGGCCGTCCCTCCAAAAGCGGCGGTGGCGACTACGCCGCGACGCGGCGCTTCTGTTTCACCATCGATGAGGTGGAACGTTTGGCCGGGCTCGCGCCGTTCCGCTTTGGCTTGAGCGACTGGTTCCGGTTCAGGCTTTCCTGAAGAACCTTGACCAGGTCGACGACGTTCGTGGCGCGCATCGCCGGCGCGGCCTTCTTCGCGACTTCCTTGTGCTGCGCTTTTTGCTCGATCATTTCCATCACGGCATTGCGGTACTCGTCACGGTATTTGTCCGGCTCCCACGCGACCGACATGCTTTCGACGAGGGACTGCGCCATCTTCAATTCCTTGTCGGTGATCGCCGTGGCGCTGCCGTTCTTGAGTTCTTCCGGCGCCAGAATTTCTGAGGCGAAGTGCATGAGGTCGAGGACGAGGAACAATCCGTCCGGCTTCACCGAGGCGAGATATTCGCGATTGCTGATCACGACTTTCGCGACCCCGATCTTTCCGGTGCCGGAAAGGGCCTTGTGCAAAAGCGCGTAGGCCTTCTCGCCGCCTTTTTGCGGTTCGAGGAAATAGGGCTTGTAGAAAAACTTCGGATCGACCTGGGTGAGATCGACGAAATCGGTGATGTCGATCGAGTGAGTCGACTCGATCCGGACCTTGGAAAAATCCTCTTCCTTGAGCACGATGTAACGTCCGCGCTCGTATTCGAACCCTTTCACGATCTGGTCCGCGGAGACTTCCTTGGAATCGGCTTCCGCCACTTTTTTATACTTGATCGGGCTCAGGTCAGTGACCCGGAGCTGGCGAAAACTGAGCTTCTCTTCCCGGGTCGCGGGGTAAACCGCTATCGGAATATAAACGAGGCCAAAGCTGATACTGCCCTTCCAAGTTGGACGCATAATCAATCTCCTTTTGTTGTTAGACTGGGCGCGGGACTGTCGATTTCCGCCAATTGTGAACAATTGTCAATAACTTCCGCGTTCGAAGCACGAAGCGGTCCGACCTTCCTCAGCTAGACCGCTTCCCGCCTTACTTTGGTGGCTTCTTTGTCTTCGCGCATGCCGAGGAAGACCGGTTGGCGAAGTTTCCCGTCGCGGGTCCACTCC
>JBEEHR010000061.1:0-17327 GCA_041167505.1 Verrucomicrobiota bacterium
CGCCTGCGGGATCGCCGCCAACGACATTACGCGGCGACAGAGCGCCGCGACTACAGCGCTGACTGGATTTCATGCTCGCCGAACTTCAGCTCCGGAATTTCCGCTGCTTCGAGGCGCTTGCGGTCGAGTTCGCTCCCGGCTTCAATTTTTTCATCGCGCGAAACGGGCAGGGGAAAACTTCGATCCTGGAGGCGGCCTGCGTTCTTCTGCGGTTGCAATCGCAACGCAGCTCCGCGCTCGCCCCGGTGGTTCGCTTCGGCGAGAAGGCGTTCGGTGTCGCCGGGCGCCTCGATGATCATCGGCTCGAGTTTCGTTACAGCGCTTTGCGCAGGAAAGTTTCGCTGGATGAGATCGAGCAACGGCCCCTCACCGAATACTTGCGGCTTGGGCGAGTCGTCTCTTTTGCCAATACCGATATTGAGCTGGTGCGGGGCGGCTCCGAAGCGCGGCGGCGCTATCTCGATTTTCTCGCCACCCAGATCGATCCGCTATACCGGCCAACCCTTCGATCGTACGAACGGGCGCTTCGCTCCCGAAACGCGCTCTTGAAATCGGCGCATCCGCGTCCGCGCGAAATCGCGGCCTACGATCCGCCGCTGATCGAACATGGGAGGAAACTGGGCGCGATGCGGGCGCGGCTAGTCGAACGCCTGGCGCCGCTGGCGGCAGAAGCGCATCGCCAGGTGAGCGGTAACGCTGAAGAAAGTTTGCGGCTCCGTTTCGCACCGGGGAATGGGGAGGATTTCGCTGCTGATCTTGCGAGTTCGCACCCGAAGGAGTTGCGGCTCCGGCAGACGATCGTCGGACCGCATCGCGACGATATCGAGCTGGCCGTCGAAGGGAAAGATGCGCAGCAGTACGCATCGGAAGGCCAGCAGCGGACGGTCGCGCTCGCGCTGAAAATTGCACAGGCGCGAACGTTCCAATTGGAGGAAGGCGCGCCGCCGTTGCTCTTACTCGACGATATCTTCGGCGAGCTGGATCCCGTCCGGCGGAATGCCTTGCTCGCGCATTTGCCGGCGGATGCACAGAAGCTGGTGACCGCCACGACAATGCAATGGAGTGAGGAAGCGATCGATGGACCTGTCTTCGAACTGCGCGATCGACAACTAATCCGCAGGTAGCGACGATCTCGCCGGATTAGCGATCCCGGCGACAGCCTGAAAGGCCTTGCGCAAGGCGCCACGGCGGCTTCTAGTTTTTCATGCGCAATCTCGGGGATGGAATGCCTCTGAGCCTGGCCGGTTCGCTGCTCGTGGCTCATCCGAACATGCTCGATCCAAATTTTCGGCGCGCGGTCCTGTTCATCTCCGCCCATGACTCAGAAGATGGCGCGATCGGCGTGATTCTTAATCGGCCGCTCGATAAACAGGTCGGCGACCTGGTCAACGACGCGCCGCCCGAAGGGCTCGGCGACATTCCGGTTTTTCTCGGCGGACCCGTGGGGAAAAACCAGCTCATGTTTGCCGCGTTCGAATGGCACAAGGGAGAAGGCCTGAAGTTGAATCACAACGTCGGCGTCGATCAGGCCCATCAATTGGTGGACGAAGATCCCGCCTCGGTCCGTGCGTTCGTCGGTTACGCCGGCTGGAGCGCCGGGCAGCTCGAAGCCGAGATGAAACAAAAAGCGTGGATCTTGCAGAAACCCACGCGAGCCGCGCTCGCACCCGCGCGTTTGCCCAAGCTGTGGTTCGAAATCATGCGTGGCCTCGGGCCGTGGTATAAAATGCTCGCCGCTGCGCCGGACGATCCGTCGTTGAACTAGGAAGTGATCAGTGACCAGTGATCGGTGATCAGAAAAGATTGGCGCGTTCGCATTTTTAACTTGTCACTGGTCACTGATCACTGGTCACTCTCTTCACCATGATCATCGGCGTTCCGAAAGAGATTAAACAGCAGGAGCACCGCGTGGGGCTCATCCCATCGACGGCGGCGACGCTGACCGGCAAAGGTCACAGCGTTCTGGTGCTGAAAAGCGCGGGCGTCGGGTCTGGTTATTCCGACCAGGATTACATAAGCGCGGGCGCGAAGATGGTCGATCGCGTGGAGGACGTATTCGCGCAGGCGGACATGATCGTGAAAGTGAAGGAACCGTTGCCGCCCGAGTACGGCTTGCTGCGCAAGGGACAGATTCTTTTCACCTATTTGCATCTGGCCGCGAGCAAACCGCTAACCGAGGCGCTCCAGAAATCGGGGGTAACGGGCGTCGCTTATGAAACGATTCAGGTCGGCAACAAGCTGCCGTTGCTCGAGCCGATGAGCGAGATCGCAGGGCGCATGTCGGTGGTGATGGGCGCGTATTACCTGGCCAAGCACAATGGCGGCAACGGCGTTCTTCTCGGCGGCGTGCCTGGGGTGTTGCCGGGCCGGGTGGTCGTGATCGGCGGAGGAACTTCCGGCGTGAACGCGGCGCGCATGGCGTTGGGATTGAAGGCGGACGTCATCATTCTCGAAGTCGATGGCGAGCGGATGCGGTTCCTGGATTTGACGATGCCGAACGTGAAGACGCTGTATTCCAACGAAGCGAACTTGACGGAATTGATGCCGAAGACGGATTTGCTGATCGGCGCCGTGCTCGTGCCGGGAGCAAAGGCGCCGAAGCTGATCACGCGGGCCATGTTAAAGAAAATGCGGCCGGGGAGTGTCTTCGTGGATATTGCCATCGACCAGGGGGGCTGCGCCGAGACTTCCCGCGCCACGACCCACGAAGAACCGATTTACGTCGAAGAAGAGGTCACGCATTACTGCGTGGCGAACATGCCGGGCGCCTATGCCCGCACCTCCACCCAGGCACTCAGCAACGCGACGGCGCGTTATGTAGAATTGCTCGCCGAGTTCGGGCTGGAAGGCGCGTGCAAACGGCAGCCGGCCCTTACTGGCGGGATTAACACCCGCGACGGCAAGATCACCTACGCGGCAGTGGCGGAAGCGCACGGGCTTCCGTTTGAGCCGCCGTTTTAGACGGCGCGCAACTGCCTCTGAAAGTTGCCTTTCGGCAAGGCCGAAAACTGGCCGCGGTTCGATTCCCCTTTGTCCCAACATGGGCAACCAATCCAAACTATGAAAAAATTATTCTGCATTTTAGCCAGTGCTGCGCTCCTCGGAGCCTGCGAGCAAAAGACCGACGTTGTCGCTCCGGCCAGTTCTCCAGCGCCTGCTGAGAAGAAAGTCGAGCGCAACACGACGGTCGTAAATCCGCCGGCGACAGAGAAGAAGGAGACGACGAACACGACGACGAATAACAACACGACGGTCACGACGTCGAGCCCGAGCCCGTAGTCTTAGCGCTGCTTCAATTCGCGAAGTCTTCCCGCGGTTCGTCCGCGGGAAGACTTTTGCTGTACGGCTTGGACACGGCCTGCCCTCAGGCCGTTGAGCGAAGAGTTGCCACATCTTCCGCCTCCGGCAGGGGGGCGTGCCGGCTCCAATAATGACTGTGCTATCCTTCACGACATGCCGGGCCAATTGTCCCTTCCTAAAACGAAACGGCTCACCCTGCCGGCAGAGTTTGCGCGGGTGAAGGGGCAGGGGACCACCGAGCGCGGCCGGCTCCTCGTTCTTGGTGCGCTCAAGCTCAAGAACGAAAAATCATTCCGCGCCGGGTTCGTCACGCCGAAACACATCGGCACCGCGGTGATCCGGAACCGGGTGCGCCGGCGACTGCGCGATATCGTGCGCACCGCTCAGGCGCGATTGAACGCCGGCGTCTGGCTCGTGGTAGTCGCGCGGCCGTATGCGGCGAACGCCAGCTATGATCAACTGAAAGATGAGTGGTTGCGCCTCGCGGAGCGCGCTTCTATTTTAGCGCCCTGATGCTTTTCCTCGCGCGTCTTTTTATTCGCGGCTACCAAATACTGCTCTCGCCGGTGCTCTCGTTCCTCGGAGGACCGGGGTCGGGTTGCCGCTACGAACCGACCTGTTCGGCTTACTTTCTCGAGGCCTTGGAGACGCACGGAGTCTTACGGGGAACGTGGCTGGGCGTCTGCCGATTGAGCCGTTGTCATCCCTGGGGCGGACGCGGGCATGATCCGGTTCCGCCGCCGCACTACCATGGCAAACCGGCCACCGGCCAGGCTGCATCAATTGTCTGTGAATAGCCCGGCGGGCAACGCTTATGGATCGACAAGCATGGATTGCCATTACCCTTTGCGTCCTCGGACTGGTCGGGTGGTACGCTTATACCGCGACGCATTTGCCGCCGCCTGCGCCGATCGTTGCCGCGCCGTTGCCTTCGGCGACCGCAACTAGTTCACCGTCCTCGGCAACTTCGCCCGGCGCGTCTGCGTCTGCCTCCGTAGCACCCGTTTCCGCAGCCTCGCCCTCGCCGGCGCCCACGGAAGCGGCTCCCACTTTCGCCGAAAAGGCGGAGACGATGACTAACGGTGACGTGGAACTGCACCTGACGAATCGCGGCGGGGCGATTGCCGAAGCGGTCCTTCTCAATCACACAGTCGAGGGCCATCCCGTCGTCTTGAATGCGCCCGATCGCATTCCGATCGGCGCGATCGTTGACCAGCCGGAGTCAGTGACAGCGTTGCCCGAATATTCGATCGCGAAACAAGCGGACGGCGCTATCGAATTCGAACGCAAAACTCCGGAAGGCGTGACGATCCGGAAACGCTTTTTCTTTCCGCCCACGCCCGACAAGAAAGACAACTTCGTCGCCGAAATGGACGTGGATTTCCGGAACGACGGCGCGCAGCCCTACAATAACGCCGGCTATTTTGTCACGCTCGGTTCGACACGTCCCATTCATCCCAAGGACATGTCCACCTACACACGCCTGGCCTGGTACGCGGACGGAAAGGCGGGCGGGATCGATGTGAACTGGTTCCCCGCGCAGAATTATCCTTTAATCGGCGTGCAGAAGCGCGAAGCGAAACCGTTCTACCGAGAAAAGGTCAACAACGCGGATTGGGCCGGCATGACGAACCAGTTCTTCACCGACTTGGTCACGCCGCTCAATGCGAAGGCGGTCGAATTGTGGGCGCGGCCTTTCGACATCAAGCAAAAGGAAGGCCCCAATCTGCTCGGACTTGAAGGCGCCCTGGGCATGCCGGGATTTCAGGTTCAGCCGGGCCAAACCGCGACCATGCGCTTCCAGCTCTACGGCGGCCCGAAACTTTACGCCCGTCTCGCGAAGCTCGAACACAACGAAGCCGAGATCATGAACTTCGGTTGGTTCAAGCTCGTCAGCCAGTTCCTCCTCAACTTCATGAACCTGATCCATAGCTGGATCGGCAATTACGGGTGGTCGATTGTCCTCCTGACCGCGTGCGTAAAGGGCGTGCTCTGGCCGCTCCAGAACAAGGCAAACAAATCGATGCGCAAGATGTCCGCGCTCGCTCCGAAAATGCAGGAGCTGAAGGAAAAGTACAAGGACGACCCGACCCGGATGAACCAGGAAGTGATGAAGCTCTACAAAGAGCACGGGGTGAATCCGGTCGGCGGTTGTTTGCCGATGATGATCCAGATCCCAATCTTCTTCGGTTTGTTCAGCATGCTGGGGCAGGCGGCGGAATTGCGGAACGCCACGTTCATCTGGGTGCACGATCTTTCTCAGCCCGATACGCTCTTCACCATCCCGGGGCTGAGTTTTGTCCCGATCCTCGGAAACGCCAGCGGATTGCCGATCAACATTCTCCCGATCCTCATGGGAGCCTCGAACATCTGGCTCATGCGGATGACGCCGAAGACAGGCGACAGCACCCAGCGGCGGGTGATGATGTTCATGCCGCTGATCTTTTTATTTTTCTGTTACAATTTCGCCGCGGCCTTGGCATTATATTACACGACGCAGAACCTGTTCACGATCCTGCAGCTTTACCAGAACCAGAAGCAACCCGCGCCGGTCCTGGCGAAAGTTGCGCCTACAGGGAAGCGCCCGCGTAAAGGACGATCATGACGCCCAAGGAATTACTCGATACGATCCTCGGCTATCTCGGCTTTGTGGTGCAGATCGACGAAACCCAGAGCGAAGGCGGCAACCCAACGCTCCAGATTTACATGGAGGAAAGCCACACCCTGATCGGGCACGAGGGCGAGACCCTGGAAGCGATCCAGTTCCTCTTGAACCGGCTCATTCAATCGAAGGACAAGGACGCGCCGAAAGTGATCGTGGATTGCGAGCATTACCGTTCCATGCGCGAAGACCGGATTGTGCAGCGGGTGAGGGAACTGGCGGAACGCGTCCGCATTTCCGGGCGCTCGCTGCAACTCGAGCCGATGAATTCCTACGAGCGCCGCCTGGTGCACAATGCTTTCAAAGACGATCCGGACGTGGCCACGTGGAGCCCGTCCGATTCCGCACGGATCAAGCAGATCACTCTCCTGAAGCGCCAGCCGAAGAAAGAACCGGCGTAGCAACAGTAAAGACGCTAATCCCCCGCGAAGAGTGTCCGATTGTGAAGATACCAATCGCTTTGAAACCGCTCGTCCGGATCGTATTTTTTCTTTAGCGCCAGGAAACTGGCGAATCGCGGGTGGCACTTCGTCACCTGTTCGCGCGTCGCGAAACGGTGATACGTCAGGTAGTAGCTGCCGCCGCGCGCGATCGCCAGATCGATAAGCGCACGAAACGCCCGCGCCGACGTTTCGATCCCCGCCGCGGTATGGATTGTGAGAAGATTAAAGATGATGCAAGCGTACGATTCCCTTGCCCAGGGAAGAAAGCTTTCATCGTCCTTCTCGATCAGGCGAACGGTGCCGTAAATCACCGGCACCCCGAGCGCGCGCAATGATTCCGCAGCCTGCGCGAGAAAATCAGCCAGGGCTTCTCGTGGGACATAAATTTCTGTGATGATGAGGCTCGACTCACTTTTGCCGGCGACCTTGTCCTTCAGCTGCTGGGCGTAGTTTGGAAGGTAGGCGCTCAGCTGATTTGTATCCGACCAATACGTCTGGCCGTTGGTCGAGAGATAATAATCGACGTATCGCTGAAATCCCTTCGCGCGATCGGTGTAGGCGAGCGCCATGAGCCCAAGCCAATCATCCTCGCCCAGGCGTTTCGTCGCGCTCATCGGAGTGTCATCCGCGATCGGTTGGTAACAGGAAAAGACGCCGACCCTGAGAAAATCGGGCGACTTCTCATCGATGGAAAATTGAAAATCGCCGTATAAAAAGCCGTCCGCGATCCGTTCGGCAAAACGTTTGTTAGCATCATCCGAACGGATGACCTCGACGACGCGGCGTAATTTTCGTCGTGGGGTGAGGCGCAAGGTGACGCGACTGATCAAACCGAAGAGTCCGTAACCTCCGATCACCGCCCGGAACAGTTCTGAATTCTCCGAGCGCGAACAGAAGACCGTCTTTCCCTCGGAATTGACCAGGGCGAAGGACTCGACGTTTGAGATCAGCGGTTTCATCGCCAGGCCGCGACCATGAGCGTTCGCTGACAAACTCCCGCCCAGGGTGAAGGTATCTGCCCCGGTTTGTTTTTGGGCGATACCCCACTGATGGGTCTCGCCCTTCTGCGCATCGAGGTAAAAATCGATCAGCTTGGGCCACTGAATTCCGGCCTCCGCTTCAATCAATCCACGCTCATGATCGAAGGCCAGAACGCGCGTCAGTTGCCGCGAATCGATGCAGACGCCATCGGTTGCGAATTGCTGGCCGCCCATCGCATGCCGGCAGCCTGAAACCGAAATGGGCAGGCGGTCGTCGACCGCGCGACGCACCGCTCCAGCGAGCTCATCCAGGGTGCGGGGTGTGAGCAACGCGCGGACCCGCGTCCGGTTGAGCTGCGAATGAATATCGTTCACCCAGATTTCGGACTCGCCCCTTACATCCAGGTACGGAGCGAGCGCGAGAAGTCCGGCCGCGCGAATGAATTTGCGTCGCGTCAATATCACGGCCTGACCTTACCGGATTTCCGTGAGACAAATCAATTCGCCAGCCGCGAGTGGGAAATCAGCCGGGGAAGAATCCAGAGCGCGCAAATCGTTTTCATCGAGAACGCGATCGACCTCCCAGGGACTCGCGATTCGTGAGATGTGACTTCGCCCGAGACCCCAGACAAATGGCTCGCCACGCCAGTTCAACCACCAATCCACCAGCCTCATCTGTTTCCGGAACCGAATTCGCCCATCTCGACGGGGTTCCATGAACGTGAAAGCCAAGCGGCTGCCCCGGGCGCTAATTCCCGCGGCCGAGCCTAGCAAATTCGCGACCACGGCTTCCGGGAAATACATGAACAATCCTTCCGCGATCCAAAGAGTCCTTTGGGCGGAATCGAAGCCGGTTTTCTCCAGCATCGCCGGATCGATCTGGCCCGCGGCGAGATTGGCGGGAATAAAATGAAATCGCTGGCCGTCGACATCCGCTGCCACTTTCGTTTTGACTCGCTGCGTCGCCGGATGATCGATTTCCCAAAAGCGAGCGGCGCGAAATTCCCGGTGAAGCGTCAGGGCGAGGGGATCAAGGCCCGCGCCGAGAACGATGACCTGGGCGATTCCGTCTTGAAGCGCTTCGCGCGCGAACAGGGCGAGGCATTTCTTCCGGAGTGCATAATGCCGCAAGATTCCGGGGACGGTGCTTTCTTCGATGAACTTCACTACCCGGAGGAACCAACGCAGGCGAGCCAATCGAAGAAACAATCGCGTTGCCCCTGAATAATTCTGGAGCACCTGGGCGCAGGAATTTCCTGGGACCCCCGACCTGGCGCCCGCGTATTCCTGGTGCTCATCGATTACGACCATGCTCGCGGCAATGAGCAATGCCGTGCTGCTGGCGTGTTCGTCTTTCAGCCGGCGTCCTTCAGGTTGAAGCTTCCGCGAGCTCGAAAACGATTTTTCCGCTGCGTTTGTTTTGCGAGGCGTGGGCAATGGCAGCTTTCGCTTCCGATAGCGGATATGTTTTCTCCACCTTGCTCTTCAGCAACCCGCGCTTCGCCATTTCAAATAGCGGCGCGAAAGTTTCAGCGCGTTGCTCTGGCGTGGCCGCGCCGTACCATTTGTTCACCCAAAAACCGGTGAAGCGCAGGTTCTTGAAAATGAGCATGCCGTTCGGAATGCAGAGCGGCTCCAAGCTCATCGCTCCGTAAGTCACCATCGTCCCATCCGACGCGAGGCACTTCGCCACGCGCAGCGCGTTGTCGCCGCCGACCGCATTGAGCGCCAGCCGAATTGACGCCCGCCCCGTCGCTGCTGCCACTTCTTCGCGAATGTTCTCGCCGTCGACAAGGACCACGTCGCCGCCTAACGAGCGCAGCTCATCCACCAATTCCGGGCGCCGGACCACGTTGACCGTTTTGTAGCCCAATTCCCGCGCGATTTGGATCACACACTGTCCCGCCCCTGAATTCGCCGCGTTCTGAATCAGCCAATCGCCCGGGCGCAACGCGACGAAATCATGCAGCATGCGCCACGCGGTGATTGGATTCACCTTCAGCATCGCCGCCTGGATCGGCTCGATCTCGTCCGGCACCGCGACCAGTTTGTCGGCGGCGATAATTGCGACTTCCCGCCAGGTCCCGAAACTGTGCGGCAGAATAACCTGGGTTCCGATTGCGAGATCCCGCACCGCCGATCCGGCTTCGATCACGACTCCCGCTCCTTCCATCCCTGGCGTTGCCGGCAGCTCCGCCTTGATCGGGTATTTGCCTTCGATCGAATTTAGGTCGGCCGGGTTAATTGGCGCCGCCGACATTTTCACCACGACTTCATTCGGCGCGGGCTCGCGCCATGGACAATCGACGACACGCAAAACCTCCGCCGGATTCCCGTGCGTTTCGTAGATCGCGGCCTTAAAAGTCTTACTCATGATAGCGGAGCGCGTTCAGCCTATCTCGAACGATCCGGCCAGCAACATGCAACGCGGCGCCCGGGTCGCGCTTGGCGGCATGATGGTCAACGTCGTGTTCGCCGCAGCGAAAATCTCCGCAGGCCTCTTTGGCAATTCCTACGTCCTGATCGCGGACGGAATCGAATCCGCGCTCGATATTGCCGGCTCCGTCGTCATCTGGGGCGGTTTGAAATTTGCCGCGCGCCCGCCGGATCCGACCCACCCTTACGGCCACGGAAAAGCGGAGCCGCTCGCGGCGTGCCTCGTCGCGATGGGCGTGCTGCTGGCTTCCGTCGCCCTCGCCATTCAAAGCGTGCGGGAAATTTTTACGCCGCACCACGGCCCGGCGCCGTTCACCCTGATCGTGTTAATCGTGGTCATCGTCGTGAAGGAATCGTTGTACCGGTTCGTGATCCGGATCGGGAAAGATGTCGAAAGCACTGCCGTGAAAACCGATGCCTGGCATCACCGCGCCGACGCTCTGACTTCCACGGCAGCTTTCGTGGGAATATCAGTCGCTTTAATCGGCGGGGAAAAATGGTACAGCGCGGACGATTGGGCCGCTCTTTTCGCGTGTGCTGTTATCGCGATGAACGGATGGCGGCTTCTTTTCCCGGCCTTGCACGAAATCCTCGACACCGCGCCGCGCGGCGAAATCGTCGCGACAATCCAGCGGGCGGCAGCCTCAGTCCCGGGCGTGCTTAACGTGGAGAAATGTCTCGTCCGGAAAATGGGGATTTCGTTCTACGTCGATCTGCACATCGGAGTGGACAGCGCCATCTCCGTGCGCGACGGCCATGCGATTGCACACCAGGTAAAAGACGCGATCAAACGGACCGATGCGCGGATTGCGGATGTGCTGGTGCATGTGGAACCTGCGTTATAGCTCTTCTGTAGCCGCCGCCCTGTGGGCAGCGCGGGAGTTGCACGGCAACCAGATCGGTCTCGCGCTTCGCACAGCGAAGCGGCTACAGAAGATCGGCGCGCAAGATCGAATCAAGTGCATCGGCCAGCGCCTTCCGCGCGGTCGCGATGCGCTGGCGAAAAGCATTGAGCCGCGCGACAGCGCCGGGGTGGGTGAGCAGGTAAGAGCCGAGGCGAAAGAAATCGGTTCTTTGTTTCGCTACGTCGAACAGCACGTGGGCCGGAGCCGGAAATGGTTCCGCAGCCGTGTCGCTGATCGCGCGGAGCGAAAGCATGGGTAGATCGTGCGCCGCGCAAACCTCGGCGAGGATTTCCGTTTCCATGTCCACCGCCGCAGCGCCGGTTTTCTTGTGGAGGCTCTCTCGTTCCTCGATCGTCTCGATCATTCTGGAAACGGTCTGTAATTTGCCGAGAAAAGTTCTGTCATCGGCTAGGACGAGCTTCGGTGAATTTAGAAGCTGGGGAGTGGAGAAATTTTCAGCGACGAGCAGGTGCCCGACTTGAAGATCCTTTTCCAGCGCTCCGGCGAACCCGGAGCTGATGAGGTATTCGAAACGTTCCCGCTGCAGGAGGGTCTCCATTCTCTCGCGGCTCACTTTCTTGCCGACGCCCGTATGGATGACGACCAGCGATTTTCCGTGAAGATGCCCGCGGATCGTTTCGACGCCTTCACGGGAAACGCTGCCGCGGTTCTCAAGTAACCCAACGAAGCCGGAACTTTCCGCGGGCAAGGCAAAGGTGATCGCGATCATCTGCCTCGACGATCACGGGGGAGGGGAAGAAGGCGCGTCGCCGATCCGGACTTGGAGTATCGTTCGCTTGTCTGCGGATGGCGACGGCTCGGGCCGCGGTGAATAATCGGGAGGCGCAAGGGGCGCGAGCGCACGCCGGAATTCATCCGCGCGCATCGACGGCAGATCGACTACGACGACAATGCTTTTCTCGTCGGGCAGCGCCTTGGCGGCGGTACCGCCGGATTGTTTTGCCAACGCGATGACGCTATCGGCCACGCGTTTTCGTTCGCCCCCGATAGCCGACAGACGGATTTCATCGCCGATCGTCGGCAGCGGTAGCGAGGTTTCCGCGGTTCTCTGGAGCGAAGCTTCCAGTTGCTGTCGAGTCGCTGCTTCGCGAGCGCGCACTTCACCGGTGCCGTCTTTCTTCCCGATGATGAAAGCGATGCCGACCAGGACATTCACTAACACCAGCGCGGCGAAGGCGGTGATCAGGCGGCGACCGAGCGGCTTCGCCGGCGCAGGAATCTCGGGATCGTCGACCATGACTTCGCGAGAACCGCGGGAGCGCCGATGCATTTCGCGCGCGACGGCCAGTTCGCGTTGGAGTTGAGGATCGTCGGCGATCTGTTTTTCCAGCTGCGTGCGCTCGGCTTCCGGGAGATTTCCTTCGAGGTAATCAAAAAGCTTGTCGGGATTCATGCGCGAGGCGCAAGCATCAAGCAAGGAACGGCGGTTTACAAACCGCCGGCCTAAACGACGGCGGGCTGGAGGCCGCCGCTTCTTGACGCGGTAGGTGATTTTCAGGCCAACAGGGGAAAACCGGCCCCGGGTTGCTCTTTACCCTCGTGGAAATAAGTTAGCTCCCTCGTGGATGGAGACCGCAACGCCTTCGATAAACCTCGCCATAATTGGCGTTGGTGGACGGCCCGTGCCCTCCTGGCGCTGCTGGCGCTCGTCCTAATTTTTCATCGCCCCATCCTTTTCCGCATCGCGCGCTCCTATGCCGACGGCTACGCCGCGAAGGCGAACCTCAAAATCGATTGCACCCTGGAGGGCAGCATCTTCACCAGCGTCGCGATCCGCAACCTGCATGTCTCGCCGATCGGGCCCACGATCGTCGAATCAATCGACGTCGATTACATCCGGGCGGACTACAGCCTCTGGGACTGGATGCGGCACGGGCCCACCGAGCTGCTCAAGAATGCAGAGGTGCGGACGGCGCGAATCGTTTTGGACCCGGCGAAAGCTTCCTTGAAACCGAAGATACCGCCGCCGGACGAGCGGCTGAGATTGTTCCCGGTGTTTCCAGAGCGGCTCCTGATAGCCGATGCCAGCCTGCTCGTCCGTTCGACGACGGAAAAACGCGACTTCGTGCTCGAGCATTTCGCTCTCGCGCTGGATCCGAAGAACCCGGGCGAGCTGCGCGCGGCGATTTTGCAAATCCCGAACGCCGACGCCTGGCGAAACATTTCGGCGACGACTTCCTACACGAACAAGAACCTCGTGATTAGCGGGCTGAAGCTCGACGAACAAAACCAAATCCGACTGATTGCGTTCGACGCGTCGCATATCGCCGGTCGCTCGCTCGAAGTGGTGCTCGATGCTTCGCTCGCTGGTGGAACCATCGCCGGTTCTCTCGGACTAAAGGAAACGGCGGAATCGTTGAACACAAAGCTCCGCCTCGTCGCCGAGAATGTTTCGCTCGATACGTTGCGCGGTTATCTCGGCCGGCCGCCGGAATTCCTGGCGGGCGACGTCCAGCGTCTCGCCGTCGAAGCCGATGGTACCATCGACGCGCCGCGCACCTGGACCGGATCGCTCCAGGCGCAGATCAACAATTTGCGGCAGGAAAATCTTTTCTTCGACCACGTCACGGTGAACGCGACCGCGCGCGACGGCGTAGCGACTGTTGATTCCGGCGAAGCGACTAACGGTTTGAACAAAATTGGCTTCAAGGGAACGACGGAACTTCCGAATCACATCCGAGAGTTTGGCCGTTACGGCGCCCGCTTCGAGTTCACCGGTTCACTCCCCGATCTGCAATCGCTGACCGCTCGTTTCGCGCAACCGATAACAGGCGCCGCAAACATTACCGGCACCGCCGAGATCAAGGACGCGGTCTTGCGCGCCGATCTGGCGTTCTCGGGAAGACCCTTTGCGTATGGCGACACAGGCGCGGCGCAAATGACGGGAACAGTTAAAGCTTCGAAACAAATGCCGCCGGCCAACGAGCGGAAAATGTATTACACCGATTTGCGTTCCCAGATCCACATCGAGATGACGGACGGGCATTCCGGCGAAAACCTGTTCGATTCCGCGGTCGCCGATATCACCAGCGACGGACCGAACGTCAAGGTCGAGCGATTCGTGGCAATTCGGAAGGAAAACACCTTCACCGCTTCCGGCAGCTACGTGTTGCCGGACGATCTCGCGCAATTGCGAACGCAGCCGGCTGGCTTCACCATATCGTTAGGCGCGATTGAGCTGGGCGATTACTGGCCGTTGGATTCGCCGAACCGGATCACTGGCCCGGTCCAGGTTTCCGGCGAGGTCAAGACCATCAACGGAAAAGCGGACGGCCAGCTCTCGATCTACGGATCGAACCTGAAATTCCGGAACGTAACGATTCCGGAAGTCAGCGCGCAGGTCGTCATTTCCCGGAATGTCGCTTACCTGAACGACTTCACGGCGAAGCTGAACGAGCGCGATTACATCGCGGGTTACGGGATGTTTTCACTCGATAAACCGTGGCATTACAACGGCGTGTTATCCGCGAACGTCGCGGACCTCGCGCGCTTGAAACCGCTCCTCGTCGCGATGGGGAACAAGAACGACATCGGCGGATCGCTCGTGATCGACTGGCAGGGAAGCGGCGACGCCGCGGACTGGAAAAATTCCGGGTCGCTGAAATTGAAGCTCGAGAAAGGCCGCTACGCGAATCTCAATGCGCTCCAGGCGAACATCGACGCGGATTATTCGCCGGAAGGTCTGAACGTTCCGACCATCTTCCTCGGCAGCGACAAGATGAGCTTCCAGGCCATCCTGACGGCGAAGGATTCGACCCTCGAGATCAGCAAGGTCCAGATCGACCAGGGCCAGGCGAAGTACGCGACCGGTTATGTGTCACTGCCGTTCGTGTGGAAAAACATCGGCACCGGGAACCCGCTCTTTCTCTCCGACGGCAAAGTGCTGGTCACATTCCAATCCGAGAACCTGGATTTGAAAAAACTTTTCGCGGACCTGGGGCTGCCGCCGCTCGGCACGGGGTTGCTGAACGTGAAGCTGGACGCGAATGGGACGCTGGCGCAGGTCGCCGGCCGGCTCGACGTGCAGATGCGCGATCTTCACAGCGCCGAATATCCGAAACTCGAACCAGCGACGTTCGATATGGTGGCCGAGCTGCAGAACAACCAGCTCGCGTTCAACGGCAAATTGCAGCAGACCAAAATCCAGCCGGTCCTGATCACCGGAAATATTCCCTTCGACATTCCGAAGATGATCGAAGAAAAGCGGTTCAATGAGGAGACGCCGCTGACCGCCAAAGTGCAGATGCCGCGCAGCTCTGTGAATTTTCTCCGGCAATTTCTCCCGGGCATTACCCAGCTCGATGGCGACCTCGCCCTGGACGTGAACATCAATGGCACGATCGCTAAACCGGTCTTGAGCGGTTCCGGCGACATCACTATCAACATGGCGCGTTTCACCAACACGACCCTGCCGTCAGTGAGCGGTTTCCATTCCCGCATGAACTTCGTGGGCGACGTTCTGCATTTCGAACAATTCAATGGCGACCTGGCCGGCGGTCCGTTCTCGGTCGCGGGCCAGGTGACATTCCCGAAATTGACGGAACCGAATCTCGATTTTCAAGTGAAGGCGCAGAGCGTCCTGGTGGCGCGCAACGATACCCTGACCGCGCGAGCGGACGCGGATGTGAAAGTCGTCGGGCCGCTCAAAACCGCCACTGTCACCGGCACCGTCGCCCTGACGAACAGTTCGTTGCTCAAGAATGTCGACCTGATCCCAATCGGACTTCCGGGCCGGCCCGCGCCGCAGCCGCCGTCGGATCGTCCTGATTTTTCCGTGCCGCAACCGCCGATCCGCGACTGGAAGTTCGACGTCATGGTGAAAACGAAAGATCCGTTCTTGATCCGCGGAAATCTCGCGAGCGGCGGCGCAATCGTCGACCTGCACGTGACCGGCACGGGTTTGCGTCCTGCGCTGCAAGGCGTGGTCCGGCTCGAAAAGGTCGAGGCGACGCTGCCGTTCAGCCGGCTCGAGATTTCCTCCGGGCTTCTTTACTTCGACCCGAGCGATTCGTTCAACCCGAAGATCGATTTGCAGGGCACGTCGCTGATTCGCGACTACACCGTGCACGTTTACGTCTTCGGCACCTCGCTCTCCCCCGAGGCCGTTTTCAGCAGCGAGCCGCCCTTGCCGCAGGAAGAAATCATCTCGCTCCTGGCCACCGGAACGACGCGCGAGGAGTTGGTGGGCAACAACAACGTGCTGGCCGGACGCGCCGCCATGCTCCTGATCCAGCAGATGTACCGCAAAATTTTCAAGAAGGGCGAGGGGGCCAAGAGCAACTCGGTCTTCGACAAGTTGCAGGTGGATGTGGGCAACGTCGATCCGAGAACAGGCCAGCAGACGGCGACCGCGCGGCTGAAGCTAAACGAACAGTTTATGTTGATCGGCGATCTCCAGGTGGGGGGAGACTTCCGCGGAATGGTAAAGTATCTGATCCGATTCAAGTAAAATGAGCCGCGCTATTTCCAAACTCAGACGCGCGGGCCGAACGGCCTGGTTGCAGATGGTCTCGTTAGGCCTGGCCATCGCGCTCTCGTTTGTCTGCGCGGCCGCGCTCGCGCAGACAACGGTGAAAGTCCCGAAGGTTGAGGAGAAGGACAAGGCGGAGCGCGCGGTCAAAAAGGAGCAGGAAAAGAAAGCGCAGCGGACGAGCGTGATCGAATTCCGCGGGCAGAACGCTTTCAAGGAAAAGGAGCTTCGCTCGCAGTTAAAGGAACAGATCGTCACGATCGACCAGTACGGTCTCACGGCCGCGCGCGGGGACGACGCCGCGTTTTTCCTGGAGCTGTTTTACCGCAAGCACGGCTACGCCAAGGTCAACGTCCGCTACACGATCGAATCGGGGGATCGGCTCGTGCTCGATATCAACGAAGGGCCGCTGGTCACGCTGGGCCTGGTAAATTTCGTCGGTAATCAGCATCAGACGTCGGAAATTCTATTTGATTACGCGGTGGGACCGACGCGGGAACGCTATTCGAAAATGCAGAGCAAGCTTCCGTTCGTCGCAGCTGACGTGGAGGAAGGGGCCGACCTCGTTCACCGTCTCTACATCGCGAATGGCTATCTCGACGCGAAAGTGGAGAAACCGATCTACCATTACGCGGACGATGCGTCGCGCGTCGATGCGACGATTCCCATCACCGAGGGCCGCCAGTATTCGTTCGGCCAAATCGCGTTTTCCGGCCAGACCATTTATGGGTCGGAGACGTTGCAGGGCCAGATGCTCGACCTGGTGGAGCAGCCCTACACCGACGGGCGCGTCTCCGACATTCCGCGCCGGTTGCAGACCTATTATCGCGCTCGCGGTTATTACGAAGCGAAAGTCGATGCGACCGGGAACCCGGAAGCCGCGACGAATGGCAAAGTGCCGGTGTTCGTCTCGGTCACACCCGGGCCGCTTTATCATTTCGATGGCGTGACGGTCACAGGACTCCAGAAGCTCCGGCCCGGTTACGTGACCAAGCGGTTCAGCAAATTCAGCGGCAAGACCTACAGCCCGGAGCTGGTGGACGAGAAGTTCCGGGAGCTGATGAAGTCCGGGTTGTTCACGGTCCTGCAAATCAAACCGACGCCGATCGG
>JBEEHR010000062.1:0-39344 GCA_041167505.1 Verrucomicrobiota bacterium
CGCCCGTTGTCGAGCGGCTCGATGTAAAGCTCGGCGTCGCCCAGTGGCGCGGCGTCGCTGATGATTTCCTCGATGATGTCGGCCTGCGTGATGATCCCCTCGGTCCCGCCGAACTCATCGACCACGATCGCGAGCCCCTGCGGCGCGGAAAGAAAACGGCGCAACAAATCCATCGCCCGCATCGTCTCGGGAACGAACGACGGCACGATGAGCGTTTCCGTGTAATGCCGCGACGGATCGAAGAGGAACTGTTTCACGTCGACGATCCCCGCGATCTGGTCGGGCGTCTCGGCGTAAACCGGCACGCGGCGGTAGCGCCATTGCCGGAAGAGCGCGATTGCTTCCTCGTTAGGCAAATCGTCCGTCACCGCGAAAGTGTCGACCCGCGGCGTCATGCAATCCTTCGCCGTCTTGTCGCCGAGCTTGATGATTTCCTGAATCATCTCGCCCTCGGCTTCCTGGAGCGTGCCCTGTTCCTCGCCCATCTCCACCAGGGTCTCGAGTTCCTCGTCGCTGAGTTGTTTGCGCTTGCGCAAATGGCGCGGGGTTAGCCGCTCGACGATCGTCGCGCTGGCGCGTTCGAGCAGGCTGCCCACGCGATCGAGCAGCGGCATCATGGTCTTGAGGGTGAAAACGCCGAGTGCGGACAGGCGATACGGCGCGGAGAGCGCGACGAGTTTGGGAATCAGATCGCAGAGCAGCACGACGATGGCGAAAATGACAGTGGCGGCGAGCCAGGCAGGGACGCGCGCGGCCAGCGGTCCTTCCCAGATGAGAAACAAACAGAGGACCACGATTGGGACGTTCGCGAAAACGTCGCCGAGCAGGAGGACGTTGAGAACGCGGCGCGGGTTCTGGCGGAAGACGCCGATGAATTCCTTCAGCGACGGGTGTTTCTCCTCGAGCCGCCGGAGTTGATGGGACTTGAGCGAGAACAGCGCGGTTTCGAGCCCCGAGAAAAGCGCCGACCAGAAGATCAGGATCGCGATGAGAAAAAGGAGAATGATTAGGGCCGCCGGAGTCATGGTCTGCTGCGGCGGCGGAGGGCGGGCATCCGTTCCTCGCGAAGACTGAAGCGTCGTCGTTTGCCCATCATCGCAGGCGACCCCAAATTAAGGCCTCCATGAGCAAAGGCGAGAGGATTTCGCAGTTCGTTGAATCGCTGGCGGCGGACGAACCCGGCAACGCCGCGGACGGCATCGCGGCGCACCCCTATTACCGCGCCTTTTTCCGGTGCTGGAACGAGCAGCGTTACTACGAGGCGCACGATGTCCTGGAGCAGGTTTGGCTCGGTAAGACCATCACGCCGGAAGACGCCCAGTATTTCAAGGGGCTGATCCAGGCCGCGGGGGCGTTCGTGCATCTGCAAAAACATTACGAGCACCCTACCCACCCGAAACACGGAAGGCGGCTCGCTCCGGCGGTGCGGTTGTTCCGGCTCGCGGAAAAAAATCTGGGACCGTTCGGGCCGACGCGACACGACCTCGATGTCGCGAAGTTTCGCAAAATGCTGGCGCGATATTGCGGCGCGGTTGATGCCGACCTTGGACAGAATCCATGGAGCCCAGATAACGCGCCGAAGGTGTCTCTTCTGTAGCCGCTTCGCTGTGCGAAGCGCGAGAGGAGACGATGATCGGTCTCACGCCGCCCACAGGGCGGCAGCTACAGAAGAACGGGTTCTCCGCGCTTACGTGAAGATCAGCTTGCAGCCGGCAAGCACCAGCACGGTCGCGAGAATGATCGAGATCGTCCGCACCGGGAACCGCCGGCTTCCGAGAAACGAACCAAGTGTACCGGCGATCACGGCTGCCACCGCCAGGATCCAGGCGAACTTCGGAATGGGTCTTCCGCTCGAGATGAACCCGGCAAGACCGGCGATCGAATTCACGAGAATGAACAACGCAGAGACCGCTGCCGCGCCGCGGATCGAGGCCCAGCGGCAGAACAACAGCAGCGGCGTGAGAAAAATGCCGCCTCCGGTTCCGGTCAGCCCCGAGAGAAATCCGATCCCGGCGCCGATGGCAACGGCCGCTGGAACTGCCGGCGCCGCGATGTCCGGCGGATCACCATGGCGGAAAAACAAGCGAGCGGCCGAGAAAAGAAGCACGACGCCGATCACGACTTTTAGGATGGCCGCCGGAACTGGAATGTAACCGCCGAGATACGCCGCCGGGACCGCGAGCAATGCGAACGGCCAAAACAGGCGCCACGAAAAATAACCCGCCCGCCAGAATTGAAACGAGCCGATCGTGGCGACGAGAATGTTAAGGACGAGCGCCGTCGGGCGAATGAAAGTCGCCGACAATCCACAGAGCGTCATCACCGCGATGTAGCCCGATGCGCCGGCATGGCCCACGGAGGAGTAGAGGAACGCGACGATGGTGATCCCGGCGAGAAGAAGAATGAACTGTGTGGTATCCAGATTCATCGATGGCTAAAACGCGTGGCGATTCTTTCCAAGGAGCGGCGGTTTGCAATGGCCGTCTTTCAAAAGGGCGATTTCAAATCGCCCCTCCTTGGCTTTGCGAAAGCAAAGCGATAGGGTGAGCGATGGGCAACCGGCTCGCGCGGGAAAAATCTCCATATCTTCTTCAGCACGCAGATAACCCCGTGGATTGGTTCCCGTGGGGCGAAGAAGCATTCGCGAAAGCGCGCGGCGAGAAGAAGCCGATATTCCTCTCGATCGGGTATTCGACCTGTCACTGGTGCCACGTCATGGCGCACGAATCGTTCGAGAGCGCGGAGATCGCGGCGGTGATGAACCGGGAGTACGTGAACATCAAAGTCGATCGCGAAGAACGGCCGGACGTGGATCGCGTTTACATGACTTTCGTCCAGGCGACAACCGGTGGCGGCGGTTGGCCAATGAGCGTCTGGCTCACGCCGGAATTGAAGCCTTTTGTGGGCGGCACCTATTTTCCTCCGGAAGACCGATGGGGCCAGCCCGGATTCGCGAAGGTGCTCGAACGGATCGCGGCCGCGTGGAAACAGGACCACGAGAAAATCTCGGAGCAGGGGACGAAGATCATCGCGGCGCTCGAACAGGCGGCATCAGGCGCGGCCATGGAAACAGCGAAGCTCGGCGCGAAGACTCTGGAGGCCGCTTACCAGCAGATCGCGCGCAGCTATGATGCGCACGAAGGCGGGTTTAGCGTCGCGCCGAAATTTCCGCGGCCGGTCACTCTGAATTTTCTTTCGCGCGTTTACGCGCAGAGCCCGAAGTCGGACAGCGGGAAACATGCGCTGGAGATGACCCTTTTTACGCTGCGGAAAATGGCGGCCGGCGGAATGCACGATCATCTCGGCGGCGGGTTCCACCGCTATTCGGTCGATGCCTACTGGCACGTCCCGCATTTCGAAAAAATGCTCTACGACCAGGCCCAGCTTGCCGTCGCGTATCTTGATGCCTTTCAGATCACCCGTGAGCCGCTCTTCGAAGAAGTTGCCCGCGACACTTTGGATTATGTCCGCCACGACATGACTGCGAAGGGTGGGGGATTCTTTTCCGCCGAGGATGCCGACAGCGAGATCCCTAGCTCGCCGGAGCACAAGAAACGGGAAGGCGCCTTTTACGTTTGGGCCAAGGACGAGGTCGACGCTGTGCTCGGGCCTGACGCCGAGATTTTCAATTTCCATTACGCGGTGAAAGAGGGCGGCAACGTTCCGTCCGGCGGCGATCCGCACGGCGAGTTCACGGGTAAGAATATTTTAATCGAACTCGGAAGTGTCGCGGCCACCGCGAAACATTTCGGCAAAGACGAAACGGAAGTGCGGCAACTTCTCGGGAAGGCGCGCCAGTCGTTGCTCGCCGTTCGGGTGAAACGGCCACGGCCGCATCTCGATGACAAAATCATCACGGCCTGGAACGGCCTGATGATTTCCGCCTTTGCTCGCGCCGCGCAGATCCTGGACGACCCGGTTTATCTCAATGCCGCGCTCCGGGCCGCGACTTTTCTTAGCGTGGAGTTGTATGACGGGTCGCGGAAAGTTCTGTTCCGCAATTACCGGGAAGGCCGGAGCGCGGTGGAAGGTTTCGCCGACGATTACGCGTTCTTCATCCAGGGTCTGCTCGATCTCTACGAAGCGTCCTTCGATGTCGGCTGGCTGCGTTTTGCCATCGAACTGCAGGCGATCCAGGATCAATTGTTCTTCGATGAAGCGCGCGGCGGATATTTCAGCGGCGCGGGGAACGACCCGAGCATTCTGTTGCGGTTGAAAGAAGACAACGACAGCGCGGAGCCGGCCGCCAGTTCGGTTGCCGCTCTGAATCTTCTTCGACTGGCGCAAATCAGGAATGACGGGGATCTCTTCGCGCGCGCGGAGAAAACGATCGAGGCTTTCGCTCCCCAGATCGGGCATTACGCGAGCGCCATGCCACAGATGCTGGTGGCCCTCGATCTCACGCTGAGCGAGCCGCGGCAGATCGTCATCGCGGGACCGCGTGATGCTTCGGGGACGCTTGCGCTGGCGAGGGAAGTGCATCGTCATTTCGTTCCGAACAAAGTTCTTTTGCTGGCGGATGGTGCCGACGGCCAGCGGTATCTGGAAGAGAAAATGGAAGCGCTCCGGGAAATGAAGCCGGTGGGAGGGAAAGCCGCGGCTTACGTCTGCGAGAACTTCACCTGCCAAGCGCCGGTGACGGATCCGAATGGTCTGAGTAAGCTGATTCGTCGGCGAAGCTGAGCTTAGGGGCGCACTATCCGCCAAGTTGTCATCCTGATCCCGCAAAGCGGGAGAAGGATCTCTGAATATTTCCGATCATCACCGCGCAGAAATGGTCAGAGATGTTTCGCTTCGCTCAACATGACAGTTTTAGACGGCGAAGAACGAGAAAACGCACTCAGCCTTCGCTGCCGCCATTCAAAGTCGGTTTGGCCACCGGCAATTTTTTCCGGCGGCGGAGGCGCATCCAGTTATTCCAGGTTTTTCGCACGCTGTCGCGGGGGGTGAGATATTGCTGGTTCAGCTCGTTGCTTTTCACGAGCTGGGCGAGGATGCCGCGCACCGAGAGATCGTCCGTGTTCAAGATCGTGTGCGCCGTGCCGATGGCCTCGGCGTGGTGAGCGTCGCTGGCGGCGGTCATGGGAAGGCCGCGCATCTGGGCGTATTTGAAGGCGTAGCGGTTGTAGCGGCGCAGGGTGGTCGCGGCATTAAAAACTTCCAGCGCGTCGATCGGCAGCGTTTCCAGGACCGGGAAACGAATGCCGGCGCGAAAGAGATCGTAGGGATGCGGCGGAATGGCGAGACCGCCGCGTTCGTGGATGATTTCGCAAACTTCCCGGGCCGGTTTGCCTTTTAAATACGGCAGAGTCGCCCCGATGCAGAGCAGATGGCCTTCGGCCGTGGTGACTTCGACCCCGGGGATGATGAGGAAACCATCAACCGGCTGGCCGTCCTCGCGCATGAGACCTTTCTCCAGGAGATAAGTGATCGCGTCGCAGGTGTTGTGATCGGTGATGGCGAACCCATGCAGCCCTTTTTCGCGCGCGGACGCGACGTTCTCCTCGGGGCTGGAAACGCCATCGCCGGAGAAAAAGGTATGGGTGTGCAGGTCGATGTTGAAGGCCACCGCCGGGAGGCTAGTTTGCGACGCAACAAATGCAAAGCGTCGGTTTCAAGGAATGGGCGCTGGTGTGCGAGGCGCTGGGCAGGGGCGAACAGACGGTTCTCCTGCGTAAAGGTGGCATCGCCGAGGGGCGCGATGGTTTCGGGTTCCGGCATTCAGAGTTCTTCCTTTTCCCGACATTCTTCCACGAGCAACTCGTGAAGGTGCGGACGCCGGGCGCGGAAATCCCGGCCGCGCGTCCCGGGGAAATCGAAATCCGGTATTTCGCCAAGCTTGAAGCGCAAAAGGAAATTACGTCTTGGCCCATGGCGGCAGCCTTGGAGCCGCTTCACATTTTGCAGGAATCGGTGGTGCGGGAACGCTTCGAATACAAGGAAGCTAGGCTGCACGTAGCGCTTGTCCGAGTTTTTCGCTTGGAGCCGAGTTCGGTGTTGGCAGACAAACCGGCTTACGGCGGCTGTAGATCGTGGGTGGACTTGCCAGAATTTCCGGCGGAAATACGATTTACTCCGGTGCTAAGCGATGAGCAGCACAATGAGATCGCCGCGAGATTTCTTTCGTAATCGTGCTCGTGCTCCTGCTCGAAAGGAGACCGATCACGATCACGAGCACGAGCACGAAGGGAGGAACTACCCGATCGCCTCGACCAGGTATGGTTCCGGTGCCGGCAACGTCTCGCTTTCGCGGTTGAATTGCAGATCGTAGAGCCGCCGGTAATAGCCGGACTTGTCGAGCAATTCGGAGTGGGTGCCGATCTCCTTGATGTGGCCCTGGTCCATCACGACGATTTGATCGGCGGACAAGATCGTCGAAAGCCGGTGCGCGATCGCGATCACGGTCCGCCCGGCCGCGAGCGTTTCAAGCGCCTGCTGGATCTGCTTTTCCGATTCCGAATCGAGGGAAGAGGTCGCTTCGTCGAGAAGAAGGATCGGCGCGTTTTTTAAGAGAGCGCGGGCGATGGCAAGCCGTTGCTGCTGTCCGCCCGAGAGCAGGCAACCCTTGTCGCCGATAATAGTCTGATAACCCTTCGGCTGCGCCATGATGAAATCATGGGCAAAGGCGGTCTGCGCGGCCTCATAGACCTCTTCCTTGGTCGCATCGAACCGGCCAAACTGAATGTTGCTAAAAATGGTGTCGTGAAACAGGAAGGTCTCCTGCGTCACGAGACCGATTTGTTCGCGAAGCGATTGTTGCTTGAGCGTCCGCAGATCCTGACCATCGACGCGTATGCTGCCTGCCGTTGGATCGTAGAGCCGCAGGATGAGGGATAGAATGGTGCTCTTGCCCGCGCCGCTCGCGCCAACGAGCGCATAGGTTTTCCCGGGCTCGATCCTCAGATTTAAGTCGGTCACGGCGTCGGTGACGCCGCCGGCGTAGCGAAATGTGGTGTGATCGAACTCGATCAACCCATCACAGTGCCGCAATGCCCTGGCGTTCGGCGCGTCCTGGATAGTGGGGGCTGTATCCATGATCGCAAAAACTTCCGTGGTGGCCTGGATCGACTGCTGCATGACCACGCTCATCCGGCTCAAGGTTTTGATCGGCTCGTAGAGGAGAGCAATTCCGAAGTTGAGGGCGATAAAACGGGCCGCGCTTAGGTTGGCGTAATAGACGTAAAGTAGGGCCAAACCGATGCCAAAGGCGGCGATCACTTCCACGAGCGGACCAGTGGCTTCTATCGCCCGGATGATGCGCATCATGTTGTTGAATTGCAGGCGATTGCTGTGACGAAACAGGTTTTCCTGGTGCTGCTCCCGCGCGAAGGACTTGACCACGCGGATACCGGCGAACGTCTCCTGCATCGTCACGAGCATCTGGCCCAAGTCTTCATTCTGGTGCTGCATGGCTTTGCGGGCCCGTTTTCCATAGTAGGAGATCGGCACCATGCAGCTCGGAAACAGGACCAGGGTCACGAGGGTGAATTTCCAGTCCATGTAGAGCAGAACGCAGACGGTGCTAATGATGGTGATCGGCTGCTTGAACAAATCGCTGCTGATGGTCGAGAGCGCGGCCTGCATCCCACGGGTGTCGTTGGTGATGCGCGACATCAGGAAGCCGGAGTGCATCCGGTTATAAAAATCCATCGAATGGTGCAGCATTTTACTGAAGAGCTCGTCGCGAATATCGGTCAGGGCGCGGTTGCTCACCCAAGCCATGTAGTAGGCATTGCAGTAGGAAAAGGCGCTCCGGATGATCATGATCCCTGGAAGGGCCAGGCACATCCAGATGACAGAGCTATCCAGCTTCGGGCCCGCGTTCAGGAGGGAGGGGTCCGCGGCAAGTTGTTGGGGGTTGACCTGACCGCCGCCCTGAAAAATAACGCCGGTCACTTTCGCGAGGACGAGCGGCATGAGCGAGGCGATCATGCCGAAGAGTCCGCCGCTGGCGATGCCCACGATGAAACGCCAGCGATACGGCTTTACATAGCTATAAAGCCGGCGGTAGGGCCGCCAGCCGATGCGGATCATCTGCAACAACGAGGGCTTGGGCGGTGCGGCTTGCGGTTCACTCATAGCGCGGGTGCCGCCGGAGCCGACAGCAGCGCTTCCATAGCATCGATCACCGCTTTCGTCGAGATTTGGTTCATCGCCATGGCCCGTTGTTTGGGTTTGAATTCTGTCACCGGTCCCTCATTTCCACCCAGCAAAACCATCGCGGATCCGGACCGCGGATGCCAGTGGAAGGGGTTGGTCGGCCCGAACAAAACCACCTGTGGAGTTTCCCAGGCCGCAGCGAAATGCATGGGCGCGGAATCGACGGTAACCAGCAGGCGCGCCTTGCGAACCAGCGCCGCCAGGGTGAGCAAAGTCGTTTTGCCGGAAAGATCGATCGGCGCGGATTTGGTCGCGGCCTTGATCGCGGCGATTTGCGCCTGCTCGACGGCCGAGCGCCCGCCCGTGAGAACGCATTTCATTCCAGTCTCGCGGGCGCAATGGTCGATGACCTCGGCCCACCGCGCGGCTTCCCAGAATTTCTCCGCGCGCGCGGAGCCGGGATGGAAGCAGACAAAGTCGTCTCCGGCATTCGCGGCGTGCAATAACTCGTTCGCTTTCGCCTTGGTCTCTTCGGGCAAATGAAGCTGGATGGCGCGGGAAGCGTTCTCGATCCCGAGCGGCTTCAAGAGGCCGAGGTGGTAATCCACCGTGTGCAAATCACCCACCGGCGCTTCCACGAACTCGTTGTAACTGCGCGCGCGCAATTTCGTCCGGAGATTGGGATGGTCCGAGGTGATTCGCTTCCGCGCGCCGGAAAGAAAGGTAAGGAACGACGACCGGTCGTTGCGGGTGAAATCGAGGCAGTAATCAAACTTGCTGAGCGATAGCGCGATCCAATCGAGGGCATCGTCGGTTTTCCCCCGGACTTCGAAAACCTTGTCGACGCCGCTAATCGCCGGCAGCAGCTCTTTGACGGCGGCGGAGACAACGAGAGAGATGGAGGCGTCCGGGAATTTTTTGCGGAGTGCGGCGATCGAAGGAGTGGTGAGGATGAGATCCCCGATCCGCTTCAGTTGGATGAGGAGAATGTTCACAACCTCATGCTCATGATCCTGATCCTGATCATACTCTGGGTCTCAAGGGAAGGATCAGGAGCATGATCATGAGCAGGAGCAGGAGAGGATTTAGCGCGCCATCTTCATCGCCTTCTCATAAGCGATGAGCAGCCTGGTCCGGAAATGGTCCCAGGTGAAATTGTCCACGACCCGTTTGCGCGCCGCCAGGCTCATCCGCTCGACGGTTTCCGGATGGCGATACAATTCCAGGATCGCCGCCGCCAGCTCGCCCACGTTCCCCGGCTGAATAATGATTCCTTCCACGCCGTTGTTTACCACGTCGCCCGCTTCCCGCGTGGTGATTTGCGGCAGTCCGCAGGCGGCGGCTTCATACACCACCTTGGCGCTCCCTTCGCATTGCGATGGGAAAACGTGCACCGTTCCCTGGCTCAGATAATTCTCTACGTCGCGCTTGAAGCCGACGACCTTGATGTTGTCCCGCCAGTATTTTTTCAGGTGTGGCTTGGCTTCGTCATGGACGGAGCCTACCAGCCAAAGCTCCGCGTCCTTCAGGTCCAGCCGGTGCCAGGCCTCCAGCAAATGATGGATTCCTTTTCGTTCGATGAGCGCGCCCGAAAATACTGCCCGGAAAAACGGAGGACGCGGCCCCGGTTTGAACTTCTCCACGTCCACGCCCCGCGGCAGGTAATAAAGTTTATCCTCCGGAAAACCCTGGACCCGGAAAGTATCGGCGGCCTTTTGGGAAAGAACGAAGAGCAGGTCAGCCAGATTGTACTCTTCGATGAAGCGTTCCCGG
Source organism: Verrucomicrobiota bacterium (assembly GCA_041167505.1). Classification (GTDB taxonomy): domain Bacteria; phylum Verrucomicrobiota; class Verrucomicrobiia; order Chthoniobacterales; family UBA10450; genus AV80. The sequence goes on from JBEEHR010000062.1 coordinate 9,874, forward strand.
GTCTGGAGAAGATTCTCTTTCCAGGTTTTCGGCGTTTCGGATGTTGCGGGCGGCAGGCGATCGCCAACTTTTCCGCGGTCGCGGTGCCATGTGGGAATCTCGACAATCGATGGGATGCCCATCTTTTTCGCGACGCGTAACGATTGCAGGCAATCGCCCGACCAACTGTGGAAAAGATCGTAGCGCCCTGTGGCCAGATGCCGCGACGCGATCCAATCGAGATACTTCTTTTTCGCGCCGTAATAATAGGGGCGCTCGAGAAATGAAATCAGCCGGACCGGATGCCAGCGAAGGGAATAGATGAGGCGCGAGGGGATTTCGCTCTGGCGATTGTCGTAGGCGATCGCGCGGCCGAGAAAACCACCGCGATGCGAAGCGCGCAGCGTCTCGAACGCGTCCGTATCCAGCCCGGAGCCGCCAATGCGGGCGAAGATCGAGTAGAGTAAATGCCGCGGCAGCCCGCGCGGCTCGCGAGGTGCAGGGTGCAAAACAGGAGGGGCGTTTAGAGTTTCACCCACCATCGGCTAACAAGTATTGTGGCGTTCACAGCCAAGTAAAGTTCCCATCTGATGCTACCGGATAAACTTACCATAGGAATCGTTCGGCGCGGCTTTTCTTCGAGCGGCGGCGCGGAATCTTACCTGAAACGGCTGGCGGCGGGGGTCGCTGAGGCAGGGCATCCTGTTTCGCTTTTCACGTCCGCGGCATGGCCGATGGAGGAATGGAACTTCGGGCCGGTGGTGCGCCTCAGCGCAACAGATGCAATCGGGTTCGCCGATGAGTTGAAAAAAGTATCGCGCGCGAACTGCGACGTTTTGCTGAGCCTGGAGCGGGTCTGGCGCTGCGATGTTTATCGCGCCGGAGATGGCGTGCATCGCGCCTGGCTCGACCGGCGCAACCAGATTGCGGGGCCGTTGCAAAAGCTCAGCCAACTGCTTAACCGCAAGCATTCCGCCACGCTTTCCCTCGAGGAATCGCTCTTTGCGAAAGCCGGCGCCCGGCGCGTCATCGCCAATTCGCGGATGGTGAAGGAGGAAATCATCCACATCTACGGATATCCCGCGGACAAGATCGCCGTCGTCTACAACGGGCTGCCGCTCGAAAGTATGCGACGCGACGAATTGGATCGGGCCAAAACGCGGGAAGCGTTCGGACTCGCCCAAGACGACATCGTAATTCTTTTTGCGGGCTCCGGTTGGGAACGTAAGGGGCTGCGCTTCGCCATCGATGCGGTGGAACGCCAGAGCGGGCAGGTGAAACTCCTCGTTGCCGGACGAGGCGAGTCGCGAAAATTTTCTTCGGCGCGCGTCCAGTTCCTCGGCGTCGTCCGGGAAATGCCTTCGCTTTACCACGCCGCCGACATCTTTTTGCTTCCGACTGTTTACGATCCTTTCTCGAACGCCTGCCTGGAGGCGCTTGCCGCGGGGCGGCCCGTCATCACGACGCGCGCCAACGGTTTCTGCGAGATCATGGAGAACGGCCGCCATGGCACGATCGTGGAAGATGCGCGCGACATTGATGCGCTCGACGCCGCCCTCCAGTTCTGGTCCGACCCGGCGAGGCGCGCGCAGTCTCGGATCGACAATCTAGCGCTTGCCGCGAAGTTCGATATTTCCGCCAACGTCGCGAAGACGTTGCAGATCCTTAGCAGCGTCGCGGCGGGACGTAACACAGACTTGTAGTCTGTCCGTCACGCGGAGTTGAACTCCGCGGTTTCTGCGCAGCGGACAGCATGTCCGCCTGACGGGACAGACTACAAGTCTGTGTTACGTCAGACCGCCGCCAATGCCGCGTCGACGTGAGGAAAAATGATGAACACCTGATCGAGCCGCGCGATTTCAAAAATCGGCCGGACGTTTTCCTGCAATCCCGCCAGGATAAATTTTCCGCCATAGGCCTCGACGTTCTGCATTCCTTCGATCAGAACCGCCAGCCCCGAGCTGTCGATGTAACTGACCGCGGAAAGATCCACCACGATCCGGCCCGGCTTCTGTTCGATCATCGCACCCAGCGCTGCTGCCACGCGGGGCGACACGTGCAGGTCGATTTCGCCTTCCAGCGGCAAAACATTCGAAGCGTCGGGCAAAGTCATACGGTTAAAGATCGGAAGAGGTCGTGGTCCCGGCCGTGATCGATCGATCACCAGCCGAGCCTCCTCCTCACTTCGTCCACATTCGACAGATCATCAAAGAGAAAGTCGGGCTCGTGGGAGGCCAGTTGCTCGCGCGACCAAGGTCCGGTCGCGACCGCGATGGTGCGCGCACCGAACGCTTTTCCGCATGCGACATCGTGGCCGGTATCGCCGATAACGTCGATCTGCGCGGGCGCAAAGTCGATTCCGGTCGTCTCTCGCGCGCGCGAAAGGGCGAAGGCGCCGAGTTCATTACGATCGTGGTGATCATCGGCGAACGCGCCAAACGCGAAGAACCGCCACAAATCGTAACGCTCGAGCTTAAGTTTTGCGCCGCGCTGCAGGTTCCCGGTGAGAAGCCCCAGGGTAATGTCGGACCTTGTCGCGGCGTCCTCGAGCAACTCCAGAACTCCGGGAAGAACGCGGCCCTCCCCGAGCGGGAGTTCCTCCGCCAACAGCTCGAGATAGAGCTCAAGAAAGGAATAAACGCTCATGTCGTTCACGGGCGCGCCATACTTCGACAGGATCTGGCGGCCGATGCCCAGATCGGTCCGTCCTGCGATTTCCACGCCATCCAGATCTCCGCCCTCGAATCGCGCCGCCGTCGCGCGGCCGATGGCGCGTTGGCCGGCCGCACCCGTGCTGATGAGCGTGCCGTCAATGTCCCAAAGCAAAAGGCGTTTTCCCGGCATAAAGGAAGCGCTCACGCTAGGCAGAAATGGGGAATCGCAAATTCGAATTTCTCCTTTTGCTTGTCGAAGTCGCTTCGCCCGCCAAAGTTCCCGGATGCCAGGAGTTACTTCCGTCAAAGCTGCGCTCGCCAGTGCCGGGCCAATCACGAGCGTTCAGGTCCAGGGCTGGGTGCGCACCCGGCGGGACTCGAAGGATTTTTCGTTCATCGAGCTGAACGACGGCTCGTGCCTGCGCAATCTCCAGGTCATCGCGAAAAACACCCTGCCGAATTATGACGGAGTCCAGCATCTCATCACCGGCGCGTCGATCATCGTGCGCGGGGAGTTGGTGGCCTCGCAGGGAAAGGGCCAGAGCTGGGAAGTGGTTGCTGAGGAAATTGAAATCGTCGGCGCGTCGGACGAGACATATCCGCTCCAGAAAAAAGGACACACGCCGGAATTCCTGCGGGAGATCGCGCATCTTCGGCCGCGCTCGAATTTGTTCGGCGCGGTTTTTCGCGTTCGCAGCCGGCTCGCCTACGCCATTCACCAGTTTTTTCAGGAGCGCGGCTTTGTTTACGTCCACACGCCGATCATTACCGGCAGCGATTGCGAGGGAGCCGGCGAATTGTTCCGCGTCACCGCGATCGATCCGGCGAGCCCGCCCCGGCGAGCGGATGGCGCCGTGGATTACGCGCAGGATTTTTTTGCGCGTTCGACTTATCTCACCGTAAGCGGGCAACTGGAAGGTGAGGCCTTCGCCTGCGCTCTCTCGAAAATCTACACCTTCGGCCCGACCTTTCGCGCCGAGAACTCGAACACTTCCAGGCACGCGAACGAGTTCTGGATGATCGAGCCCGAGATGGCGTTCACCGATCTCCAGGGAAACATGGATCTCGCCGAGGAGACCGTGAAATATCTCATCCGCGACATCAAAACGAATTGCGCCGAGGACCTCGGCCTGTTCTCCAAGTTCGTGGATAAGGAATTAATGGCGCAGCTCGATTTCGTGATCGAGCGCCCGTTCCAGCGAATTAGTTACACCGAAGCGGTTGAGCTGCTGACGAAGAGCGGGGAGAAATTCGAGTTCCCGGTCGCGTATGGAGCCAACCTGCAATCGGAGCACGAACGCTGGCTGACCGAGAAACATTTCAAATGTCCGGTCACCGTTTTCAATTATCCGAAGGAGATCAAACCGTTCTACATGCGGGTGAATGACGACGGGAAGACCGTGACCGCGATGGATGTCCTGGTTCCCGGGATCGGCGAAATCGTCGGCGGGAGCCAGCGTGAGGAGCGGCTCGACGTGCTCGAGGAGAACATGCGCCGGCACAAGATGGATCCGGCCGATTACAAATGGTACCTCGACCTGCGCCGTTACGGCACCGTCCCGCATTCCGGTTTCGGTCTCGGGTTCGAGCGCATGCTCATGTTCGTCACCGGCGTCTCGAACATCCGCGATGTGATCCCATTCGCTCGCACGCCGGGCAGCGCTGAATTTTAGAAAGCCTCACACAACGGGCACGACGGATCACAAAGGAAGACCAAGATTTTCGTTGTGATCCTTTGTGACCTTTGTGAGAAATATTCTTATGAACACCAATATTCGCCGCGGATTAATCCTCGTTGTCGCTCTCGCCGCTGCCTTCTCGGCCGGAGTCGCTGAAGATCTCGACCCGATCAAACAGGAGATCACAAAGCGGCACGATGAAGCGCTCAAGCGCCTTCAGGATTGGATCAAGTTGCCGTCAATCGCGGCGGAGAACCTGAATTCCGCGGAAGGCGCGGAGTACATGGCGAAGCTGGCGAAGGACGCCGGTTTCCAGCAGGCGACGGTGATTCAAACGGATGGGAAGCCAGGCGTGTTTGCGACGCTGGATGCCGGCGCGCCGAAAACGGTCGGGCTTTATTTCATGTATGACGTGAAGCAGTTCGATCCGAAGGAATGGACTTCGCCGCCGCTGGATGCGTTGCTGGTCGATAAGCCCAACCTAGGAAAAGCAGTCGTCGGTCGTGGCGCGGTGAATCAGAAAGGGCCGGAGGCGGCTTTTCTCGCGGCGCTCCATGCGATTCGCGGCGCCGGCAAGAAAATGCCGGTGAACCTGGTGATGGTCGCCGAGGGCGAGGAAGAAATTGGTTCGCCGCACATCGCGCAAATCGTACGCAAACCGGAAGTGCAGGCGGCGCTCGCGAAAACCGTCGGCGTGTTCATGCCGTCCACGATGCAGGACCTGGATGGCATCGTGACGGTGAGCCTCGGTGCGAAAGGCGTGGTCGAGCTGGAGCTGGTTTCGACCGGTGAAAAATGGGGACGCGGACCGGGAAAAGACATTCATTCGTCGCTGAAAGCGATGGTCGATAATCCCGCCTGGCATTTGGTGAAGGCCCTCAACACGCTCGTTTCAGAAGATGGTAACGAGATCGCGATCGATAATTATGCCAAGCCGCGTCCGATCAGCGACGAGGAAAAGAAGATGATCGTGGACGCTTCGAAGATCCGGAACGAAGCGCAGGCAAAGAAGCAGATGAGCGTGCAGCATTGGATCAACGACCTGCCGTGGGAGCAGGCGAACATCCGCCTGGAATCGCAGCCGACCGCGAACATCGAAGGTCTCGTGGGCGGTTACACCGGGCCGGGTGGGAAGACAGTGCTGCCGCACAAGGCGGTCGCGAAAATGGATTTTCGATTAGTGCCCGACATGAAAGCGGCGGACGTGGTGCCGGCCATCAAGGCGCATCTGGCCAAGCGCGGTTTCGGCGACATCGAAGTGAACATGAGCGGCGGTTACGATCCAACGCAGACCTCGGCGAGCGCGCCCTTGATTCAAGCGCAGATCGCCGTGCTGAAACGCGCGGGCATCACGCCGGTGATGTGGCCGCGCAATGCCGGTTCGTATCCAGGTTTCGTCTTCACCGGCGAGCCGCTGAAACTAGCCTCAGGACATTTCGGTCTAGGTCACGGCAGCGGGGCGCATGCGCCGGATGAATATTACGTGATCGAGTCGGTGAACCCGAAGATCCAGGGTTTCGACGGCGCCGCGATGTCGTTCGCGGAATATCTGTACGAGCTAGCGAAGTAGGCGGTTATTCGCCGATCGTAGGACGCCCCTTCTAAAACTGTCATGTTGATCCCGCAGCCGCGGGAGAAACATCTCTGACCATTTCCGCGCGGTATACGGCCGGAAATATTCAGAGATCCTTCGCCGCAACTGCGGGATCAGGATGACAAGCGCTGTAGCCGCGGCGCTCAGTCGCCGCGTCTTCATTACGGCGCGCCGACAGAGCGGCGCGACTACAGCGGTACCAAGACGTGCGATGTGCGAAACCTGAACTACTTCTTCTTCGCTTCGCCGGGCCGGTAATCTTCCTCGGCGGCTTCGAACGCTTTCTCGAGGCCGACCATGTCTTCGCCAGGGCGCAGGTTGTCGAACGCTTCGGATTCGCGCTTGAGTTCTTCCTCGGAATAATTCGCGGCCTTGATCGAGAGCCCGATTCGGCGCTCGACTTTGTCCACCTTGATGACGCGGGCTTCGACTTCCTGGCCGACCTTGAGCACGTCCTTCACTTTCGCGACGTGATCTTCGCTGAGCTGGGAAATGTGCACGAGCCCGTCGATATCGTCCTGCAATTGCACGAATGCACCGAAGCTCGCCAGCTTCGTGACCTTGCCGGTAACGAGATCGCCGATCTTGTATTTCGAATCGATCTCTTTCCACGGATCGTCGCTCAGCTGTTTGATGCCGAGACTGATTCGCTGGTTCACCTTGTCGATGTCGATCACGACCGCTTCCACTTCGTCGTTTTTCTTAAAGACTTCGCTCGGGTGATTGATCTTCCGGGTCCAGCTCAAATCGGAGACGTGGATCATGCCGTCGATGCCGTCTTCCAGCTCCACGAACGCGCCATACGCGGTCATGTTGCGGATCGCGCCCTTCACATGGCTGCCGATCGTGAATTTCTTCTCGATCTCATCCCACGGATTCGCCTCGAGCTGGCGCAGGCCCAGCGAAATTTTCTGCTCTTCCTTGTTCACGCCGAGGACGACAGCTTCGACTTCCTGGCCCTGAGTCAGAACATCGGATGGGCGCATGATGCGTTTCGTCCACGAAAGTTCGGAAACGTGAATGAGTCCTTCGACGCCTTCCTCCAGCTCCACGAATGCGCCGTAAGGAACGAGATTCGTGATCTTGCCTTTGACGTGCTGACCCGCCGGGAAACGCTCTTCGATCTGGTCCCACGGATTCTTCTGGGTCTGCTTCAGGCCCAGCGAGACGCGCTCTTTCTCCTTGTTGATATCGAGCACGACCACTTCGAGCGGCTGACCCACCTTAAGCAGCTCGCTCGGGTGGCCGAGGCGGCCCCAGGTCATGTCTGTGATATGGAGCAAGCCGTCCATGCCATCGAGATCGATGAACGCACCGAAATCGGTCAGGTTTTTGACGCTGCCCTGGACGCGGTCGCCGACCGTCACGCTCTCGAGGAATTTCTGGCGCTTCTCGCTCCGCTCCTGCTCGATCAATTCGCGCCGGCTCAGGACGACGTTCTTCCGGTCGTCGTTAATCTTGACGATCTTGAAATCGTAGGTGTTTCCGACGAACTGCTGCAAATCTTTCGGCGGAATAATATCGATCTGGGACGCCGGCAAAAACGCTTCGACGCCAATGTTCACCATGAGGCCGCCTTTGACGACGGACTTCACCTTGCCCTTGATCAACCCGTCGCCGGCAAAAACCTGCGCGATCTTGTTCCAGTTCTGACGGTAAGCCGCCTTCTCTTTCGAGAGCACGACCATGCCCTCGTCGTTTTCGAGCCGCTCGAGGAGGACTTCCACTTCGTCGCCGACTTCCATCGACTCGATGTCTTCAAATTCGTGGGAGGGAATAACGCCCTCTGATTTGTAGCCGATGTCGACGAGGACTTCTCGCGGGCGAATCTCGAGAACGCGTCCTTTGACGATGCTACCTTCCTTGAACTCGCGGTACGAGTTCGCAAGTAAATCCTGCATTTGCAACATAAGGGTAAGTTTTCTCCTCGCGGCGCGGAGCCGCATTTCTGACTTTGCGCTGGCGCCTGTCGCCTCGCTGCCCAGAAAGGGGGCTGAATACTAGCCCGAACTTCCCGGAGGTCAACCGGGGAGGATCGCTCTTTTCGTGCTCGTGCTCCTGCTCGTGATCGTAATTGATTCTTTGCCGGGGGGATCGATCACGAGCAGGAGCACGAGCACGATTACGAAGTGGGCTGAAAACACTGAGGTTCTTGAGCCGCACGGATTTCTCCGCCATATTGCCCTGTCCGCCAAGCGTGTCCCTCGCTTTCTGGAATGAAAAACCTTGTCCTAACGCTCGCTCTTTTCATCGCGACCTCCGCGTTCGCGGCCTCGCCCGCCGAGCAACAGCTGGCCGAGGCGATCAAAGCGCCGAACCTCAGCGTCGTGCATCTCTGGGCGCCGTGGTGTTCCAATTGCCAGGCTGAATTGAAAAGCGGCGGCTGGCTCAAGACGGTGAAGGCCAATCCGCAGGTGAAATTCTATTTTGTCTCGGTCTGGAACGGCGGCGAAGACGGCCGGGCGATGCTCACCAAGTACGAGTTGGCGAACCAGCCCAACGTCACGATCTTGAGCGATCCTGGCCCCCGAACTGGCGATGCCAAGATCAAACGGTTCCTCGACCTGCCGCTGAGCTGGATCCCGACGACTTGGGTTTATAAGGGTGGCGATCTTCGTTACGCGTTGAATTACGGCGAAATCCGCTTCGACGTTCTTCAGCAGTTTTTCGCCGACAGCATTTCGGAGTGGTAAGCGAACCAACCAGCGCATGATCCAGCTCTCTCACGACGCGAAACCGCCCTCGATTCTCTCGCTGATTGGCGACACCCCGCTGGTCGAAGTAACGCGCCTCGACACCGGCCCCTGCCAGCTTTTCCTCAAGCTCGAGAACTACAACCCGAGTGGATCGATCAAGGATCGGATTGCTCTTTCCATGATCGAAGCGGCCGAGCGCGATGGGAGATTGCAGCCTGGCGGGACCATTGTTGAAGCGACAGCCGGCAATACCGGGCTGGGCCTCGCGCTCATTGGCGGCGCGAAGGGTTATCGCACCATCCTGGTGATTCCCGACAAGATGTCGCAGGAGAAAATCGCGCACGTTCGCGCGCTCGGGGCCGAAGTGCGGCTCACGCGCTCGGACGTCATGCGTGGCCATCCGGAATATTACCAGGATATGGCGGCGCGCTTGGCCTCGGAAATCCCCGGCGCGTTTTATGTCAACCAGTTCGGCAATCCCGCGAATCCGCGCACTCACGAAAAAACGACCGGCCCCGAGATCTGGGAGGCGATGGGCCATCATCTCGACGCCGTCGTTTGCGGCGTGGGCTCCGGCGGTACGATCACCGGTCTGTCGCGTTTCTTCGCTCGCGTGCAGCCAAATTTGGAAATGGTCCTGGCCGATCCGGCGGGCTCGATCCTCGTCGATTATGTGAAGACCGGGAACATCGGCACGGCGGGCAGCTGGGCCGTTGAAGGTATCGGCGAAGATTTCGTTCCCGACATTGCCGATCTGTCGCGCGTCGCGGAAGCCTACACGATCGAGGACGCCGAGAGCTTCGCGACGGCGCGGGAGCTGTTGGCCAAGGAAGGAATTCTCGCCGGTTCATCCACCGGCACGCTTCTGGCCGGCGCGCTCCGGTATTGCCGTGCCCAAACCAACAAGAAGCGCGTCGTCACCTTCGTGGCCGACGATGGAAATAAATATCTCTCGAAGATGTATAACGATTTCTGGATGGCCGATCAGGGATTCGTCCGGCGGCCAGCGCAGGGCGACCTGAGCGATCTCATTAGCCATCGTCACGAAGCGGGCGAGGTGATTACGGTAGGCCCGGGCGATACCTTGCTCACCGCCGTGAAGCGGATGCGCGCCGCCGATGTCTCCCAGGTGCCGGTGGTAGACGAAACCGGAAAGCCCGTGGGTATTCTCGATGAATCCGATGTCCTCATGAAAGTTCATCACGATTCCGAGCGCTTTAACCACGCCGTGCACACCGCGATGACCGACAAGCTCGAAACCTTGTCGCCGTCCGCGAAGATGAGCGACCTGCTGGAAGTCTTCGAGCGTGGACGCGTCGCTATCATCATGGATAACGACAAATTCCTGGGACTCATCACGCGGAGCGACCTGCTTTCGTATCTCCGCCGCCAAATGCCATGAAAGTGAAACCGCGGATTACGCGGATGCCACGGATGGGAAAGACAAATCGGAAGGTCTTGGTCTTTCTTCCCATCCGCGATATCCGCGTAATCCGCGGTTAAAAGAATCCGTTCCATGAAAAAACAACACGACATCGCCACTCGCGTAATTCACGCAGGCCAATCTCCTGATCCCACGACCGGCGCGATCATGATGCCGATTTACCAGACGTCGACTTACGTCCAGGAAAGTCCCGGCAAGCACAAGGGCTACGATTATTCCCGCTCGATCAACCCGACCCGCAGCGCCTACGAACGTTGCGTCGCGAATCTCGAGAGCGGCACGCGTGGCTGGGCCTTCGCCTCCGGGCTCGCCGCGATGGCGACCGCGCTCGACGGCCTCGACACCGGTTCGCACGTCCTGGTCAGCGACGATTTGTATGGCGGAACCTTTCGGCTGTTTGAGCGGGTGCGGCGCCGCTCCGCCGGGCTCGATTTCACATTCATCGACATGTCGGATCCGGCATCAATCGAAAAAGCGATGCGCCCGAACACGCGCATGGTTTGGGTAGAAACGCCGAGCAATCCGCTCCTGAAGTTGATCGATCTTGAAGCGGTCGCGAAGATTGCCCGCGCGCACAAGGCGATCAGCGTTTCCGACAACACTTTCGCCAGCCCTTGGATGCAACGCCCGATCGAGTTCGGCTTCGACATGGTGATTCATTCCGCGACGAAATACCTGAACGGCCACTCCGACATGGTCGGTGGCGTCATTGTGGTTGGGGAGAACAAGGAGCTCGGCGACCAGATCGCATTTCTGCAAAACGCCGTCGGAGCGATCGCGGGGCCGTTCGACAGTTTCCTGGCGCTGCGCGGATTGAAAACCCTCGCGCTGCGCATGGAACGGCATTGCGAGAACGCGATGGAGATCGCGCGGTTTCTTGAGAAGGAACCGAAAGTCGAGAAAATCTACTACCCCGGCCTCGAGCAGCATCCGCAGCATGAACTGGCGAAGAAACAGATGCGCGCGTTCGGTGGGATGGTCACAATCGTTTTGAAAACGGACCTGGCGGGCACGCGCCGGTTCCTGGAGAACACGCATCTCTTCTCGCTCGCCGAAAGCTTGGGCGGCGTGGAAAGCCTTATCAATCATCCCGCGATCATGACCCACGGATCGATTCCGCCGGAGATGCGGGCGTCTCTTGGCATCACCGATTCACTCGTCAGGCTTTCCGTCGGTGTCGAGAAAGTTGATGACCTGATCGAGGATCTGAAGACGGCGTTCGCGGCGATTTAGAGATCGCGAAACGTGGAAACCGACAGAAGCAGGGCTGTCCAGAAACGTTGTCATCCTGAGCGTAGCGAAGGATTTCTGAATATTTCTGGCCGTCTGCCGCGCAGAAATGGTCAGAGATGTTTCGCTGCGCTCAACATGACAGGAGGAATGCAAATGACCCTCTACGTTGTTAATCTTCGACGCGCCGTCTAGGATTGCGCCGATGGGCAATAGCTTCGGCCAACTTTTCCGCATCACGACGTGGGGCGAATCGCATGGCGGCGGTGTCGGTGTCGTGATCGATGGTTGCCCGTCGCGAATCGAGCTGAATGAAGCGGACATTCAGCACGAGCTCGATCGTCGCCGTCCCGGGCAGAGTGCCATCGTCACGCCTCGAGATGAAGCTGATCGCTGCCAGATTCTCTCCGGCGTTTTCGAAGGTCGCACTCTGGGAACGCCGATCTCCATCCTGGTGATGAACAAGGACGCGCAACCCGAAGCATACGCCGAAATGAAATCGACTTACCGGCCGTCGCACGCCGATTTCACGTACGAAGCCAAGTATGGAATCCGGAACTGGCAGGGTGGGGGACGCGCTTCCGCGCGGGAAACCATCGGGCGCGTAGCGGCCGGAGCCATCGCCCGCAAGATCCTGCGCACTTTGAATCCCGGCTTCGAGCTGATTGCATACGTGAATCACGTATACGATGTGACAGCCACGGTTAATCTGGCATCTGTCACCAACGAACAGGTGGAAGCGAATGCGGTCCGTTGTCCCGACCCAGCCGCGGCCAGGAAGATGGTCGAAGCGATCGAGAAAGCGCGCGCCGATGGAGACTCGTTAGGCGGGACGATTGCCTGCGTCGCGCGCGGCGTTCCTGCCGGCCTCGGCGAACCGGTCTTCGACAAATTGGAAGCCGATCTGGCGAAAGCGATGCTGAGCCTGCCCGCGTCGAAGGGTTTTGAAATCGGCTCTGGTTTTGCCGCAACTCGGATGCGTGGCTCGGAGCACAACGACGCCTTTGAAATCCGCGACGGAAAAGTCCGGACTGCGACGAATAATTCCGGCGGCGTCCAGGGAGGAATCAGCAACGGCGAAAACATTTTCTTCCGCGTCGCCTTCAAGCCGACTTCGACGATCGCTCGTGAGCAAAAAACGGTGACGGCCTCCGGTGAAGAGACGACTCTGGCCGCGCGAGGCCGTCATGATCCATGTGTTCTGCCGCGCGCGGTGCCGATCGTCGAGGCGATGGCCGCGTTAGTTCTTTGCGACCATGCGCTGCGGCAGCGCGCCATTTCGGATTTCGGAAACCCGGGGAGCTAATACGGAATGCAGCAGTCGGCGACCAGCGGCTCAACGCTTTGGCAAATAGTCTTCCTTTCTTTCGCGGTTGTCTTGCTTCTGCTTGAAGTCGTTCGCGGATATCGGCTCGGTCTGCCGCGACAGCTGATGCGGGGCGCTGCGGTCATCTGTGCTTACGCGGCCGGCTATTTCGGCGGCCAGCTTCTCCTGCCGTTGCTCCAGCCGATCCTGAAGTGGCCCGATTTTATTCTCTCGATGATCGCCGGCGCGATCGTTGCCCTGGTGGTCTACGGTCTCATCGCCAGCCTTGGATCGATCCTGTTCAAGCGCACCGCCCAACATGGCTCCGCGACGGTTCGCCTCGTTTATGGGTTGAGCGGCGCCCTGACCGGAATTGTGTTCGGCTTATTTTTCCTCTGGTTAATCCTGGTCGGCATTCGCAGCGTGGGCGCCGTGGCCGACGCCCAGGTGCAGGCGCATCCGCGAACCGACGCGCCACCGCCTTCGTCCCGCGCTGACAGATCGCTCGCCCTCGAAAATATCGATGCCAATGCCCTGACGTCCTTCCTCGCGCGGCTAAAGAACTCGGTCGAACTGGGAAGCGTCGGCGACCTGCTGAAGAAAACCGACGTTACTCCGCCAGCCGTCTATCAAATCCTGAAAGATGCGGGAACCGTCTCCGCAAATCCCGAGTATGCGCGCCGCTTCCTCTCCTTCCCCGGCGCCGTAGAGCTGAGCGAGCATCCAAAAATCGTCGCCCTGCGGAACGATCCCGAGATCGCCGACTTGATCCGACAAGGCCGGATCCTGGAGTTGCTCCAACATCCCCGCGTCCTCGCCGCCGCTAACGATCCGACGCTCGTCGAGCACGTGAAGCAGTTCGATATCAGGAAGGCGCTGGAATACGCGGCGAAGAAAGAGTGAGGACCTCACACAAAGGTCACAAAGGATCACAAAGGGAATGAATGAGAATGAGATCGCGAAGAAGGTTCTCGATAGTGCCTTTCTTGTGCACACCACGTTAGGACCGGGATTACTTGAGTCAGTTTATGAAGTCGTTCTTGCTCACGAACTGAAAAAAGCCGGCTTGCTCGTTGAACGTCAGCGACCGATGCCCATCACGTATGATGGTATGCTGTTCGAAGAAGGTTATCGCGCCGATCTTCTCGTCGAATCGAAGGTGATTGTGGAGTTGAAGTCCGTCGCGGCCATTTCGGCGGTCCACTCGAAGCAGGTTTTGACGCAGCTGCGTCTCAGCGAACTTAAGCTCGGATTGCTAATCAACTTCGGCGAGGCCCATTTAAAGAATGGAATCAAACGGATCATCAATGGCGAACTGGAACCGGAAATCTCCGGTCTTTCGTTGTGATCCTTTGTGACCTTTGTGTGAGAAATTCGACAAGTGCGAATTCTAATCGCGCCCGATAAGTTCAAAGGCTCGCTGAGTGCGCGAGAAGTGGCGGATCATATTGCAAGCGGGTTCCGCGATCGTTTGCCGAACGCGATCATCAGAACTCTTCCAATGGCCGATGGCGGGGAGGGAACAGCGGAGGTGATTTGCGATGCGCGCGGCGGCGAATGGGTGAATTGCGCGGCGCACGATGCCTTGGGTCGCGTGATCGAAGCGCATTACGCCTGGCTGGGCGAACACGCGACCGCAGTCATTGAGATGAGCGCAGCGGCAGGACTGTGGCGAATCGCGCCGGAAGAGCGCGATTTGCTGAGCGCAAATACATACGGCGTTGGAGAGATGATGAAGCACGCGGCGGAGCAGGGCGCGAAGGAGATTCTGCTTGGCCTCGGAGGCAGTGCGACGAACGACGGGGGACTGGGGATGGGTCGCGCGCTGGGGTTCAGATTTTTGGGGAACCGGCAAGAGCAAGAGCAAGAGCAAGAGAAAGAGCTGGAGAGCCCAAGGGAGTTGGTGAAGCTCGCGCGAATTTCTCGCGGAGAGGCGAAGCGCGATTTTCCGAAGGTTGTCGCGGCGGTGGACGTGAGGAATCCGCTGCTCGGCCCGCGTGGGGCTACGCGCACGTTTGGTCCGCAGAAAGGCGGAACCGCGGAGCAACTTGAAATTCTCGAGAGTGGCCTAACGAGATTGGCCGATGTCGTCGCCAGCGATCTCGGCTGCGATTTTCGCGGTTCGCCGGGAGCGGGAGCCGCTGGGGGATTGGGATTCGGGTTGATGACTTTTTGCGGCGCTCCCGTGAAGTCGGGTTTCGAAGTGGTCGCTGAGTTCGTCGGGCTCAGGTCCGCGATCGAAGACGCGGACGTGGTGATCACGGGTGAAGGCCGACTCGACGAGCAAACTTTGGAGGGAAAAGCGCCCGCCGGGGTGGCGCAGCTGGCGCGGCAACTGGGCAAACCAGTATTCGCTATCGTGGGAAGCAGCGGCGCGCAGGCGACGACCTCCGCGCTTTTCGATGCGGTGCTGGTTCTCGCGCGCGATCGGATCACCCCGGACGAATCGCGCGCGCGCGCCTGGGAGCTGTTGCAGGAACGGGCGCGAGAATTGGCCGGGATGATGTAGAATAGGCTCCCGTAAATGGAAGAGGAGCCGTCACCCGCCATCACGCGATTCGTGTTTTCGGACCCCGGGGGCAAACGCTGGCCCCGGCTGCGCCTCGCCCTGCTCATCGGCGGCGTCGCGGTTTTCCTGGGCACCGTTCTTTTCGTGCAAACGCTTTTCGTGGCGCCGCAGTTGCGGCTGCCTTTCTCCCTGCGGCAGTTGAAGGGACAACTGAAACAGCTCCAGAAGGTGAACCCTGCCGGTCAGACCGCCGCTCCGAACCTGGCGCTCTGGGAAAAGTTTGCCGCCGCCAGGCTCGCCGGAAAAAAACCGAAACCGCCGGTCGCGCCGCCACCTCCCGCGCATCCGCGGAAAAAATTGCCGAACAATGAGGTGCGGCTCGCGTTTTACGCCAATGGCGATCCCTACAGTTACACGTCGCTCGAGCAGCACGCCGCCCAGATCACGCACGTCTGTCCGGAATGGATGGTGATGACGAATGGCGCGGGCGATCTCCAGATCGATGCCGATAGCCGGCTGCCGAAGCTGGCCGCGAGCAAAGGCATCGCGCTCATGCCGCTGCTCACGAATCTTGTCGGCGATGTCTGGCAGCCGGAAGCCGTCGAAAACCTGGCGCACAGTTCGACGGAGCGGCAGGACCGGTTCATCCAGCGAGTGCTCGCGATTTTGAATGACGCGAAAGCCGCCGGGGTGGTGATCGATTGGGAACAGCTCGATCCCGCTTACAAAAAAGACATCACTGCGTTTCTGGATCGGTTCACCGACGCGCTCCACTACGACGACAAACAGCTCTGGCTCTGCGTCCAGCCCGGACAGGACCTCGATTACATCGACTTCGAGGAGCTGTCGGACAACGTCGATCGCTTCGTGGCGATGCTCTTCGACGAGACATCCGACATCGATCCCGCGGGGCCGCTCGCGTCGCGCCGCTGGTTCGAAGGCTGGCTCAACGTGCTCATGGATGGCGCGGAAACGAACCAATGGATCATCGCGCTCGGCAGCTACGGATACGATTGGACCGGTGGCGGGAAAAAAGCGGAGCTGATCAGTTTCCCAGAGGCGATGAGTCGGGCGAGCTACGCGGAAGTGAGCAAGACAACGGTCGAAGCGCCGCACTACAATCCCTATTTTTATTATGAGGACGCGGACAAGGACCATTCGGTCTGGTTCCTCGATGTGGTCACCTTCCTGAACCAGGTGCGCCGGGTTCGCGAAGCGAAGGCGGGAGGGTTCGCAGTCTACCGCCTGGGTACGGAAGACGTGGCCATCTGGGACGGACTCGGAGTTCCGAACGATTTCAAATTGGACACGGCGACGCGCGCGCCGCTCGAGGTGCTGAAGGGAACGGACACAATCGCGGACGTGGGCGAGGGCGAAATTGTTTCCGTCGACGAAACGACGGCGGACGGTTATCGGACGCTCGCCGTGGACGCGGAGGGTTATCTCACCGCGACGTATTCGAAGTTCCCGCAATTTCCGACGCTCTATCATCAGGGCGCCGGCGGGCCGCACCAGGTCGCGCTGACTTTCGACGACGGCCCGGATCCGAAGTGGACGCCAAAGATTTTGGATATCCTGAAAGCAGCGAATGTGAAGGCTGCTTTTTTTCTCGTGGGCGCGAATGCAGAAAAATATCCGGACCTCGTCCGGCGCATCGTCGCGGAAGGCCACGAGATCGGGAACCACACCTATTATCATCCGAACCTGGCCGAGTGTTGGCCGGAGCATGTTCGGATCGAGCTCAACGCCACCCAGCTCCTGCTCGAGACGATCACGGGCCGCTCGACCACGCTTTTTCGGCCTCCGTACGCCGCGGACACGAGCCCGTCGAAAATTACCGAGCTCACACCGCTCCAGCTCGCGCAGGAGCTTGGCTATCTCGTCGTGCTGGAAAATATCGATCCGCAGGATTGGGCCCGACCCGGCGCGGACGTGATCCTGCAACGCGTGAAGCAGCAGCGGCGTGACGGCAGCATTATCCTGCTCCATGACGCGGGCGGCGATCGCGAACAAACCGTCGAGGCGCTCCCGCAGATTCTCGATTATCTCAAGACGCGAGGCGATTCGGTGGTGTTGATCAGCGCGCTGCTCGGGACCACGCGCGATGCGGTGATGCCATCGACGGAAACGCAGGGCCGTTCGCTGACCCATTTCGTTTCCGGCGTCGGCTTCCGGATCTTTCATGCAATCGAAGAATTTCTCTGGGCCTTCATGATCGTGGCGACCGGCCTGGTCGTCTTGCGAACCTTGATCGTGATCTGGCTGGCGGCGCGTTTCCGGCGAAGTTGGCCGCGCGATTTCGCGGAGCCGATCAGCGTGCTCGTCGCGGCGTTCAACGAAGAGAAGGTGATCGCGGAAACGTTGCGCAGTTTGCTGGCGACGGATTACACGGGCGAGATGGAAGTCATCGTAATCGATGACGGTTCGACGGACCGGACCGCGGCCGAAGTGGAAACGCTCGCCAGCTCCGATCCGCGGGTGCGGCTGTTGCGGCAGCCGAATCGCGGCAAAGCCCGCGCGTTGCAACGGGGACTCGCCGCGATGCGCACCGGCGTTGCGGTTTTCCTGGACGCGGACACGCATTGCCAGCGCGATACGCTCCGGCGATTGGTCGAACCGTTTTCCGACGAAACGATCGGTGGCGTTTCCGGCCACGCGAAAGTGGGGAACCTGCGCACTTTCATCGCGCGTTGCCAGGCGCTCGAATACACCTGCGGATTCAATCTCGACCGGCGGGCTTACACGCGCTGGAATTGCATGACCGTCGTCCCGGGGGCGATCAGCGCGATTCGGAAATCGGCGATCGACGATGCCGGCGGGCTGAGCCTCGAGACTTTGGCGGAAGACACCGATCTGACGCTCACCCTTCACAAGCGCGGACAGCGGATGGTTTACGTGCCGGAAGCGATCGCGTGGACGGAAGCGCCGGAAACCGTGAAGACGCTGGCGCGGCAACGGTTCCGCTGGGCGTACGGCACGTTGCAATGTCTCTGGAAACATCGCGACATGGTTTTCAACTGGAAGTACGGCGCGCTTGGCTGGTTTAGTCTGCCGAGCGTCTGGTTTTTCCAGATCATCCTGGTCGCGATCACCCCGATGGTGGATTTGTTTTTGCTCGTGTCGCTGCCGTTCGGCGCGTGGAGCGCGGTGCTGCCGTTCGTCATCGTGTTCCTGAGCATGGACGTGATCCTGGCGACGCTCGCCTGCATCATCGAGCGCGAATCCATCTTCGTGGCCTGGCGAATTCTGCCGATGCGCTTGATCTACCGGCCGATGCTTAGCTACGTGGTCTGGAAAGCGATCCTGCGCGCGGTGAAGGGCGCGTTGGTCGGGTGGGGGAAACTGGAACGGACGGCGAGTGTGCCTGTGCGCGCGTAAATTTTCCTAATTTGTCATGCTGAGCGAAGTCGAAGCATCTCTAATTCTTTCAGCGCTTCCTCCGACCGGAGAAGTCAGAGATTCTTCGACTCCGCTGCGCTCCGCTCAGAATGACAAATAGGTTTTACGCAGCAGTTGTGTTGGTATCCGCGGTTCTCGTTCCGGTTTCCGGCTGCCGCAAGCAGGCGACTGTTCACTCCCGAGATCCCAACGCGCCCGTCGAAGTTCTCCTGCCGGCCGACGGCGCTTACACCGGCGCATTCATGGATTTCGGCGACTCGGAAGACGACGTGAACATCGAGATGATCGAGGAGTTCGAAACAATGGTGGGCAAACACCAGGCGATCATTGCCTCATCGAGTTACTGGGGAGAACAAAGTTTCCCGACCCGGAATTTGAATGTGATCTGGCGGCATGGCGCGATGCCGCTGGTCTTCTGGTCGCCGTGGGACCGGCCTTACACCCAAAACCGCGGGCCGGACAAATTCAGCCTCAACGAAATCATTGCCGGCAAGTGGGACGCTTACATCGACAAGTGGGGCGATTCCGCGCGCGAATTCGGGAAACCGATGATCGTGGTTTTCGGAGTGGAAATGAACGGCGACTGGTTCCCCTGGTCCGGCTGGTATTACGGCGGAGAAGAATGGGTGGGGGACACGCCGGATGTATGGGAAGGGCCGGAGCATTTCAAGAAGGCCTATCGCCATGTGGTCGATCGCGTGCGCGCGCGAGGCGCCGGGAACGTGAAGTGGATGTTTCACACGAACAACTACTCCTACCCGCTCGATACCTGGAACTTCGCGCCGGCGTATTATCCCGGGTCTGATTACGTGGACTGGCTCGGCATGAGCGTTTACGGACAGCAGTTCAAAGACGAACCCAATCCCGATATCCCATCGCTGGTGGATTGGCCTTACAAGGAATTATGCGCACTGGATCCGGACAAGCCGGTGATGATCGCGGAGTGGGCCACGGGCGATTTTCCTTTTTCGGCCGATGAGAAGGGAATGCTCAAGCCGGCCTGGATCAAACAGGCGCTCGATCTATTTCGGACTCGCTATCCGCGCGTCAAAGCTGCGGTCTATTGGCACGAGCGCTGGCAGAATCCCGACCAGACCTACAGTAATTTGCGGGTGAATTCGTCAGTGGAATCGCTGAAGGCGTACCGCGAAGGCGTGGCGAATCCTGATTGGCATGGGGAACTGATCTTGAGGACGGTGGAGAAGAAGTAGCCGTCGGACTTACTCCTGCTCCTGATCATGATCGTGCTCATGATCCTTACTTGAGCGTCGCACCCAGGATTAAGATCAGGATCAGGAGCAAGAGCAGGAATACGGAATCATTCTGCTCTCAGCGCCACCATCGGATCGACGCGGCTGGCGCGCAGAGCGGGGATCCAGCACGCGAGCAACGCCACCGTCCCGAGCAGAAATGTGACGCCGAGGAATGTCGTCGGATCCGTCGCATCGACACCGTAGAGCACGCTCTTGAGCAATCGCGTGGTGCCAAAGGCGATGGCGAGACCGATCGCCGCTCCGATTAGCGCCAGGCTCATGCCCTGCCGCAGAATCAAACTCCGGACATTGCCCGTCTGCGCGCCCAAGGCCATGCGCAATCCAATCTCTCGCGTTCGCCCCGCGACTACGTACGACATCACCCCGTAAATCCCAACAGCCGCCAGGACCAGCGCCAGCACTCCGAAACTGCCGAGCGCTCCCGCTGCAATTTTCGCCGGGAAGAGCGGGATCTTCATGTGGTCCTTAAGCGTCTTCATGCCGTAGAGCGGCAGCGTTGGATCCAGGTTCCGCATCTCGCTCTGCATTGCGGCCAAGACGGTTTTCGGATCGCCTTTCGTCCGCGCGACCATCGAGACGGCCGTGCTGTAGTCGCGCCATTGCGGCCGGAAAAGCGCGGCCTTCGGTTCTTCGCCCAGGCTGTTGTATTTGCCATCGCCGCAGACGCCGATGATTTCCCAGAACGGTTTGTCGGCGCCGCTGAAATTGAACCGTTTTCCGACCGGATCCTGACCCGCGAAAAACTTCTTCGCGAAGGTTTCGTTCACGATGGCCACGCGATTTTCCACCTTTTCTTCCTGGTCGGTGAAGTCACGGCCGCGAAGGGAGATCCCCATGGTTCGGAAGTAATCGGGGCTGACCGAGCTGGGAATGGCGAGTGGAAGCTGGCTGCTGGGAGTAGGCGGTTGGCCCTCGATGTAAATGGTCGAGCTGTTGTAATTCAAACTGAGCGGGATGTTGTCCACGAGGGCCGCTGCCTCGATTCCGGGAAGGGTCCGGATCCGCTCGAGCGCCTGTTTCTGGAGGGCACGCCCTCTGATTTCGTCGTAACCCTGCAACCCGACATCAAACGAAAAGGCGACAGCGTTCTCCGGATTGAATCCGGGCCGCATCCGTTGCGCTTCCTGCAAACTTCGCACGATGAGGCCGGCGCTGATGAGGAGAACGAGCGAGAGCGTGATTTGGGCGACCACCAGCGAATTGCGCAAGCGGGACCGCCGGAAGCCAGCCATCGACGTTTCGTCTTTCAATGCCGGGACCAGCTGCGGCTTCGATGATTGCAGCGCTGGAATAAGACTGAACAGCATTCCGGTGAGAACCGAGAGACCGAGAGTGAAGGAAAGCACGCGCCAATCAATCCGCAGATCGAACACGAGCGCGATGTCGATCGGAAAATCGACCCGCTGCACGACGCGATTGATCGCGGCTGCAACCAGCACGCCGAAAATTCCGCCCGCCAGTGAAAGCATGACGCTCTCGGTCATCAATTGCCGGATGAGCCGTCGCCGGCTCGCCCCGACGGCGAGACGGATGGCGATTTCCTTGCGCCGTTCCGTGGCGCGCGCGAGGAGCAGATTGGCCAGGTTCACGCAGGCGAGGAGGAGGACGAGGAAACCGACCGCTCCGAGAACGGCCGTAAACGCGAAGACACCATTCCGGATGTCGGGAATGAACAGGCCCGGTGGAATCAGCTCGATCCCGCGGCCGGCATTCTCTGGGTGTTCCTTTCCCATCTCGAAGGTCAGGGCGCGAAGGGATGCTTCCGCCTGTGCCTTGCTAATACCGGACTTGAGGCGCCCGACGACGAAACTATTGTCGCTATCGCGATTCTCGAGCCAGTTGCTGCCCGGTTCGATCACCGGACCCATCATCATGGGCGTCCAGAATTCGGGCGAATACGCGATCTCGGTGCCGATGAAGCCCTTCCGCGCAACGCCCACCACCGTGAAGGGCACGTTGTTCACCGTGACCGTGCGGCCGACGATCGCGGGGTCGGAACCAAAACGTTTTTGCCAACAACCGTAACTCAGCACGACGACCGGGTGCGATTTTGGGGTTTGATCTTCTTCCGGGAGGAAGCCACGACCGAGAAGAGGCGGCACGCCCAGGACATCGAAGTAATTCGAGGAGGCCATGGTGCCCCAGACGCGCTCGTTGTTGCCGTTGTGGCTCAGGCTCGCTACGGCAATGCGATAGGCGATCAAGCCGGAAAAGACCTGGTTGCGGTCGCGATAGTCCTTGTAGTTCAAGTAGGACTGGAGGGTGTAGTCCGCGCCGTTGTGAAGCGTGCCATACAGTTCCTGGAGCTCGGAGGCGTTGCGCACGGGCAGCGGACGGAACACGACGGTGTCGACGAGGCTGAAGATGGCGGTGTTCGCTCCTATGCCGAGTGCCATGGAAATGATCGCGAGCAAAGTGAACCCCGGACGTTTCAGTAACTGGCGCGCGCCGTAGCGAAGATCCTGGAAAAGCGTCTGCATGTTCGCGGTGTCCCGAGTGAGATGCGGCTCATGCGCGGTTCGGATTCAGCAAAATTTTCGACGGAGAGACTCTTCTGTAGCCGCTTCGCTGCGCGAAGCGTGAGGAGAAGCGCGGTTGCAAACTCGCGTCGTCCAAAGGGCGACGGCTACAGAAGAAATGGAAGCTCTACTTCGTTAGCGGCGACAGCTGTTGCCAATCGAGCACGAGCTTCCACGTGCCGCCCGCGTCGGCCTGCCAAACCTGGACGAAATGACCGGCTCTCCCTGGTTGCGTCCGAGTATCGGAACAACTGCCGTAGCTGTAGGCGAGATCGCCGCTGCTGCTCAGATCGCTCTTCATGACTTCCATGGCCAAGCCGGCCTGCTCCGAGCCGAGCAGTTCTGTCCCCGCCTTTTTTCCCACGGTCGGAAACGAGCCGTCGCGATAAAGTCGGACTTCATCGCCGCCAAACTGCCGGAACGCCTTAGTGAAATCGAGTTTCGCCGCGGCGACGAACGCGCTTTGAGTTTGCCGCAACGATTCCAACGTGCCTTGTCCACGATTCGGCGGCGTCACCAATTTCAGGGCCGGTTTGACGTCCGATTTGGTATTCTCGATCCCGCAATCGAGTGCGACTTTCCACGAACCGTCCTTCTGCTTTTTCCAAATCGAAACGAAATGTCCGAAGCCGGTGAACAGCGGGTCGCTCTTTTTGCCGCGCCACTTTGACGGGCCGGTGTCGTATCCGAAATCCGCGCTGCGCGCGATCGCGGCGAAGGTCGGTTCCCAGACGAGGTCGAGTCCGCTTTCCGGCCGTTTGCTCCAGGCTTCCTGGCCATTCACCGGGCCGGGCAGGAAAACGATTGCGTCCGGCGCGAGAAACTCGAGGAACGCCGCGCGAGTTCCCTTTTCCTGGCCGGTTTCGTAGAACTTCTTTTCCGCAATCGTCATGGCGCGGACGGCTTCTTCCAAATTCTCAGCGCGCAAGCGGAGCAGGGCGACGGTGAGGCCAGCGGCAAGCAGCCAGGAACTTCGGCGCATGCGGTGGATTGTTGGTGGCCCTTTCCTTGTTGCCAAGGAGCAAATGTGAAGGCTTTCCTTTTTGGGGCTTTGGAATAAAACGCGTTCATGGATTTGGAAGAGGCGGGAGCGTGGCTGGAATCGCCTGGGATGGAGAAGATCCCGCTCCGCGGCAATTGCTCGCTAGGCCGCTCCCCCAAGAGCGGGGTAGTCCTGGAATCGCCGAAGGCTTCGCGGCGCCACGCCATCATCAATCTGCAAAACGTCGGCGAGTTCTGGCTCATCGACCTCGGCAGCAGCAACGGGTCGTTCCTGAATAAACGCCGCGTCCATCAACCGGTCCGCCTTTGCGACATGGACCAGATCACCGTCGGCGATGTGCCATTTACGTTTCGCCAGCCGGAGGAAGTCACCAGCGAGATGAGGACCACGATGGCGCAGCAAACCATTCGCGAGACGGCGAACATTCCAGTTTGGCTGCTCGTCGCGGACATCGAGAATTTCACGCCGCTAAGCCGGAGCATGGTGAGCGACAAGCTCGCGTTGCTCGTCGGCAGCTGGGTTGCGTGCTGTAAGACGATCGTGGAGGAGCATCATGGCGAGATCGACAAGTATCTCGGCGACGGGTTTCTGGCCTACTGGCATGATGACGAGAAAAGCGTGGAGAACGTCGCAGCGGGTCTGACGAAGCTGAAGCAGTTGCAAAAGATCGAGCCGCGCTTCCGGCTCGTGTTGCATTACGGCCTGGTCTCGAGCGGCGGGTTGCGATCGATGGGTGAGGAGAGTCTTATTGGAAAGGAAGTGATTTTTGTCTTCCGGATGGAGAAGCTAGCCGGGTCGTTAGGTATTCATCTTATGGCGAGTGCCGCCGCGCAGGTGAAGCTGGGTCCCGCTGTTCCAGCACAGCCCGCCGGCAGTCATCAGCTCAAAGGCTTTGATGGCAGCTTCGAGTTCTTTAAGTGCTGAGATTGCGCCGTAGGATTTGTAGGGCGTCTGTGTCAGACGCCTCCGTGCCAAGCGGCGTTTCACAGAAACGCCCTACAATTATTTCGCCTTCCGAAAGACCAGGCCGTTCGGATCATTGATCCGAGTCAACTGGTCGCCGTTCACTTTGTAGACCGAGGTTTCCGCCATCGGCGAGCCGAAGCCCTCGACGACTGGATTAGGAACAGTCTTGGGCGACCAGTCGCTCAGCTGGCCCGGGCTCCATTGAATCGTGATGCTCGTTCCTTGTTCCGTGCAATCGACCGAGTTGTAGGTCCAGCGGCGCTGCAACTCATAGACGGAGGTATAGAACGGCTTGTCGGGCGTCGACGTGTTGGTGGTGTCCAGGGTTTTGGTTGCCTTGCCGTCCTTGATGATCAGCGTGAAGGTCCGATTGATCGTTTGCTGATTGTCCGGATTGGTCTTCGCCTGCGTCGCCAGCCAGGTGCCGTCAAACAGCTTCTTCGATTGGCGCGGGACGTTGGACTGTTGCCTGGGTTGCTGCTGGCGACGCGGTTGCGACTGCGGCTGGCGCTGGGAATTGCGCGAGGCTTGATCGATGAAGGCGCGGACAACGGAATCAATCTGGCCCGGCGAGGTGACCGCGGTCGCCACGAGGAACGCGGCCGAGAGGAGATACTTCGTGGGTTTCATGTCCTTTGGTTAACCTCCGGTGAAGTCATTCAACGGAACAACGGGTTGGGCGCCCGCCGCGTTCTGGGTGGAAGGCGGATTGTTCGGCGCGCTCGGCGCGACCGAGGGCTGCGGCCGAGTGATGTTCCTGAACGGGTTCACGTCTTTCGCCTTGTCCGCCATGCTGCTCGTGCGATCGGAATTGGATGTGGGCGGGACAATGACCTGCGGCGGAGACATCAAAGATTTCTGCGTCGTGGCAGTTTTGGTCGTCGCCGGTTTATTAAACGCGAAATACCAAATGCCGATCGCGGCCAGGAAAAACAGGAACAGCGCGGCCAGCCCACCGATGATGAGGGCGATCTTGACCGAGCTGGGCCCGGCTGGTTTCGGGATAGGCGGCATGGTCGCGGTCGCGATCGAAGGCGCCGGCGGGGGAACGCTGGCCGTAGCCGTTGTTGGCGGCTGCAATGCTCGATCGGCCCGCACCGTTTTCGGCGAAGCAATCTCGAGGCGTTGCGCGATCTCCGCGAAGGATTGCGGTCGCCGCGCCGGATCTTTCGCCAGGCAGGCGGCGATCACCTTCTCCCAGATCTCGTCCATCATTTCGCCTTCGATCTCCAGATCTTTGCGCCGCGCCGCCATCGTCGGCGGAATCTTTTCCCGGATCTGACGATCGACGTTCCCCGACGTAAACGGCGGCTTGCTCGTGATCAACTCGTACATCGTCGCGCCGAACGAATAGACGTCGTCGAGCGGCGTGCCGCGTTCGCCGTCGAGTTGCTGCGGGCTCATGAAAACAAGGGTGCCGCTCCGACCGCGCTCCATCGTCAGCATGCTCACCGAATCGCTCAGGCTGCGTGAGATTCCGAAATCGGAAACCTTCAAGTCGCCGCGCTGGTTCACCATCAGGTTCGCCGGTTTCAAGTCCCGATGAATGATGCGGGCGTGATTATGCGCGTAATCGAGGGCGTCGCAGAGCTGGCTGGTCCACTCCGTCAGTTCGTGCGGCTCGAAGATCTTGTGCGGTTTGTCGGCGCGCAAATTCGAAAGCGTATCGCCATCGACGTATTCCATCGAGATGCACCCCGACTGGTCGCTGTGCACGAAGTCGTAGATGCGCACGATGTTCTTGTGGGTCAGGTCGAGACTGCGCCGCGTCTCGCGCTTCATGTCGCCGAGGACAGCGCGATCGTGCACAATCAACTCCGGCAGGAATTTCAGGGCGACGTTGCGCTCCAGCTCTTCATCGCGCGCCAGCCAGACGACCCCCATGCCGCCGCGGCCGAGGGTCTTGATCAACGTGTAGCGATTAAAGACCTTCTGCCCGCCGCTGAAATCGCGCATCGTCGCGTCCAGGCCCGGAGCGGATATGTCCCCACTCATGGCGCGATCCTAACGAACCGGCGAAGTCCCTTAAAGCACAAAATCGGGCGCGGAACCATGGAGCTTGGACGGCTGGCGTGGGGAAGTTTGCCAGCTCAAAACAAGAGCGGCGGCTCACGGGTTTGCGACCGTGACTGTGGCGCATGCCGCTGAGGTTGCGCGGGCCCGGAAAGATCTCACACAAAGGTCACAAAGGACCACAAAGAGGTTTGGTTCGAAGGAACAAAATTATCCGTTGTGTCCCTTTGTGACCGTCGTGTGAGGCCTCGCCCGGCCAAGGCCCCGCCGCATTTAGTCACTCGTCTTCCCCGCCACGTAAACCGTGCTCTCTGACTCTGCCTCCGTCAGCGGATTGGGAAACCGGACGATATGCGCGCGTGCCGTCGCGAAGGCGCCGCCCAACAGCTCCAGGAATTCCTCATCTGGCGGATCATCCGACCAAAGCGCGAAAACTCCGTCCGGATGCAAATGTGTCGCCAGCGCACGCAAACCGTCCGCTGCATAGAACGCCGCATTGCGCGGGTGGAGCAATTCGCGCGGGGAATGATCGATATCGAGTAACACCGCGTGGAATTTCCGGCCAGGTTGGTCCGAATCGAAACCATCCGTCGATTGCGCCAGCGCGAAAAAATCGGCGTGCAGTATTTTCGTGCGCGGATCACTCGTGAGTTTCCCACCGAGCGGGACCAGGCCGCGCCGATGCCATTCGATCACCGGGTCCAACGCATCGACTACTAACAGCGATGCGACCTCGCGATGCTCCAGCGCCGCCACCGCCGTGTATCCGAGTCCCAGTCCGCCCACGACGACATCCCAGCGATCGTCCTTGAGTTCGCCCAATCCCAAATGCGACAGCGCCTCTTCCACCTCATGAAACAAGCTCGACATCAGGAAGGCGTCGCCCAGCTTCACCTCGTAAACGTCGATCCCGCCTAACGACAGCATCCGCCGCCGGCGCAAGAGGAGCGCTCCCAGCGGCGTCTCCTGGTAATCCAGTTCCTCGAAATCCCGGCTCATTGCGTGTCGACCATACCTGAATATCGCCAACAGCGCTGTAGTCGCCTCGCTCTGTCGAGGCGTTCGCTGGTCTCGGAACGGCGACACAGCGCCGTTACTACAGCTTTTCCAAGCGCGCGAGCGGGTCCTGGTGGTAGAATTGCTTTAGCTCGGCGTAGAGCTCCGGATGTTTTTCTTTCAAAGGCTTTGGACTTTCGAAGAAAGCTTCTGTGATCACGGCAAAGAATTCCGCCGGATTCGTCGCGCCGTACTGATCGATCAGCGTCTCCTGGCCGCGATCCGCGGCGTCGTTCAGGGCCTGGTATTCCTTCATGAGAACGCGCGCCCACGAGCGATAGTGAGAAACCTTCTCCAGGAGCGGCGCGCCATCGAAGGTCCCATCCTGCTGGTCCAGCTGATGGGCGAACTCATGCAGCGTGACGTTGTGCCCATCCTGGAAATCGCCTGAGTCCCGGCGGACAGCATCCCAGGAAAGAACGATCGCTCCTCGCATCCACGCTTCGCCGAGCCGGGTTTGATGGCCTTCGTGCCACACGCCAGCGGCATCGACAAACTGCGAGGGAGCCTGGTACGAGCTCGGATAAACCAGAACGGAATGGAGCCCGGCGTAATAGTCGTGCTCGCGATTGAGCAGAAGAATGCAGGCTTGCGCCGCGATCGTCACCCGGATCTCGTCGGTGATCTCCAGGCCTCCGCAGCCTTCAAACTTCTTCTCCGCCAGGAAAACGCGAATGAGCTTCCGCAGTTCTGTTTGTTCGTCCTCCGACAGCAAACCGTAGTAAGGCACACGCTCTCGCAGGATGCTGAGCCAGGCCGGAGAAAACGGCAGCTCGCCCAAGCGCCGCCGTCGCCATTTTCTCAACGTCCCAAACACGCCGCTACTGGAATAGTCCGGCGAGCCAAGTCAATGCGCCAGCGTCCAAATCGCTGGAAGAGCGGCAAATTCATTAGTAGAATCCTTTTTCTTCAAACAACTACAGGCAGAGGAAATGGCGTCAGACAAAGAACCTTCACAGCAAAGCGAGCGCGAGAAAAAGGACAACTCGGGTTCAGCTTCCGAGCAACAAGCGGACGTCAATCGCGATGCGGAACGGGTCGTGGCCGACAAGGCCAAGCGGCAAAGCCGGAGCGACTCCGACGCTTCGCGCGATCTGGGCCGAGCTGACGTCGGCCGGAGTGGCGCCGAACGCCAGGCAGAGGGAGATGAACGATTGCGCGTCGAGAGAGAAACTTCGGACGAAGCCATCGACGCCGAACGAACCCGCACGGACGCCGCCACGGAAATGGGCCGGACCCATCATCAAGCCTCCGCCAAATCGTCCGCCGACCTGTTATCCCGGGAACAAGAGAGCCACCGCAAAACCCAAACAGCTCTGACTACCAGAGAAGAATTCCTCGCCATCGTCAGCCATGACTTGAGAAATCCTCTCAATCACATTTCGCTGGCCGCCCAGGAATTATCCGAAGGGCCAGGCGAGCCGCAGGAAGTGAAAGCGATCGCCGCTTCCATCAAGAGAAGCGCGGGCGAAATGCTCCGGCTCATTCAAGATTTGCTGGATATCGAAAGAATAGCGGTCGGGAAGTTAGTCCTCCACTACGAGAAGCATGACGTTTGTGAAATCATTAAAGAAGTCGTGAGGGATTTCAGCGGAGCCGCTGCGGCCAAGGGAATAAACTTGATGGCAAAACCCGAAGCTGGATGTGACGAGGTGATCTGCGACCGCAGCCGCGTCCAGCAGGTCTTGTCGAATCTGATTGGCAACGCCATCAAGTTTACCCCGGCCAAAGGTCAAATCTCTGTCAGCTGCGCGCGCACCGGTCCGGAGGATAAAGACGTGCAGGTTTCCGTAAGCGATACCGGAGTGGGCATCGCCACGGAGAAGATTGAAGGTATTTTTCAGCGCTTCTCGCAGATCAACAGCCGGGATCGTCGCGGCATAGGCCTGGGACTCTACATTGCCAAGATGATGGTCGAAGAGCATCCGGGAAGAATATGGGTTGAGTCGAAGGTCGGAGAGGGCAGCACGTTTCACTTCACTCTTCCCGTTCGTCCTGACGCGACCCCGTAAGCTGCGCTGTAGCCGCCTTGCTCTGTCTGCCAGTGATGATCCGGCACCCCTTGTCGAGGCGCCCGGGACCGACGTGAAACGGCGATCCCGCAGCAGCGGGACGGTTGCCGCAGCTCCTATGTGGAAGGGACCTGTGCG
>JBEEHR010000063.1:0-39262 GCA_041167505.1 Verrucomicrobiota bacterium
ACTACATCCACCAGATGGAGCCGAAGCTACCCGACCTATTCGGGCTTATGCCTAAGTCTCCAGTAACCGTCGAATCTATCCCGGACTTCGCGAAGGCCGAGTCGACGCACTACGTCGCTGGCACGCCAGATGGGAAACGCCCCGGGCGGGTCGTGGTCGCCGTAGCTGATCCGACAACACGCACGCTGGTGTTGGATGAAGCTGTGGCTTATCACGAAGGCGTTCCGGGTCATCACATGCAGATCAGCATCGCCCAGACCTTGCAGGACATCCCGAAGTTCCGCCTTCGCGGCTTTTACTCCGCCTATGCCGAGGGTTGGGCGCTCTACGCGGAGGAATTGGGGAAGGAGGTTGGCTTCTACCAGGATCCAGTGTCGGACTATGGCCGGCTGAATTCCGAGCTGTTCCGCGCCGTGCGGCTGGTGGTCGATACCGGCATTCACGACAAGAACTGGAGTCGCGAGAAGGTGATCGAGTTCATGCACGCCAACGACGTGAACGACGCGGTCGCGCAGACCGAGGCGGACCGCTACATCGCCTGGCCGGGGCAGGCGCTGGCCTACAAGATGGGGCAGCTCATGATTCGTAAGTTGCGCGACGAAGCCAAGGCGCAGCTCGGGCCGAAGTTCGACATCAAGGCATTTCACGATGAAATACTGAACGGCGGGGCGATGCCGCTGGACCTGCTCCAGGAACGCGTTCAGGCATGGATTAAAACGCAAGCGTCACGAACAGCGAGTTCCGGTTAGTAAAGTATCTGGAGCCCAGAATCGCCGCGGTGAGCCTGCTGCGACAGCTCTGAAAATAGCCCAGCGCTTTAGCGGTGGGAAACCGAGTAACCAAATCATTTAGTCCTGTCAGGGACGGAAGGTGGTTTCTTTCGTCCTTCGGGACTCGGGAGGAAAGGGCGCCATTGGTCCCAGCGCTGAAACGCTGGGCTATGATCAGGAAAGCGAAGCGGTGGGCAGAGGCCAGCCGCCTTCGTTAGACTACGGCGTGCCAAGGAGGTCCCGCCTTCGCTGAAGCTACGGCGTGGCGAGCAGAAGCGCCTTCACCGAACTCGTCATTGGTCACTGATCATTTTTCAGCGAGGCCAGGGCCTGGCGCGACTCTTCGGCGAACTGGGTCATCGCGTGCGAAGTGCGCTCCGGCGCGGGAAGGGAGGTGAGGTGGTCAGAGAGCGTTTTCCAGGCGGCGCGCGATTCGTCGATGCGGCCGGCCTGGGCGAGGATGGTGGCGCGGCGGGCCATCCATGGCTCGGGACGCGGAGCATCTTTTTGCATTTGGGCAACGAGACGAAGCGCGGCGTCGAAGTTCCTGTTGGCGATCTCCAGATCGAGAACGCGGAGGACGAGCGAAGGAATGCGGCCCAGCCTTTCGATGCCGGCGGCCAGCACCTGGGCCGCTTCGTCCTGGAAACCTCGCGTCGCGAGCGCGTCGGCTACTTCCTGGATGAGGTCCGGCTCGGGCGACGGAGTGCGTTTCAGAGCTTCACGAAAATCGGCGAGGCTCGTTTTGTCCTGGCCGAAATGCCGTTCCGCGCGGGCCCGCAACAACCAACCCTTCGCATTTTCCGGATGCGATGCGATCTGCCGGTCGAGCGCTTCTTTCGCCTTCGCAAAATCGCCGACTACCAGGAAAGCCTCGCTCCGCAAAAGGTCGGTCTGAAATTTTCCGGGCGCGAGCGCGTCGACGCGGTCCAGATTCGTCAGCGCCAACTTCAACTCGCCGTGCGCTCCGTACAAGCTCGCCAACTCGAAGCGCAGGGCCGGATCGGACGGCGCTTTCTCGACCTTGTTCTTCTGGGCATCGATCAGCTCGTGTAATCCTTCGTGTCCAACGACGGAAGCGACCTGGACTAGGAGTGACAAACCGGCGAGCGCCAGAAAGCGGACGTTTCTCATTGTTTCTGGATAGAGTAGTTGTCCGGACTAGAGCCGTTTTCCCGAACGAAAGTGGCATCGAGACGGTTTCCATTAATGTCGAGGACGAGAGACCCGAGGTTGGTCAGGGAAATGAAATGTGCGGGATGCGGGAAGTCAGGCTGGGTCCCGCTAACCTGGCCGGCCGAACCGGCGACGTTATAGACGGCGCCTTTGTGGCTGCCGCCGCCGAGTGACTTAAGGTAAGCCCCATTGCCGGTGGGCCGCCCATCGCCGGAGTTCAATTTCATGGCGGGAGTGAGCGTGTTGGAGGTGCCATAGTGGCCGTCGAGAAGATAGGAGCGCTCATAAATGTGGCTATGACCGGCGAGCACCACATCCACCCCTGCCGCTTCCAGGATGGGAAGGAAGTTCTGCCTCATCTGGACGAGCTCGGGTTCGGTGTCGGAGTTGTGAGAGCCTTTCGTGTAAGGCGGGTGATGGAAGAAGGCGATGATCCAGGTCGCGGTGGTGCTTTGCAGATCATTTCTTAACCAGGCCGCCATCGGGCCGTCCTCATTCTGAGGCGTGGCCGGGTTATCAACGGCGCGATTGGCCGTCATCGAGTCGAGCGCGATGAAGTGAATGTTACCGTAATCGAACGAATAGTAGTGTTCCGTGCCTGAGGCGGCACCGCCCGCCTCTCCCGCGGTCGGGAGAGTATAGATATCGAAGTAGGGATAGGTATCGACAAACGTCGTGGCCTGATTGGTCTCGTGGTTGCCGAGGCAGGACCAGAACGTAGTCTTACGCAGCATCGTGGGATACATATCGAACATGGCCTTTTGATATTCGCTATCCTGGCCGGAGTTGTAGGCATTGTCGCCCAGCTGAAGAACGAGGTTTGGGACGCGCGCGCCGGTCCAGCTATAAAACGCATCGCGGACGGACTGCTGCCGGGCGGGGTCGCCGTTGCCGGCCGTGCCGGCATCGCCCAGGACCCAGATCCGGGTATTGATCACCGTGCCAGCGACGGGCGGGGTGGTGAAGGTGAAGTCGGCCGGGTTATCTGCCGGAGTGGGTGCCAGGGTATCGCCTCCAGCTCCGACGCTGTAGTAGTAGGTGGTGTTCGGAGCTAGCCCGGTGAGGGTAATGAGGTGATCGAATTGGCCGGTAGGAAGAGCAGGCTCGTCGACCGTTTGGTTGAGGGTGGCGGGAGTAGCGCCGTAGCGGACGCGGCCCAGGTCGTAGAGAGTGTTGCGCCAGCGGATGGTTATCTGGGTGGGCGCAGCCTTTTGGAGATAAGGTCCCCGGGCAAGGGTGCCAGCGCCGGCCACCACGTTGACGTTCACAACGGCTGAGCCAGGGGTCGGATTGTTGTTGTTATCGTAGGCCACGACCTTCAGGGCGTGGCTCCCGACGGATGCGTTGGTCCAATCGAAACGGTACGGAAAGGAATTGTCCGTGGCGAGGAGGGTATTCCCATCATAGAACGACACGCTGGAAATGCTTCCCGCGGTCGTGCTGGCGGTGGCTTCAATCGTGAAGGCGCTGCCGACAGTCGCCCCATTTATTGGACTCGTAATGGCGGCCTGCCCGGTAAGCAGCGCATAGACTTCAACCAGGCCAATGCCGGTGCCATTGTTCGCACCTCTTACGATTGCGGTGTAGTTGGCGCCATTACCCGGCAAGCCGGCTATGATGGCTGATTCCAGGTCGTTCGTCGGTGGAATGCCGCTATCGATGATGGTCTGTTTGTAGGGGCTATCTTTCCAGTTATCGTTCGCTTGTAGTAACCCGCCGTTGCCGTCGCGTAACTCCAGGGTTGGATCGGCCAGCTTGCCCGCGAAAGGCAGGGAGGGCCCGATCGCGCGGATGATAACCATCTGCGGAGCAGCGCCGGTGACGATCGTTCCTGCGATCAGAACGTTGTCTCCCGTTTGCACCAGGCCGCGCGTGGAAATATTAGCCAGCTTCGAATCGATCGTCCGATCGAGATCGTACGCTTCCACAACACCAATGCCCGTCGTGTTATTCGCCCCGCGCACGATGGCAGTGTAACCGGCGCCATTCGCTGGCAGGGTTCGGACAATGGCGGATTCCAGATCGTTGGCCGGCGGGATCCCGCTATCGATAATCGCCTGTTTATCGGCGGGACTGGAATTCATCCAGTCATCGTTGGAGGCGAGAAGCGCGCCGGTGCCGTCGTGCAGCTCGAGAGTCGGATTCTCCAATTTTCCCACAAACGGCAGGGAAGGGCCGATGGCGCGAACGATCACTTTCTTCGGCTGCGTGCCGGTAATAATGAATCCGCCAATAAGAGCGTTATCGCCGGTGTCGACCTTGAGCCGGGTGGAGAGGTTGGCGAGGTTCGTGCCGGTCGTGGCGCTGAAGTTGATGGAGACATTGTCGATGCCCTGGTAGCCGTCCGTGCCGGCGCGGTTCGTATCCACCCAGCGGACCATAAAATAATCGCCCGGATTTATGCTCACGTTCGGATTGGCACTAAGGGTGGAGCGATTGGCAGCGGCGTTGCCGTCGAGCGCGGCTCCTTCAGGCTGATTGGTGGGCGAGTTCCAGTTCAACGCCGGAACAAGAGTGAAGCTGCCGGGGTCGGCACTATCGGCATTCGTACCGGGTTCGACATCAGTGATCAGTGAGGGGGACGTCTTGTAGAAGACGAACCACTGTTCCGGCAGACCGCCCGCCGTGGCATTGGTCCGCCACAGCTCACCTGTGTAGGTGATGTTGGTGACGATCAGCGGCTGCGCCGAGGTGTTCTGGAACACGACGCCGAAGGCAATATTGGCGGAGTTGCCTGCGCTGGTGGCTTTGGAGCCGAGGGCTCTGTCTGACGCTCCCGCGCTCCCAAGATTAAGAAGGCCAATGAGAGGCACGGCGTCGATGCCGTTGGTCGCCTGAAGATTTCCGTCGGGAGTGTTGTTCGCATTGATGCCCGCGATCCACCCGGGAATCGTGTTGTCGTCAGACCATGGCACGGTGGCGGTGCCAAGCCCGTCAAAGGTTTGGACGTAAGTGAATGGGCCGGGGACGGAAATCGCCTCCGAAGCCAGCGCGGTGGACGAGAGGAGTGCAACGGCGCTCAACGCTAGCGCCCAGATAGAGCACGGCGGAAGACGTAGAGAAATAGAAGATCGGCATTTCATAATAGAGTCCTTTGTTTCGAGACGACTGCCGCGTTTCGGCTTTTCTAGCGGCACGAAATTAGTCGGATTGCTGGAGACCCAACGCCTTGACGCGAACGCGATGGTGCCGAAAAGCAGCAAAGGTTGTCGATGCTAAACTTTTTAACGGACGCTCTGGCGGGAGACCGCGGAATTTTGCAAACGGATCGAATGGGCGACCTTGCTCGCCCGTGAGCGCAATCCCGATTACCGAGAAGCTTCTCCTTAACGCAGGGGGATGGCAGGCGATGAAGCCTGCGCGTGAACTGCTCAAGGGCGGACGCGTCTCCGAGGCGAAATATGAGCCGCCGTTGCTGAGCGGTTACGTGCGGGAAGGGGCGAAGAATTACCGCTCCGGCCTGCGAATAAAGAGCGCGATCGACGTCGAGAATCTTTGCAGCTGCTGGGAGTCGCGCTCCGCGGGGAAAATTTGTGCGCACTCGGTGGCGGTGGGCCTGGGCTATCTGAATCCGCCGGCTGCGGTGGTGGCGGCACCAGTCGAGCCTTCGATTCCCGAAGCTCCGGCAGGTCCGCGGTTCGTCGCCAGCGAGACTGCTGATGCTGCCGCCGCGACCCTGCACGTGATCCTGCCGCCCAACTTCGCCGGCGCATGGCAGAAAGGGCAGATCATGATTGTCGTCGAAGCGGAAGCTTCTCGAAATCGCACGCTCGTCTGCGCAATGCCGAAGAACGCCACGTTTGCAGCCGACGATGCCGATCTCGGGCTGATCGAAGGCTTGCGCGAGGTCCCCGCGATCTTTGAGAGCGGGATGGCGACCTTGTCACGGGACGGATTTCTGCGGCTGCTCCCCGCGTTGCAGAATCATCCCCGCGTCACATTCGGCAAAGCCACTCGGGCGATGGTTTCCCCCACCCCGCTGCGTCCCGAGCTTCTGGTCGAGTCGCGCCGTGACGGGGGCATCGAGGTGAAAGCGAACCTCACCGGGAAGCACGAGCACGAGCACGAGCACGAGCAGGAGCAGGAGGAGAAGGCGCTGATCCTCTGGAACGCGACCGAGGCGTGGGTGCTGCGGAACAATGAGTTCGTCCATTGCGGCGAAGCGTTGCCGCCCGGCTCGACGCACCTGATCGAGCGGCCTTTGCTGCTCGATGGCGACCGCGCGCTGCACTTTCTCGCGTTTGATCTGCCGCGGCTGCGTGATGCCTTCGACGTGCGCGCCGGCGAGGGCGTTCGCCTGCCAGAAATCGCAACCGCACTGCCAGCCTTTGAGCTGCGGCTGGCCGGGACGCTCAACGGTGTCACCGGTGAGCTGATGTGCACCTATGGCGATCGCGGGCCGATCAAAGCATTGGCCAACGCACAAGATCAGTTCGTCTTTCGCGATCCACAAAATACCGATCGGGTGCTGATGCGGAATCTCGACGCGGAAAACGCGGCGGTCGCGCGGCTCGAGCAGATTGGCTTTGCCCGAACGGACGCCGGAGGCTTCGTGCTGCACGGCCAGCCAAATGTTGTCCGGTTCTTCGCGACCGATTATCCGAGACTCCAGCGCGACTGGAAGGTTAGCCTGACCGCGCAGGTCGAGAAGTGGACCGGCGAGATCGAGCGGGTCACGCCGAAGCTCGAGATTGTCGGGTCGGGTCAGGATTGGTTCGAGGTGCGATACTCGCTCACCACGCCCGGCGGCGAGGTGTTTTCGAACGCCGATATCCAGCGGCTGCTCCGCTCCGGCCAATCCCAGACGCGATTAAAGAATGGCCACCTCGCTGTGATCGACACCGCGGGCCTGGAGGATTTCGAGCAGGTCATCCGCGATTGCGATCCGGCTCAGACGCAGCCGGGGCTGTACCGCATCAATCGCGCTCATGCCGGGTATGTCGAACAGACCGCGCGCGAGCTTGGCTCTGCCGTCGCCGATCGGCGCGAAGCACTGAAGAAGTTCATCACCGGCCGCGAGGCTCCGGCGGATGCGAAGACGAAACTCGGCACGCTCGCGGAGATATTGCGCGAATATCAACTCGCTGGTTTTGATTGGCTGACGCGCCTCGCGGCGAACAATCTTGGCGGGATCCTGGCCGACGAGATGGGTCTTGGTAAAACGGTGCAGACGCTCGCGTTTCTTCGCGCCCACCAGGGCGATGGCCCGGCCCTCGTCGTCTGCCCGACATCGCTGGTGACAAACTGGGAGAACGAAGCGCGGAAGTTTACTCCCGAACTCAAGACGCTCGTGCTCGAAGGCGCCGATCGCGCGGCTCGATTCAATTCGATCGCAGACGCCGACGTGGTCATCACGAGTTACGCGTTGCTGCGACGCGACATCGACTCGCTGCGCGAATTCAACTTCTTCACCGCCGTGCTCGACGAAGCGCAGCACATCAAAAACCCGGAGACGCAAAACGCGCAGGCCGCATACGCTCTTCGCGCGACCCACCGCTTCGTCCTGACCGGCACGCCGATGGAAAATTCAGTGCGCGATCTCTGGTCGATCATGAACTTCGCGCTGCCTGGTTACCTTGGGGATCGCAAAGACTTTCGCGAGCGCTACGAACTGCCGATCGCGCGCGGCTCCGCGCCCGATGTGCAACGCCGGCTCTCGCGCCGGCTCCAGCCGTTTCTGCTCCGCCGGCGGAAACGCGACGTCGCGAAAGATCTGCCCGAGAAAATCGAGCAGGTGGTGCTATCCAGCCTAACGAGTCAGCAACGCGCCGCCTACGACGCGCTGCTGCGCGAGATCCAGCAGGGTCTCGGCAGCTCCGGCAAGAATGTGAACGCCGGTGTCCAAAGAATGAAGATGCTCACCGGTTTGCTCCGTTTGCGCCAGGTCTGCTGCGATCTGCGCCTCGTCGGCATCGATAAGGAAGAGACCTCCGCGAAGCTGGACGTTCTCGACGAGCTCCTCGAGGAAGCGATCGACGGCGAACATCGCGTCCTCGTCTTCAGCCAGTTCGTTACGATGCTGCATCTCATTCGCGAACGCCTGGAGAAGCTCGAGATTCCAGTCTGCTATCTCGACGGCTCAACCAAACGGCGGCAGGAAATCGTGGATCGTTTCCAGAGCGATCCTGCGATTCCGGTTTTCCTGATCAGCCTGAAAGCCGGCGGCGTCGGCCTGAATCTCTCCGCCGCTGATACCGTCATTCATTTTGATCCGTGGTGGAATCCCGCGGTTGAGGCGCAAGCCACCGACCGCGCCCATCGCATCGGGCAAACCCGTGTCGTCACCGCCTACAAACTGATCACGCGCGACACCGTCGAAGAAAAAATTCTAAAACTGCAGGAGAAAAAACGCGCGGCGATCGACGCCGCCATCGACAGCGAGGAACCACTCATGACCGGCCTCACCACCGAAGAACTCGAGGAGCTGCTCGCGTAGGTTCACCGTCACTCCGTTATTCCCAACCGGGGGGAAACACTGATAACGTCAGGCACGCGGATGATGAAGTGACATCCAAACGAAAACATTTCAGGATGCCTCCAACTCCAGCGTTCCAGATCTAATATGAAAAAATACCTCGCTGAATTCATCGGAACCTTTTTCCTGGTCCTTACGATCGGTCTCACCGTGATCGGCGCGGGGGCGAGTGTGATCGCACCGCTTGCCATCGGCGCGGCGCTGATGGTCATGGTCTATGCCGGCGGCCATATCTCGGGCGCGCATTACAATCCGGCGGTGACGCTCGGGGTCCTGATTCGCGGCAAACTCAACGCGGGGGACGCGGTCCCTTACATTGTGGCGCAACTCGCCGGCGCCGCCCTGGCCACGGTGGTGGTAAAGTTTTTCCGAGCCGGAGTGGATGTGACCCCGATGGCTCTGCAAGCCGGTCCGGCCTTGCTGGCGGAATTCCTCTTCACGTTCGCCCTCGTCTATGTGGTGCTCAATGCGGCCACGGCCGAGGGGACATCAGGTAATTCCTTTTACGGCCTGGCGATTGGGATGACGGTGATGACGGGAGCATTCGCGGTCGGCAGCATTTCCGGCGGTGCGTTCAATCCGGCTGTCGCGCTGGGGATCTCGATGCTCGGCCTCTCGAGTTGGGGAAACATTTGGATTTATCTCGTGGCGAATTTCTCGGCCGCCATTGTGGCCGCGATCATTTTCAACCTGATCAATCCGCCCGCGCAGACGACGCCGATCGCGACGGACGAGCCTCCCTACGAAACGCCGCGCTAATGGGCTCGAAGCAGCCTGTCGGGTCGCTGCGGGCGTAATCCGCGACGCAGTCCATAGGATCGAACCTTCATGAGACGGAGACTGCGACCTCCGCGAGAGGCTGCACGTCGTGAACGGTGTTGAGTGCGGTTTCCGCCAGGGATACGCACGCCGGCAAACGAATCCGGAAAGTGCTGCCTTTACCGAGCTCACTTTCGATTTCCACAGTGCCCTGATGGCGTTTGATGATGCCGAACACCATCGCCAGGCCGAGACCCGTCCCCTGGTCTCCCTTGGTCGAGAAGAACGGCTCGAGACAACGCTCTCTCACTTCTGTGGTCATGCCTGCACCAGAGTCGATCACTTCCGCGATCACTTCGCCCGCTTGCGTCCGTGTCCGGAGGGTAATGAGACCGGCGCCGGGAATCGCATCCACGGCATTGAAAATCAAATTCGTCAGCACTTCCCGCAGCTCAGCGCCGATTCCCGAGATGACGGCGGAGGCGAGATCTGTCTCAAAGCGGATGTCCTGGCCACTTCCTCGGCTGGCGCAACGAGGCTTCGCCAGGGCGATCGATTGCAATGCAATCTCCTCAAGGTCCAACGGCTCGAAGAGATCTGCCGCGCCCCGCGGGCGGTAGAAATCCCGCAGCCGGCTCACGACGTGAGCGCCATCGCGGCCCGCCGTGTTGATGATGCGCAAGTATTCGAGCGCCTTGGTTTCATCCGTGCGGGCCGCTGCATCCTTCAACAGGATGTCGCTATAACCGATGACGGACATGAGGGCGTTGCTGAAATCGTGCACCACGCCGCCCGCCATTTCGCCGAAGGCACTGAGCCGCTCCTGCTGCACGGCCTGCCGCTGCGCAGTCTGCAAATCCGCGAGCGCCTTTTCGAGTTGGCTTGTGCGCTCGCGAACGCGTTCTTCCAGGAGATAATTCTGTTCCTGAATTTCAAGGCGGAGAAAGTGAGCATGAAGAAGGTTCCGAATCCGCATGCTCACTTCCGAAGCATCGAAGGGCTTCATCATGAGGTCGGTGGCGCCGGCAGCGAGCGCGCGCCGTTTGTTTTTCGCGGAGGGGTCACCGGTTAAAACGAGCACGGGGATCTGTTCGTTCTTCCGATCCGCCCGCAAGGCATCGAGAATTTCGAAGCCGTTTAGTCCCGGCATGGCGAGATCGAGCAGAATCAAATCGGGAGAAAAAGTTTCGATCGCGTCGAAGGTGAGGGTCGAATCATTGAGGCTCTGGAGCTGGCTATAGCCGATGCGATTTAGGAAATTCGCCATCAGGCAGGTGCTGCTGACTTCATCATCCACCATGAGGATGTGCGCTTCTTTCAGCGTCGCTTCGTTCATAAACCGTTCCCGATAGGGCCGGGAGACCTCAGGCCAGGATTGGTGGAGCGAGCTGGCCGACTGTGGCAAGGAGCAGGGCCGGTTCCACCGGCTTGGCCAGGAATTTCATTCCTCCGCTTTCTATCGGAGCGGCGCCTGCTTCCGCAGGGCTGACGAGGCCGGTGAGAAAGAGAATCGGAATCTCGCGCAGCCGCGAATCCAGGGCAGCTTCGCGCGCGAGATCGCCGCCGCATTTTCCAGGCATGTCCACATCCAGGAGCATCACTTCCGCCTGAAACTGGATCGCCGCGGCCAGCGCTCGCGATGATTGATTCACGATCATCACTTCATACTTGCCGGAGTTCTCCAGGATCATGCCGGCGAGCCGCGAGAGATTTACGTCGTCATCCACAATTAATACGCGTCGCTTGCTCATGCCCCTCTTGGAGCAGGGGGCATGCGGCATGACTTGCGGTTACTACCGAGGCGGAGCGCGCGGATGACTGTTTGGATTCTGATCGAACGTAGAGTGCTGGCCTGTGCAAAGGCCAAAGCAGCTGCGAATTTCGATATACTATTGAGATGCCCCCCAAGGCGAGACGCGGTGGGATGCCAGGCCGAATCGGGGGGGACGGCAGCGGGACTTCCATAAACGCGACGTTAACGACTGCTCGGCGCGTTTGCAGCGCAAGGAGCCGGCAATGACTTCGGGCGAAGTCATCGCTGGCCATTACGATACCTGGATCGTAGCGCTATCGGTTTTGCTCGGGGTGATGGGCGGCTACTGCACGATCGAACTGGCGGAACGAGTCACTGCCTCCCGCAACCGGGCGCGACTTTATTGGTGGATTGGTGGCGCCATTGCGATGGCGGTCGGCACTTGGTCGATGCACTACACGGGCATGCTGGGGTTGCGTCTGCCGATTCCAGTTCTGTACGATTGGCCGACGGCTTTTTTTTCCTATCTGGCCAGTCTTTTCGCCTCCTTGCTTGGCTTGTTTGTGGTGAGCCGCCGGCAGATGGGTTTCGTGCGCGCCGTTTCGGGCAGCGTTTTCATGGGCGGCGGCATTGTCGGTTTGCACTACATCGCAATGGCTTCGATGCGCATGAAGGCGATGCATGATTACTCTCCGCCGATCGTGAGTCTTTCTGCGTTGGTCGCGGTAGCATTCTCGCTCCTGTCGCTCTGGTTAATGTTCTTGTTCAGAGATGACGGCAACGGTCGCAAGTGGCGCAAGTTCGCAAGCGCGCTTTTGCTGGGTGCGGCCATTTCTGTCATGCATTACATCGGCATGGCAGCCGCGACTTTTATGCGATCGGATGTGCCCCCGGATTTATCTCACGTGGTGCCCATTAATGATCTTGGAATCATTGGGATTGGCGCCGCCAACGTGATGGTTCTCGTCGTTGTATTGTTGACTTCGCTGGCCGATCGACTCCAAAGCCAAACGACGGTGATCCGCAGTTTCTCGCGTCGCCTGGAAGAGGCGCATGAGGTTGAGCGGCGGCACCTCGCGCGCGAATTGCACGACCAGATCGGCCAGGAACTCACGGCAGCGAAAATCAATACCGCCATGCTGCGATCAACCGCTCCATCCGATCTCACCGCGCGCCTGGATGAGAATGCGACGATTCTTGATCGGCTGCTTCAGCAAACACGCCAGATCTCGCTCGACTTGCGGCCGCCGCTTCTCGACGACCTTGGATTAGTCCCGGCGCTGCGTTGGTACGTGAACCAGCAGGCGGAGCGCGCCGGTCTGGAAGCGAATTTTTTCGCTGATCCGTTCGCGGATGACGTGCCGCCGCATATTCAGATCGTCTGCTTTCGTCTCGCGCAGGAGGCGATCACCAATGTAGTGCGGCATGCTCAGGCCAGGACGTTGACGGTCGAACTAACCCGCGCCGCCTCCTTTTTGCGTCTTAGGGTGTGCGACGACGGCAAGGGGTTTGATGTAAACGCTGCGAAGGCGCGGGCCGAGCAGGGCGCCAGCCTTGGTTTGCTCGGCCTGAAGGAGCGAGCTGCTCTAGCCGGTGGCATTGCGCGCATTACTTCTTCTCCCGGCTTAGGCGCGACCGTCGAAGTGCAGCTGCCCTTAACGCTTCGCGGTGAAGATCCGAGCCAGAATCCTACGCGATGAATCCCATTCCTGTGTTGCTAGTGCACAACCATGTGGTGGTGCGGGCCGGCATTCGCGTCCTGCTCATGTTCGGATTGGTTTCCATTGGCGCCGCGGCGCAAGGTGAAGCCGAAACGCCCCGAACGATCCGGGTGGTGATGGACAACAACTATGCGCCCTACTCGTTTCAATCCGAGGAAGGCAAGTTGGAGGGAATCCTGGTCGATCAATGGCAGGCGTGGGAAAAGAAAACGGGGATCAAGGTCGAGATGCGCGCGATGGATTGGGGCGAAGCGTTGCAGCGGACGCGCGCGGGCGAGTTCGACGTGATCGAGAGCATCGCCGAGACGGCCGAGCGCCAGGAGTACTTCGATTTTACCGCGCCCTATACCACGATCGAAGCGTCGATCTACTTTCGCGACGACATTTCCGGGATAACAGACCTCGCGTCGCTGAAAGGGTTTCCGGTCGGGGTGAAGACAGGCGACCAGCATATCGACCAGCTCAAGTCGAACGGGGTAACGACCGTGATCCTGTTTCAAAACAACAACGCGATTATCGAAGCGGCGAAGGAGCGTAAGATCAACGTCTTTCTCGTCGATGATCCCTCCGCGCTTTATCTCTTGAACAAAATGGGCATCGCGGCGGCGTTCCGTCATTCGGCCCCGATCTTCCGGGATCAACTCCGGCGGGCCGTGCGCAAAGGAGACGCCGCTACGTTGCGCACGGTGTCGGACGGGTTCGCGGCTCTCGCCCCGAAGGAGTTGAAGCAAATCGACCGGAAATGGTTTGGCCGCACCATCAGCAGCTATGGGCGTTACCTTACCTATGCAGGTTACGCGGTGGCGGCGGCAATCCTGCTCATCGCGGGGCTCTCGGCGTGGAATCGCTCGCTGAGAAGAAACATATTGCAGAGGACGGCGGCATTGGGCGAGAGCGAGCTGCGATTTCGCCGATTGGTAGAATTAATGCCGGTCGCCGTCTATGTGTGCGACAGGTCGGGGATCATCCAAATCTACAACAAGCGCGCCGTGGAACTATGGGGACGCGAGCCAAAACTGGGGGACACAGCACAGCGTTATTGCGCCTCTTTGCGCCTCTATTCTCCCGAGGGCCAGCTTGTGCCCCACGAGGAATCGAAAATGGCGGAGGTGCTCCGGACTGGGGTTCAGGCGAACGACCTGGAAGTAGTGATCGAACGCCCCAATGGATCGTGCATAACGGTCCTGGTGAATATTGCTCCTTTGAGAAACGGTGAAGGAGAACTGATCGGAGCTATGAATTGCTTCCAGGACATTACGGAGCGCAAGGAGGCGGGGGAAAAGCTCGCGCGTTACACTCACTTGCTCCAAATCCTCTCACGCCGGCTGTTTCAGATTCAGGAGGAAGAACGGCGCCACCTCGCGCGAGAGTTACACGACGAGATTGGCCAGACTCTCACCGCGGCCAAGATCAACACGGAAATGCTCCGGGCGGCCGTGCCACCCGATCTCACCCCGCGCCTGGACGAAAACGCTGCCATCCTGGATCGGCTCCTTCGGCAGACACGCCAGATCTCACTCGACTTGCGGCCGCCGCTCCTTGACGACCTGGGCTTAGTCCCAGCGCTGCGTTGGTACGTGAACCAGCAGGCGGAACGAGCGGGCTTGGAAGGGAAATTTTCCGCCGATCCGCTCGCGGACGACGTTCCGCCGCATATCCAAATCGCCTGCTTCCGTCTCGCGCAGGAAGCGATCACCAATGTCGTGCGGCATGCGCAGGCCAGGACATTGCTTGTGGAAGTAGGCCGTGCCGGCACTTCCCTGCGTCTCATGGTGCGCGACGACGGCAAGGGGTTTGATGTGGCCGCAGCGGAGGCGCGCGCCGAACAGGGCGCGAGCCTTGGTTTGCTGGGCATGAAAGAGCGGGCTGCTCTCGCCGGTGGCAGTGCGCGCATTACTTCTTCCCCCGGCAACGGCGCGACGGTTGGGATTCTTTTGCCCTTGGACGTCGAGGAAAGCGCATTGCCCAGATTAGAAATCGCCTAAGTGATCATCTTGATTTATCGAGCACGGAACAAGGCCCCTATCCGGGCGACAAAGGATTTTGTAGAACTATGCGATATGTTACTCCAGAACGGTTTAGGATTTTCTGATCGGCTCCCATGATAATTGAAGCAACGGCGAGCGAGTTAAGAAAAACGGGCATCAGCGTCATCGGGGACGTGCGCTGGGGGACACACTTCTGTTACTTCTATGAGACGAAGCAGGATCTCCTCGAAACGCTGGTGCTCTATTTCAAAGAAGGCCTCGAGAGCAAAGAGTTTTGCGTCTGGGTAGTTTCACCGGCTCTTAGTTTGGAAGAAGCAAAACACGCTCTGAGGCAGACGGTCCCCGAGCTGGAGCGGCATCTCGAGGAGGGACACCTCGAAATCCATGGCAACGATGAATGGTACCTTCGCAACGGTCGCTGGGACCCTCAACGAGTCCTTCAGTTCTGGCGCGAAAAACTGGATCATGGCTTGGCGAAAAGCTACGCCGGGTTGAGAGCGGCTGGAGACGGGGGCTGGGTCCGAAACGATGACTGGATGGCCTTTCGCGAATATGAAGAGCAGGTCAATGCGCTCATCGCGGATCAACGAAGCATCATCTTGTGCACCTACCCGCTCGCCGCGACTCCAGGCGACCAGGTCTTCGATGTGGCGCACATCCATCAATTGGCCGTTGCCCGGCGGAATGGAAACTGGGAGACAGTCGAGACTCCCGAGCTGAAGGAGGCCAAGGCGGAAATAAAGAAGCTCAATGAAGAGCTGGAACAAAAGGTCCACGAGCGAACCAGGGAGCTGGCCGCAACCAATACAGCGCTCAGAACTGAAATCGCCCAGCGCAAGCTGGCGC
The DNA here is from genome assembly GCA_041167505.1 of Verrucomicrobiota bacterium. Taxonomy (GTDB): domain Bacteria; phylum Verrucomicrobiota; class Verrucomicrobiia; order Chthoniobacterales; family UBA10450; genus AV80. The sequence goes on from JBEEHR010000063.1 coordinate 15,489, forward strand.
AAGAGGCGGTCAAGCAGACCGAGGATCGGATTCGACTGGTCATCGACACCATTCCCACGATGGCCTGGACCCTTCGGCCCGACGGCGCCGTTGATTTCGTCAATCAGCGTTGGCTGGACTACACGGGCCTGTCTCTGAAGGAGGCAATTGAAGACTCAAAACGAATAGTTCATCCGGAAGACCTCCCGAGAGCCGTGGAAAAGTGGAACCCAAGCATGGCTGCCGGGAACCCGGGCGAGGACGAGATGCGTTTGCGCCGCGCGGACGGGGAATATCGCTGGTTCCTGGTTCGCGTCGCCCCGCTGCGGGACGAACAGGGAAAAATCGTCAAGTGGTATGGAGTATCCACTGACATCGAAGATCGCAAGCAGGCGGAACTGAAGTCACGGACGCTGATCGATGCGATCCCGCACCAGATCTGGAGCGGCCCGCCTGACGGCACGCTCGATTATTGCAACGAACGCTGGCGCTCTTACATGGGAATAGGGTTGGAAGACCTGCAAGGCGATGGCTGGCAGGTTATGCTTCATCCCGACGATCGGGATCGGGTGCTTAAGGCCTGGCACGAGTCGGTGGCAAATGGAACGCCTTACGAACAGGAAGAACGTCACCGCGGAGCCGACGGGAATTACCGTTGGTTCTTGTCTCTTGGCCTCCCGATGCGGGATGCGGAAGGACGCATCGTAAGGTGGTACGGGACGAACACCGATATTGAAGAGCGCAAGCGGGCGGAAGAAGCGTTGCGTAAGAACGAGAAGCTTTTCGCCGTCTTTATGGATCACTTGCCAGGCTTCGCCTGGATGAAGGACATCGAAGGGCGCTATGTCTACGTAAATAAGAAGGAATCGGAGCTGGACGTGTATCACGAGGGCGCGATCGGGAAAACAGATGCGGAACTTTGGCCGGCAGAAATTGCCTCCGCTTACCAGGCTAACGATCAACTCGTGATTACTACCAGAAAGGCCGTGCAAGCGGTAGAACCGTCTTTGACGCAAGGCGAGAAAAGCTACATGCTGGTAAGCAAGTTTCCCATCTTCGCTCCGGATGGCTCGGTCGTCATGGTAGCCGGGGCAGGCGTGGATATTACCGACCTGACCCAGGCCAAGGATGCCTTGAACGCGCAGGCGCTACGTTACAAAACGCTGATGGAGACGTCGACGGATTCCATTTACGTCCTGGACGAAAAGGGAGATCTGAAAGAAGCAAACGCGGCCTTTCTTCGACGGCGCGGCTACACCGCAGCCGAGGTGAAAGGTTTGAACGTGGCGGACTGGGACGCGCAGTGGAGCCGGGAACAACTGCAGAAAAGATTGCACATGCTGGTTGGTCAAAGCGCCGTGTTTGAAACCCGGCATCGTTGCAAAGACGGGTCCCTGTTCGACGCGGAAGTCTGCGCCACGAGCGCCCTAATCGGTGGAGAAAAATTGCTTTTTTGTGTGACGCGCGACATCACCGAACGCAAGCGGACTGAAGAACGCTTGCTCGAATACGAAAAAGTCGTCGAGGGACTGGAAGAGATGATTGTAGTAGTCGATCGCGACTTCCGGTATCTCCTCGCGAATCGGGCGTTCCTGAACTATCGCGGCGTGGAGCGGGAGCAATTGATTGGGCGTCTGGTTCCCGACGTTTTGAGTCCCGAGGCTTTTGATAAAGTCGCTGACAAGCTGAGCGAGTGCCTAACGGGCAAAGCGCTGAAATATGAGATGAGATACAGCTATTCCAACCATGGCGACCGGGACTTGCTCATATCGTACATTCCGATTCAAGGGCCCTCCGGGATCGACCGGGTCGCTTGCGTGTTGCAAGACATCACCGAGCGCAAGCGGGCCGAGGATCTACTGCGGCGGAGCGAGGAAAAATTCAAAGCCCTTTTCGATCTCGCGCCAGTCGGGATCGCGTTTTTAGATTCCGGACTGAACATAGTGGACTGCAATCCCGCGCTGGAACGAATGACCCGCCTGTCGAGGGAGGAATTGTGGGGCGGGGCGTGGCAGCGGCGTACCTTCCTGAATGCCGACGGGAGCCCGCGGCTACCCGGCGAAAGGTTGACCGAGCGTGCCGTCAGCGAAAAGAGGCTCGTTAACGGGGTGGAAACCGGCGCCGTCATGGAAAGCGGCGATATCGTTTGGGCAGAGGTAAGTGTGGCACCGCTCGCGCTACCGGATGCGAGGGCCGTGGTGATCATGCAGGATATCACGGAGCGCAGGCGAGCCGCGAAGGATTTAGAAGACGCGAATTATCAGCTGCGGGTTCTCTCCCGTCAGCTATTTCATATTCAAGAAGAGGAACGGCGCCACCTTGCGCGTGAGTTGCACGACGAGATCGGCCAGACCCTCACTGCCGCGATGATCAATTTGAAGATCATTGCGCCAGGTGTGCCGGCCCAAGTTATCGGCCGGCTCGATGATAGCATCCAGCTTCTGGATCGCCTGGTCAGGCAGGTGCGGCAGCTTTCGCTCGATCTGCGTCCGCCGTTGCTCGACGAATTGGGACTCGTGCCCACGTTGCGCTGGCTGGTGGACCAGCAGGCGCAACGCGCCGGACTGCGTGTGACCTTCGCCGCCAATGTGAATGGCGTGGAACTCGATCCTGATACCCAAACGGCCTGTTTCCGGGTGGCGCAGGAAGCGATCACTAATATCATCCGGCACGCCGGTGCGAACAATATCACCGTCAAGTTGCGGTGCGGAGTAAAGCGCCTCACGCTGAGTGTGCGCGACGACGGCAAGGGCTTCGATCCAACCGCGATGCAGGAACGGGCCACCCTCGGGTTGGTGAGCATGAAAGAAAGGGCGTCGCTCGTGCGCGGCGGTCTCGATATCCACTCCAGGCCCGGCCGCGGCACCGAAATCCGGGCGTGGTTTCCGCTTGCACGCGGCAAACCTCCTGCGACGAAAACTCCATGAACGCCCTTCGCGTTGTTTTGGCGGACGACCACGCGCTGGTGCGCGCCGGTATTCGCGCGCTGCTGGAAAAGCTGCCCGGCATCGAAGTAGTGGGAGAAGCGGACAACGGACGCCAGGCGCTGGAACTGATCAAGAAAACTTCGCCGAATTTGATCCTGCTGGATATTTCGATGGCGGAGTTGGGCGGGCTCGAAGCGCTGCCGCGGATCGTGAGGGATTTCCCTGGGGTGAAGGTTCTTATTCTTTCCGGGCACGCGAACGAGGAATACGTCCTGCGCGCGCTCCGTTGCGGCGCCACCGGCTACATGCTGAAGGAAGCCGCGGCTGAGGAGTTGGGGCTGGCCATCAAAGCAGTCGCGCAAGACAAGACCTATCTCAGCCCTTCTGTCTCCCGCACCGTCGTGGAGAGTTATCTCCAGCGGGCTGCGGGAGAGGAGGGTCCCATCGAACAACTCACCGCGCGCCAGCGCGAGGTCCTGCAACTTATTGCCGAGGGAAAGAATACCAAGGAGATTGCTTCGATCCTCGAGGTCAGTGTCAAGACCGTGGAAGCCCATCGGCTCCAGCTTATGGCGCGCCTGAATATTCACGACGTGCCTGGTCTGGTTCGCTACGCGATCAGGTCCGGTCTGGTCTCGTCGGATATTTGACGGCAGCGGCGGGGGAAGTTGCTACACTTACTTTGTTAAGGGTTTGCCAACGGTTGGCGGCAACAACCGCTTTCCAAACTGCGGGCCATCACTCGTTGTAAGGATTTTTCCGCCCGGCTTTAGGGTTGCTCCTAATAGCACAAGGCACGCGGCCCGCCGACCGTTGGGCGATGAATGTCTCTCGCCAGGGATCGGCCCGTACGAATTTGCTTTGCGAATTCGCGTTCTGGCTGAAACACTTTGGCGTTACCTGTCGTTCCCCCCGCCATGTCGACGATCAACTGCGTCACTCATCGTCTGTAGAGGTCTCGGGGCACTATGGAATGAGGTCATAATGGCAGTTCAACTGAAAATCCTCCTAGGCAACGCGATCAAGAGTACGAGATCTGCCCTCGGAATCTCTCAGGAAGAGCTTGCCGCCCGCGCCGGTTTGCATCGCACCTATGTCTCGGACGTCGAGCGGGGGGCGCGTAACCCTTCGCTTGAAAGTGTGGACAAACTCGCTCGCGCTCTCGAGCTTTCGTTGCCAATGCTTCTCGAAAGGGCGGGCCACGACAAGACTCTCGTGGAGATTCTCCTGGTGGAAGATAACCCGCAGGACGTCGAGTTGACGACACGGGCGTTCGAGAAAGCCAGGATGACGAATCCATTGCACGTAGTGCGCGATGGAGTCGAGGCCCTTGACTTTCTTTTCGCCACGGGCGCGTACCAACACCGGGCTTACGCGGCGCTTCCCCAAATCATTTTACTCGATCTGAATCTGCCAAGAAAAAGCGGCCTGGAGGTGTTGCGACGAATTAAGGCTGACACGCTCACTCTCGGCATCTCCGTGATTGTGCTGACAAGTTCCACCCGCGACCGCGATATGATCGAATGCAGGCGACTGGGAGTTGAGACTTACATCGTTAAACCAGTCGGCTTTGAAAATTTCAGCGAAGTGGTCCCCGACCTGGACCTTGGCTGGGCGTTGGTTAGGTCTCCCCGAGCGGAGCTGCCAAAATCCGGTCGCCGTCGCGAAAGCCAGCCCGGCGTCCGGTGAAATCAATGAAACAGCGCACCGCGGAGAGCGGCTTGACCAGGAAAATAAAGGATGGCGGCTTCTCTGAGAACCTCTCCGGGAGCGAAACAACTCTCCGTTTCCTTATCATTAGTGGTTTTCCGATTTTCGCGATCGGTCTGGAGGAAGTTATCGCAAAAAGCTTCAAGTCGCTTGTTTGCCGGGTGGAAAAGGTTCGTGCCGGACTGGAGCTTTGCGACATCGAGAAGTTCGACGTTATCCTGGTGGGTGTGACCCAACCGGAACGAAGCGGGCTGGACTTGTTACCTGATTTTAACAAGCGCTGCCCGAAGTGCCGCGTTCTTATTGTTAGTCTGCTGGCCGAAGAAGACTTTGCGGCTCGAGCTCTCAAGGCGGGCGCGGCCGGCTACATCCTTAAATCCAGCTCGGCGGATGAACTGGTTCGCGCGATCAAAGTCATCCTTAAAGGGAAAAAGTATGTCAGCCAGGCCTTCGCGGGACGATTCGCGGAGTCATTCGACGCGACAAAGGAGAAGCGGCATGAATCGCTTTCTCCGCGCGAATTTGAGGTTTTTCTGAGGATTGCCCGAGGAAGTTCGGCGAAGGAGATCGCGGCGCAGCTTTCGCTCAGTGTCAAAACGATAAGCACCTACCACACTCATATCCTGGACAAGCTCAATGTTCGTAACGACGCGGAGCTTGGCGAGTACGCCCTCCGTCATGGTCTGGTCGCGTAGTCAATCTTCGAGCTAAAGCGCGCGGAATTGGCATTCGGTCGATCCGCAGTGCATCCATTGGAAATGTAAAATTGGCTCGAAGCCACCTAAGATTTTTCCTACGTACTAATCAGGATATCTGAAGCGGCGTATTCCTCCCCGGGCACGAAGCTAGGGGTGCATGATATCCACGCCCCCGAGACGCCTTCGGTCAAAAAAAGCAACGAGTGAGACCGAACCGACAAGCGTGCTTACGGAGCGGAAACGGGCGGCGGAGGCGGCCGCAGAACTCGCCGCCATCGTAGAATCGTCGGACGACGCCATCATCGGAAAGGACTTGCAGGGGATTATCACTAGCTGGAACGCCGGGGCGGAAACGATGTTCGGTTACGCCGCTTCCGAGATGATAGGTCATTCAATTACGTGCCTCATCCCCCCGGCGCGCCAGAACGAGGAGGCGGAAATTCTTGGCCAGATCAAGCGTGGCGAAAGCTTGCGGCATTTCGAAACAGTCCGCGTGCGCAAGGATGGTAGCACGGTCGATGTCTCCGTGGCGGTATCCGCGATCAAGGACCGGACCGGAAAAATTGTCGGGGCCTCGAAAGTGGTGCGCGATATGACTGAGAAGGGGAGGGCGGCGCAGGCGCTGATTGCCTCCGAGCTGCGCTATCGCCGACTCTTCGAATCAGCCAAAGACGGAATTTTGATCCTCGATGCCGAGACCGGAATGGTGGTCGATGTGAATCCCTTCCTGATCACGACGTTGGGATATTCGCGCGAGGAGTTTCTAGGGAAGGCGATCTGGGATCTCGGCTTTTTCAAGGACACCTGGGCCAACGCCGAGAAGTTCTCGGAATTAAGAGAGAAGGAATACGTCCGCTACGAACACCTGCCGTTGGAAACCAGCGATGGCCAAAAAATGGAGGTGGAGTTCGTCAGCAACGTCTATCTGGTCAATGGCCACAAAGTAATTCAATGCAATGTGCGCGACGTCACTAAGCGCAGGAAGGCCGAGGAAACCGTGCGGCAACTTAACGCCAATTTGGAGCAACGCGTCATCCTACGCACGGCCCAACTGGAAGCGGCGAACAAAGACCTGGAGTCCTTCTCGTATTCTGTCTCGCACGATTTGCGCGCGCCGCTGCGAGCGATCAGCGGCTTTTCCAGGATTGTGCTCGAAGACCACTCCGCGGGGATGGATGCCGATGGGTTGAGGTATCTGAATCTGGTGGAGAAAAGCGCCCAACAAATGGGTCAGTTGATCGACGATCTGTTGACCTTTTCGCGCACCGGCCGCCAGGCGCTCAATGTCCAGCCGGTAATTACAGCGGATGTCGTCAACGCTGCTCTTGATGACTTGAAGACCATGCAGGAAAATCGCCGCGTGAACATCAGCGTCGGCGATCTAGCCGACTGCGAAGCAGACCCTTCTCTGCTCAGGCAAGTCTGGTTGAACCTGCTTTCGAACGCTTTGAAGTATACGAGGAAGTGTGATCCCGCAGTGATCACCATCGGCAGCCGGCGAGAAGGCGGGATGGACGTATTTTTCGTCCGGGACAACGGCGCGGGATTCGACATGAAATATGCCGACAAATTGTTCGGCGTCTTCCAGCGTCTCCATCTGACCGACGACTATGAAGGAACCGGTGTGGGTCTCGCGCTGGTGCAGCGCATCGTCCAGCGGCACGGCGGCAGGGTCTGGGCGGAAGCGAAACTGAATCTGGGCGCAACGTTTCATTTTACTCTTACCGGAGGCCACGATGCTGCCTGATTACGGTGAAACCGAGATCCTGCTCGTGGAGGATAACCCGACCGATCTGGAGTTGGCCCTGAGAGTATTGAGGAAGCACGAGCTCGCGAACCGGATTGAAGTCGCTCGCGATGGCGCGGAGGCGTTGGACTTCCTCTTTGGCGAAGGCGCGTACGCCGGCCGGGGCGGCCTCCAAATTCCAAAGGTCATTCTGCTCGACCTGAAGTTGCCAAAGATCGGCGGTCTCGAGGTGCTGCGCCGTATCAAGGGAGACCCTCGCACGCGCACCATTCCCATTGTCGTGCTGACTTCATCCCAGGAAGAAAAGGATCTGGTGGAGAGTTATCAGCTCGGCGTGAACAGCTACATCGTGAAGCCGGTCGATTTCGATCAATTTAGCGACTGCCTCAAGCAGATCGGGATCTACTGGCTTCTCTCCAACGCGCCTCCCAAAGTCAATGCACCCTAACAACGGAACTCTCCCCCCTCTTCGGATTCTTCTCCTCGAGGACCACGCCGCTGACGCAGACCTGGTTATCGCCCAACTGCGCCATTCCGGCGTGCAAGCGAAGGTGAAGGTAGTGGGCACAAGAGAGACCTACCTGGAGAATCTCGATCCAGCCTTTGACGCGATCATCAGCGATTTCGACCTACCCCAATTCAACGCGAAAGAGGCGCTGACGTTGCTCCAGGCCCAGGAACTCGATATTCCCTTCATAGTTGTCTCGGGAGCGATCGGGGAGGAGACGGCGGTCGATCTCATGAAGCTTGGCGCCGCTGATTACCTGTTAAAAGACCGGCTGGCCCGTTTGCCGCAAGCCCTGGCGCACGCAGTCGAGGATCGCGCGCTTCGCCTGGAACGGCGGACGGGGCGAAGGGACCTGCGCGAGAGCGAGGAGCGAATGCGAGCAATCCTGGAATCCGCTCTGGACGCGGTCATCACCATGGACCAGGACGGAGGGATCGTTGAATTCAATCCGGCGGCGGAGAAGATCTTCAACGTTCCGCGCGATCGAGCGATCGGAAAGCGCCTGGTGAACCTGATCATCCCGAAGCGACTGCGGGAAGACCATAATCGGGGCCTCGATCTTTATCTGAGAACGGGTGAAGCAAAAATGCTGGGCCGGCGGGTTGAAATGACTGCCCTGCGGGCGGACGGATCGGAATTCCAAGCGGAAATGGCGGTGACGAGGATCGGCTCTCATGAACCTCCCATGTTTACGGCGTTCGTGCGTGACATCGGCGAAAAGCTGCGCGCTCAAAAAGCGCTGCGCGAGAGTAAGGAGCGGCTCCAACGGATTGTCGCCACTCTCACGGAAGGCCTCATCATCTCGGACGTGCAGGGAGAGTTGCTGGATTGGAATCCCGCGGCCTTGGAAATGCACGGCCTAACCAGTGCCGATGAATGCAGCCGCTTGTCCGAGTGCGCCAAAACATTCGAGCTCGCCACCCTCGAAGGAACGATCCTGCCCGTAGAGGACTGGCCGCTCTCACGCATCTGCCGGGGCGAATCTGTCCGCGATTTCGAAGCGCGTATTCGCCGCGTTGGCACTGCTTGGGAACGCGTTTTCTGTTTCGGCGGAGCCAGAGTGGAGGACGCGACTTGGGGAACAGTCGCCTTCCTCACGATCAACGATATCACCGAGCAAAAAAACTCGGAGGAAAAACTGCACCGGCAGGAGAAACAATATCGGGTCCTTTTCGCGACCTACCCCAGTCCCACCTGGGTTTACGATGCGGAGACCCACGCGTTCCTCGCTGTCAATGATGCCGCCGTGGAGCACTACGGTTATTCACGAGAGGAATTCCTCGCGATGACGGTTCGGGACATTCGCCCGCCGGAGGATGTCCCGGCGTTCCTGGAGTCCGGAAGTGTCACTTCGGATAAACCGCAGGCCGCCGGCGTTTGGCGCCACCGGAAAAAGGATGGCGGAATCATCCTGGTCGAAATTTTTGCCTCGGCCATCCGGTTTGAAGATCGTGCGGCAGAGCTCGCGATCGCCATCGACGTGACGCAACAGCGCAAAGCAGAAAAAGCCATTCGCGAGAGCGAAAACCGGCTCCGGACGGTTATCGATAACGAGCCGGAGTGCGTTAAAACGGTTTCGACCGGCGGCCTCTTGCTGGAGATGAATGCGGCGGGTCTGAGGATGATCGACGCGGAGAGCACCGCGCAAATCCGCGGACGCCCTGTTTCCGAACTGATTCATCCGGAGGACCGGGTTCGCTACGCCGGGTTGCATCGCAGAGTCATCGCCGGTGAAACCGGACAGCTCCAATACCGGATCATCGGCCTGAAAGGACGGGAGCGATGGATGGAGACTCACTCGGTGGGATTGCGCAACGGCGAAGACACTCCGTATTCAGTCTTAAGCGTCACCCGAGACATCACAGAGCAGCGTCTGGCCGAGGTCGCCACGCGCGAAGCAGATCAACACCGGGAAGACATCATCAATTCCGTGGAGGGCATCGTCTGGGAGTCCGATCAAGCGACCAATTTAATCACTTTCGTCAGTGAGAAAGCCGAAAAAATCCTCGGCTATCCCTCCGCGCGCTGGTTATCAGAGCCGCGATTTTGGCAGAACCACCTGCATCCAGACGACCGGGAGAAAACGATGGCGTGTTCCATTGCCGCTATCGCGCAGTTGCAGCCGGTGGAACTCGATTATCGGATGATTTCCGCGGACGGGCGCGAGGTCTGGTTTAAAGATCGCATCACCGTGGTCAGCCAGCCCGGCCGATCCATCAAGCTCCGTGGAATAATGATGGATGTGACCCACCGCAAACTGGCCGACATGGAGGCTCGGGCGGGGGAAGCACAAATCCGGGAGCAGGCCAAGCTGCTCGATCTCGCTCATGATGCAATCATGGTCCGTGACATGGACGATCGCGTCGGCTTTTGGAATCTCGGCGCGGAACGATTGTACGGGTGGACGGCGGCGGAAGTGCGGGACAAGGAAGCATCCGCTTTTCTGTGCAAAAGCGACCCTGGCAGCTTGGCGGCGAGGCGACAGGCGGTGATCGAAAATGGAAAATGGAGCGGTGAGTGCAAGCACGACTGCAAGGATGGCGAGCGGGTCATCGTCCGCAGTCGTTGGACTCTGGTCCGGGATGACTTGGGCGCGCCCAAATCCATTCTGATCATCAACACCGACATCACCGAACAGAAAAAGATCGAGGAACAATTCCTCCGGGCCCAGCGGCTGGAAAGCATCGGCACGCTCGCTAGTGGAGTGGCCCACGACCTGAACAACATTCTTGCTCCCATCCTGATGGGAGCGGCGGTCCTGCGTCGGACTGAGATGCCAGAAAGGGATTTATCTATTCTTTCCACTATCGAAACGTGCGCCCAGCGCGGAGCCGACATCGTCAAACAAGTACTAACCTTTGCGCGTGGAGACGAGGGAGCGCAATTACTCCTCCAACCCGCGTTGCTCATCAGGGACATGGCCAGGATCGCCCAGGAAACATTCCCGAAATCGATCACGGTTCGGACGGACTTTGGGGAATCGCTCTGGCCGATCGAGGGCGATCCAACCCAGATTCATCAGGTCTTGCTCAATCTCTCGGTCAATGCCCGCGACGCCATGCCCGTCGGCGGCATGCTTACCATATCCGCCGAGAACTTTCCGGTGGACGAGCACTATGCGAGCATGATGCCCGGAGCCAAGGCCGGGCCGCACGTTCTTTTCGAGGTCAGAGACACCGGCATGGGAATTCCGCGTGAGATCATCGGCAAGATTTTCGATCCTTTCTTTACGACGAAGGAACTTGGCCAGGGCACAGGGCTGGGACTTTCTACAGTCATAGGGATTGCAAAGAGCCACGGAGGATTTGTGAGCGTCCAGAGTGAGATCGGATGCGGCACTACCTTTAAGGTCTTTCTTCCCGCCAAGGTGGGTGCCTCGGAGGCGCTGGAAGAAATTCAAACCACGGCTTTGCCGCGGGCAAACGGAGAACTACTCCTGATCGTAGATGACGAGAGAGCGATTCTGCAAGTGGCACAGGTCCTTCTGGAGGGCCACGGCTACACGGTGTTGACCGCGATAGACGCGGCGGAAGCGCTGGCTCTTTTCGCCTGTCGAATGGGCGAGATCAAACTAGTGCTGACAGATCTCGCCATGCCTCTCATGGATGGTATCGCCCTCATTCGCACGTTGCAAAAGATGCAGCCCTCCGTGTGCATCATCGCTTCCACAGGGCGCGGCAGCCTGGAACACAGCGTGAATGCGCTCGCTCCCCTTAACGTGCGCGCCTGCCTCACCAAACCCTACAACAAAGAGACGCTGCTAAGGACTTTGCGCGACGCCCTCAGCCCACACCCAAAAGAATAATGATAACTTCACCTAAAACGCTGCGGATTCTTGTGGCCGACGATCATGACGTGATGCGTGAAGGAACGCGCGCCGTCATCGAGCGGCAGAAGGGCTGGGAACTCTGCGGCCTTGCCGCAACCGGGCGAGAGGCAGTGGCGCAGGCCATTCTCCTTCAACCCGACATCGTGATCATGGACATGACCATGCCTGAGCTAAACGGCCTGGACGCTGCGGTCCAAATCAAACGCCGCCTGCCGGACACGGAAATCCTCATGTTCACCGGACACGAAACGGATGAGCTGATCCGGGAGGCTTTCCGGGCTGGAGTGAAAAGTTTCATCTTCAAGTCCGAGGCGCATACTTACCTGGTCGAAGCGATCGAGTCGTTATCCCGGCACAAGCCCTTTTTTACCAGTAAAGTTTCCGAGATCCTGTTTGCGGATATTCTTACCCGCTCGGAAAAGACATCGGGCGTAAACCATCCTGGGCAACGCCTCAGCGCGCGAGAGCGTGAAATAGTGCAACTCCTCGCGGAGGGAAGAACGAACAAGGAAGTCGGTGACGTGCTGGGCATTAGTGTCCGCACGGCGGAGTCACATCGCGCCAGCGTTCTGCGCAAGCTCAGTCTTGATTCCGTCGCCGGCCTGGTTCGATATGCGGTCCGCAACAAGATTATAGAAGCTTGATGGACCTTGCTGTGAAAGACGCCGTCAACCACTCACCAGAGAATGCCGCGGTTTCGCCCGGCCTCCCTCCTGCGACTGTTTTGCTGGTCGATGACGATTTCGCCATGCGGACGATTCTGAGTTTTTCTTTGCTGGACTTTGGCTATCTCGTCCTTTGCGCCGCCAACGGCGAAGAGGCTTTACAAATCGCGCGGGACCATTCGGAGATCCGGCTGATTATGCTTGACGTGGTGATGCCCGGGTTATCCGGAACCCAGCTCGCGGAACAAATGCAGATTATTCTGCCCGAATCCCCGATTCTGTTCTGTTCCGGACACCCCGCGTCGACGATGGCGCGCTACGGCATTGATCTGACGTCCGCCCACTTCTTGCAAAAACCCTGTTCCCCGGTTGAGCTCGAAAGAAGGGTCGCAGAATTACTCGCGCGCGGTGCGCCGAATCCGCCGGCCCGTGCGGAAAGCAGGTAGAACTACTTTCGACCCGGGCACGTGATCCGCTTAAAGGACACTGGTAGCCGCGCTCCATGAACAACGAACAATTCCAATTGGGTCCGGATCGCGATGAGGCTCAATCACAGCCGCGATCTCTGAGTGTCCAGACCGAAAAGGACCCTGTGGTAGTAGTAATAGCAGAAGACGACCCGGTCTCGCGAAGACTGGTCACCGCCGTAGTGGAAAACGGAGGCTTCAGCACGATCGTAACCAGCGACGGAGAGGAGGCCATGGCAGCGTTGCGGGAATGGGATCAACCCTGCGTGGCGGTAATCGATTGGATGATGCCGGGAATGGATGGTCCCGCCCTTTGCCGACAGACGAAAGCCAGCGGGAAGAGCGTTTACATCATCATGCTCACCGCCCGCGGTTCCAAGGAGGACATAGTTCAGGGCATGGATAATGGGGCCGATGACTACATGTCGAAGCCGTTTGATTGGGATGAATTGCTGGCCCGGATCCGCGCCGGGGTCCGTCAGCTCGAATCCGAGCTGGCCCTGAACGCCCGGATCGAAGAACTGAGCTCCGCGGTCAGGGAAACGAAGGTTATCAAATTCCAACTCGCGGCCGCGCGCACCAACGCCCCTGCGGTTCTGGTTCTCGAGGATGACTCTGCGATGCAGGCGCTCTTTGAGATTTACCTGACCTCGTTTGGTTACCGCGTCCTAGTAGCGAAGGATGCCGGGCAAGCCCTTCGGATGGTTTGTGCGCGTTCGGACATTCGTGTTTTGATCCTGAACGGCCTGACGGGGCAAAACCTGGCTTCAAAAGCGCTCGACATTCTGCCGGGAATCGGAATTCTTTTCTGCTCCGACCAATCGCTGGAGGCCCTCAGCGTGGTTGGAATCGAGCTCGCGGAAAGGAACCTCCTCCAGAGGCCGTATCTCCCCGCTGAGTTGAAGCGGAAGATGGAAGAGCTGCTGGCGCACAGCTAGCCAGCGTTATAATCAGGCGCATCAGTTCCTGATTAAATCGGCGCCGAAAACGTACGCCTCCGAAATCTTTGGTAAGACCGATCGCAGCTCTACTTCACTTGTAACGCCGGCAATCGTTGTTGCGCGAAACGAAGATTATTTGCCGCCAACTCATAGCCGGGCTTGAGACGCAGCGCTTTCTCGCATGCTTCAGCGGCCTGATGATACTGGCCCAGCCGATTAAAGGCGGCGCCCACATTATTCCACGCCTCTGCGTAATTCGCCCGGAGTGAGAGCGCCATCCGGCACGCAGCGATCGAATCTTCATAGCGCTCCGCCTGGTAATAATTGAGACTTTGTCCCAGGTAGAATTCCGCGTTAGTGGGACGGCTGACCGCCGTCCTGGCCCCAACTAGAACCTCGCGCGCCATGATATCGCCTGGCGCAAGTTCTGTCGCCTTGGTCGCCAGGCGCAATGCTTCCACGGGGCGCGAATGCTTCAGGAGCCATGCGCCGTAGAAGGTATGGGAATCAGGGTTTGCCGGCGCTAGACGGAGCGCCTCCTTGAAATCGCGCTCTGCCTGTGCTGGCTGTCCGTTCGCTCCTTCAGCAATTGCGATATTGATAAACAATGTCGAATAACGAGGAGCGATTAGCTGGGCACGGCGAAAGTAGCCGAGCGCGCCGGCGTAGTCACCTTTCTTCATTATGGCATTTCCGTAGTTCATCAGTCCCCGTGAATTGCCCGGGCTCTTGGTAACGACATCGTGCCAGAGCGACTGGTCATCCCGCCATACCTTGTTTCGGTGATACGTCGCAAAGGCGTTGCCGCAGAGGAACACGGCGACGGCGAGACTTCCCGCCAGCGCTTTTGAGCGGCGGTACTCCATGCGCCCCTTGAAGATTAACGAAGCAGCTCCGGCCGCGGCGATGATCAACCCGATGTAAGGCAAAAAGGTCCGGTGATCGTTCATCACTTCCGCCATTGGAAGAAGTGAAGTGGGCAGCAAACTGATGACGTACCACAAGAGCCCGAAACCAATCACACGTGTGCGCTTGCAGATTGAGGCGGCGATGGCGCAGCCCGTGAAGAGCAATGCAAACACCAGACCGGCAAAAAACCGCGGGTCCCCGATCGTTTGGAACGGAGCTAGATCGTAGTCCGCCGAAAGGCCGCCCGGCCACAGGAATGTCTGGAAATAGAGCAGCGCTGCATAGGGTTGCGTAGTCAGGTAATGCCAGCCATCTCCCGCGCCGGCTGTCCAATGTGACGGCGTCATGTGTTGGACGAACCACAACGCGACGCCGCACCCCAGGAAAGCAGGAGCGATTTCAGCAAGGTAACCGCGAACGCCCTTTGCCCTGACGTCGCCTGTGGGTTGGGTCTCGTGCGCAAGCAGACGATAGACTCCGAATAGAATGGCGAAGACAGCCGCGGGCGGCTTTGCCAATACGGTCATCGCCGCTGGCAAGACATACACGAAATAGCGCCGTCCTCGTGGAAAGGCAAAATAACATGCAAACGCTGCGACGATGCCAGCCGTGGATATCACATCAGAGCAAGCAATGATGTAATTTACGGTATCAGCATTCGCAGGATGGAGACCGTACCAGCACGCTGCGATGGCCGCGATCCACCCGTTCGCTGGGCCGGACGATAATCGATTAAGTACCTGGCGCAAAACGTACCCGAGTAATAATACTTGGAAGACGAACAGCGCAAAGATCAGGAAATGAAACCAGAAGGGTTTCAGCCCGCCAGCGAATGCGTAGCTGATCGCGAGTAAACTGGAAACCAATGGACGGTAGGACTGATTCGATGGCAGCGAGCTGAAAGTGGTGCCATCGCGGAAGAACTGCGGAATGTTCCGAACGTCCTGGATAAATGCGTTATTAACGACGGTATGAGCATCGTCGAACTGAAAGGCGTTGCGGAAATGATTTGAGTAGGCCAACCCCACAAGCAGAACGATTGCCAGGGCACCGGACACGCCCGTTCTGCATGGTCGCCAACTTGAGATCATCCTCGACACGAATGCCCCCTTGTTGCTGCCGGCAAAACCACCCCTCCGGTTTGACCGAAGGGGTGGCTCGAAGCATGCAGTCTGTCTGCCGTTGCTCAGCACGATGGCTTTACTTCCTGTTTGCAACTGTTTTCGGTGTCACGCGATTCTGTTCCATGCGCACGGTGACTCTCTGAAGTTGATCGTCCTGCGCTTTGACCTTTGCGGTAAGGGTTTCAATGCTCTTACGCTGTTCGGCGACCAGGGCCTTGAACTCATCGCGCTGCTGGGCGATCGCGGTGTCCATTGTCTTCATGTCTTGCTCAAGCTGGCCGAAAGCGGGCCCGCCTGGTGCTGCTGTCTGAGTTCCTAGCTGGCCGGTCGTTGGATCGATGGTAACTACCAGACCTGTCGCAATCACATTACCGTAGATACCTGCGATAAAGGTGGCGGTTTGTAGGTTGGTTCCGATGCGGATAACCCCGCTGTCCTCCGGGATGGGAGAGGGATTCGCCTCGGGATTTGCAGCTACACCTTCGTTACCTATATATATATTGTCATTTCCCGTTGTGAGATTTGCTCCAGAGCTGTTCCCCAAGGCAATGTTGTTATCTCCCAATGTGATGTGAACGAGGGTTGATTGGCCGATAGCTGTATTGGCGCTGCCTGCCGTGTTGGCGCTGAGCGCATTTGAACCGATCGCCGTATTATCGACGGCACCAGAGGGAGCCATGCATCCTGAGGTACCAAAAGCGGCTTCGCCCTTGGATGTGTTTCCCTGCTGCAGCGTGCAGACGCCTTCGCCCGCAGGACCGGTCGCTCCATTCTCGCCGGTATCTCCGGTCGCACCAGTTGATCCCGTCGCACCAGCCAGGCCTTGAGTTCCATCCGCGCCAGTGGCACCTGTCGGGCCGGTCGCGCCAGCAACGCCACTCGCGCCGTCGGCTCCGGTCGCGCCATCAGCGCCGTTTGTGCCGTTGGTTCCCGTGGCACCGGCAACGCCTGTTGCTCCTTGAGCGCCAGTCGCTCCGGTCGCTCCGTTTGTTCCTTCAGCACCAGCGACACCAGTTGCTCCGGTCGCGCCATTCGCCCCCGCGATACCTGTAGCTCCTGTCGCTCCGTTTGTTCCTTCAGCCCCAGCGACACCAGTTGCTCCGGTCGCCCCATTGGTCCCCGCGATACCCGTAGCTCCGGTCGTTCCGCTAGCTCCGTTTGTTCCTTCAGCACCCGCAACACCAGTTGCTCCGGTCGCTCCATTGGCCCCCGCGATACCTGTAGCTCCGGTCGTTCCGTTAGCTCCGTTTGTTCCTTCAGCACCGGCGACACCAGTCGCTCCGGTCGGGCCGGCGATACCTTGTGATCCCGTTGCGCCAGCCACGCCATTACTGCCGTTCGTTCCAGTCGCTCCATTTGAGCCCGCCACACCCTGAGATCCGGTTGCGCCAGCGGCGCCATCATTACCGTTCGCTCCGGTGGAGCCAGCAACCCCTTGGACACCAGTAGCCCCAACAGTCCCTTGCGCACCAGTCGCTCCATTCGTACCGGCGACACCCTGCGTCCCGTTGGCGCCTGTTGGTCCCAGCGGACCTGTCACGCCGTTAACACCATTACTGCCAGCAAAACCTTGTGCTCCACTAGGACCGGGAGCTCCTTGCGGACCCGTAGCACCGTCAATACCGACGATGCCCTGCGGCCCTTGCTCACCCGTCGCCCCCAAGCGACCGGGATCGCCTTTCGGCCCCTTGGATCCGATTTCGCCTGAAGCGCCGTTAGACCCAGTCGGGCCAGTTGGTCCGATTTGCGCGTAGGCTTCCGGCAGAGGTAGAGTGAGTAGCGCAAGGACACTGAGCACGGAAAGAATTGCGCGCCGGGCCGGATTGCGCGGCAGGTTTGTTTTTGATGTTAGTTTCATATTTTGGTGCTAGGTGACATTCGAATGATTGAGGTCTTTGACTTCGTGGCTCAGGTTTGGCACGGGGTTAGGGCAAGCGGTAGATCTCCACGAGTGCGATCCCGACGCTGCTATTTTTCCCGCGCACTAACGCGGTGTAGGAGCCGGTGCCTAAAGTGCGGACGAGGGCCGATTCCCGATCGTCTACAGGTGGGATGCCGGTATCGGTAATTTCCTTTTGCTTATCGCTTTTCCAATCGTCGTTAGCTTCGATGAGGGCCGCGTTGCCGTCCCGCAGCTCCAGGGTCGGGTTCTGCAACGCGTTAGAAATGCCGAAAGCCGTCAACGTAGGACCAATCGCCCGGAGCAGCACTCTGGTGGCGCCGCTCGATACGATGAAGCCACCGATAAGGATCTCATCTCCCGTTCGGACGTTGCCACGAGTAGACATCTCGGCTAAACGGGAACCGCTCGCAGGATCGGGATCGTAAGCTTCGACCAACGCGATGCCGGTGCCGTGGGCGTAGCCGTGGACTATTGCGGTGTAGTTGCCAGGACTCAGCGTCGCGATAAGAGCCGAATCATAGTCGCCGTTTGGCGCCAGCGTGCTGGCTTCCATCTCCAGCTCCGGGCCGTAGCGCCAATCGTCATTGGCTTGAAGAGTGTTACCACTGGAGTCATGTAAATCGAGAATAGGATCTTGGAGAACGCCAGCGCCCGGGGTGCCATTGATGTTCAAGGGGCCGCCGATAGCGCGAAGAACAACCCGCTTCGGCGTGTTGCCTGTGACAATGATACCGCCGATTAGGACGTCTTCTCCTTTTCCTACAAACCCTCGCGTAGAAAGGTTCCCCAGGTCTCCGGCTTGGACGCCGCTGCCAGTTGTCAAAAAAGCGACAGCTAAAGCGGAAATCAAAACGGGCTTCAGGCAGTGGGCAATCATGCTTCCTCTTGGAGCGAAACGCGTGCGCAGGGCGCCGCGGGGAATACGCAATTCTGCCCGCCGTTTACCCAGGCCGATCGAACTGAAATCAGCCGGATTTGAAAGTTCCCGTGTGCCCTGGCTCTGAAGGCGAAAGACCGAGACGAGAATTACTGGCGGCTAGCCAGGCCGAGCTGCCGTAGCTCCTTGTCGCAACACTCGGGGCAGGCGCCGTGACTGAACCGGCTGCCCGTCTCCTTTTGGATGTAGCTCTCGACAAGGTCCCAATAGTTATGTTCGTCACGCACCTTGCGGCAATAGACGCAGATCGGAATCATCTCCTGGAGGTGGCGGATTTCGGCCGTGTGACTCAGTATCCTTTCCGCCACTCGCAGGCGCGTCCGGATGGTTTCGCGGTCCAGCGGTTTCGTAAGAAAGTCATCCACTCCCGCTGCGCTGGCCATCTCATAGTTATCATCGCTGGTGCGATTCGCGGTAAGAAGGATGAAGTAGGTATAGGCGGCCTTGGGATGGGTCCTGACCTTTTCGCACAAGGCCAGCCCATCCAGGCGCGGCATCATCCAATCACTCACGATCAGTCGCGCGGGTTCCTGATTGAACTTGTCCCAGGCTTCCGCGCCGTCGCGCGCGATCTCCGGTTCGTAGCCGAACTTAGAGAGCGCGGCCTGCAGGATCCTGGCGCTGACTGCGTCATCCTCGGCAATGAGGATTCTGCTGCGCTTCGGCCCCAGGGCTGCCTGAAGCCGGTCTGGCAGGCCGGAGTGGCTGCTCGGTTTTTCGTTAGGTGTGGACACGGATTTCCGGGGCCAAGTTATAGCGGAATCTGAAGTTTCACCGATCCGATTTCAGACGCTGTGGTTTCGAGCGCTTGCACGCGATTGGCCAGCGTTTCCTGCGTTGTCATGATGCGCAACCCGATCCGAATCCGCGCGAGCAATTCTTCGGGGTCGAATGGCTTCGCCAGGTAATCATCCGCGCCTTGGTCGATGCCTTCGATGGTGTCTTTCTTGGTCCCGCGGGCCGTGACCATAATGATGTAAACACTCCGGTCGCTCTGGCGCGTGCGACGGCAGATTTCCGCGCCGTCCATTCCTGGCATCATCCAGTCGACTACGGCGATGCACGGCTTTGTTTGCGCGCGAAGCGCGGACATGGCCTGGTCGCCATCATTGGTGACGATGGTGCGATACCCACCCATCTCGACGACGGTCGTGACGAGCTTTCGCGAAACGGGATCGTCCTCGGCGATGACAACCGGAATGCTTTCGACCTTCAACCTGGGTGCGATCCCGAGCGCCGAAGGTGAGCAGGCCTGGAGCCGCTCCCAGTTTGGATGGAATTCGATATCGTCCATATTTAGTATCAGCCCTCGGCACAATGATTCGCGAGCGCCGCTCGGACGGTGAAGAATTCCAGCTCAATCGCGTTGATGATCTCGCGAGCGTCGCGACCGATTCCCTGGCGGCCGCGCTGCTCGAGCTCCAGGCAGAGAGCCGCCATCGGGTGCGCCCCGAAGGTAATGCAGCTCCCTTTGATGGTGTGAGCGATCATCGTCAATTGAGTCGGATCGTCCAAAGCATTGCAGGCCTGCGAAAGAAGCCGCGGAGTCGATTGTGAGAACAATTCGGTGAGCTCGGAAAAAATCCCGGGCGCACCTCCTTTGTCCAGCCTCCGGAGCATGGTCAGTTGCTTCGCGCCCACTGGCTCCGCTGGGACGGGGAGTGCCTTCAGTAACGCTGCTTTCAGTTCCGAACCTCGCAACGGCTTGGACACGTAGTTGTCCATTCCAGCAGCCAGGCACACTTCCTTGTCGCCTTGCATCGCGTTCGCGGTGATCGCGATGATGTAAGGCTGATGGCCGCCAGCCGCGCGGATGCGCCTGGTTGTTTCGTAACCATCCAGCTCGGGCATGTGGCAATCCATCAAAATGATGGCGTAGGGAATACGGCTCAAGGCTTCCAGCACTTCACACCCATCGGCCACCGTATCGGCCGAGTAGCCGAGCTGGGAAAGTTCATACGCGGCGACGCGCTGATTCACGACATTGTCCTCCGCGATCAGTATTCGCTGGCCGCTCGAGAGAGGGTTCACCTCGGCTGATTGTTCTCCAGCTGGTTCTATTTCGACCGGCCGCTCTGGGTTGGCGGGCTGTTTTGTCAGTTCCACGGTGAACCAGAATGTGGATCCCTGTCCGGGCGCGCTCTCGACTCCGATGTCGCCGCGCATCTTCGCGACGAGCTGCTTGCAAATCGCGAGACCCAGTCCGGTACCACCGTACTTCCGCGTGGTCGAAGCGTCGCCCTGCGCGAATGCTTGAAAGAGACGCTCCTGCACTTCTGGCGGGATGCCAATCCCGGTATCCGAAATTCGAAAACGCAGCACCACCGTTTCATCCGACTGCCGATCGAGTGAGATCTGCAATCTGATTTCGCCTTCCGCTGTGAATTTGATCGCGTTGTTGAGCAGGTTGATCAGCACCTGGCGCAGCCGTCCGGCGTCACCTCTTAAGAACGCGGGAACATTAGCCTCCACCGTGGAATGAATCTGGATCCCTTTGGCTTGCGCCTGGCATTGCATCAGGCCGAGCGTGCCGGCAAGCACAACTGGCAAATCGATGTCCACTGTCTCGAACTCCAGCTTGCCCGCTTCAATCTTCGAAAAATCGAGAATGTCATTGATGATTGTCAGCAAAGCTTCGGCGCTGCTTTGAATCGTCTGGGCGATTTCGTGCTGTGCCGTGGTGAGCGGTGTGTCGCGCAGCATGCGGGTCATGCCGATGATGCCATTCATGGGCGTGCGAATTTCGTGGCTCATGTTCGCGACGAAATCGCTTTTCGCGGCGTTCGCCCGCTCGGCTTCGGCCCGGGCGGCTTCCGCTAGCTGTTCGGTATCGACAAGGTTTGCCATCGTCGTGCGCAGGCGCGCCTCTTTTTCCCGGCTTTCGCTGATGTCGGTGGCGACCAGACAGATCGCTGCCGCGGAGTCCGCGGGGAGCGGACCCAGCGCCAGTTGCAGTGGAACTGCGCTCGCGTCGCCAGCACAAAGGGTGATCTCGCCCGTGCTGCCGTCGGTGCGACTGGCCTCCAGAAGAACGGCAAACCTCGCCTGATCCGGGGGCGCCACAAATGTCTCGAAGGCGTGGCCGACGATTCTGTCCAATGGCATCTGCAACAAGTCGGAGAACCGCTGGTTGCAATAGAGGATGGAGCCGTCGGCCGAGAGAGTGACCGCGCCCTGATTCATCTCTTCGATGAGAACGCGATAGGGTTCATCGGCGCCTTTGAGAGTGAAAAGTTGATCTCCCTGCGGGCCTTGGACGACGACGGCGTCTACATCGCCAACGCGAATGGCGCGCAAAACCTCGGTGGCCTCAGCCAGATGGCCGCGCAAGTCGGCGACCTCTTCCGTCAACTGCTTCTGGGTTCTGGCCGCCGGATTCATGCGGCGCGATGTGATGCGAGGGGCAGATCCAAAGCTTCGAGCACGCGGTCGGTTTGCGATAAGCCGCCGACCAGCCGGCGGACCGGCAAAGGCCATTGCCGAATCAGCGTGGGAGTGACGTCGATGTGATCCTCCCCCGCGCGTTCGGCGTGCTCATACAGATCTACGACTGTGAGCTCGTAACGGTTTTTCAAATGGGTCTCACAGATCGTCTTGAGATTCGTGATCGCGCGGCTCGACTGCGGCGTGCTGCCCGCGACGTAGAGGCGCAGCTCCTGTTTGCCATCGGCTGCGAACCGTATTCCAGCCACCGGTGACACAGCGGCCAAGTCAGCGAAGGCTTCGGCAACGATGTCATCAGACATGAAGCTTTTCTCCCTTCCGCGTAGCGAATGGGTCCGCATCGTGAGAGAGAATATCGAGAGCCCTAAGGACCCGCTCGGTGTTCGACAGGGTGCCGATGATCTTGCGCGTGGGCGTCGGCCGGTTACGCACGAGCGTGGGCACCGCCAGGATCTGGTCGATCTGCGCGAGCTGCGGGTTTTTCAAAAGATTGATGACTTCAATGTGGTAGCGCCCGGCGAGGTGCTCTTCGCAGAGCTGTTCGATATTGCGAAAGGCGGAGAGCGATTTTGGAGTCGATCCCGCGACGTAAAGGCGAAGCTCCCAGGCCCCGGACGCATCTGCGACTGGTTTCGATTTGGAGGATGCCGTGGATGTTTTTTTCATGATTGCACTCCTGCCCTGGCGTTGAGGCGAACCCGGCTTCCGTTGACTTTGACGACGTCGCGCTTTCGGCTGCGACCCATCGCCGCCTCGTCCAGGACAAGTGATGCCTCGCGGAGTTTGTCCTGGCTGAAAGTGCGGGCGATGATAGTTTCCTCGGCGGAGAATTCGGCGCGCAACGCGGCGATTTGCCCTTCGAGCGCGGCGCGTTTGCATTCGAGCGCCAGTTGTTGTCGCTCCGCTTCTTCATTCAGAGTCACGCGTTCTGCCCGCTCGCGCGCTTCCTGCGAAACGCGCGCCGATCCGGTGAGCATTCCGCTCGGGCCGATATAGACATCGGTGAGCTGGATGCCGGTATTCGTCACCATGAATTCGCGCACCTGATTCGAGCTGGCCATGCCGCGCGATTTCAGGATGTGCAGGCCGCGGTTGCGCTCCCCGTTGGTTTCGAGATCGCGCAGCACCAGCCAGGTATCCACGAGCGAGGAGATCGCCACATCCGGGCGCTCCAGCGCATTGCCGCCCATCGTCAGATCGGTGAGCATCACCGTGATCCCCTTCAGTCTCAGCCAGTCTAGTAACCGCATCAGGGCCGATTTGATTTCCGAGGAAGTGCCGGTCGTGTCCAAACCGGAGATCGGATCGATGATCACGACTTGCGGCGCGAATTCGGTTATGAACTGAATCTTGCGCGCGAGGTGCGTTTCCAAGCCGTGATAAAACGGCCGGACGTTGTGTAACTGGAGCCGCCCCTTTTTCACCCACTGCTCCAGGTCGAGCCCGATCGTGCCCATGTTGCGCATGAGCTGGCTGTGGGATTCCTCGAAGGAAAAGTAGAGACACCGCTCGCCACGCCGGCAAGTGGCGTCGGCAAAAGTCGCCGCCACACTCGTCTTGCCCGTGCCTGCGGTGCCCGAAAGGAGAATGCTGCTCCCGCGATAGAATCCTTTGCCGCCAAACATGGTGTCGAGACGGTGGATGCCGGTCGGAATGCGTTCGTGCGACGCCTTGTGTTCGAGCTGCACGGAGGTGATCGGCCAGATCGAGATGCCGTCCTTCTCGATCAGGAACGGGTACTCATTCGTCCCGTGGGTGGTGCCGCGATATTTGACCACGCGGATGCGGCGAGTCGTCACTTGATCGACCACCCGATGATCGAGCGAGATGACGCAATCAGAAACATACTCCTCCAGGCCATATCGAGTGAGCGTGCCATCGCCGCGCTCGCCGGTAATGACAACCGTGACGCCTTTTTCTTTGAGCCAGCGAAAGAGCCGGCGAAGTTCCGCGCGCACGATAGCTTTATTGGGTAGGCTGGCGAAA
>JBEEHR010000064.1:0-14733 GCA_041167505.1 Verrucomicrobiota bacterium
GTTCATTCATCGCCGGGTCGTGACCGGACGCGAATCCAGGAGCGGCGACTCGCTTCCCATTTTGGTCAGGCTCCTGCACTGGTTCCCGCCCTTGCGGTCGTTGCCGGCCCGCTTCGTCGGCATCGGCCCGCGCCCTGAGCATATCCATTCTCCAGTTGCCCGTTAGACTCAAGGTTGGAAGACAAGGCACCCCGCCTGTTGCTATCATTCGTCATTCGTCGCTCGTCGTTCATCACCTTCTAAGGCTTCGCCGCCTCCTGATCGCCGAACCACAAAAATGGAGTAACCCTTGCCTGGGTCACAGAATCACCTCGCCTTTGCCGAAGCGCTCGATCACGGAATGGCGCGCTCATTTTCGTCCAGGTCAGTCTCAAAGAAAATCGGAGACGGGGTGGTAGCTCCATGTGGCATTATTTCCTGTCTATGCGCGGCGCGTAGAGCTAAGAGCAATACAGGAGTAGGATGAGCACGCCTCAAGAATGAACCCGCGCAATTTTTTCGCGGAGCTAAAGCGGCGCAACGTTTACAAGGTCGCGGTCGCCTACGCGGTGATCGCGTGGCTGCTCATCCAGGCGGCGTCGATTTTGTTCCCGACTTTCGAAGCGCCGGCGTGGGTCATGAAAATCCTGGTCGTGATCCTCGCGCTCGGCTTCCTGGTCGCCCTTGCCTTCTCTTGGGCTTTCGAGATTACGACTGAGGGAATCCAGCGAGAGTCAGAGGTTGCGCCGGAACAATCGGCGGGCGCTCACGTTGGCCGAAAGCTCATCGGCCTGACCATCGCGCTCGCCGTCATCGCGGCCGGTTTGCTTGCCTACCAGTTGCTTCATTCACGATCTCCAATTGCGGCCATGTCGG
Organism: Verrucomicrobiota bacterium; assembly: GCA_041167505.1. Classification (GTDB taxonomy): domain Bacteria; phylum Verrucomicrobiota; class Verrucomicrobiia; order Chthoniobacterales; family UBA10450; genus AV80. The sequence goes on from JBEEHR010000064.1 coordinate 856, forward strand.
CGGTGGTACCGATTGGTGCAAATGCGAAAAGCGTTGCGGTGTTGCCGCTGGTTAACACCAGTGGAGATCCCACGAATGAGTACTTTTCGGACGGTCTCTCCGAAGAACTCATCGCCGTCCTGGCCAAGCTTCCCGAACTGAAAGTGATTGGCCGGAGCTCGTCCTTTCTGTTCAAGGGAAACGCCGGCGACTCGAAATCAATTGGCGAAAAACTCGGTGTCACCCATCTGATTGAAGGCAGCGTGCGCCGACAGGGTGAGCGCGTCCGGATTGTGGCCGAACTCATCAGCGCGGCCGATGGACGGGAACTCTGGTCGGAAACCTACGACCGCGAATTGAAGGACGTGTTTGCCGTGCAAACGGAGATCGCCAGCGCGGTGGCCGAGCAAATGAAAGTAAAGTTGTTAGGCCGAACCGCTCAATCTGACGCCATGCCTTCAAGCCAAAACCTGGCCGCTCACAATGCGGTGTTGCAGGCCGATTTTTATTTCCAGCAGCAGACAAGTGAAAGCGTGCAGCGGGCCATCACTTTCCTGCAGGAGGCCGTGCAACTGGATCCGAAGTACGGTTTTGCCTACGCTCGATTATCGCAGGCCTGGCGTCAGTACGCCGCCAGCTTCGCGACCGACGACGCGGAGCACGCCTACGTCGAAGCGCGCAAGGCGGCGGAGATAGCCATTAAACTCGCGCCCGATTTAGTCGAGACGCACAAAGCCCTGGGCTGGATTGCAATGACCCCGGATCTCGATTTTCGAACTGCGGAAAAGGAATTTCGTCTCGCGCTCGCCACCGCTCCGGGAGACGCCGGCGCGAAGAATGCCCTGAGCTATGGCCTGATGGCCCAGGGCCGCCTGATCGAAGCGGAACAAGTGTGCCACGAAGCGATCGCGCTCGATCCGCTCCTCACTGTTCTTTGGTATAACATGGGACGGCTTGCTGTCGGCGCGGGTCGCTATGAGGAGGCGGCGGAAAAGTTCCGGAAAGGGCTGGAGCTCCAGCCACGCGCGGCACGTTTTCATACTTACCTTGCGACTCTTGCGGTCTTGCAAAAGAATCTCGGCGATGCCTTGCAACACGCTCAACTCGAATCGGACGGGTTCTGGCACGATTATGCGATGACCCTCGTGCTACAGGCGCAGCCCGATCGCGCCGCCGCCGATGCCGCGCTCAAAAATTTTTCATCGAAGAACGGGACCAACGCCGCCTATCAAATCGCCTTGCTGCACGCCCTGCGAAAGGAGCCGGAAGAAATGTTTCGATGGCTCGACACAGCCTACGCTGTCCATGATTCCGGTCTGACGCAGCTGGTGATAACTCCATTTCTTTCCGATTATCGCACTGATCCGCGCTTCATCGCCTTGTGTCAGAAGCTTGGAGTGCAGCTGCCCTCCAAGCTATGAGCGACAAGCCTTCCTTTTTTGCCGAGCTGAAGCGGCGCAATGTCTACAAGGTAGCCGTCGCCTATGCCGTGATCGCTTGGCTGCTCATCCAAGCCGCCTCAATTCTCTTTCCGACTTTCGAAGCACCGGCGTGGGTGATGAAAGTGTTCGTGGTGATCGTCGCCGCTGGTTTCGTCCTCGGGCTCGTGATCGCGTGGGCTTTCGAAATGACTCCCGAAGGGATCAAACGCGCCGAAGACGTGCGACCGGATGAAAAAATCCCGCAATGGAGCCGCCGGAAATTCGCCGTGCTCATCCTCGTGATCGTGATCTGCGCGGCCGCGCTTCTTGGTTATCAGGTTTTTCGAACGAAACCGACGACCGCAAGCCCGAGCGAGCCGCCCGGCGTTCCGCCGAAATCGATCGCGGTCCTGCCCTTCGAAAATCTGAGCGAGGACAAGGCCAACGCCTATTTCGCCGAAGGCATCCAGGACGAAATCCTCACCCGCCTTTCGAAGATCGCGGACCTGAAAGTCATCTCGCGCACTTCGACGCAACGTTTCAAGAGCGCGCCTAACGACCTGCGCGAAATCGCGAAGCAACTCGGCGTGGCGAACATCCTCGAAGGCAGCGTCCAGAAATCAGCGAACCAGGTGCGCATCACCGTTCAGTTGATAAATGCCGTGACTGATTCGCATCTCTGGGCCGAAACCTACGACCGCAACTTGATCGATGTCTTTCAGGTGGAGACCGATCTCGCACAGAAGATCGCCTCCTCGCTCGAAGCGCAATTGACCGGGCGCGAGCAGAAAGCCATCGCGGCGCGCGGCACCACCAACCCGGAAGCATATGACGCTCAACTTCACGCCCTGGCTTTATCGAATCGTCAGGGGACAGAAGACGCGGAAAACATGACGAAGTTTGCCCGGCGCGCGGTCGAGCTCGATCCGAACTACGCGGAGGCCTGGTCCACCCTGGCCCTGGCCGAAGCCCAAATGTATTTTTATCCCGACAACAGCGAGGCGCAGTTGGCGCGGGCGCGGACCGCCGCGGAAACCGCCATGCGCCTCGCGCCAGACAGCGCGGAGGGACCGGCCGCGCTCGGGGTGTTTTACTACTATTGCCTGCGGGATTACGATCGCGCCCTGGCCCAACTCGAACTCGCTCGAAGCCGCGCCCCGAATAACGCCAACGTCATGCTCTCCATTAGCCTCGTAAAGCGCCGCCAGGGCCGGATCGAGGAAGCCATCGCCGACCAGAAGGAAGCCGCCAAGCTCGACCCGCTCAACCAGGACGTCTGGGCCAACCTGGGCCGCAGCTACCGCGGCTTGCGAAAATTTACCGAAGCCCATGCCATGATCGAGCGCGCTCTGACTATCGATTCGAACGACCTGGGACTCATCAGTCAGCAAGCCGAAGTCTACGCAGCTTCGGGCGACTTGGCGCGCGCCTGGAAAATAATGGAACCATTAAAATTTCCGCCGGCAGATCGCGGCTTCGGGTTCTATGTGACGCTTCTCGTTTTCCAGCGACGGTTTAATGATGCCGAGAAGCTGATCGTCGCTACCCTCGAGCGGAAAGATATTCCACCTCTCTTTGCCGCAATCGGTCGCGCCACCCTCGCGGACCTGCGTCTAAGCCAAAACGATCGTTCGGGCGCCGAACCGTTGTTCATTCAAGCGGAGACCGATTTGAAACAACTGCGCGCCGCTGGCGACAACGGGGTTCTGCTCCGCGATGTTCTCCTGCTCATCGAAGCGGAGCTCGGGCATCGTGACGAAGCGCAGACCATCGCCGATTCTCTCCTCGCCACGACCAAGCCGGACCTGTGGCAATACCCGCGCGAAGAAGAACAGGTAGCGCGTGCCTACGTTGCCCTCGGCGATTTCGATCGCGCCCTGCCTTTGATCGAACGCGCGCTTAGCGAGCCCGCCGTCGAAGCGATTACCCCCGCCTACCTCCGATTCGATCCTTCATGGGATCCAATCCGGAACGACCCACGCTTCCAAAAACTCGCGAGCGAGAAGTAATCCCGCCCTCCGTCTCCTGCCTATCGCGGTCCCCGATCCGGCATCCGCTCCGTTCGGCTCATACTCGTCGTTGGATCCACAGATGCGCTTGGCTGGCGCTGCTCCGTTGTCGTCGTCGTTGTCGTCTCGGTTGTGGCCGTGCAACCGACAAGCGCAATTACCCAGAGACCCAAAACCACCGGAATCAATTTCTTCATGATGCGCGTTCTACCAAAACGCTCCCCTAACCACAATCCTCTTCCCGACCGGTCACTCGTCACTGGCGTGCTACGCCGTAATCAGCGAGGGGGACTCTCGCCGACTTCCGAGGTCCGACTACCGCAAGTTATAAATCTCGATCAACCCCACTCCGGTGGCTCCATTTTTTCCCGACAGGATCGCGGTGTAAGATTCGGGTGGAAGCTGGAGGATAACGGCAGATTCCGGGTTCGCAGTCGGCGCCAACCCCGCGGCGACGATCATCGCGGCCTTGGCCGCGTCATCCTGCCAGTCATCGTTGCTCGCCAACGTCGATCCGTTCTGGTTCGCGATCGTAATTATGGGGTCGGCCAGCGCCCCGGTGATCCCGGCCGCAGCCAGCGTTGGCCCGAGACCGCGTATCACGATCTGTGGCGTGCCCGTGGTGCCGCCAAGAATAAAACCGCCGATCAACACGTCGTTGCCCGTGCCAACGAAGCCGCGCGTCGAAATGTTGGCCAGGACCGTAGGCGAAAATGTTTCCAGATCGTAAGCTTCGATCACCGCTGTTCCGGTACTCTGGTTCGTCCCTTGCACCAGGGCCGTGTGCGCGCCGGGAGGAACCGTCGCCAGGATAGCGCTCTCCTTGGCGTTTGCGGGCGCGAGACCTGTTGCCTCGATCTCCGCCTGTTGCGCTGTTTTCCAATCGTCATTCGTAATGACGGAGCCATCGGCCAGGTGCAGCTCGAGAACAGGGTCGAGCAACGGGGTCGCGATGCCGGCGGCGGCGAGCGAAGGGCCGATCGCGCGGATGAGCACTTTCTTCGGTTGCGACCCGCTCACAATTAGCCCGGCGATCATGAGATTGTTTCCGCCCTGGACCTGCCCGCGAGTGGAAATATTCAGGCAACGCGCCGGAGCTGGTGTCGGTGTTCCAGTCCCACCGCTCTCGAGTGCGCCCAGGTCCATCTTACTGCCGACTTGGACGCGCTGCTGAAAGCCCTGCGGCGCCAGGTACTCAAGCGTGTCGTCATAGGTCGGCAACACCGCGGCCGGCAAAGGCCCGCCGGCGTCCACCGTATTCGCTCCCGCCACGGCATGATAATCGTGACCGTTCATGTCAATGAAGTGCGCGTTGTCCGCCCCGCCCGCATCACCCACGATCAGGTTCGCCACGCCGTTGAGCGCGCCACCGTAGGCATGGAACGGCGCATCCTTCTGGGTGCCGGGCGAAACCCAGTTTACTCCAAGGTTGATCGCACCGCCGCCGTTGGTCGCGCCACCGGTAAACCAGGTCAGCGCGTCGTATGGATTCGCCTGGCCGGCAGGGTCCGCGTAGAAAATATTATTCCGGCAATCGACCACCTCCTGCACCACCGCGTTGCCGACGTAATCGGTGCTCGGCAAAAAGAATAGCACCGCGCGGGAATGATGAATGACGACGGTGTTGTTATAGAAGTAGAGCGTGCCTCGATGCTCAGCCGCATAGGAGCTCGCCCCATTGTAACCGCCCCACCAAAACAAACTGATCCCGCTCGCGTAATTCTCGATCGTGATCAGGTTGCCATAGACATACGAATCGCGGTAATCCGGCTGGAATTCGATGAACCCGGAGCCGCCTTGCGGATCGAGCAGCGCGAGGACATTCGATTCCTCCGTCATGTCGAATTCATTGTAGCGAATCACTTCACCGCTCGACCGGTCTTTGATCGCCACCCCGTGCGCGCCCGGCAGCAGCGTTCCAAACTTGTTATACTGAATCGTGACGCCCGCGCTCTCGGTGTAGATGTGGTGCTCGTGGTAACCGTTGCTGATCGTCGCGCCGGTCACCGGGTCCACCGTCGCTTTCAATGAGTTGTCGTGGAAGTAATTCTTCTCGATCAAGAGCCGCGCGCTGCTTTGCGCCGATCCGTTCTTCGAATTGGCGAACAACCCATTGCCGCAATGGTGGATCTCGCAGCCGCGCACCGCGAAGTCGCGCGCCCATTCGATGTAGATGCCGCACGAGAATCCGTCGTAACCGCGGACCTGGCCGAATTGGTCCGTGTAGGTGATCGAATTATCGGTCGTGTAAATGCAATCTCGGATCTCGAGGTTTTCGAGGTCGACAAAACTGACGTGATAATTGCCGTAAACGTAAGCCGCCTTTCGCGGCGACACCGTGATCATCCCAAAGTTCGACAGAACAGGACTGCGCCAGTCGGTCGAAGGATCCTCCACCGCCCCGTTCGCCTCCAGCACGGGCAACGCTCCTGTCGCGGGATCGGGCACTCCACGAATCACGATGTGCTGCGCCGCCGTCCCACTCGCCGAGATCTGGATCTTCTCTTTGTACCCGCCGGGTTTTGGATAAATATTGACCACGTCGCCCGGCTGCAACGATTTCCAGGGCACGCCAAACAGACTCGTCAGTTGTTTGCCCGGCCCCACTTCGTAGACCGCTGCCGAACCAGTCGTTAGGCTAAACAGAAAAAACAGCCCAATTATCCCAAAACGCGCACGCATAAGTCCTCTCCAAGGCAGCACTTCTCAAGCCGTTAGGCCAAGCCCGTTGCCGACCGCCGTCGCACCCTTGCTCTCCCTGAAGGGACGGCGCCCTACTCCCTTCTACTTTGGATTAAGGATCCACCGCTCGATATCCTCGATCCTCGTGCATCCGCACAACAACATCGCTTCATCCAGCTCGCGTCGCAGAATCTCCAACACATCCGCCGCGCCTTGTTCGCCATTCACAGTTAATCCCCAAAGAATTGGCCGGCCTACCAGCACCGCTCTCGCGCCGAGCGCGATCGCCTTGAGCACATCGCTCCCGCGCCTGATGCCGCCATCGACATAGACCTCGCAACGATCGCCCGCCGCCTCGACGACGTGCGGCAACACTTCACACGTCGCCGGCGCCGTATCGAGCTGACGCCCACCGTGATTCGACACGACCACGGCTTTTGCCCCATGCTCCGCTGCGCGCCGCGCATCATCGCCGCGACACATTCCTTTCACCACCACCGGCAATCGCGTCGCTCCGCACAACCAATCCAGGTCACCCAACCCGAGATCGCTTTTGAAATTCTCCCGCACATACGCCGCCAGCCCCGACCCCGGCACCTTCGGCATTTCGCCTTTGCCCAACGGCGCCAGGTTCTCGACCGCGAGGCCATCGGGCAACCGAAAGCTGTTACGCGCATCGCGCTCGCGTGTGCCGAGTCCCGGCGCATCCACTGTGAGGACAATCGCCTGCGCTCCCGCCGCCTCCGCCCGTTGCACCAGCTCCCGCGTGATTTCGCGGTCCTTGTAAATGTAGAGCTGAAACCACTTCGGACTCCCCGACTCCGCAAAGACCTTTTCCATCGCCGTGTTCGAGAGCGAACTGAGAATGAAAAGCGTCCCAGCCGCCTTCGCCGCTCTCGCCGTCGCGATCTCGCCCGCGTCGCAAGCGAGTTTATGAAACGCCGTTGGCGCCACCACAATCGGCATTGAGATTTTTTGCCCGAGCACCGTCGTCTCCAGCTGGCGCGGCCCAACTCCCGCGAGGACACGGTAATAAAGCTTCAGTCGCTCCCACCCCGCCGTGTTCTCCCGCAGCGTGATCTCATCGAGCGCCCCGCCCTCGAAATAATCACGCACCCCGTCCGCCAACGTGGCACGCGCGGATCGAGCGTAATCAGCGACATTCAAGAGCTTCTCAGAATCCACGCTTCTATTCTCTCCGCAACATTCGCCGGATCAACGCTTGTTCCTGATCGGTCCTCTCACGTACGCCCGTCCCATTCCCTCAACGCGTCACATGTCACACGTCACTTTCCGCTCGTTCCGCCGATCTTCCTTGCTCTCTGGCGCGCGGTGGGAATAGAACTCTCCCATGAAACAAACGCTCCGCGGCTCAATCCTCCTGCTTACAATCCTCCTGGGCCTGGTGATCCCTGCCCGGGCGGAGTCCGATCTCGATTTCACTCTGGTCAACAAGACCGGCTACGACATCAAGGAAGTCTATGTCGGCCCGACCACTTCCGAGGAGTGGGGTCCGAACCTCCTCAAGGAAACCCTCAAAGACGGCATGGCTCTCGAATTAAAATTCCACGAAAAAGCCACCGCGCCGAAATGGGACATCAAAGTCGTCTACACCGACGGTGAAACCGCCTGGTGGAAGGGCTACGGCCTCGCCGAGATCCAAAAGATCAATCTCTTCTGGAGCAAAGCCGACGGCTCCACCGCCACCACCGAACCGTAATTTTAGCCATCCCGGGCGACCGGGCGGGCAAACAAAGGGACGACTCTCTCGGGAGTCGTCCTTTTTTTGGTGTATGCTGCGCTCTCCCGACTTCGCGTATGTCCGACCGAGCGCGCATTTCAAAAAATCGTCCTAAATGAGCAACGTGATGTTGAAAGGCAACGCCGCGCTGATCATCGGCCATCCCGGTCATGAATTGCGGATCCATCATTGGGTCGAAATAGCTCGTCCCCTCACCTTTGTTTTGACGGACGGTTCGGGCCGGGGACAACAATCGCGGTTGTCCTCAACCAGCAATGTCCTGCACGCAGCAGGTGCAAAACCGGCGCCAATTTTCGGCCGGTGGACGGACGCGCAGGCCTACAAGATTTTGCTCTCCGGAAATCTGGGTGCGCTCGCCGGCCTCACCAGGGAACTGGGGCAGGCCCTGGTCGCAAACGAGATTCAGGTTGTCGTGGCAGATGCGATGGAAGGTTTTAATCCAACTCACGACCTTTGCCGATACATGGCAAATGCCGCTGTCCTGATTGCCCACCGCGACACCGGCCGGAAGATCGCGAATTTCGACTTCGTCCTGGTCGCTCCGCCGGATACCGCCTTAGAGTCAAATCGAAATCAATGCATCCGGTTGCAACTCGATCCCGCCGCGCTGACCCGCAAACGCGTGGCGGCGGAAAATTATCCGGAATTGAAAGAGGAAATCGACTCAGCCATTTTAAAGTTTGGCCTCGAAATTTTCGCCACCGAACTCTTGCGTCCTGTGGCCGCGGATTTATCCGCCAGCTTTGAGGGCCGACCGTTCTACGAGACCCATGGCGAAAATCGGGTGAACGAAGGCCACTACGATCAAGTGGTTCGCTATCGGGAGCACTTCAGGCCGTTAATGAAAGCTCTCTGGCACGAGCTTGATTTGCCCGTCTAAGTCGTCCATGGCCGGCCAACGCGTTCTCATCACGAACGACACGCTCGACACGCGTTTTGGCGCCGAGCTCGTAACCCGCGATCTCGCCTTTGGTTTGGCGGCCCTCGGGGAGCCACCCATGATCTACACGCCGCGGCCCGGTAGCGTAGCGGAAGAACTTCGCGCCGGCGGAATCACCGTCGTCGACGACTTGCGCGACGTTCCCTTCCCGCCCGACATCGTTCACGGCAACCAGCACCTTGAGACCATCCAGGCCTTGATGGCGTTCCCGCAAGCGCGCGGCATTTTCGTTTGCCATGCGCGGCTCGGTTGGCCCGCTACCCCGCCGCTCAGCGATCGCATTCAGCACTATGTCGCCGTCGACCATAATTGTTTGGAACGACTCACTGCGGAATACGCCATTCCTCCAGAGAAAGTGAGCGTCATCTTTAACGCCGTCGATACCGCACGATTTCGACAGCGCTCGCCGCTTCCTGACCGGCCGCAGCAAGCGTTGATGTTCAGCAATTACGCGACCGACGACAACTATCTGCGTGCGATCCGTGCCGCCTGTCAGCGAATCAACCTGCCGCTCGATGTCATCGGATCCGGCGTCGGGAATCAGGTGGACCGGCCGGAGAAGATGCTTCCGAATTACGACCTGGTTTTCGCCAAGGCGCGCTGCGCGCTCGAAGCGATGGCGGTCGGAGCTGCCGTGATCCTCTGCGATGAATTCGGGCTAGGGCCGCTGGTTACCTCCGCCGACGTGGAAGAACTTCGAAAGTGGAATTTCGGGATGCGCGTCTTGCAATCCCCGATCACGCCCCGCCTGATCACCCATGAAATCGCCCGCTACAATGGCGCCGACGCCCGCGCGGTCAGCGATTACATTCGCTCGCACTCGGCGGCCAACCGGTCGGCGCACGAATACTCCTCCCTCCACGCGAAGGTCATGAACATTCCGCTCTCGATTGCGGACAACGAACCGGCCGATTACCAGCGCGCGATGGTCCAAAAGATCGCGACTCTGGAAGCGGAACTCTACGGGTTGCGAAAGCTAACCCGGATGGAACCTCTGACAGCGTCAGACTCCGCCCAGATCAGCCTAACCAATGCGAAGGTATCTGTGCCGCTCGCGAACGAACACCTGTGGGTCCAATGCGAGGTCACCAACGGAACCTCACAGCGAATTGGTTCGTATCACCCCGCCCCGATTCATCTAAGTTATCACTGGTTCGATGCGGCTGGAAACATCGCCATCTCTGAGGGACTACGGACCCTGCTGATCCCCTCGCTCGATCCCCGAACCTCAGCCACCTACGAGCTCAAGATCGCCCCGCCTCCCGACCCCGGTGAATATCGCCTTCAGATCACGCTCGTTCAGGAAGGCGTCCGCTGGTTTGACGAAGTGTCTGGCTCAGCTGCCTACCAGGATATCTGGCTTAACCTGTAGCGGCGGTCGTGTCGGCCGCAGATCTTCGAGTACAAACCACGCCGGCTTCAGATGCGCCAGGGGTTCCTTCAGCTTGTCGAGTTCCGCCGCCGGTCCGTGCACTTCCAGCCGGATCAAATCGGCGATCTTCAATGCTTCCGCGAGCAGCGCCCCGACATTCTCCAGATGTACGAGAAGCCCTTCCGCATCTGTGTAACCTTCGCGACAGAAAACTTCATCGCCGTTGACGGTGAACTCATAGAAAAGATTTTTCTCCTCGCTCGCTGTCTTCTCAACGAACGCAGGTAATCCCGCCTTGAACACCTCAAGCTTTCCTGGATGAACTTTGAAGTAAGGGTGGAGAGTGACGAAATTCGAAAGCGGCTTCATCCCCGGATTTTGCACCGCTCAGCGGAGCGCGTCGAGCTCTTCGGCGTTCGCGAATCTTATTGCAATTAGTTCAGGGATCGGTAGGCCAACGACTAACATGAAATATTTTGTTGTTTGGCTGTTACTCGCGGTTTCAATCGCGACTCCTGTTTTTGCCGACACTGTCAAAATTCCAGAGGACAAACCGGTCGCGGTGATCACGTTTCCCGAGGGTTGGACGGCGAGCGTGAGCGGCGACATGGTCACGGCCGCAGCGGATGACGCGAGCGTGCTCCTCAATGTGATCACGACCCGGCCTGACATGCTCGGGCCTTCGAACGACAAGGCGTTTGCGTTGCTGAAAGTGAAACCTGACTTCGAATCCTACAAAGACAGCAAGACGACGCTGAACGGGATGAATGTCGTCGTTGTGAACGTGGACGGTAAGGATGCGAGCGGCAGCACCATGAAGATCACGCTGACGGCAGTCGAGGTGACGAAGGACAGGGGCGTGATGGTGATCCTGCGCGGCGAAGAAGTGGCGAAACGCGCCGACGAAATCACGGCGATCATGAATAGCATCGCGGCGGCGCCGTAGGCGCGCCGGCGGGGCGAGGATGGAAATTGAGGATCGAGAATGGAGCCGGCCGAAGCCGCGCGACATAGACGAAGCCCGACGCGTAAGCGACCCAAATCAATGGCGTTGGACGTGCGACGCAAACCGCCGCTCCTTGAGGCTCGGCATTGAATCGGGAGTTGGGTTTTAGGTGCAACCAGTCCATTGGGGATGCGGCATGCAAGGGGAGCCTCGTCCTTTGCGCGCACACAACGTACGGAACCTCGGCGCGCGCTTTCCGTAATTGTTGGTAACGCACCAACACCACGAATACGGATATGAACGAGGACACCGATCTCTGTAAAGCCGAAGAATCTGTCGAGGCCACGGCCGACTGGCGCGAATACCGCGCCGGCAAGGGAGATAAAGCCGGCCGAAAAATCACCCGCATCTACGCGGCTGACAAGGATTACGTCATTTATTTCCTTGGATGCGACTTATATTACGAGACAACGCCGGAAATCGAACACGATCTGGGCAGCGCCGACGCCTCGCTGGCTCGGATTAACCGGCTGCTCGATTCCAAGCCATCGAAGAACAGCCGCGAGTACAACGAGAATTGCTCCATCCTGGAATTGACGGCCGATGCCCTGGAGATGTTTTTCTGCGGTGAAAAACCGGAGGCGATCGAAATCCTGAATGGCCTTTGCGACAAGCTAAAGTCAAAGGAAGAAGGGCAACGGAGGCTGTTCTATCAACTCGGCACCTTTGTCATTACGATGCTTGTTTGGTCCGTTTACCTGGCATGGCAAACGAAGGGTTGGTTTACCCCGAATTGGGAACCGTGGTTCCTGGCCGCGGCGCTCGCCATGGCTGGCGGCCTGTTCTCGGTCTGCCTCAGTATCGGGTCGCTCGAAGTGAACGTGAACCAGGAAAAATTTTTCCTGCTCTCCGCCGGGGCGACACGGGCGATCGTAGCATTACTCGCCGGGGCCGGCCTGCTCCTGGCCATGCGATCGAAAATTTTTGGTGGCATTACCTACGACAAAGAACCGCCCAATCTCGGTGACGCTTTGAAAACGGCTGAGGTTTTCTTCTGTTTTCTAGCCGGTTTCTCGGAAACATTCGTCCCCAATATCCTGTCGAAAGCGACCGAGACCAAAGATAAGGAAAAGGCCGCGGTGGACAAAGGCGCGGCGAACCGAGCGGCGGCGGACGAAAAGACCGCCCCGCAGAAATCGCCCCATCTGAAAACTTCCGGCGCCAAACCCAGTGGCAGATCTCGCGGAAAAAATGGCGCAGCCGTGCGCACTGGAGCCGGTGCGCGCAATGTCGTAGGGAGACGCGGCACCCATCAGTCGGCCCGGGGGTGAGAGGTGCCTGGGCCGAGGATCTGACCTTCCAATCAGGCGTTCGGCGCAAGCGCCTCTATATTTGGTCGAAGCGATTGTGAGCTTGTTGTTCCATACGCAATAGCGCAGAACGAACCCGCATGCGGCTCTCGCTCCTGCTCGGACTCATTTATCTGATTTCCGAGCTGCTCCTTACAGTGACGCGGCGGTCGCGGAGCGAAACGGGAACGAAGCAGGACCGCAGTACGCTCCGCGTCATTTGGATCGTCATCATGATCAGCATCGGCGCCGGTGTGTTCATCGCGGGGAATTGGCGGGCCGGAGCGCTGCCGAATGGGCGGGCGTTTGAGGTCGCGGGCCTGGTGCTGTTCGCGGCCGGGCTGATCTTTCGCTGGTGGGCGATCGTCACCCTCGGGCGGTTTTTCACGGTGGATGTGACGATCGAGAAGGATCATGAGCTGGTGGAGCGCGGGCCGTTCCGGCTGGTGCGGCATCCGTCGTACACGGGAGTACTCCTGGCCTTCGTTGGGTTCGCGCTCACGCTCCGAAATTGGGGGGCGATCCTGGTGGTTCTGGTGCCGATCTTCGTGGCGTTCGTGCGCCGGATGAATGTGGAGGAGGAAGCGCTGCGCGGCGCGTTGGGCGAGCGATACGCGCAGTACACGCGCAGGACTAAACGATTGGTTCCGGGGGTCTATTGACCGGGGAAAGTGACGAGTCTTCGGAAATTTATCCGCAGGATTTCACAGATTTACGCAGATTTCACCAGGCGAAGACTGGGAGACGGAAGAGCGGTCCACAGGGCCGCGGCTACAGGGAAACATTTCTCAGGATTTGGTGGAAATTTTCTTTGATCCGCCTTCGGGCCCGGAGGCTACGGCGGGACAGGCGGCGCCGAGAGCCAAAAAAAGTATGCGGATAGTCCATATTTTCGTTTGACGCATACAGGTGACGCAATATGTTGCTGTCCCGCTGAAACGCGGACTCCGGGGTTCCCGGAGTGTTCTTCTCTTCGGGCTCATGGGCGAGCCGGTTTTGTCAGTCAATGATCGGATCGGATTTTGTCGTGTACCGAAGGTTTGAAGAACGTTGATCTTTGACAGTGCAATTTTGGATTTCGCAGCACGACGGAATTTATCCGCGGGATCCAAAAGGTAGAAGTAAGTCAGCGAAAATTGAATTGTGCGTTATTCGTTAAGAATTCTTTGATTAAAAATTTTCCCGAAGCTCGCAAGAGCCGAGGGAATCTTAATTTACAAGATCGGACGAACCTGGATTCGGCTCTCACGAGTCCGTTTTCAGGTAAGAATGGTCAGAATTTCGGTCCGGCATTTGCCGGATTCGACAAACTTTGTCCGGTGTCAGCAATGACGCCGGCTCCAAATTTTTACGGAGAGTTTGATTCTGGCTCAGAACGAACGCTGGCGGCGTGGATAAGACATGCAAGTCGAACGGGA
>JBEEHR010000065.1:0-16831 GCA_041167505.1 Verrucomicrobiota bacterium
AACCCTCATCCTAACCTTCTCCCCCAGGGAGAAGGAACTGTCGCGGGGAGCGGGATCGCTATTCATTTTCTTGTTGTCATTTTGAGCGGAGCGAAGCGCAGTCGAAAAGCCTCTAGCTTTCGCGAGCGCCAGCGAGGAAACGCACAAGCAAAGAAGACAAAGTAAGAGGTTCTTCGACTCCGCTGCGCTCCGCTCAGAATGACAGGGAATCTGGGCGGTCGAATCGAACTTAAGTTTCCTGCGCGTCGCGCGTCTAACTAGTGGTTGGAATGGGAAAGGACCAGTTATGACACAAGCTTTGCTTTATCAATCGCGACACAAGTGGCGTTTCGGAGCGGCTCTATCCGCCGCCGCAGTCATTCACCTGGCGGCGATTGGTTTTGCTAACATTCGCAGTCCCGGACCAATCACTCCGTCGAGCCCTTCCGGCGAGCCGACTGAGATTACGTTCGAGCCAACTGAACCGATCGCTGATCCGCCGGTAGACCTATCCGATCCGGTGCCGACTCACCCCCCAACGGAGCAATCGTTTCCAGAGGTGAGCTCAACTCCTCCGCCGGTGCGGAGGCAGACCAACAAAGTCACGCCAATAGTAAGACCAAGGAACAGCACGATTCCGGGCTCCGTGCCTCTGTTATCGGCAAAGGTGTTTGCCGTCAGTGCGCCGCGGCCGGAATATCCTTATGAAGCTAGACGGCAGAGGATCACCGGTGACGGAATTGTCGTCATGATAGTGGATCCGGTCACCGGAAGCGTAACTAGCGCCTCCATGTCGAAAACGACTGGGAGCCCGTTTCTGGATAACGCCGCGATAGCTGGATTCAAACGGTGGCGCTTCAAGCCCGGGACCTTGTCGTCAGTAACATGCCCCGTCACCTTCACCCTAACTGGGGCGACGTACTAGTATTCAGCTTTCCGGAGCTGTAGCTGAGCTTCGCGTAGCTCTGAGGTTCGCTCGCGGACCGCATCGGCGTAGGCAGCAAGCTGCATGTCGAGCTGCAAGTGAAGCCGGCGCGTTTCGAGCAGGTTACTCATACGAAGGAGCACTTCGAGCTGGTCGAAAGGCTTAAGGAGAAAATCGGTCGCGCCGGCGCGCAGGGCCCGGAGCTTGGTCTTTTCGTTTGCATCGGCCGTCAGGACAATAACGGGCAGGAAGGCCTCGCCCGCCGCGGCCCGAAGCGATTCGAGAATCGTAAAGCCGTCGACATGCGGCATCATCAGGTCGAGCAGCACAAGGTCGGGCTCGAAGCTCACGCAGGTTTCCATGGCCAGGCGCGAATCGATCACCGTTTTCACCCGGGTATAACCGCCTTCGGCAAGCATTGCCTCCAGCAGAGCGACATTGGCCGGTTCGTCGTCGATCACGACAATTTTCATCTTCGAAAAGAGCGCGGCGTTGGGCAGCCACCGTTGATCGACATCTTCTACTTCGACATTCATGATCAAAACAAACTTAGTTGCTACGCTACCGCAGCTTCCAGGTGGCGATTGCGGTTCCGCATGGTTTCATCGATGACCCGAAAGAATTCACCGATATCGAGCGGCTTGGTGAGATAAGTGCGAGCGCCTGCGGCCATGAGACGCTTGATCTGCCGGGCGGTGGCGTCCGCGCTGATAACGACAACCGGAATGTCGCGAGTGAGTTTGTCCTGCCGCAAACGTGCCAGGACCTCGTGTCCGGGAAGGTCGGGCAAATGAAGATCGAGTAGGATCAGATCGGGCAGATGCTGCCGGGCCAGGTCCAGTCCCAAGCCGCCCTGCATCGCGGTGAGTAGTTCGATGTTGGGCTGCTCGGCGAGCATCTGTTCCACCAGGGTAAGGTTCGACAGGTTATCCTCGATGTAGAGAATCCTTCCGACCTCGGTCGTCGATGTGTCGTCCATCGTCGCGGTCCGGTTTCTGGGCAAAGCTTTTAGTGGCGAATCGGCCGCCGGAAGTTCGATCCAAAACGCGCTCCCCTTCCCGACCGTACTCGTAACGCCGATGTCACCAGCCATCGCCTGCATGAGACGCTGGCAAAGTGCGAGCCCCAGGCCGGTTCCTTCGACGCCAGATTGCTCGACCCCGAGTCGATCGAACGGCGTAAACAAGCGGGCCAGCATCTCCGACGCGATGCCCGCACCGGTATCCGTGATCACGACACGCGTTCTTGTTGGACCGGATTGCTGCACGGACACCCCGATGCGCCCGCCGATGGCGGTATACTTCACCGCGTTTGTCAGCAGGTTTAACAAGACCTGCTTTAACCGCTGTCGATCCGCGAGAATATGAAGATCTTTTTCCAACTGCGCATCGACCGAGAGCTGCATCGAGCGATCGGCGGCCAGCGGTCGCATGAGATCGAGCGCTTCGTCCAGCACCTCCGCCACGGCCACAGGCTCGACGGAAAGCTGCAAATGGCCCGCCTCGATCCGGCTAATATCCAGCACTTCGTTAATCAAGTTCAGCAGATGCCGGCCCGCGCTCATGATGTGCGCCACCCGGGCGCGCTGCTGGGCCGTAGGATTTTGCCGCTCGAGCAACTGGCCGAAACCAAGGATCGCGTTCAACGGCGTGCGCAGTTCGTGGCTCATGCGCGAAAGAAATTCGCTCTTGGCGTGGTTCGCGCGATCAGCTTCCTCTTTCGCATCTCGCAACGCCGCTTCGATCCGCGTCCGTTGGGTCACGTCATGGGCGACACAAAAAAGCTTTTTCTTGGTCGCGGACCAGGAGGCCGACCAAAGAACGCTGACGACCGAGCCGTCCTTTCGGACGTAGCGATTAACGAAATCGGCGAGCTTGCCCGACTCGAGAATTTCGGCGGCGGCCTTTTCCGTTGCCGGCCGATCATCCGGGTGAACCAGCTCCATGTAACGCCGGCCGATCAGTTCGTTCGGCGAGAATCCCCACATTGTCTCGCTGGCCTCATTAATTGTCACGAAGCGCCCGCTCTCATCGATCGTGCAAATCACATCCTGGGAATTATCCATGATGAGCTGGTTCGTCTCGAGGGCCGCCTCCAGCTTGCGCTGACCTTCGCGGACCGCTTCCTCGGCGCGCTTTCGCTCGGTAATATCTTCCACCATGATGAGGAAATCACGGGCCTTGCCGTCCTTGTCGCGGATGATGCAAGCCGTCCGAGTCGCCCACAGGATGTCGCCGCTCTTGCGGAGATAGCGTTTCTCCACGCAGCAACGCTCGGTCCCGCCCAACATCTCTTTCACGAGCCGTTGGGAATCCGCCAAATCCTCTGGATGCGTGATGTCGAGCGGTGTTCGGGTCATCAACTCTTGCTCGGAGTAGCCGACCATTTCGGCAAAGCGGGCGTTGACCTGCTTGAACTGCTGATTGTCGAGGGCCACGACTGCCATCCCGATCGGCGCGTCGTCGAAAAGCTGGCGCGAGCGTTGATCGCTGGCTTCCAGCGCGGCCGTCCGGTTCGCGATGAAGCGCATCTCACGGATGCTCCGGAAACATGAGATCACCAGGAAAACGTTTTCAAAAATCACCCAGCCTGCGTGCTCAATGGACCGCCAGGGACTTGCGCTCAGGACTCCGTAAACCGAATACGGCAGGTAAACGCCGCGCAGAAAATGATCCAACGCCACGACAACCGTCGCCGGGACCAGCACCCGCCAATCACGATAAAATGAGAGAACCACCAGCGACCCGAAGACATGAAAGTGCGTCTCGATGCGCCCTCCCGTGAGAGCGATGAGCAGCGCCGACATCAGCATCTGCGCAACCGCGATGACGTACCGGGTAGCCACCGCTCCAGGCCAAACGCGCGTCATCCACACCGGGAAAAGACTTATCGCGCCGCCGATAAGGATGGCCGACCAGACATGAATGTGGACCTGGCTCGATGCGCCATCCCAGGTTCGCGGGGAAACGACCAGGGCGATGACGATGCATGCCACCCATTGGAAAAGCATCAGCCGGGCGAAAAGCTGGTCGGTCTGGCGAAAGATTTGTCGCCGGTGCTGCTGGAAAAGTTCTTCCGCGCGATCGCCAGTCGATTCTGATGCGCCGACGAGACTGGCTATTTCAAACATAATACCGGTTCCGTAACGGAATTGCGTTTTTGGAGCAGGCAGCCAAATACCGGAGTTCGCGATTGAGCCATTGTCTCCCCCCGGAGCGCTGCAAGCACTGCGCTCTCACCGGCGTTGTCTCCGGCGTGTCCGCGTGAGGCGGTGATTCCCCCGCTAAATACAAGCGTACCCTCGCGATCGAAGACCAACGTATGCCCGGAGGTTTCCGCCCCGAACTTCGCCCCTTCCGTTCCCCCGTCGTCTGTCAATACCGTCACGCCGGGAATGGCAGCGGCGCTGCGCCGCAAATCGCTGTCGTCCCAATCAGCCCCGGCTCCGGGAGGCCTAACGAAAAGCACAAACGCATTCACTTTGCCGACCGCATGCGCCATGACTTGCGCCAGTTCCCCGATGCTCGCGCGGGTACAGGGGCAATGCGGATGCGCAAGCATCAACAGAGTAGGCTTGTCCGTTTGGCGGGGAACGACCGACCCGGCGGGCCAATTCGAGGAGACGAGACCTACGGTGCCCGGTGTGGTTTCGTATTTGAACAGGGTCCGCGCGCCAAAGCCCAGCGCGGCCACCCAGGTCGCACAGAACAAAACGGTGATTAAAATATTATTGCGCGAGGAAGTCACGATGGGCAGACCAGCCGCCGCTGCAATTAAGCAGCCGCCATTCCATCACGGCCGAAGATTACGGGCGGCGGCCGTCCCGGTGCTTCCTACGAGGCAATTTCCCGGAGCACGCTTTCGAGTTTTTGAAACTCGATCGGTTTCGTTAGGTGATAATCGAATCCCGATTCCTTGCTGTTCCGGCGATCGTCTTCCATGCCGAATCCGCTCAGGGCAATTCCCTTCAGGGTCTGCCGCTCCTTCGCCGCGCGGATAAGATCGTTACCATCCCCATCTGGCAACCCGATGTCGCTGATGAGGACATCGAACCGGTCCCCTTCGAGAATTTCGAGCGCGCGCTGCAGGGAACCTGCCGTGGCGACTTTGTGGCCGCGCTTGCCGAGAAGGGCGGAGAGAACACGAAGCGTTTCCGCGTGATCGTCGACAATCAATACCTGCAAACTCACCGGCAACGCGCCGTTGCCACTGACAATTTTCTTCGACTCGATCTCCGGGGTTTCCAGCGCTGCGAGAGTGACACAGAAAGTGGCGCCGCGTCCGCTTCCCTGGCTTTCCGCCGCGATGGTTCCGTTATGCAGTTCGACCAGCGTCTTGGAAATCGCCAGGCCTAGTCCCAGACCTCCGAAGCGGCGCGTAATCGTGCGCTCTCCTTGTTCGAAAGCGTTAAAGATTCGCGCCTGCTGGTCCGGCTCGATGCCGATGCCGGTGTCGCTGATGGCAATGACGCACCGGCCCGATTCATCATTCCAGGTGCGAAGCGTGATACTGCCTCCATCGGGCGTGAACTTCACTGCGTTATTGAGCAGGTTCCAAAACACCTGGTGGATTCGGACGGAATCCGCGTGGACATGGTGAGCGCCGGCGCGAAAATCGGTCGCCACCTTCAGCCCTTTGAAGGCAACGTCCTCGCGAACGATATCCACTGTGTCTTGCAACAGGTCGTGGACGTCCACAGCGTCCAGTTGCAGCTCGATCTTCCCTCGCGCGATCCGGGTGAGGTCGAGAAGGTCGTCGATCAGGCGAGCTTCGAGCTGGACGTTGCGCGTGATGGCGTTGACTTCATCGCGCAGTTGCGGCGGCAATTCCTCGTGCTCCGCCAGGTAACTCGCCGCAGCCAGGGCCGGCGTGAGCGGCGTCCGCAGCTCGTGGCTCAGCACGGCGAGGAAATCGTCCTTCGCCTGGTTTGCCGTTTCCGCCGCGATCTTCGCCGCCCGCAGATTCTCTTCCGCGTGTTTATTCTGGGTCACGTCGCGAAAGGTCCAGACCCGCCCGACGGTGCGGTCCCCTACCCGTTGAATCTTCGAGTAGCGCTCGAACACTCTGCCATCCGCAAATTCTAAAACATCGAAGCTCTCTGGCAACGCAGACGCCTCCACCTCCTTGATCCGGGCCAGAAATTTCTCCGGCTCCCGAACCTGCCGCGAAGCGATGCCGCGCAATTGGTGGCCGTCGCGTGAATCCATCGCGTCCCGCGGCATCTGCCACATGGAAGCGTAGTTCTCGTTGAAATCCGTCACCCGCCCGCTTTCGTCGGTCACCAGGATCCCATCGCTGGTCGCTTCCAGCGTGGCGCGCATGAGCGAGAGGGAATGAGCCAGCTCCTCCGTCTTTGATTCCAGCGCCTTCTTCGCCTGGATTAGCTCTTGTTCGGCGCGCTGGCGTGCTACCAGGATTGAGTTCGAGGTCCGCAGCGCAGACGTGCGCAATAAGTCCTCGGGATCCCCACTTGTTTCCACTATTTGCCTTCGATCATCTCCGCCGCGAGTGCCGTTCCAGCGACTCGTGCCCGGATCTTCTCGAACGCTGTCTCGCGACTGGTGGAGGTATCGTCGCTGAAGGGGGAGAATCCGCAATCGTCCGTTGTGCCGAGTTGCTCCACAGGGATATATCGGGCTGCCTCCAACGTCCGGTCGCGAATTTCTTCCGGAGTCTCCACGTGCGGATCGATCGGGTTCACCACTCCCACGAACACTCTCTGGTTCGGTTTCAGATGGTCGCGGATGATCTTCAACGCGCGGACGCGATCCTTCTCCCCCGCGATCGCGATGTAAAAATTGCCGGCCTCCAGTTCGAACAAACTCGGCAACAGCTCCGCATAATCGACTTCCGCGCTGTGGGTCGAGTCGCGGTCCGCGCCGGGGCAGGTGTGGATGCCGATCTTTTGCCGGTCGGCCGCGGAGAACCGGCGGAGCGCGAGGTTATTGAGATGGATGAAACTGTTCAGCAGCTCGCCGGACGGATCGAGCTTTACGGCCAGCCGGCCTTCGGTGAAATCGATCTGCACGTTGTGCACGCCTTTGGCGAGACAGCGCCGGATCTCGTTTTCGTGCTCGTTCAAGAGATCGTCGATGAATTCGTCGCGCGAATATTCGGGAATCGGCTCCGCCGGGTACATCAGGCTCAAGGCCGATGGAGAGATGACCGCCTGTTTGATCGGAGCGCGCGCGTAACGTTTCGCCACGTCGATGAACCGATCCGCGCTCATCAAATAACGAAACGGCCCGCGCGTCAGCCGCGGCAATTGCCGGGTGTGATGAACGAACGGCAGTTGGAATCCGTCCGGCGCGATGTTCGGGAGCCCGTCCACGCAATACGTCGCGAAGTTGTGATATTTCCGTTGCTCGCCATCGGTGATCACCGGTGAGCCGGTCGCTTCGAAGCGCGCGATCGTGTCGCGAATCGCTTCGTCGAACATCGTTTCGAGAGCGGGATCCTCGGGCCCGCGCGTCTTGATCGCGTCAATCAATGTGATCGGGCGCGGAATGCTGCCAATGGGTTCGGTGGGAATGATCATGAAAAACGAGATCGAGAACAGCGATGCTGACTCGCGCGTTCCTACGCGTCAAGCGGACGTTTAGGCAGTAAAGTCCTGAGCATGATCTTGCTCCCAAACCTCTTGCACCATGGGGAGCAAGAGCGGGTGGGCAATTGAACTGGCCCGCCTACCGAACCGTCTCGAACGAATATCCGCCAGCGGCCGGCGAGTACGTCTTCCCTACTGCGGACAAATAGGCCGGACAAACCTGGCCTTCCTTTAACGCTGGCACTTCACTCGGTCCGACGATTGGTGGCGAATAGTGACGCTGACTGTACCGGATCTCGATCGTCGCTCCCGGCGCCAGGTTCGTAACCGAGCGTTCTACCTTTTGTACCTCCGCATTTACCATGAAGTCGGTCTCTTTCCACATTTCCCCTGTCGTCTCCCGCTTGCTCACGGACTGCACCTTGATCACGAGCGCTTCCGGGGCCTTCTCCTGCCAATCCTTGTAGGCACTCGGCGGCAACTCCGCGCGGCCCGCGGTTATTGCCGTTGCGTAAAGCAGGATGAGAAAAAATCCTAGACGCGTGATCATTCGCGATTCAATGGCGCTCCGCCGAGTTGTTCCTTGCCGAGGAACCGACGCGAAGTCAATACTTCGCCGCATGCCCCGGCTGCCATTTCTCCTGTCGCTCGCAATTGTTGGCACTCTTTACCCATCCCTAACCACCCCCGCGACCGCCGCTGACAAGCTGAGCGACCTGCGCGGCATCCTCCAGGCCAACTTCAATCATGACGCGTCGCACGTGATTGTGCGGCCCCGCCACGGCGATGTCGCAATTTGGGAGTTGAGCACGGGCCATCCCGTGGCGGGAGACATCGGTGCCGGATCCAACGGTTATCTCGTGGATGGCGACGGGAAAATCGCCGTGATCGGTTACAAGGATGGACACAGCCGGGTGTTCGATGCCACCACGGCCAAAGCCATTTCGCCCATGCTCGATCTTCCCCTGAAATCGGATTACCAGATGCCGGGCTTGATCTCCCCAACCAGCGAAGCAATTCTTCTCTTCAGTGATAAGGAAGCCGTCGTCTTCGATATTCCCGGCGGAAAGCGAATCGCACAGATCCCTTTGCCCACTGGCACCAACGAAGATGCCACCGGCTCCGCCGCATTCACCAAAGACGGCTACCGATGTTTCGTGATGGACGGCTCGGGAACCGTAACGCATTACGACACGAAAAACTGGAAGCCGCTCGCCGCACCGATGCGCCATCCACCGGCGGAATCGGCCTACGACTTTGGTTTCATGGTGAGCGACGGCGGCAAATGGCTCGCCACCTACGACAGTCCCGGAGAAAACGGCCCGAAAGGCCACCTCCAAGTTTGGGAAGTCGCCGACGGGAAATCCATCGGGCAGCCGATCGTTGCGGTGAATGGCCTCACCGGTCGTTTCCTTGGCAACAATCGCGTCCTGATCCTGCCCGGCCGCGGCGAAGCGAATGTGCGTGAACTGCCCTCGATGAAGATCGCTTACGCCCTCCGCCCCCACGATGAAGTGGATGGGCCAAATGCCGAGATCTCTCCTGACCGAAAATGGATCCTGTCCTGGGGCGCGGATCGGTGGCTGGATTTGTCCGACGCCGCGACCGGCAAACTCGCGAACAATTATCACGGCCCCGCCGTAATCGAAAAGGTGATGATGGCGCCCGATTCGTCGGGCTGCTACGTGGTATTCGATAACACCGCCTTCCTCCTTGAGGGCCATCACGATCATTACATCGTGAAACTGAGTTTTCCTGAATTGAAGATCACCGGTTCTCTTCGCCTGCTCGATTACATTCTGAACCCTTCCCTCTCGCCGAACGGCAAACGGCTCCTGGTTCTGCAAGGAACTAGCGACCACGAGCGGTTGCTCGTCTTCGACGCCGATACTTTGAAGGCGCTCAATTGAGCAACACCAGGAATTCGAGCGGAATTCGCGAAAAGGTCTTGTCGTTAGTAGAGCCTGTCCGCTAGGAAAACGCCTTCGCATGCTGTTTAACTCGCTCACCTTCGTCGTTTTCTTCCTGGTTGTGCTCGCGGCCTACTGGACCATGCGTTCGTGGGAAGCGCGCAAGAACCTGCTCCTCGTCGCGAGCTACATCTTCTACGGCGCGTGGAACCCGCCTTTCGCGGCTCTCCTTTTCGCGACAACCGCGCTCGATTTCTATCTCGGCCGGAAAATGGGAAGGCTGGAAGAACCCAGCCAGCGGCGGCTCTGGCTGATCATCAGCGTCGCAGTGAACCTGAGCATGCTCGGATTCTTCAAATACGGGAATTTTCTCCTGGAGAATTTCCAATGGGTCCTGGCCCGCGGCGGCATTCAATACAAGCCGCCGCATCTCGATGTCTTTCTTCCCATCGGCATTTCGTTTTACACCTTCCATTCCCTTTCCTACACGCTCGATATCTATCGCGGCGTAATGCGGCCGACGCGCTCGCTCCGTGATTTCACCCTGGCGGTTTCGTTTTTTCCGCAGCTCGTCGCGGGGCCGATCGTCCGCGCCGGAGATTTTCTCCCCCAGCTCGGCGCGCCACCGAAACCGCAGGCGGGACGATTTCTTTGGGGATTGTTTTTGATGACGCTCGGTCTTTTCGAAAAGGTGGTTCTTGCCGATAGCATGCTCGCCGGCTCGGCCGATACCGTTTTCGGCTACCAAGGTCCGCTCGTGGCGCTCGATTCCTGGATGGGTGTCATGGCATTCGCCGGTCAAATCTTTTTCGACTTCGCCGGCTACTCAATCTGTGCCATCGGCGCGGCTCTATGCCTCGGCTTTCATCTCAAGGATAATTTCCGCTTCCCTTACGCAGCCGTCGGCTTCTCGGATTTCTGGCGGCGCTGGCACATCTCGCTCTCCACGTTCTTGCGCGACTACCTCTACATTCCGCTCGGGGGCAATCGGCTCGGCGCCGCGCGCGCCATGATCAATCTGATCATTGTAATGTTCATCGGCGGGCTCTGGCACGGTGCCGCGTGGACATTCGTGGTTTGGGGTTTGTTGCACGGCTCTTATCTGGCGCTGGAGCGATTAGTGAAAGCGTTCGTCAAAAAAGACGCGGCGTGGGCGGACAGCCTTGTCCTCAAACTTTTCATCGGCCTGACCACCTACGTCGCGGTCTTGGTCGCCTGGGTTTACTTTCGCGCGTCGGATTTCAGCACAGCGAGCCGCCTGATCGGCGGAATGTTCGGCCGGCATCCGACCGGCGACGCCGTTCTGAGCACGCGGGAATTATTACAAGTCGGGATCGTCACCTTCTTCCTTCTGATCGCCCACTGGGCGCTGCGCGACATCTCGATCGAAACCGCCGTGCAACGTCTTCCGCGATGGCTCGTCACCACCGCCTGGTTCCTCATGGTTTGCGCCATCATCCTTACTCAAGGCAGCAGCAATGCATTCATCTACTTCCAGTTTTGAACGTGTAATTCCCGCGCTGCCTTGGCGCGGCATCACCGTCGCGGTTTGCGTCGCCGTGCTCATCGCCGTGGCGGCGTGGGAAGTCCATTGCCGCGCCGTCGGTTACGAACCGACCCTGAACGATACGGAAGACCTCTGGGCCGAAGCGCGCGGCCGGGTGGCGCCGGAATCCATCGTCATCATCGGTGATTCGCGGGCCTGGTTTGATTCGGACTTGGACGAAATGGAGCATGGGCTTGGCCGGCGCCCGGTGCAACTCGCGCTTCCTGGCAGTTGCGCCTACCCGGTGCTCGCAGATCTCGCCGACGACCCGAGTTTCCACGGCACCATCATTTGCAGCATCGTCCCGGGAATGTATTTCGCGCCGGGTGGCCCGCTCGTGGAGCATTCTGAGAAAGCGGTCCGTCGATATCACGGCCAGACCTGGGCACAGCGCGCCAGCCATTACATTTCAGTGCCCCTGGAGCAGAGCCTGGCTTTTTTGAAACAGGACGACCTGACTCTCGAGGAATTACTTAAGGACTTGGAAATCCCCGACCGGCCCTATGCCCAGGTGGGGCCGCGCCCGCCGCCCTATTTTTGCTCCATCGATCGCGAACGGCGCGCCCGCATGGTCGAGCAATGCGCCCGGCCCGGGCCGTTGCAGGAAAAAGTAAAAGGCCGCTGGCTGCGGCTGTTCACGCCGCCGCCACCTCCAAGGTTCGTGCCGAAAGAAGTTTTCGAAGCGAAGATCGGTGAAGCAATCGAGGCGCGCTTTCGCAATACGAAAATCGCGATCGACAAGCTCCGGGCCCGCGGCGGGAAAATTGTGTTTGTCCGTTTCCCCTTCAGCGGCACCCTGAAGGCCCACGAAGATCTCGCTACCCCGCGCGCGAAAACATGGGATCCATTACTCCAGCTAACGGGCGCACCCGGGATTTATTTCGAAGATTTCCCGGAGCTATCGAGCTTCGACTGCCCCGAATGGTCCCATCTTTCCGCCGGCGACTCGGTGGAATTCACCAAACGCCTGGTGCCACATTTACGAAGCGCACTCGGTATGTAACTGTTCGATCGAGGAAGAGGATTAGCATGAGACTGGGACTGCTAGCTGTGACTATCGTGTTACTGGCATCGCTCCGCGCCAGCGAGGGGCAGAACGAAGTCCATCCCCAAACTTCTGGAGCTGCGGGGACCATTCTTTTCCAGGACGATTTTTCGAAACCGGCGAATAGTTGGACGGTCGCCAAGACCGACTACGCGGAGTTTGGTTACAGCGATGGCGAATATCGAATCCATCTCACCAAGCCCGATTTCAATACCTACTCGATCCTGCCCACGCAGAAATTTGATAATGTCTCCGTGGAGGTAGATGCGCGTCTTGCCTCCGGCCCTGCCAATGGCGTCTTCGGCATTCTTTGCCGCGCCGAAGCGAACGAGAATACCGCCAGTAAAGCCTACATCTTCGCGATCCGCGCCGATGGTTTCTTTGCCATCCTGAAACGAACGAGCCCAACCTTCTGGGACGCGATCGCTACCGGCAAAGGCTCGAAGGCGGTCAAGCCCGGGAACGCGACCAATCGTCTGCGCGCCGATTGCGCCGGCGGCAAGCTTACCTTCTACGTCAACGGCGAGAAGTTACTGGAGAAGACCGATACTTCATTCTCGGGTGGCCTCGTAGGACTGGCTGTGACCACCCAGCCAAAAAGCGAACCCATGGATGTCCGCTTCGATAACTTTGTCGTGCGCGCCCTCGCGCCCTGACTTCGATCCTACGGCGTCAGGAGAATTTTTCCTGAATACGGATCTTTCACTTCGATGCCGCTGGGAAAACCTTCAACGAATCCATCGACTCCTGCGACAAGCCTGCCTTCAGGATTTGCTTTCGGAGCACTACCGACTGACACCGCTGGCATGTCCAAGGGCAAGCTGTTACGCAATCCATCGAAACTGTAACCGTCAGGATCGAAAACGTTCGGTGGTCCTGGATCATGGCGGCAGCGTCACTTTGAACTTGATCTGCGCGAGCTGCTCGGGGGCCTTGCCTAACTTGCGCAGGAAGGGCAGCCAGCGCGGGTCGGAGTAGATCCTGTCGAACAGGTTCTGCGCTACGATTTCGCTAAGTCCCCGATCCTGGTGCTCCGTCATCAATCGCGGCCGGAGAAGCTGAAACGCCAGCATCCCACCCGCCGCGAGCGCGACTGCAGTGGTAATCCCAATCAGCTTCCGACCAGTTCGTCGCGTTCTCGTGTCGTTAGGCCCGAGTTCCGATTCGCGGTTGATCCCTTCCGGTGTGATTTCGAACGCCCACGAAATCACAAGCGCGACCGGAAATTCCAGGACCACAATCGCCACGAAAATCTTCATCACCCAAGCCGGGGCTTCGTAGGTCGGGAAGAGGATGGAAGCCGCCTGAATGAGCAGCCACGCCACCACCGCATAGGCGACGGCGACCTTGTAGACGTTGCGCCGCTTCAGCTCGGCAAAGAGATTCCCGCTGTTCATCCGAACGACGAGTTCCGCCGTCGGACTGCTTTTACCGGAGTCGGCCCTGCTTAAAAAGTTAAAATCACGGAAACTCCGTTCCGCATTGATTCTCTCGCGCACACTCGATCACCCGTTGGGGTACGCCATGTCGCGCGGCTCCGCCGGCTCCATTCCGCATTCCGCATTCGAAATTTCTTCTTCCCTTCCGACGGCTGCGCGCTTTATAACGGCATTGTTCTGGGGGGAACACGCGATTGGGTGCCCGTTTCTCCTGATTCGGCACCCAGTCGCAATTCCTCCCATCCCGTCCTCGACCATGAAAAGTCTCCTCCCGGTCACCCTCGCCGCCCTACGCGAGACTCTCCTGCCAAAGGTGCTCGGCCGAGGTCTGCCCATGCAGCGTGGACACGAGGCGTGAGGAATGGCTTTCCCGACGGGTTTCACTTCGCTCGCGAACTTTCAGCTCGCCTTCGCTCGCGTCGTGCGGGGACAGAATCGCGACTACAAAGCATTCTCAAGGCATCTTTACGAGTCTTACCAACTAGCCGGCACAGAAAACCTGACTGCATTAATCGAGGCGATCAAAGCCGGCACCTACGAACCTTCGTCAGCCACTTGCGTGTTTCAACCGAAAAAGTCCGGTGTCCTGCGGCCGCTTCGGTTGTTGACGCTGCAAGATCAGATCGTTTACCAAGCGATCGCCAATGTAGTGGCAAATGCATTTCGATCAGAGCAGCAGAAGACGGCTCTTACGCGCAACTTCGGCGCGCTAGTAGCCGATAAGAGCAGCGATTTCTTCTATCGCGGGTGGAAGCGATCCTATCGTGCCTTCGATGCAGCACTCGCGAGCGCTTATAAACGCGGCAATGACTACGTTGCTGACTTTGATCTCGTATCGTTCTACGAGCTGATCGATCACACACTTCTCCGTACAGTGTTAAGTAAGAAGGTGCGGAATACCGAGCTCCGAGCGACCAAGAAGCAGCGGATGTCCTGCTCAGGGTGTTGCGGCGTGATCCGACCTACGATTCTAGCGCAGCTCACTATATTGACGCGATGGACGTCTGCGAACCAAACGCAAATACATTGCCATACCGGCGAGTGATTCAAACAGCCGAAGGCCGATCTGAGGAGAAGAGTATTCTCCTCGGGATCGCCGCCTCCGCATTCCGCGCTCGACGAACTGGTCCCAAAGACGCACTGAAGCTGATTCAGAAGCAGCATCACCCTCTCGCTCGGTCAACATTGCTATTCCGTCTCTTCGGACAAGATCCGACGGCGCCGTTTAAACACGCCGATGCGCAGAAATACATCGAGGATCAAACTAGATCGACTGATGCCGATTTGGCCCGCTACGCTGCATCGCGGCTTATTGCTATTTGGCCATGGTCGACGCCTTCGTGGACGCCGGCTAGTGACGTCCACGAATCTGTGAAGTTACTTCTGAAGAGTGTCGGGCTTCGGAGGCGTGGCCCGAAACGGATCGGAGTTCTTGAGCGCTTCTTCAAGGAAAAGCAGCGGATTGGGATGAACATCTCTTGGCGGAAAGCACTCGGAAAGGACTGGCGAGATGCTGAAAAGAGGTGTTTACGACTTCAGCAACTTGAGGTCGGTGACCCGTCGGCATGGGTGTTGATACTCGACACGTTGAACGAAGTATTGGTCCAGAATTTTTCCCGCAGACATCCAATCTTAAGCGCCGCATTCGCTAAGGCGACTCCGGCGAAAAGCACGCATC
Source organism: Verrucomicrobiota bacterium (assembly GCA_041167505.1). Classification (GTDB taxonomy): domain Bacteria; phylum Verrucomicrobiota; class Verrucomicrobiia; order Chthoniobacterales; family UBA10450; genus AV80. Next base: position 15,070 of record JBEEHR010000065.1, read on the forward strand.
CGGATTACGGCAACTGGGTCAACAACGGGGCGTTCGTCAAAGTACTGCCACGCGCTGTGGGCTGGTTACAACAAGTGCACGCAACGCGGGTCGCAGCAGACTTGGCGCACGCCAAGAGCAAGAAAGGAAAACGCACAAACCCGGTGAAATTTAGCCAACGTGATCAGCTCGCTCGCAAAGCCCAAGCCGCTTGGGCCGAGCTCATCCGAGAATGGAAAAAAGTTCTGTAACAGCCTTCCCGTAGCAATCCAAATGAGAAGACGGAAGCTGGGGGTTCGGCGGGCGCGCGGGCATCAAAGACGGATTCCCCAGGGATGCCGGGTCCTGGTTGTCGCCGGGCTCGCGGCAGATTCGTTGGGCGTGCTGTCTGGCCGGCAGCAACGAACCTGGCTACAGGAGCGGAAGAATTATGTGCTCGCCGCGGCTAGCACCGCTACAGTTACCGGGGGCGAACCGGACTGAAATTAAGGGCGGATGGAAAGAAATCTAAAGACATTTCGGAGTGGTCTTCCGTTTATCGGTGCGAACAATCCGCAGTGGTGATTTATACCACATCGTAAGTGGATGAAGTATCCCGGCATCTTAATCGCAGTCGCAACCCTGACGTTTCTCGTGGGCACTGGGATTCGCATGCATGCGAACTCGAAATACATGGACAAAATGTATTATCACACGATCGCCTCGACGTTGTACAAATTCGAGGACGTATTCGGCGAACGCAAAATCGGCAACTCTGTCCAGGTCTTGTCGATCATCGCCGGTGTCGCAGGAACGCTATGGTTCAGTATCGTGGCAATTAAGCGTAAGTAGCAGAATTTAACCGCGGATTACGCGGATGACTCGGTGGGGAAGATAACCAAATTCCTCTTATTTGCGCCATCCGCGTAATCCGCGGTTGTGCACGTTTTGTCCCAACAGCGCGAGCAAACCGGCGGCGGTGAAAATAACAAGGGCCCAGGAAAAGATATCACCGATGCGGCTATACAGAGTCCGGCGGGTCGACGTAGACGGAAATTAGGCGCGACCCGTCGATCTCATTTGTTCTGGCCCGCCGAGTCGAACGGCGTTCAGAGATGACGGCGAGCAAACTCGCGACCGGAGCCGCTTTTCAAATATTTTTCAAACGCGCGAGCTTTTGCCTCCGATGAAAATGCGACCGTGGTTTCAATCTTCCAAGGTCTGAACTTTGGCGTATGCGGGCAATGACCTCGATTGTGATCTTCTAAACGCCCGGATAGGTCGCGAGTGAGACCAGTGTAATGCTTGGTGTCGTCAATCTGACTGACGAGAATATACACGTAGAAAAACCGTTTCATGGAGGGCCTGCCAAGCCGTAGTCTTGGAGCGACGGGGGTAAACTTTCAAACACACAGCCCGCCTTCGTTTCACTCCGGCGTGGCAGACCTTCGCTTGCCGCTGCGCTCCAAGCGAAGGTCTGGAGCCTAGGGGATTCGAACCCCTGACCCCCACAATGCCATTGTGGTGCTCTACCAACTGAGCTATGCCCCCGTTAGAACCCAGACTTTAGATTTGCGATGACCGATTGCAACCCTGTTCCGAAATTGGAGGACAGGCGCGGTCGTGTCCCTGGTATTTGGGCCGACAGCGCGGCGCCCTCCAGGGAACACAGAGCATCAAACGTGAAGGCCGACGATCGTCACGTTCAGGCGATTGGCCGCTTCTATCAGCACTGCTTTCTCGATCAGCAGAGTTTGGCCCGCTTCCACGGCGATGACGCGTATTTTCGACTCCGCCGCGATTC
>JBEEHR010000066.1:0-2575 GCA_041167505.1 Verrucomicrobiota bacterium
ATATGTGAGGCATTGGAGACGGGCTGGCTGGCTGAGGCGGCAGGATTCGACTGCATCTCCAAATCAGATCTGCTGAACTTCGGGGATCTGGCCGTCGGTCGGACGCCAGAAACTTTTTCGAGAAAGGCGGCTCGCGCACCTGCCATCCGAGATGCGCAAGTTCGAGTCCTGTCCGCCAGGCTGAGAGTCTTGGTGAATTCCGGTCTAAGATGCAGAGGTTCGAATCCTGCCGCCTCAGCCAGCCAGTCCGGTCGACATGGAAAGACCGCTCAAAACCGAGAGTGCTCATGAGCATCCGAGAACGCCCGCACGGCCGCTTGACGCAAACGGGCGGGGTCGCGTTCGCCTCGGCGCGCGAGTTCGATTATCTTCTTCGCGATGAGCGAGGTGACGGGGTCGCTTCGATCGACGAGCTGGAGCGCGCGCAACGTGTCCTCGAACACGTCGCAGAGCATGGTGACTTCTTCCGGATTGAATGCGTTGCTGTCCAGCAGTTGCCGGATGGGCATGGTCGGAACTCCTGCGCATTTGTGGGCGGGAGCCGGTCGGCCTTCCCCATCATCGCCACGCGGCCGATGATGTAAGGGATATTAACATCCGCCGTTGCTGCCGCAACAAAAAAATGGCCAACGGCCTTAGCCGATCGCCGTGGCCGGGCACGCGACTGCGCCGCTTACGCCCCGCGAACGCGCGGCCCAATAAACTTAATCGTCTCGTCCGCCGAAATAGCGCCAGGCGGCGGTGAACTGCCCGGGGCCACCTTCAACACTCGGATGTAGGCGTCCTGTCCCGGCTTGATAAATTCGGTGGTAGTTCCGCCCGAGTAAGTGGTGGTCGCCATATTGCCGTGGATCGTTGTTTCCGCCACGCCGGGCGTTGTGATGACTGCCTTTGTACGCCTCTCACATTCCTTTGTTTGCGTCCCGTCCAGCATGTCCATCAGCCCGGCCTCGACACTTACGCTACCGCCCGGCGTGCCGTCACCGATGTTGGCGTGAGTGCGCGTCATGGTGAGGCCGGCAGCGGTGTATTGGTTCGTCCATATCAGCCGTGGGGTAACCCCTGGTTTGGTCACTCGCTGGATAGCGGTTCTGCTATGCTTTCGAGAGACCGCATCTTGGCGTCAACGCCAAACTTAAGTTCGGCCAGTGCGGCAACCAGCATCAGGATGGCCGCGAATACATAGCCGCCAGCGAGCGACCAGAGCGATCCGGTTCCAACCAGATATCCGAACAAAAGAGGCGAGGTCGCGCCTCCGATGGCAGTGCCGAGTGCATAGAAAATGGCAATAGCGAGCGCCCGCGTTTCCAACGGAAAAATCTCACTCGCGGTCAGATAGGCGGAGCTTGCTGCCGCCGACGAGAAAAAGAACACTGCCATCCACGCGAAGGTCTGCGTCCACGCGGTTAGTGCGTTTGCGCCGAACAGAATTGCGGTCGCGATCAGAAGAATGCCCCCAGCCGCATACGTTCCCGTGATCATGGTTCGGCGACCGACGGTGTCGAACAGAGGCCCCAGCAGCAAAGGACCCATGAAATTGCTGAGGGTAAGCGGCAACAGGTAGAGCCCCGCTTGGTTCTCTGGAACTCCGTAGAACTTCGTGAGCACCAAGCCGTAGGAAAAAAATGCAGCATTGAACAAAAAGGACTGCGCGATCATCAATGTCAGGGCGAGCAGGCTTCGAGCGCGATACTTGCCCAGCATCGACCAAAAGATCAGCGCGAAGCCAAAGTTTTTTCGAGGATGAACTTTGAGCTGGCCTTCCGGCTTACGGAGCTCGCTGCCGGTGTCAGAGCGTACCCGCTCCTCGATCTCAGCGACAGTCTCCTCGGCGCGCCGGCTGTATCCGTGGGTTACGAGCCACCGCGGGCTTTCGGGGACATACCGGCGCAGTAACAGGATGCCGAGGCCAAGCACGCCGCCAACGGCGAATCCGAGTCGCCAACCCACATTGATCGGTAGAACATTGGGGTCGAGAAATAGAAGTGAAGCCCCGGAGCCCGCTGCCGCGCCGAGCCAGAAACTGCCATTGACGATAAGATCGACGCGTCCCCGAAAATTTGCAGGTATCAGTTCGTCAATGGCCGAATTGATAGCGGCATATTCGCCGCCGATACCGAATCCCGTGATCGCGCGAAAAAGAGCAAAACTCCAAAAGTTCCAGGAGGTCGCTGACAGGAGAACGCCAGCCAGATAGACGATCAGGGTAAGATAAAATACCAGCCTTCGTCCGAAGCGGTCGGTAAGCCAGCCAAATAACAGCGCACCGATCACGGCCCCAACGACGTAAGCGGACCCGGCAGAGCCGATCTCCTGAGCAGAAAGGCCCAGGGTTTGCGAGTTTTGCAGGACCGGCCCGATCGAACCAACGATCGTGACCTCGAGCCCATCGAGAATCCAAGTCACGCCAAGCGCGACGACAACCAGTAGATGAAACCGGCTCCAGGGAAGTCGGTCGAGACGGGCTGGGATATGCGTCGTGATGCTAATGCCAGTCATCGCACTGATTCATTCGTCGGGGAATGGCGACTCTGTAGACTTCGAAATCGGATTGCCCAACCTGAAGTGCGGCAGG
>JBEEHR010000067.1:0-29181 GCA_041167505.1 Verrucomicrobiota bacterium
GAGGAGATCGGCAGCGAAGATAAAGTCGACGCCTATATCGAGAAACAGCTGGCTGAGAAAAAGAAGATCATGGGAATCGGCCACCGCGTTTACAAGACGCTCGATCCGCGTGCGCCCCACCTGCGCACCATGGCGATAAAGCTCAGCGAGAAGCTCGGCGAGCCGAAGTGGATCAAGATGTCGGAACGGATCGCCCAGTTGATGAAGGAGAAAAAAAACCTGAACGCGAATGTCGATTTCTATTCGGCCACGGTTTACTACTCGTTAGGCATCCCGACCGATTTGTTCACGCCGATTTTCGCGATCGCCCGTTGCTCCGGCTGGTGCGCGCAAGTTCTCGAACAGCTCGAGGACAACCGCCTCTACCGCCCGCTCAGCGAATATGTCGGCGAACCGGTCGGCAAAAAAGTCGTGCCGATCGACGAGCGGCCGTAGTTCGCGCGTCGCGCCCTTACGTGGCGCTCGACATTTGGAACGCGGCCGCTACTCTCGGCGCGAAATGAAAACGATCGTGTTTCTGCTGCTTCTGGCCTGCGCGATGCCGGCAGCGTTCGCGGCGGAACCGACGGAGATCGAAGTAGTAGCCGACCCCCGGGTGTATGGGGAATTCCCCAAGAACTACAAGGAGATCATCACGCAATGGCTCAACGACACCTTGGTCGACGCGCCCAGCGCCCAGATCGAGTGGCCAGCGGCGCCGCAACCTGGCAGCTTGCCTGAGAAAAAAGGTGGGAAAGCGCTCTTCGGTTACCTCGTCGAATTCAAAGTGAATTCCCGGAACCGGTTCGGCACCTTCACGGGAATGCAGAAACACACCGTCCTGATTCGCGATGGCCGCGTGATCAAGGCCACCGGTTTTGGTTTTTAGATGAACCGGGCGCGCCATTCCCATTGCAAAGGCGAAGGCGGGTTCGGCATTTGGATCATCGTCCTGTTCATCATCGCCGGCGCGGTCTGGTTTTTGTATTCGTCGCGGGGCGATTCAGCCAAAGGCGGGCGCGCTTTTGCCGCAGAAGTGGCCCGTAAATTAGCGGTCGATAACGACGAGAAGTATTTGATGCAGCACCTTAGCCCGGAAAATCAGGCAGCTCGCCTTCCCATGTGGCGGGAACGCCTGTTCAAGAATTTGCGGAGCTTCGGTCCGCTGGCGAAACCGATCGAGACAACCGGCGACACCCTGTTCACTTCACAGTTCTTTGACCCGCGCGGCACTTTTCGTTCAGAATTAACCTACCCGACGATGACCGCGCACTTCGACCTCAGCATTTCGAAGGGCCAGAACGGATGGCGGATCGACGAACTGAATCTCGTCTGGAATCCGCCGCCGACGCCCAGCCCGTCGCCGACCCCGGCGCTCACACCGAGCCCGACGCCATCGCCCACGCCGGACGCGAAGCAGAAGCACAAGAAGCGAGGATAGCGCTGTAGTCGCGCCGCTCTGTCGGCGCGTGCATTAGCCCGGCACGGCGATCCCGCGGCTGCGGGACCGCGACTAGCGCAAAAGCCGGCCTAACGAATCGACGCAGAGCTGCGACCAGGTCTCCAAATTGTCCCGGACCGCGAGAAGTTGTTCGCGGTTCAGGAACGAGAGATTTGTGATCATGGCCTCGCGCTTCTGCACTTTCGGTTCGGCCACGCGAAAGACGTGGACAATGCCGAGATGGACTCGGCCCACTTCCGTCGTGTCGTCGTTCAAGAGCGCGACGATCCGATCTTCGAAGGGTGACTCGATCTTAATCTCTTCGTTCACCTCGCGTTCGACGCCGGCGCGATAAGCCTGCTCGTCCCAGGCGAAGAGCGATTCGTCGGTGTCGTTCATGTGGCCGCCGATGCCGACTGAGCCTTTCGCGACCAGCCGCTGTTCGCCGGCTTTCTTGCCGCGGACGTAATGCAGGACGGTGTCGCCATGGGCAATCAGGGCGTAGGGAATGATCTGCTTGTGGGACGGATCGGTTTCGGCCTGGGCGCGGGGCAGGAAAAAATTATTCCCGCGAGAGAGCAGGGCGCCCAGATATTTTTCCGGCTCGAAATTCAGGCCGTGAAAGCTGCCTAGCTCGTCGAACAGACTTCGCCGAACAACCAGAACGTTTTCGTCAGGTTGGCCCACTCTTAGAAGACGTAGGTCACGCCGAGTTGCGGTCCCAGCAGGTTGACGCTGGGATTGGGGTCGGTCTGGGCAGCATTGGAAAGGTGCTGGTAAAGAATACCCGCGTTCCATTTCCAGCGGTCGTTCATCTTGTAGGAAACGCCGACGGCGGTGAGAATGTTGAAGGTGAAATCCTGGCCTTGCGCGCCATAGATGTTCGCGTGGCTATCGAGCCAGCCGAGGCCGACTCCACCCGAAACGTACGGGACAAGCCGCGCCCCCGGCTTCGCGAAATTATAGCGGAACCCGAGCGAGATACCGAAGTAACGGTTCTCCGGCCCGCGCGTGATCGGCTCCGCCATGAGAATCGCGTAAACCTGATTGTAACCTTGCAACCAACTGTCCTTTTCGACTACGCCCCAGCGCCAGCGCGCGGTAAAAAATTGGGCGGCTACCTCGTAGCTGTTGGGGTTGCCGATGATGCCGACCAGGTAGGCTGTTTCCGAAGACATCTCGAAGTTCGGGGCGTCCACCACTTCTGAGGCGCTAAAATGAGTCGAGATGCGATCGCCCGCCGCTCGTGCAAGCGGCGCAGACAGACCGAGGAGCAAGATCAGGAGTGCGATCCGGAGAAATTTCATCAAAGAGCGGCAACCATATGGCGAGTCAGTTCAATTGCAATTTATCGGACGCTCTGGCACGCTTGGTCTTATGAAAACCTTTATCGCATCCGTTGTTGCGTTGTTTGTTCTCCTGGCGGCGAGAACGCCGGCCGAGGAAGCGGCGGGGAATTTGCCGCCGATCGCCGTCGATCTTTGGAAAGCAAGCGGTGGCGATAACTGGTCGAAGGTAAAGGAGATCGATTTCAATTTCGTCGTCGAACAGGATGGCAAACAACTGTTTAACGCCGCGCACCGCTGGAATGTTGCGGCCATGACCGATGCCGTGAAATGGAAAGACAAAGAGGGGAAGGAGCACGACGTGATGGCGAACCTTTCGAAGCCGGCCACGGACGGCGAGGAAAAGACGGCGTTTGCCCGCTGGGTGAACGATTCCTACTGGTTGCTCGCGCCGCTGAAGATTCGGGACAAGGGCGTGAAAGTGGAAGCGGGCGGGCCGAAGGATCTGAACGGGACGAGCGTGGAAACGATCAACCTGAGTTTCGACAATGTCGGGCTCACGCCGACCGATCGCTACGTTCTCTACATCGACCCGCAAACGAAAATGCCGAAAGCCTGGGATTACATTCCGGCAACCGGAAGCGGGTTGCAGGCGACCTGGGAGAAGTTTCAAAACTTCGGCGGATTGAATCTCGCGACCGAACACAACTTTAGTGGCAAGGCCATTAAACTGACGGACATCAAAGTCACGACGGCGCCGTAGAACAAGAAGGGCGTCCTCCTTTTTTTCTGTCATCCCGAGCGAAGTCGAGGGATCTCTAAACCTTTTCGTGAGGCGCCGTCGCGCTCGGAGAAATAGTTAGAGATCCTTCGACTCCGCTTTGCTTCGCTCAGGATGACAAGAATGCAGTTAAGTCGGGCGGCAGCGCGCTGACCCATCTTTCACCGCCCTCGATCTCGAGGGCCGCGGAATGCAGCGCATGGCGCGGCAACAGGAGGCGCCGTTCAAGTTCCGGCGTCCAACCGGTCTCGATGAATTCCAGGTACAGCTTTTCGTCCGGCCCGTAAATCTTGTCGCCAACGATGGCATGGCCTAACGAAGCCAGGTGCACTCGAATCTGGTGCGTCCGGCCAGTGCGCGGAAACGCGCGGATGATGCTGAAGCGCTCGCCGCTGTTTCGAGTGAAGCGTCGCTCGACCCGGAAATCCGTTCGGGCCGCCGCTCCGTTGGGATGAATCATCTGCTTGAGCCAGATCGCGGAGCGCGTGTGCGCTCCCTGTCGGGCGAGCGGCGCGTTCACCAAATTCGTTTCCCATCCCGGCCACCCCCAGACGATGGCGAGATATTCCTTCGCGATGCGTTGCTCCTGCATGAGCAACCCAAACCTCCGCGCGGCCGCGCCGTTCTTCGCTACCAGCACCAACCCGCTGGTCTCGCGATCGAGGCGGTTCACAATCGACACCTGACCGCCGTTCGCGATCTCGAAGGCGAGCAATTGTTTTAGCTCGCCCCAAAGCGTCCGCGCACTGCTCGGCTTCGTCGGGTGAACAAGAAGAAAGGGCGGCTTCTCGACCACCATGAAGTCGTCGGTCTCGGCGACGATCGAGAAATCGGCGCGGTCGTTTGCGCGCCGCGGCTCGGTAGCGGATAAAGCTGGCTTGATCTCGCTCAAGAACGTCACCCGCGAATATACGAGCGGCCAGCGGACCGTGCACGCGCTCGACAGCGTTTCCGTGGAGATCGCGCGCCACGAGTTTGTCGCCATCAGCGGGCCGAGTGGTTGTGGAAAAAGCACGCTCATTCATCTCCTGGCGGGTCTCGATCACCCGACGAGCGGCGAGATTCTGGTCGATGGCCTCGCCTTGCATTCCGCAGATGACGCGGCGCTGACCCAGTTCCGTCGCCGCCAGGTCGGATTGGTTTTCCAATTCTTCAATCTTCTGCCGACGATGAACGTCCGCGAGAATGTTTCTTTGCCGCTGCTGCTGCAGGGAGTCTCGGCGGCGGAAAGCGAGAAGCGCGCTGCGGACTTGATCGGCCTCGTCGGACTGACGGAACGCGCCGACCATTTCGTTCATCAATTGAGCGGGGGCGAACAACAACGGACGGCGATTGCCCGTGCCTTGGTCCACCGGCCGGCGCTGCTGATCGCGGATGAGCCCACGGGAAATCTCGATTCCCATTCCGCCGCCGCGGTTATGTCGCTGCTGAAAAAGATCGGGCACGATGCATTGACCACGTTGATCGTGGTGACCCATAGCGACGAGGTTGCCCGGGCCGCCTCCCGCCGGATCGAAATGCGCGATGGGAAAATCGTCCGCGATTCTCTTTCCGCTTCGTAATCGTGCTCGTGCTCCTGCTCGTGATCGATTCCCGCCGCGTTCGAGCACGATCACGAGCACGAGCACGAGAACGATTAAAGAGGGCCTGACCTTTACTTGACCTGCCCTCGAAAACCGCGTTACCTAAACGCCCAGCCTCGACCACGGAGCCAGCATTTTGGACCTCAAAGACATCAAAGCCATCATCGACTTGATGAAGAAGAACGACTTGTCGGTCTTCGAAATGGAGAAGGACGGTTTTCGGCTGAAGCTTCAGAAGGGCGCTGGCGAACAAACGGTTTTCTCGGCACCCGCTCCAGTGGCGCCAGCACTAGCCGCGAACGCCCCGGGAACCACGGCCGCGCCCGCACCTGAAGCAGCGGCGAGCAGCACGCTCAAGGACATTGTTTCGCCGATGGTCGGCACGTTTTATCGGGCTGGTTCGCCGGAGACACCGGCGTTCGTCGACGTGGGCAAGGAAGTCTCCGAAGAAACCGTCGTGTGTATCATCGAGGCGATGAAAGTCATGAACGAAATCAAAGCGGAAATCAAGGGCGTGATCGCCGAGATCGTCGCGGAGAACGGCAAGCCGGTGCAATTCGGCCAGGTGCTGTTCCGGGTGAAATAGAGCGCTTCCGGTTGCGCAGGATCAGTCCGCGGGCCGAATACGCCGATGTTTGAGAAAGTCTTAATCGCGAACCGGGGCGAAATCGCGCTCCGTATCATCCGAGCCTGCAAGGAGCTGGGCATTCGCACCCTCGCGGTTTACTCCGAGGCGGATGTCGATTCGCTCCACGTCCAGCTCGCGGACGAAGCGATCTGCATCGGCGCGCCGCCCAGCTCGGAAAGTTATTTGAAGATCGACCGCATCATGAGCGCCGCGGAGGTGGGCGACGTGGACGCGATCCATCCCGGCTACGGTTTCCTCGCCGAGAACGCGCACTTCGCGGAGGTCTGCGAAAGCTGCAAAATTAAGTTCATCGGACCGCCGGCGAGCGCGATGCACCTCATGGGCGACAAGAACTCGGCACGCAACTGTGCGCGGAAAGCGGGCGTGTCGGTCACGCCGGGGAGCGACGGGATCGTCGAGAACGAGCAGGAGGCGATGAAAGTCGCCCGGAGAATCGGTTTCCCCGTCATGATCAAAGCGGTCGCGGGCGGCGGCGGGCGGGGAATGCGAATGGCCCACAATGAAGCGAGCCTGGGCCCGGCTTTCCACGCGGCGGGCAATGAAGCGCTAAAGGCCTTCGGGAACGGCGCGCTTTACATCGAGAAGCTCATCGTCAATCCCCACCACATCGAGTTTCAAATCATGGCGGACCAGCATGGCCACATTGTCCATCTGGGCGAACGCGATTGCTCGATCCAGCGCCGCAACCAGAAGGTGATCGAGGAATGTCCTTCACCGCTGCTTTCGCCGGGGCTGCGCAAGAAGATGGGGCACGCCGCCATCAAACTGGCGCAATCCGTCGGTTACCAGAACGCCGGGACGATGGAGTTCCTCGTCGACAACGAAGGCCATTATTACTTCATCGAGATGAACACGCGCATCCAGGTGGAGCACACGATCACTGAGGAAGTTTACGGCTGCGACCTGGTGAAAGAGCAAATCCTGATCGCCTCGGGCGAGCGGCTGTCGCCGCATGTCGCGCACGCCGTGCCGCGGTTGCACGCAATCCAATGCCGGATCAACGCCGAGGATCCGGAGAAGAATTTCCAGCCGTCACCGGGCCGCATCGCATTTTATTACGCGCCAGGCGGCCGCGGAGTGCGCGTCGATTCGCATGCCTACACCGGCTACGTCGTGCCGCCGTATTACGATTCGATGATTGCGAAGCTGATCACGATCGGCGCGACTCGTGCGTCCGCCATCGCCCGAATGCGCCGGGCCCTGGACGAATATTACATCACAGGAATCAAGACGACTGTCCCGTTTCACAGCGCTATCATGCGCAACGCCGATTTCCGAAACGGCATTTACGACACGGGATTCGTCGAACGCCTTATGACCTCGGACGATTTCGAGATCAAGGCAATGCCGGCGCGGTTGCACGAATAGTCGCTCGCTTGACTGCCGCCGATCTCAGCCGAAGCCGGCTCTACGGCATTCTCGATCTCGGTTATGTCGAGATCGGCGATGCTCGGAAAATGACGGAAGCCCTCGTCGCCGGCGGAGTCGATCTGTTGCAATTGCGCGCGAAGAATCATTCGCTGGTGGAGATTGAAAAGCTCGCGCTCGAATTGCGTCCGGTCCTGTCCGACCGTGCCGTGCCGCTGATTATCAATGATCATCCGCAGATCGCTCGAGACGTTCGGGCGGACGGTGTCCACCTCGGACAGGACGATCTGCCGGTCGCCGAGGCGCGGAAAGTGGTCGGCCAGGAATGCGCCGTGGGAAAATCGACTCACAGCATCGACCAGGCGATTCGCGCTTTTCATGAAGGCGCCGATTACATTGGCTTCGGTCCGATTTTTGCGACGGCGACGAAGCCCGACTATCCGCCGATTGGCCTCGATGATATCGCGAAAGTCCAGGAGTCGGTTCGCATCCCGATCTTTTGCATCGGCGGCATCAAGCTGGACAACCTGGCAAAAGTGATAGAAGCAGGGGCCCGCCGCGTCGTGATCGTCTCCGGCTTGCTGCAAGCCAGCGATCCGGCAGAGTATGCCCGCACCGCCAAACAACTTCTGATCTCCGACCTCTGATTATGTCCGTCCTCATCGTTGGCTCCATCGGTCTCGATACCGTGAAAACTCCCGTGGAAGAACACGCGGATCTGTTAGGCGGCTCAGCCTCCTACGCCTCCCTGGCCGCAAGCTTTTTTTCGCCCGTAAAACTCGTCGGTATCGTGGGCGACGATTTCCCACAGTCGGAGTTCGATTTCTGGAAGTCGCGGCAGATCGATGCTACCGGCGTCCAGCGGGTCGAGGGCAAAACCTTTCGCTGGTCCGGCGAATACGCGTGGGACATGAACACCCGCGAGACCCGCTCGATCGCTCTGAATGTCTTCGAGCATTTCCGCCCGGATCTGCCGGCAGACTATCGCGAGACCGAATTCGTCTTGCTGGCAAACATCGCGCCGGCACTTCAGTCGCACGTCCTGGATCAGATGGAGCGGCCGCGTTTTGTCGTAGCCGATACCATGGACCTGTGGATTGAAACGACGCGGGCGGACCTGGATGCATTATTGCCGCGCGTCGATCTCCTCATTCTCAACGACAGCGAAGCGCGCGAGCTGACCAAGGAAACGAGTCTGATCAAGGCTGGCCGCAAGATTCGCAAATCGGGACCGAAATACGTCGCGATCAAAAAAGGCGAGCACGGTGCGCTGCTTTTTGGCGAGGAACAATTCTTCAGTTGCGGCGCTTATCCTTTGGAAGACATCCACGATCCAACCGGGGCGGGGGACACATTCGCCGGCGGCGTGGCCGGCTATCTCGCGTCCGCTTCGGGAACGCCGGACTTCGCGAATCTTCGTCGGGCGGTGATCTACGGCAGCGTCCTCGCGAGCTTCAACGTGGAAGCCTTCAGCCTCGAACGGTTGCGAACCCTGACGAAGGAAGAAATTGAAACGCGCTACGGCCTTTTCCGGGCGATGAGCGCATTCGAAGCGAACTGAGCCAATCGCCTGAGGCGTCAGAAGCCGCCGGCGGGACGGCCCGTGGCTGGATCAGGCAAGACGCTGCTGTAATCGGGTGAGAATGGCGCCGGTCCTTTGAGCTGCTTGTATTCCTCGTCGGTCATGAGCGACTGGTCGGAGCAGCTGCCGAGGAGAAGGCCACAGAAGGTCGAGGCGAGAATGATGGCGAATTTCATAGGTGGAATTCCTAGCGTTCCGGGGGCTTGGGAAGGCTCTTGGCAAAGTCGTCGCGCGTTTTGATTTCAGCCTTGGTCGGTCCCGTCGCTTGCGGGCCTTCGTGCGGGTTGGCGCAACCGGCCAACGATAACAACATCATGAAAACGAACACAGATTTCATCGGTTTTCAGCTTACTCGGGTTCAAGGGCCGCGCTACCCGGGAGTGCCCATGAACCTCACTGCCCGGGCAGCGGCATCGGCTTCTGCAGATTGCATTTCCAGCAGGTGAACCAGGTCCAGTCGGAATCGACATAATTCAGCGCGCCGCAATTGAAGCACGTCTGAGCGGATTGCCGTCCTCTTCCACTGGCCTCGGAGCCGCCGGCCTCTTGTTCTTTTCCCCGCCCGCCTTTGTCGTTGGTTTCCATTTGTTCCGATATTCTGCCGTTTTCGACGAGCCTGACGCAAGATTATGCGAAAAGTTACGCCGGTAATTCGTCTCGCAGCCGTACCTATGAAGAAAAAACGCGATCAACGCGGTGACCGTTCCGGGCTTGTCACTTTCGGCCCAATCCGTTAGGCCATCCCTTCGTTATGTCGCCCCGGCCCACGATATTCATATCGGCAGTGAGCAAGGAATTGCGCAACGCGCGCCAGCTCGTGGCCAACACGCTCATCTTTCTTGGATACGAGCCGGTCTGGCAGGACATCTTCGGCACCGAGACCGGCGACCTGCGCGAAATGCTGCGGCAGCAGATCGATCAGTGCAAAGGCGTCGTCCAGCTCGTCGGACAATGCTACGGCGCGGAGCCGCCCACGCCAGACCCGGAGTTCGGCCGGGTCAGTTACACGCAATTCGAGGCGCTCTATGCGCGGAAGCGCGGGAAGAAGGTCTGGTACCTTTTCATGGACGAGGCGTTCCCGATCGATGCGCACGAACCAGAGCCGGAAGAGTTGCGCCACTTGCAGCGCGCGCATCGAAATACGTTGAAGGCGGACACGCACCTGTTTCATCCGCTGGCCAGCCGCGAAGCGCTCGAAGCCGGCGTGCTCAAACTGCGCGACGACCTCACTCAGCTGCGCCGGGGCGCGAAACGCTGGGCCGTTGGCGTGGCGGCCTTGCTCGGTCTCATCGCGATCCTGGTGGTCTGGCTGGTGCTCAGCCAGCGCGAATCCGGAAAGACCGTCGCGGGGATGTCGGCGCAGATGGCGAAAGACGGGACTTCGCTGGAGAAAATCGCGGAACGGTTTGAATCGATCCATTCATCCGGCGGACTGATCGCGGTCGCGAAAACCCCGGAGGAGCATTATCACAACGCGCGCGTCCACGAGCTGAGTGGAAATTTCGCCGCGGCCCGCAAGGAGTACGCCGAATATCTTTCTGCGAATCTTGAGGCACTTGATCCGTGGCTGAGCTATTCCGCGATGTTGAAGATCTCGGAAGGCAAGGCGGCCGCCATCGAGGCGCTGCGTTACTTCGAAAAATTGACGCCGCGCAGCGTCTCCTACGAAACCGCGCTCGCCCTGCTTGAGGAAGGCGAAGCGCGGCTAACGAAACTCCAGGCGCTCGCCGGCAGCCATCCAGAGTTCGGTCCGCTCTCGTGGCTGATCAGCCAGGAATATTCCGAGAGCCGGCGCGGAGAACAGACTCTCGCCGATCAACGCGCCGAAAAAGAATGGCTCCAGAAATTTCGCGACGCACATGCCGCTGGAAAATTCCTCCGGTATTTCCTCGACAAGAAGGAAGCGCAAAAGTGGATCGAGGCCGCGGACACGCGATGGGCGAAGCTTTCCAGTCTGCCGCAGACCGTGCTCGAAAATCCGGTGACGCTCATGGCGACCGAAACCGCCAAAGGCTGGCAACTTAACTTCCAACTGGCCGAATCGAAGCCGAAGGAGGTTTTCTACCGGCTCGATGGCACCGGTGATTTCCAGTCAACCGGGCACATGCCGGTCAAGAATGCGCAAACCGGCGAAGAGATGGTGAACCCGGGCGTCTTTCTCGCTGGCCTGTCGCCCGGCGAGCATACGATCGAAGTGAAGTATCTCGACCGAACCAGCAGGAACAACGGTCCGTATTCGCTGAAATTCGACACGCGCGTCGAACAACTGAAGAACGGCAAAAACGCCATCAACACCAGCGTTTCGCCGCTGATAAACTTTACGCACACCGGAGGAGAATTCCGCGCCTTCTTTATTCGGATGCTGTTCCACGGCCCGATCATCAAAGAGATCCGCTATTCCATCGACAGCGAGGCGCTCGACCAGAGTTTTCCGTTCAACCCGATTACC
Organism: Verrucomicrobiota bacterium; assembly: GCA_041167505.1. Classification (GTDB taxonomy): domain Bacteria; phylum Verrucomicrobiota; class Verrucomicrobiia; order Chthoniobacterales; family UBA10450; genus AV80. Next base: position 11,119 of record JBEEHR010000067.1, read on the forward strand.
AGGATTCAGGAAACGCCCACCAAAGTTTACGAAGTCATTCCGAACGACACCAAGTTTGTCGCTGTGCAGGTCACTTACGTCGACGGCACGAAATCCCCGGTGCGAAAATGTGCGTCCGAGCCGGGCGACTAAACCCACGCAAGCGCGGCGCAGTGAAGTGGCGCACCCGTGAAGATTCGAACTTCAAACCTTCTGATCCGTAGTCAGATGCTCTATCCAGTTGAGCTACGGGTGCTGAAAGAGCAGCTAATTTGCGGAGGAACCTGAGAGCGTCAACCGAACGGATGGGGAAAACGCCGAACGTCCAACGCCGAACGCCGAACCTCGAATTCGGAGACGCGGCTTCTGCATTCGAGATTCGGCGTTGGACGTTGGGCGTTCGGCGTTTTCTGTTGTCTCCATCGTGACGATTTTTCTGGGCTGCGGCTTTGCCGCAAAATATCCGGAGGGCGGCGGGAATTATTCCGTGCCGTTGCAATGGATGCTTGGGCTGCGACGGCTCGGGCTGGATGCGATCTGGCTCGAGCTCTTGCCGGCCACGGCGGACGCGCGCGAAGACGAATCGCGCATCAGGATTTTCCAGCGGCGGCTTCACGAGCATGGACTGAAGGGTTCCTACTGCCTGCTGTATCAAACGCCTGCGAGTGACGCGCACGACCTTGAAACCATGCGATGCATCGGCCTTTCGAGACGGGAATTGCTCGACCGGTTGGCCGGTCCGAACACTCTTCTCAACCTCAGCTATTCGTTGCATCCGCCGTTCCTTCTCCAATTCGAGCGCCGGATATTCTGCGACCTCGACCCGAGCGAGATTTTTTATTGGATGACGAAAATGGAGATGGGCCAGTCGCATCACCATGAATTCTGGACCATCGGTTTGAACGCGGGCGCGGCCGATTGCCGGCTGCCTGATGCGGTAGTGGCTTCTTTTGTAGCCGCTTCGCTGTGCGAAGCGCGGGAATCGGCTCCCGATGCTCTATCGAATCTCACGCGGCCCAACCGCCTTCGCCGAGCTCCGGCGAGGCAGGCAGGGCGGCGGCTACAGTGGAAGACTTTTTTTCCGCTGGTCGATACCGAATTATTACGCCCACAACCGCCGCCGCGCCCTCCGATGAAATTCACCACCATCGGGCAATGGTACTGGGGCGGGGGAGTCGAGGTGGAGGGACAGTTTCCCGATCTCTCGAAGAAATTCGCGTTCGAACCGTATCTCGATCTGCCGCGGCGGATTCCCTCCGCGACATTTGAACTGGCCATGAATTTGAATTCCGACGATCCGGAAATCGCGCGGTTGCGGGGACGCGGCTGGCACGTCGTATCGCCTCATCGCGTGGCCCGGACACCGGCCTCCTACCGGCGCTACCTGGCGAACGCTGCCGGGGAGTTCACCGCGATTAAGGGCGTGGACGTCGTGTGGCGCACCGGCTGGCTCAGCGACCGCGCCGCCGCTTTCCTGGCTCTGGGGCGGCCCGTCATTACCGAAGACACCGGCGCCGGGAAATATCTTCCGGCCGAGAGCGGCTTCCGGTTTGTCCACGATCTCGCCAGCGCTGAAAAGGCCGTGAACGAAGTGATAACGGATTGGCCCCGCTTCTCGCGATGCGCCCGCGATTGCGCCGTGGAACTCTTCGATTCAGCAAAAAACGTCCGGAAGATCCTTGGTCTCTGAGCCGGAGTTTACGCTAAAAAAAAGTGCGGCAATTCCCCATTGCAAAAACATTTGAGGGTGTTACTCGTTCCCCGTTATGGCTGACTTGCTGAAGGCAGACGAGGCGAAAGCCCGCCTGAAAAAGATCCCGGAATGGGAATTGGAAAAGAAGCACATCGAACGCACTTTCGAGTTCGACGACTTCACCGAATCGATCGATTTCGTTAACGGCGTGGCGGAAGTGGCGGAAGACGAGGAACATCATCCCGACATCGACATTCGCTACAACAAGGTGCGCCTCGTTCTCTCGACCCACAGCAAAGGCGGTCTCACCGAGCTCGACTTCGGCCTGGCCGAGCGCATCGACACCCTCTCCGAGTAACGGCGCAATGCCGACTCGCGCCCGCGCGCTCGTGGCCTGGCTCGTCGTGATCCTGACGGTCCTCGCCGCTTGGAAATTTACCGACTACCGGAACCAGCCACCGGAGGTGAAGACACTTCTCGCCCCTCATCCGCGTCGATGAACTGAAACATCGTTTCGATCTCGGCCCGGTTCTCCATGCCGGCTTCGCGTTTGCGGCGCGTGAGGATCTCGGCGGCGTGATCGCGCCAGCCGAACTTCCGCATGAACTCGTTCCACATTTTGATTTCGTCGTCGGTCGGTCGCCGTCCCGCCGTCAGGCCCCAGTCGAGCATCTCGTCATCGGTCGCGCCTTCGTTCACGCGCTTCGTCACCTCGGCGTAATCGAGATGCAGAAACGCGCAAATCTTTCGGTCGAATCCTTTGCCGAGGTTCGGCTGGTAATCCGCCGGAAGTTCGCCGCGAGCGTGCAGCCGGATCTTGTCGAGCATCCGACCGAAGTGAACTATTCCGCCCACCTTCTCCGAGGGACTGCGCAGCGGGAATTCCTTCATGCCTGAGTTTCTGATTGCCTTGCGCTTTTTCAAGCGCGCGACAACCATTGGCCTTGGATGGATCGCGTCGCCGGCATCGAAACGGAGTACGGCTGTCTCGTCAGCAGCGATGAAGGCCGCGCTCACACCGACGCCTGGCCGGTGCGGGTGAAGAACTACCTGTTCCGGAAAGCGCAGGCCGGCGCGATCGACCTTCACTACCGGGATTATGAAGAGCCGCCCGGCAATGGCGGATTCCTTCTCAATGGCGGCCGGCTTTATCTCGACATGGGCCACATCGAGTACGCCTCCCCGGAGTGTCTCCACCTGCGTGACGTCGTCACCTACGATATCGCGGGCGACCAGCTCCTCCAGAAGGCGCTCCAGGATTTGGGCGCGGCCGAGCGGGTTTCGTTCATCAAGAACAATATCGACCACAACACCGGCGCCACCTTCGGCTGTCACGAGAATTATCTGATGAAACGCGAGGCGCAGTTCACGCCGCCAGTCCTCGGGACCCTGCTCGCTTTTCTCGCGACTCGCCAGATTTTCACCGGCGCCGGCAGGGTGGGGCAGGCGAACCCGCTCGCGTTCGATTTTCAACTACCGCAGCCGGAAGCCCACGTCGATTTCCAGCTCAGCCAGCGCGCCGACCACATCGTCAACGACATCTACCAGTGGGTGCAGTTCAACCGCGCCATCATCAACGCCCGCGATGAGCCGCTCGCTGATTACCGGAAATATCGCCGGCTCCATTTGCTCATCGGCGATTCCAACATGAGCCCGTTCGCCACCGCGCTGAAGATCGGCACGACCGCGTGCGTACTTTCGCTCCTCGAAGATGGTCGGCTCCCGAAAAATTTCATTCTGGCGGACGCCGTCCAGAGTACGCGTGACGTTTCCCGGGACGCGACCGGCGCGTGGCTCGTGCGCCTCGAGAACGGCAGGACCATCGGCGCGCTCGATATTCAATGGCAATTCCACGAGCTGGCGCGCGCGCATCTCGGTGGGATCGACGAGGAAACCGACTGGTTACTCGAGAGCTGGAGTTTCACGCTGGAAGCACTGAGCAATAAACCCGAAGCGCTCATCGGCGGTGTCGACTGGATCACGAAGAAATGGCTGCTGGAGGCCTTCATGGAATCTGAAAGCATCGGCTGGGACGATCCGTGGCTGCAAAGCCTCGATCTGGAATATCACAACATCGATCCAGCCAAGGGATTGTTCTTCGGCGTGAATCCGGCCAAGCGGATCGGCGAATGGAACAACAGTGTGCGGCAACCCGCCGCCGGTTTTCATCCGCCCTCGAACACTCGTGCCTGCGGCCGCGCCCAGGCCGTTGCCTGGTTTCAGAAGAGCGACCAGCCTTACGTAATTAATTGGGATTCGATCGCCTGCGATAATCGCGACTTCCTGGTGATGGGGAATCCGTTTGAAGATTACACCGATGAAGTCGCAAAGTTCTTGGCGCAGCCTCGCGCATTACGCCAAGCGAAGTTGGAACAATAGTCTTTGGAGCCGGCACGCCCTCGTGCCGGGGATCGAACGCACGGCAGCGGTTTCCTCCAACGGCCTAGGGCAGGCCGTCTCCATCAGCTACTCTAAGCGTTGCAAACTTGGCAACCCGTAATTCTGCTTCAACGCTTCCGCTTCCGCCTCGACCTGTTTCGCATCGAGCGCGATCTGCTTCGGATCCTCTTCGGTTTCGATGGTGATGAAACCGTCCACCGGGGTTTTCACGGCCTCGGCCAGGTCGGCCAGCGACTTCACTTCTTTCCCGTTGACCTTTCGCACGCACAGATACGCGATGTCGTCGTAACCGATCGTCGTGTTCGCCGGCAGCACCTGTGTTAATACCACCACGCGCCGGTTGCCCTCCGGATAAAGCTCGGATTGGAACCGGTCCTTGTAGACCAGGCGCTGCGGCGCGTCCTTCATCCAGTTCGCGCCCCACTCGCGGAGGTATTGCCGGGAGAGCTCCTCGAAAATCAATCCGCCCAGAACGCAGTAAAGCGGCGCGCGATCCAGGCTGTAGGGCGGTATGACGTAATCATTCGCATTCCGATGTTCGAGCTTGAGGTCGAGCTGCATCGGTTTCCCCGCGCGCTGGAGGTGCACCGGCAACGTGTCGCCGGCAAAGGCCTTCGCGGTGATCAGGTTCGTGAACTCGATTTTGCCGTAGAGCGGATCGACGTAGTTCCCGTTTTGATCGATCTCGTTGTTGCCCACGCTGGTGACAATGTCGCCCACCTGCAGCCCGGCCTTGGCCGCCGGTGAACTCGGATCGACGCTCGTCACATAAACGCCCGCGGGTTTGCCGGTTTGCTCGGCGAACTTCCGCAACTGCGGATCGCGAGTCGGGAAAAATCCGAAACCGGCCGAGGGAAAACCCTGGTACGGCTGCTTCTCCGCGTCCTTGAGAAAATGCGCGATGATCGGCGCCGGGATCGCATCCACCACCTGCGTCCGTTGGTCGAAACGCAGGAGCAATGCGGCGAGCTTGTTGTTTTTCACCAGCGGCACCGTGTAGCTGTTGTCGCGATACTGGAGCGAGATGCTCACGCGATAGGTCAGGAACTGGCCGAGGTCCGCGGGATAACGCGTCATCTGGATCGTCGTGACCAGGCCTTCCGTCAGGACGAGCGCGCCGGTGGATTCTAGTTGCAACGCGGCGAGCCGATCGCCGACGACGGTGTCGAGCGCGAGTTGCAATGGCGTCAGGCCATCGAGAAATTTTTTGTCGGTCGGTTCGAGCAATGCCAGGTTCGATTCGTAATCGACCACCACGACATTGGCCGCGGTCTTATCTCCGGATTCCGCGCGCTCCAACTCCACGTAGTTCTGGTTCGCGACCAAATCCGCCGTCACCAGGACGCGGCCACCGGAGAGCACAGCGCCCAGCGCGCGCTTAGAGAACGGCGCCTTCTTCTGCCATGGCCTGACGAAATCGTACGGCTGCCCCGTCACGTTCACGCGGACGAGGGAAAGCTCCTTCGGCTTCACCACCGTCTCCGGACCTTTGGGGGCAGTGGCCGCGAATGCAGTCAGCGGCAAAACCGTCGCCGCCAGCAAAGCGATATGGAAACGGAACGTCTTCATCAGCCTTTTGTCTGGTCTGCCGGCGTCGGCTTACTCGGCTGTTCCTCCAGATTCTCGTCCACCAACACGTTGTAACGGCTCTTGATCCGCTCCCGCGCCGATTCCACTTCCTTCGGATCGAGCACGAGCGGCGGTCCGTCACCGATCATCCGCACCACGAAGCGGTCGGTCTTTTCCGCGAACGCGGCCGCCAGATCGTTCAGCTTCCGGATCTTCTTCCCGTTCACTTCGTCCACGATGCTCCCGCGATACGACGTCAGATAACTGTTCGTCGGGTCGGGAAGAATGTTCGTCAGGATAATGACCTCGGGATGCTCGAGATAAATTTGCTCGAGCACGAAATAATCGAAGTAATGCCGGATGCGCACATCGGTCGGCTGAAAGACGTCGATGAGATCGAGCGTGAGCGGCTGGAAAACGAGCCCGCCGTAAACGACGTAACGCGGCTTCACATCGTAGCCATGCGCGAGATAAAGATACGGCCAGACGGAGCCCAGCTCGATCGTTGCGGAAAGCGGTTTCTTGTCGCGCCAGATATCGAGCTTCACTTTGTCGCCTTTGAATTTCCGCTCGACCACTTCGGGCATGTCGACTCGCGAACCCTCCAGCTCCACGGTCGCGTCGCTCGCGATCGGGTGATCGTCGATCGCCAGCAGGACGTCGCCTGCCTGAAGGCTGTTCGCCGCGGGGCCGGCCGCGATCACGGTCCCCACGAGAGCGCCGCGATCGTCATCTTTCAGCCCAAGAAAATGCCGCTGCGCCGGGTTTTGAAGTTTTGAGTAGGTGATGCCGAGATCGACGTAACGATCGTAGTGCCCGTCCTCGACATCCTTCAGAAAGCGCCGAATGACCGGCGTGGGAATCATGTAGGCGACACCCTGCGCCACGTCGCCGCTGTAGCCCTGGAACGCCACGCCCGTCACCTTTCCGTCCTGCATTACGGGGCCGCCGCTGTTTCCCGGATTGATCTGCGCGCTGATCTGGATCGCGAGATGCGAATCGATCGAGGAATGCGTGTAGAGCGTGAAATCAATTCGCGAAACAATACCGGTCGTCACCGACATGCGTTCGCCCCCGAGCGGATAACCGTAGGCCGACACCGTTGTTTCCAGAGCGGGAATTCCACCGAAGGTGAGCGGCACCATGTTCTTGAAAAAATCCGTGGACGCGACCTTCAACAGCGCCAGGTCGCAATCGTGCGCCACGAACAAAACCGTGGCCGGATATTTGTTCGGATCGCCGTCACGCTCGACCGTGAGGTAGCGGCTGTTGCTCACCACGTGCGCATTCGTCATGATCCGGTTCCCGTCGATCACGAATCCGGCGCCGATGCCGCGCTGCACTCCGCCTGAATTCCAGGGCGCGCGATAGTCTGGCTCCACTTCCGTCGCGGTAATGCGGACCAGGCTTTTCTGGATCGGGCCGTTCGGCCGTGCGGGCGCCGCCACGATGACGGCTGGCGGGGGAGCAATCGAAGGCGACGGCGTTTGGTCGCCCGCTGGTTCCGGCGGACCTTTTTGTTGCGCCCGCGCGTCAATCGCAAGCAGCAACAAGATTGAGAGAATTGCCCAGCGCCTCATCACAAAGGCGCAAAGATGAAACAGATGATCGGGAAAGCAAATGCGGTTGAGTGGTTGAGGAGTTGAGAGGTTGAGTGGAGACGTGGCTTCAAGTCCTCTCAACCGCTCAACATCTCAACCCTCTCAACCGTCGGTCACACGACATGCACGGGCGCTTGCCGGCAGTCGCGCTCGCAATTCCCGCACTCGATCTGCGTCGTCGCATGCCCGATCCCGAAACGATCGCGGAGCACGTCCGAGACATCGTGTAGGAACAAATCGGTCCGCGGCGGTTCTTCCATCACGAGATGAACCGTCAGCGCCACCTCGGTGGTGCTCATCGCCCAGATATGGAGATCGTGCACCGCCGTCACTCCCGCGAGATTGGCCAGGTAATCTTCGACCGCGTGCGGATCGATCTCCGCCGGCACCGCGTCCATCGACAGGTTGACCGATTCTCGCAGCAATCCCCACGTGCCCCAGACGATCACCGCCCCGATCGCCAGGCTCGCCGCCGGATCGAGCCAATGCCAGCCCGTCAGCTGGATCGCGAAAGCCGCGATGACCACGCCTAACGACACGGCCGCATCCCCCGCCATATGGAGAAATGCGCCTTTTAAATTCAAATCGCGTTTCCGTCCCGACATGAAGAGCAGCGCCGAGATCGTATTGATCACAATCCCGACCGCCGCCACTGCCATCACCGTTCCGCCCGCCACCTCGGGAGGATTTTCCAGGCGGCGAATCGCTTCCACCGTAATTCCGCCCACGACGACGAGCAGAATCACCGCGTTAATGAGTGCAGCCAGAATCGACGATCGCCGCCAGCCATACGTTCGCCGTTTGGTCGGCGCCGTTTTCGTCAAATGCATTGCGCCCCAGGCGAGCAGCAGACAAAAGACGTCGCTCAGGTTATGTCCCGCGTCCGAGATGAGCGCCAGCGAATGCGCCGCCAGCCCATACAAAACCTCGATCGCCACGAACCCGAGATTCAGAATCACCCCGATCGCGAAGGCGGCGTTGTTGCTCGGCGGCTCGTGCGCGTGGCCGGCATGATCGTGGTCGTGCGTCATCGCTCCTCAAATCTATGGAGCATAACGGCGACCGGCAAGGCCGCGGCTCAACGAGGAGCGCTTTCCAAACCGCCTCTCCCATCAAACGGCGGTTTGGAAACCGCCGCTCCTTGCTAATCTGATTCGCTCACTTCGCGCGCCCATGCCACGCGAAAGCCGACATCGTTGCAGGAGAAATTTGCGGCATTGGAGCCGCGAGCCGTCGTGCGCAGATTTGTAAACCGGGATTTCCAACTGCCGCCGCGATAGACCCGCTTGTCGCCCGTGGCGACACCCCGCGGGTTCCGCTTGGGCGCACCCGCCAGGGGCTGGTAGAAATCCAGGCACCATTCCCAGACGTTGCCCGCCATGTCTTCGAGGCCAAAGAAGCTCGCGCCTTGTGGGAAGGCTCCCACGGGCGACGTCTCCGCATAACCATCGTCGATCTGGGAGTCGCGCCATGGGAAAGTAGTCCGCACGTCGGCGAAGTTCGCGAAACCTCCCCGTCGATCGTGATTCCCCCACGGGTATTTCCGGCAATCGATTCCGCGCGCGGCAAATTCCCATTCGGCTTCCGTCGGCAGCCGATAGTTCCTGCCATCCCGCGCGCTGAGCCACTGGCAATACCGGATCGCGTCGAGGCTGGTCACATACACCACCGGATGATCGTCGCCCGCATCTTTGATCCGCTTTGATCGATGGCTGGGATCGAATCGCTCGTACTCGACGTTCGTCACCGGATGGCGCGACAGGTAGAATTCACTCAGGGTGACTGGCGTCAGCGGTTGTTCGTCCGGACCGGCATCGGGGGCATCGCTGCCCATTACGAACTCACCGCCGGGGATCAGCATCATCTGCGCACCGTTCGGATTGATGAATCCAGCCGGGGACTGGGTCGGCCAAATTTTGCCCGCGACCGCTTGGAATTGTTCGGCGATTGGAGGCGGCGGCGCCTCGGCTGCGCGCGGTTTGATGACGATCCTGGGAGTGACCGTCCGTAATTTTGCGAAGCCGCTTTCCTCTCCATCCAGGTAATCTTCCAGGAGTCGTTCCGCTCGCTCAAGCTGGATACCGAGGTTCTCCGCGATCGTCACAAAGACCTGCCGAACGAGCGGCGTGGCGTCGCCCAAATTCAGATTGCTCAATCCCAGGATGCGAAGGAATTCCTTCTCCGCTTCCGGCGCGGCGGGCGCGGGAGGCGCGGCGCGCTTCGCCTTGGTCCGCCGCAATTCTTCTTCGATGCAAGCGCGGGTCTGCTCTTCGGTCAGGCCGTTGCGCCGCCCGAACTCCGAGAGATTTGCCTCGGCTTCGGCCGTCAAAACCTTGCCGGCGATGGAGACCGCCACATACATGGAGAATTCCGCGAGTGCTTCCTGTTCGGCTTTCGCCGCCAGCTCCTCATCGATCTGATATCGCCGCGCCGGATCGAGCAATTGCATCCGGGCCTGGACGAGATAGTCCGCTGCTTCATCGATGCCGCGTCCCAACAACTGCGTAAGCGGATTGCTCGGCTGATTCTTGAGCCGGAGCTTCTTCTGCCACCAGTTGAGGAGCGCGGCGCAATGCTGCTGGATCTCTTCGTCGTCGGGCTTCGACGTCGGATCGAGGCAGAGCCGCTCGTAAAAATTCTCCGCGTTATATTTGCTCCAGCCGTCCCATTTCAACGGATCGTCTGGGAAATCCAGGGAGGGGTTTGATTTTAGATCGAGCATTGCCAGGCGGAACTTCCCGCCCCTGTGGTGCAAATCCTGTGCCCTCGTTAGGCTGAAAGCAAACGTTCCGATTCGCGATTGCGCAGCCCAAGGAGGGGCGCTTTCCAAACCGCCCCCGAAGCAAGCCGGTCCGGCAGCTGCCGGATAAACCGCCGCTCCTTGATCGCCTACCGGCGCTTCTCGACGGGAATGACGTCCGCTGCCAACGACGGATACATCTTCTTGATTCGCGCCACATCAGCCGGGCTCGGATTGAAGGCGCCATCTCCGTTGTCATCCATGGTAGGAAGTTTCATCACCTCCCAACGATCCGCCTTCAGTTGCAAGAGGAAGCCGCTGTTCTCCGGGAAGCCTTCTTTGGGGAGCGACGAACGCGGCTCGGCATACACCCAGGCCCAGCCGTTGTGAACCTTCAGGTAATTCACCTTGAACGTGATCTTGCCCAGGTAGGGTTTGCCACCGTCCGGGTTCCGAGTGGTTTGCCAATATCGCCGGAGCCCATCCAGAATGGCGGTTCGTTCGGTGCTGCCTTCAGCTGGCGTGTGCACTTTGTCCGCAATTGCCTCCGTTTGCTTTTCCGGCGCCGCCAAGGCGCGCGGCGAAATCAGCGTCAGGATGCTGAAACACAAGCACCCCAATGACATCAAGGATATTGTGATGAGTTTCATAGAGAATTGGATTGGTCCTACGGGTGTCGTCGTCAGCTGGCAAGGTTGAAGTGCGGGTTCTCGATGACACCAAAAATATTGCCGAACGGATCCAGCACCGTCGCGACCCTGATACCCTCGCCGACTTCCTGAACACTTGTGCGCGCCGTAGCTCCGAGAGAAAGAAGCCGCTCCAAGGCGGAGCCGGCATCCGCCACGCCCCAATAAACTATTGCGCCACCGCTGGACGTCCCGGCCAAATCCGGATCCAGCCCCAACTCATAACCACCGACATTGAAACCGACGTAGAACGGTTGATCGAAGTAAGGCGCGATCCCGAGAATGCTGGAATACCACGCCTTCGCCTTCTCCAAGTCCGGCGCCGCGTAAATAACCGTGCGAAGTCCCTGGAAATGCTGGCTGGCAGTCGTCTGGCTCATCAGTTAGCCGCAGCCTGCTTCAAGTACTCGTTCAGGACTTCGATTCGCTGGTCGATCAACTTCTTCTGCGCGTTCGCAAAATCCACCCGCATACTGCTGCCCCCGACCGCGCCGCCGACGCGCGCCGTCAACATGGCTTCATCGTCGCGCCACTTAATCCAGGCGCGTTCCGCTTCTTTCAAAGCCTTCTGCCCATCCGCATTCAATTTGCCCATCAGCTGCTTATAGACTGCATCGAGTTTTGCATTGGCCTGGTCCACAGCGGCGTTCTCTTCCGTCCCCGGCGGCTTGAATTCAGGGTCTTTGCCTTTGCATTCAAGAGGCACGGCCATCATCACAAGAGCAACAGAAGCGGCGAACAGTGCTGGTATCTTCATTTTCTTGGTTTGAGTCTGCTGGTTCCAAGCGTGAAGTTGCAAGGCCGAATCGATTTCGGCAACACTGAACGGAGGCTACATAGGGTGGAAGAAAAGCTAACGAAAAGAATCAATTTCCTTCTGGGAAAGAACGGATGCGGCAAGAGCAGCACTCTCAGAGAGATCGACGCGAAGCTCGCTGACAATGAAGCGTGGTTCGTGAAATATATCACTCCCGAGCGTGGCGGATCACTGACCTTTACGGCGCACATCGAGCAGAGCATAACAAATAGCTCGGTATACCTTAGGGACGCTCGCCGTGCGAACCGACATGAACAATTTCGCGAGCAAACGGTTTCTCAATTTCGCCACCTCGAGCTTCTTGTCCTTCGCGAAATCGAGCTTGATCCGGCTATGCGAGCAGATCATTCGCATACCTTTCAATCGGTTATCGATCAGATTAACGCCTTGCTTCCATTGGTTCGAATAACGCGTGGGGCGGGTTCCGGTTTTGAAATCCAACGGAAGTCAGATAACGCTACGGTTTCTCCAACCGCCATCTCCAGTGGGGAATCCGAAGCAATCGCATTGGCAATAGAAGCTCTGGTGTTCTCTCGCCAGAGTCAGATTAGGGCGCGGCGGTTATTAATGATCGACGAACCTGACGTACACTTGCATCCCGACTTGCAAGCCCGGTACATCCGGTTTCTCGCCGCGCTCGCCCGTGAAAAGAACTTCAACGTTCTGATCGCCACCCATAGCACGGCAATAGTCGGGTCACTCGAACGGACAGATGACGTTCAGGTTGCATTCATGCCGATTGCCGCAGACGGCGAAATCACTTTTTCCCCGGTCGATGAAATCGCGATGACGGTACTTCCTATTTTTGGAGCACATCCACTTTCTAATATCTTTAACGAAAGCTCGATCCTTCTCGTAGAGGGAGACGACGACAAGAGAATCTGGGATCAGGTTGCGCGGTCTAGAAAAGAAGCCTTTTCGGTTTTCGCCTGTCCAACGGGAAGTGTCGATAAGATCGCCGAGTGGGAAACGTGGTTAGTCGAAAAGCTACCTTCTCTCTACGATGAGCCGCGTGCTTTCTCTCTACGCGACCGCGATAATTCGGTGGGCGAGCTAGAGGATCGACCTCCTATTATCCGTTGTCGACTGGCATGTCGTGCAGCGGAGAACCTTATGTTAGCCGACGACACATTACGTGTCGCCGCAACAGATTGGGATTCAGTGGTCGCCGGTTGTCAGAAATGGCTGGAAAACTTTCCTCATCACTCCCACTTCAGGGACATGAGCGTGTTTGCGGACTCGAATTTTGATCGAGCAAATGGTGATTTGAAAGAAATTCGAAACATTCTTATGGCGATCATCGGAGTTTCCAAACCGTGGGAGGTCTTGGTAGGGCAAACAATAGCCACCTTGAATCAAGACAGCCCAAGAACTCCCCATTCTCTGTCCACGTACTTAGGTTCCAAGCTTTGCGCGAATTTGTTGAGCATCTGACCCCAGGTTTCAAACCCGTTCTTACACTGTCCCGCTCGGCCTCAGGTTAGATCCCCAGTGCGCTCCAGGAGCCGATCTTAGGACCCTTTCGGCTTCGAAGAATTGGCGGCGGCTAACTAGTGCCGGGTATGGTCGGCGTTGATCTCTTTTACGGCTTCGGCGATTTCGCCTAACGAGCAGAAGGCGATGAGCCCGTCGGGGCGGTCCGCGTAGCGTTAGAATTACGGATTCACCTGAGCAACTTCTTCCCGGTCGGATTTCGAGGGGATCCGGACGGCGATCGCTTCGGGGCGCTCGGCAGGGTTCGGGGGAGCGGCGAAGGCGATCAGAACCTGCGGCCAGCCGTAGACGCGCTGCCGGGTTGTTCCCTCGAAGACTGGTTGGTCATTGAGGGCGAGGGACATGGATTCGTTGCGCAGGCGGAAGGTGACGCGGCTTCTGGCCTTGGCCGGGACGGTGAAGGTGTCGCTTCCCTGTTCGCCGCCAAAATCGAGCACGGTGACGTCGACGGTACCGCGCGCGGCACCGGGTTTAATACGGACGGAGAACCAATTGGCGACGCCATCGAGCGGGATGTTGGGCGGGTTGTAGGGGAACATAGTATCGGCAGGCACGAGTTGGAGCATGAGACGGCAGGCTGCGACCGTCTCGGGATCGGCGGCCGCGGCTGGCAGTTCCCAGCGGACCTCGAAATCATCGCCCGGTGAGGCGGCGAAACACAGACCGGCCGGCGGATGATCGTATTTCGCGGCGAAAATAACCTCCTCCTCCGGAGTGAGTTCGCGCACCTGGCGTCCGCCATTCGCGCGCAATTGAAACCACATCGGCGTCGTGGAATCGGGCGGGGGGAGCGGCACCCAGTCAGCGCTTGCCGCCTTTTCCTTGAACTCCATCAGACCGATTCGTTGCCGGACGCGGGGCTGATCGGCGACCGTGGCAACGGTGAGCGCTTTCTGGTAGGCGACGCGGGCCGCGGCGTATTCCTCTGTTTCAGCCAGCTTTTCCGCGCGCTGGAATTCGCCTGAGCCGGCAGCGAGATCACGAGTGAGCTGTTCGACGAAATCGGACACGCCAAGGATGCTGGCTTTGTAAGCGACTTGACGCGAGAGCGGCCCAGTGAGCTTTGCGCGGGCCTGGCCGGCCGTGGCGAAGTCACCGGCGAGCCAAGAGTTCAGAGCCAGAAACTCGAGCCACATGCTTTCTCTGCTCGTGCCTACAGCGCGTTCAGCGAACTTCCGGCTGACTTCCACGGTTTTGCGCGCGATCTCGGGATCCCGATAAATTTTCCGCCAGTCGCCGATGTCGGTCGCTGCGTCGGTCGCGGCGTCGAGAAAAATCTCTGGGATGCCGGTATCGTAACGGTTGGTTTCCATGCAGCGGGTGCCGAACGCGATCATCGTTTCCGCGCTGCCGGCGAACCGCGGTCGTAAGGCCCAAAGAAACGTCCGGTAGGCAGGCAGGTAATCGAACTGGGCGGCAATGGCACGGTCGAACCAGAGTCGGCAGGTTGCTTCGTCCGTGAACCGGCTGGCGTTGATCATTTGGGTGGCTGGCTCCGGGCGGTCCGGCCGCAGATTCCAGGCACGGGTAAACGCTTCGCGGGCCCGGTCCATGTGCACTTCCGCGCTCTCGCCTTTGGCCTCCACGTGCTCTCCGTTAATGAGCTTGTGCTTGTCATCGGCGCGCTGCAGTTCAAACCAACCGTGCATGGTGTTCTGGAGCCAATCGCCGAGAACGGGCTGGCCTTCCAGCACTGCAAACGATTCGTAGCTCCGCTCGATTAACTCAGAGGCTTGCGGCGTGAAAAGGTGCTGGTAGAACAGCCGGTCTTCGTCGGCGCGATAGCTCCCGTCGCTCATCACGATGGGCGTAAGCAGGACGGCCATCCATCCGCTCCGATCTTTCTCGGGATCGTTCTCCGCGAGACAGGCGCGCTGGCGCGCGAGGATCCAAGCCAGAGCTTTCGGGCCCGGCCACTTGAAAGCGGTTTCCATCGCATGGGCTAGCTCTACGAAACAGTTTCCGTGAAAGCCTTTGACGGCGAACACGACCCGGTAGTCCAGTAGCCGCACGAGAGGATCGTCGCAGCCGGCGTCCCGCAAACTTTGCGCGGCGGCGAGCGTTTGGCTGGTGGGATAGTAGCTCGAAGTCATGAGCAGGGATGGGAGCGCGTCGCGGACGAAAGCGACGGCCTGATCGTGGTATGGTTCTTTTTGCACGCGAGCGGAGAACGGTTGAACCAGAACGCGTTCAGCCCAGAGCAGATGCTGCTGGAGCAGGTCGCGGTTGGTGGTTGTTGAGCCGTGAATTTCGATAGGAGCCATTGCCTGCGGATCGCTGGAGGAGGCTGCGAACACGGAGGGAAGCAGGACCAACGAAAGCCAAAGGCTAAGGGAACGGAATGGTAGCAACAGGTGGAACACGCCGACCTCGAAGCAGGCTCTGTGCTTGGGGCGCCAATTCTAAATCCCAGCGCGTTCGAGGAGTGAGTGAGCTGGAGTTGGCGTGAGAATAGCCCAGCGCTTCAGCGCTGGGAATTTGGATCTATAGCGGGTGAGTCCCGACGGGACGGAAGAGAAAACGTTCTCGATGACGTCATGCGTGCCCAGTTCCTTTCGTCCCTGACGGGACTTTCGTACCGGCGGAGATTGTGAACCCAGCGCTGAAGCGCTGGGCTATTATCATCTCTAAATCCCAGCGCGTTCGAGGAGTGAGCGCAGAACCTTCTCGGCTTCGAAGAATTGGCGGGCGATTTCGCGGGCGGCTAACGAGTGGCGGGTGTAGTCGGCGTTGATCTCTTTTACAGCTTCGGCGATCTCGCCTAACGACTCGAAGGCGATGAGGCCGTGGCGGTGGGCGCCGAAGATTTTGCTGAAGCCGGTTTCCTGCGTGATGACGGGACGGCCGGCGGCGAGGTAGCAGCCGCTGCGGTCACTGAACCAGCCAGTCTTCAGCCGGACGTACTGGTCCTTGGCGACGGTAAACTCACCTTTCGAGCGGCGGATGTAATCGCGATAAAGCTGGTAGTCGGCGCTGAGATCGTGCGGCGCGCGGAACCGCCAGCCGTTGCGCAGGAACTTGTCGCGCGTCTTTTCGTCCTTGATGTCGGTGGCGAGCTCGAAGGTTTCGCCGGCGCGTTTCGGCGCGGCGACGAACCGAAGGAATTCCCGCGACTTGCTCCACAAATATTTTTCGCCGCGCCACTCGATGTCTTTCAACCCGCTGGTGGACCAGTTCGCGACGGACGTAAAGACGGCAGCGCTACTCGGAGGGCGAACGGTTTTCCACAGATCGGTGACGATAGGCTGGCGAGTGGAGAGCCACTTCAACTTGTGAGTGGGGACGGGGAAGGCAGCGGTGCCGACGTTTTCGCCGAAGGTGAAGAGGGCGTGGTGGCGCTTGAGATATTTGATCGTCGATTTGATGCCCTCGTCGACTTTGATCTGTTCGACGCCGGGATCGCTTTCAATGTAGAGGATGCGATCGCTCGTGAGCAGGTCGGGATTGAACTCCTGGGTGCCGCAGACGTTCAGGATGGCGTCGGCTTCGCGATAAAGCTGGCGGATGCGGGTGAGGGAAAGGCCGGCGGTGGGATTGCCGGGAAGATAGCGGGCGCAAAAGCTCCAACGTCGCGCGAAGCCGAACTCGGCGCCGAGATGCGCGAGCATGCGGGCGGCGTAATCGAACTCATTGTTCACCTCGAACGTGTCGGGGTTGTAGGGAAGGCGCGCGGAGTCCTCGATGTAGAAGACGTCGTGCCCGAGGCGTTGCAGACCGACGATGTAATGAAGATGCTGCCAGATGACGCCGGCGATGGGACAGCTGCCCATGAAGCCCATCACGATGAGACGCTTTTTTTTCATGAGGCGCGGCAAACGTGAATGGTGATCAGTGACTGTTGAATGGTTAAGATGGTCCGGCTATTCGCTTATCACCGATCATCATCGACCGGCCGGTAGAGTGCGCCGCCGATCCAGGCGCAGGGGAGGGCGGTGGCGGCGATGGCGATTGGGTACCAAGCGGGGCCAAGGTGCATGGGGATCGTGGCAACGGCGCCGGCGGTGCCGAAGGCTAGCCCTATGAATCCGAGGATCATGGCGTGGCGCATCGGATTGCGCGGCGCAACCCTTGCCGCGAGGTAGCTGCCAAAGATCGTGAAGACGATCCGATACGAGAGCGCCAGGAGATTCAAGCCGGGCTGAGGCATTGGGTCGCCCCAGGGCGGATAGACCTTGAGCACGTGCAGCACCTGGTCCGTGCCGAGGGAAAGGACAACGACGGCCAGGAAGCCCAGAATAATTGCGCCGATGCTGCGTAGAAGGTTCGGTTTTTTCATTGTGGCTGATTGTTTTTCTTCATCCGTCGGCAAAGTGAATGGTGATCAGTGACTGGTGAATGCTGGAGAAGGCAACGCTATTCACCCATCACCGATCACTATTCAAACGTCGCGAACAACCACCGCGGGATTTCCGGCGACGACGACATTGGCGGGGACGCTCTTGGTGACGACGGCGCCGGCGGCGACAACGGAGTTTTCTCCGATGGTGACGCCTTTGAGGATGATGGCGTTCATACCGATCCAGACGTTATCGGAAATAATGACCGGTAGCGTGCGCAATTTCGGACGGGGTGGGCGGTCCTTGAAAAATGGCGCGAGCGCATGGGCGTCGATGATGCGCTGGGCGGGCGCGAGCGGGTGGAAATCGGAATCGGCGATGCCGACGTTCCAGGAGATCAGGCAATGTGAGCCAATCTCGATCCGTTCCTCGGCCATGACGAGCGCGCCGTTCATCAGAGTGAAATCGCCGACGGTGCAGCGGCCTTTGACGCCGAGCGAAAACGAACAACCGGCGTAACAGGAAACGTAGTCGCCCAACTTCACGGCGCCCTCCTCGCGGTTGCGGAGGAAGCGAAAGATCTGCGCTGTTTCGCAATAGAACCCCGCGCCGAAATGAACGTTAGGCGGAATCGGATCAGCCCACCAATCGCCCTCGATGCGGCGCTCGTTGTTGACGTTGCTCATTGCGAAGGATAGTTGCCGGCGGCGTAGAGTGTCGCATAGGCGCCGCCGCGCGCCACGAGTTCAGCGCCGCGGCCGCTCTCGGCGATCCGGCCATGCTCGAGGACGATGATTTGGTCGA
>JBEEHR010000068.1:0-39698 GCA_041167505.1 Verrucomicrobiota bacterium
TGGGATGAAGTCGTAACAAGGTAGCCGTAGGGGAACCTGCGGCTGGATCACCTCCTTTCTAAGGAGAATTCGTCACCTCGGGGAGCTTGCTCCTTGGGAGTGATTGAATAGGTCGACGGCTAACCCCGAAGTTCTTCGGAATTTCGGACATGCCGTTAAGCCCTCGATAACGAAAGAAGTCGAGGCTCAGGGAAAACGTGACGAGTAACGCACAATTCAGTCTTTGCTGCAGAATCACAAAATGCCGGATGGCCTAATCGCCGTCCGGCATTTTTTTTTGTACGGAGCACGGCCGTCCCGGCTGTACGGCGAGCATGCGTCTCGCCTGCCGGAGGGGAGCGACATGCGAGACGCATGTTGGCGGCACGGGCCAGCCGGCCGTGCTCCCTACCAGCCATGCGAATCTGCCTAGCGCCAAGGCGGCCTTCATTAACGCCCTGGGCATCGCCCCAGGATCCTAGGCAACGCCACGCCACCAGCGCTGAAAGCGCGACTCAGTCCGTAATCGCGGTCGGAAGGAACGCCGAACCAGAGCGTTGAATCGCGCTTTCAGCGCTCGGACGCATCATCCGGTCGTAATCCTGGGGCGATGCCCAGGCTGGAATGAGAGCGCGCCGTTGGCGCCAAACATACACCTTTCGCAGAGCGCCGCGGCTACAGTCGATCGCACTTCTTTGAAGTTGCTTTCGGCATTCGTCATTCGACATTCGGAATTCCCAACCGGGGGCATAGCTCAGTTGGTAGAGCGCCAGCTTTGCAAGCTGGATGTCAGGGGTTCGAATCCCCTTGCCTCCAAGCCAGAGGCGCGAGGCAAGAGTCTTTAACGGCAGGGCCGCACTACTTGGATGGGCGGGAGCCAATCCCCTTGCCTCCAGACCTTCGCTTGGAGGGACGACCGCCGGTCGTCCCAAATAACGGGACGGACAGCGCCCGTCCCTCCATGAAAACTACCCCTTCGGCTTCGTCAGGTCGGGGCGGTTCAGGTCCAGATCGGGAACCGCGATGACTTTGACGTCTGGGAAATCTTTCTTGAGGGGCTCCAGGAAATCGGCGGCTTTGCCGATGATGATGAGGCTCGGTGGAGTGTCGAAGTATTTCGCGGCGAAGCCGGTCACGTCGGCGCTGGTGACGGCGTTGATCGACGGGATGAATTTGTTCAGCGTGTCGAGAGGCAGATCGTTCGTGATCATCGCCGAAATCTTGCCGACAAAACCGCCGTTCGTTTCCAGCTGGCGGGCGTAGGCACCCGTGATGACCGCCTGCCGGGACTTGAGTTCATCCCCTTGGACCGGCTCGCTCTTCATCCGTTTCAATTCGATCTGCATCAAGTTAGCGACTTCAGCGGCTGATTGATTCTTCGTTTGCGCCGTCGCCATGAAGGGACCGACATCGCGCCGCGCATCCAGCGAACTACGCGCGCCGTAACTGAGGCCACGCTTGATCCGAATCTCGCGATTCAGGCGCGAGACAAAGCCGGTTCCGAGCGCGGCGTTGGCCACGACTCCGGCATAATAATCCGGCGAGCTGCGCTTAAGCCCGGGCCGCGCCACGCTCACCGCGGCCTGTCCCGCCTCGGGCATGTCGATCACGATATTCGACGGCTTCCATTCCGCCGACTTGGACGAGGAAATGTCGGACGGCGCGGGCATCGTGCCCTTCCATTCGCCAAAAAATTGTTCCGCGTATCTCTTCCCCTGCTCCAAGGTCAGGTTGCCGGAGAGAACCAGCGCCGCATTCTCCGGAACGTAGTAGGTCTGGTAGAGCTTCACGATATCGTCGCGCTTGATCGCCTGGACGGTTTCCATGGTGCCGGTGTGCGAATGCCCGTACGGCGCGTCGCCGAACAGCGCCCGGCCCGCGACGAACTGCGAGAGCGCACCGGGCTGCCGGAGCGCGACGCGCAAACCATCGAGCGTCTGGTTCTTCAGCCGGTCGATCTCCTCCTGCTTGAAGGTCGGATGGAGCACGACATCAGAGAGAATTTTCAGGGCAGCCTCGGCTTTGTCCGACATGACGACAACGGTGGCGCTGCTTCTCTCCCAATGCGCGCCGGAATCGATCGTGCCGCCGAGCGATTCGATCGCCGTTGCAATTTGCGGCGCGGACATTGTCTCTGTGCCTCGGGTCAAAAGCGAACCGGTCATACTCGCGGTGCCGGCAAGTTCTTTCCCGTCGACTTCAGCGCCGCTGCGAACGAGGAGCTCCGCGGCCAGAAGCGGAAGGCCTGGACGTTCGACGACGACAACCCGCAAGCCGTTCGCGAGTTTCGTTTCTTTCGGCTGCGAGAATGTCGTCTCATGCGGAGCCGAAGCGGCCGGCGCCGTATCGAGGCCGCCAATGGCAAGCGCGGAGGACACGGTCGCGACAAACAAAAGTCCGGCAGCCAAAATCAGTCGGGTTTTCATCACGGCTTTTTCTCCGTCTTGTCGGTCGGCGGCGGCACGTAGCCCGGCTTCATCGTTTCGGGCAAATATTCGACGACCACCTTTTTCTTACCGGTGATGTAACGGTTCATCACTTCCTTGATCTCCGCTGTGGTCACGGCTTGCAACTTGGCGAGGTCGGTATTGACGCGGGTGGCGTCGCCATACACGACCGCCGCCTGGCCGAGCGCGCTGGCTTTGCCGTTCACCGTCTCGCGTTCCTCCAATTTGCCGGTGAGAAAACGGCTCTTCGCTTTGTCGAGTTCCGCTTGCGTGACGCCGTTCTTGAGGACCTGCTCGATCTCGTTACTCAAAGACTTCTCCGCGTCGGCAATCGTCTTTCCCGACGCGAGAATAAGGCGGAAGATGAGGAGCCCGAGATCTTCGCGGAGATCGGCGTCGCACGAAACGCTCTGCACTACTTGCTGCTCGTAAACCATCGTTCGATAAAGCCGCGACGAATCGCCGCCGGCCAGGATCTCCGCCACGAGCGAGAGCGCCGACGAATCGTTGCCGCGAATGGATGGCCCCAGATAGGTCAGCGCCACGGCGGGAAGCGGCGCGCGCGGGCTGTAGGTCGTTTCGCGTTTGTCGGCTTTGCGTGGCGGTTCCTTGGCGGTCACTCGCGGAATCTTCGTGGAAGGCTTCGGAACCGCGCCGAAATACTTTTTTACCCACCCGTCGAGCTCTTCCGGTTTGAAATCGCCGATCACGACGAGGGTCGCATTGTCCGGACGATAAAAGGTGGAGTGAAACGCTTTGACTTCCGGCAATTTCGACGCGTCCAGTTCCTCGATACTGCCGATGCCGGGCCGCTTGTAAGGATGGACGGCGAATGATTTCTTTTCGATGTCGAGATAGAACTCGCCGTAAGGATTCGCGCGAATGCGCTGACGATATTCTTCCTTCACCACGTCCCGCTCCGACTTGAAATTCGCGTCATTGAGAGCGAGCGCCGACATGCGTTCCGCCTCGGCCCAAAGAATAGGGTTCAGATAATTCGATGGAACCGTCTCGTGATAAACCGTCACATCGTCGGCGGTATAGGCGTTGTTCTCGCCGCCGATATTTTCCGTGAGGTTATCGAACACATCCGGCGTCATATGTTCATTGCCCTTGAACATCATGTGCTCGAAAAGATGGGCGAACCCGCTCCGGTTCGGCGGATCGTCCTTCGAGCCGACATGATACCAAACCTGGACCGCGACGATCGGAGCGGAATGATCTTCCACCGTGTAAACCTCGAGGCCGTTCGGCAGCGTGGAGTGCTTGAATTCCACCCGCGGGACGGTCACCCCTTTGGTTGCCGGAGCGTCTTCCCCGCGCAGAAACGCGCACGGAAAAACAGCAATGATGGCGAGAGCGGCGACCGAAAGGTTCACGAAAGTCCGATACCGTAGCGAAGTTCTGGAATCGCGCGAACGAAAAGGCGCGGCGCGCTAGATTGTGATGAGTGAATAGTGATCCGTGAATAGAGTCGACCTCGCGGTCCCTTGACCAATCACCAATCACCGATCACTATTCACCTCCGCGGCGGAGCCGCCGCACCGGGCCTGTAGCTCAGTTGGTTAGAGCATGCGCTTGATAAGCGCAGGGTCGCTGGTTCGAGCCCAGCCAGGCCCATTTTTCATTTTAGATTTTCGATTGCCGATCGCGAATCACACGCCAATAGATCAGCAGGCCAGCGAGTGCTCCGGCGCAATCGATCAGAACATCCAAGGGCGAGCCGGTTCGCGAAGCGACGAAGGATTGATGAAATTCATCGAGCGCGGCGTAAACGGCCGCGAGAACAAAGCTCACGGCGAGGACACGGCCGACTCGCGGCTGACGCTGGCGAAACGCCCGGAAAAGAAGGGCAGCGAGAATCGCGTATTCGGTGAGGTGGGCGCATTTGCGGACAACGAGCTGGACGGAAGCAACGGTTGCATCCGAAACATTGGGATCGAGCCAATGGAGAAACGGACCGATGAATCGCGAAGTGTGCTCCGCCGCGAGGAGGTCGGTGGAGCCGGTGAAAATGAAAATCATCCAACCCACGACTGGCAGCCAATATTTGAGCCAAGATCGCAGATTCATGGTGCAATCGAAGCTTGTGGCACCGAGGTGAGTTTGCAAAGCGCATCGAGTCGCGAATTGTAGGGCGTCTGTGTCAGACGCCTGAACCGTGGCGTTTCACAGAAACGCCCTACAAACATGGCCCAGCTTAATCTGACCCAGCCCCTCGTTTTCGAGCCGCTGTTTATGGAGCGCGTCTGGGGCGGGCGCAGGCTGGAATCGCTCTACGCAAAACGGTTGCCCTCCGCGGCGCTGATCGGCGAGTCGTGGGAAATCGTGGATCGGCCGGAGGCCCAGAGTGTGGTGCACGAAGGGCCGTTGCGCGGCGCGACCTTGCACGAGCTCTGGTGCAAACATCGCGAAGAAATTTTCGGGAAGGTGCCGGACTCTCCTCGTTTTCCAATCCTGGCCAAACTGCTCGACGCGCAGGAAAATCTTTCGCTCCAGGTGCATCCTCCGCGGGGTATCGCGAAGAAACTCGGCGGCGAGTCGAAGTCGGAGCTTTGGTATGTGGCGAACGCGGCGCCGAAAGCGCGCCTTTACGCCGGAGTAAAGAAGGGAACGACGCGGGAAGTTTTCACGAAGGCACTCGCGCAGGGACAAGTGGAGAAGCATCTCCAGGCGCTCGAAGTGAAGACCGGCGATGCAATTTTTCTCCCCAGCGGCCGAATCCACGCACTCGGCGCCGGGAACGTGCTGGTCGAGATCCAGGAGAACAGCGACACGACCTATCGCATCTACGATTGGGACCGCGCGAAGAAAAGGCGCGCTCCACGGCAGATGCACATCGTCGAGGCGATGCAGTGTGTCGATTTCGGCGACGTCGAGCCGGCCTTATTGCGCCCGAGCGATGAATCGCTCGTGAAACATGAGCTCTTCGAGATCGACAAATGGGAGGTGCAGAGAGAACGCGCGATTGCTGACCGCGGCCGCTTTGCGATTGTCGTTTGCCTGACCGGCGAACTCGAATGCGCCGGACGCCGATTCAAACCAGGCGATTTCTTTCTCGTGCCGGCAGAGTTGGAGAATCGTTCGGTGCGGCCGGTTGGCGAGGAGGCGTCGTTGCTTCGGGTAACTATGCCGCAGTGAAAGCTTCAAGGAGCGGCGGTTTGAAACCGCCGTTCTGACAAGGGCGATTTCAAATCGCCCCTCCTTGAGGCGTGTTTACACGCGCAGCCAAATACTGCGATGCGACTGGTGATTGTTCACCGGGACGACCTGGGTCGGCTGCTCGCGATTTTCGCGCATTCCTTTTGGCGAAAAGATCGCGCCCAAAGCGCAGAGCGCGAAAACGCTAAAGAGCAGCGAGGCTTTGATCGTTCTCGTCATGGGGATGTAAACCTTACCAGAGCCGTCAATAGCTGGTTCCATGCTCATCTCTTTTACTCGTGCTCGTGCTCGTGCTCGTAATCGATCCCTCCCTTGATCACGAGCACGAGCACGATTACGAAGGAGAGGCGTCGGCCGTGAGTCGGCGGAGATACGCGAAAGAATAAAGCCCGGTGCTGTGGCCATCACCCCAACGCGGCTGAAGCGCGTAACCGCCGATCAGTTGCCAACCGACAAGCTCGAAGCTCGCCGGGATATACGACACATCGGGCCGCGAAATATTTCCGAGGACATCCGGCTCGCCGCCACAAGTTGCACAGGGACACGCGCGCCTGAAGCGCTCGATCGGCAGATAAGATTCCATGCCATCGCTCCATCGCATCGCGAGTTCCTCGCCGATCAACTGCACATCTTTCAACTCCAGAGGCATCGTTCCTGAATGTAATTGCCAATTACGAATGTGCCCGGCACGATTTGAGGCCTCGCATGAAAAAAATTGCTCTTCTTTCGGTTCTTGTCGGATTCGCTACGATCGCGACCGATCGGGCGGAAACAATCGTCGCGTTAACCTCCGGCAAACGCCTTCTGTTTTTCGACAGCGCGACACCCGGGACGGTGACGAAGACAATCACGATCAGTACCGTGGGCAACGAAGCGCTGATGGCGATCGATTTCCGGCCAGCGACCGGGAATCTCTACGCGCTCGGCGCCAGCGGCCGGTTTTACATTTTGAACCTGACGACGGGCGCCGCCTCGACTCCTCCCGCTGTTCCGCTGGCGCTGAACGGGACCAGCTTCGGCTTGGATTTCATTCCCACGGCCGACCTCATTCGAGTGACGAGCGATGCCGACTTCAACTATCGGTTCAATCCGGATGATGGCACGCTCGTTGGGACGGGAGATCCGAACTTCGCCTACGCGGCTGGTGATGCTCACGCGGGTGGCAACCCTACGATTGTCGGCTCGGCCTACACCAATAACTTCGCGGGCGCCGGGGCGACGGTGCTTTACGACATCGACTCGGGCTTCGATACCCTGGTGATCCAGAATCCTCCGAATGCCGGCATCCTGAATACGGTGGGGCCGCTCGGCGTTGACACCTCGGACCAAGTAGGGTTCGACATTTCGCAGGGAACCGGCGTCGCGTACGCTTCGCTCACGGTCGGAGGCACGTCAGGATTGTATACGATTAGCCTGGCGAATGGCGCAGCGACCTTGGTGGGCAGTATCGGCAATGCCGGAAGTCTCGCCGGCGAAACGGTGCTGGACATCGCGGCCCCCACAGCCACCCGGCTGCTGAACATCTCTTCGCGTGGCCGTGTCGGCACTGGGGAAGACGTGCTGATCGGCGGGTTCATCAACCGCGGAGGCGGGCGCGTTGTGCTGCGCGCGATCGGACCGAGCTTGAGCGCGTTCGGGGTAACCAATCCGCTGCCCGATCCCGTGCTGACATTGAAAGACGTTAATGGAAACACGTTAGCCACCAACGACGATTGGCAGTCGAGTCAGGGTGCAGAAATTACCGCAGCCGGTCTCGCGCCGACGAACAGCCTGGAATCCGCGATCCTGACTTCACTGCCGGCCGGCAATTATTCCGGGGTCGTCTCCGGAAAAGGCTCGGCTACCGGCGTGGCGCTGGTGGAAATCTATCAACTGCCCTAATCGCCGGGATCAAAGCCCGGCTGCGTTCGCTGCGGTATCGGCGTCCTTTTTCCGAAAATGGCGGTGCCGACGCGGACGAGCGTTGCCCCTTCTTCGACGGCGACGACAAAATCGCCCGTCATTCCCATGGAAAGATGCGGCAGCGCCATCTGGAATTCGCTCGTGAATCGATCGCGTAGTTCGCGCAATGCCACGAAATATTGCCGGGATGCTTCCGCTTCGGGAGCGAGCGGCGGAATTGTCATCAGGCCTTCGATCGTCAGGCGTGGCAACTCGAGAAGCGTTTGCATCTGAGCTTGCAACGCATCGGGCGCGAACCCGATCTTGCTCCCCTCACCCGCGACATTCACCTCCAGCAGGACGCGCGGATGCGCTCCTTCCTCGCCCGCGATCCGGTCCATCTGTTGGGCGAGCTCGAGCGAATCGACGCTGTGGAAAAGCTCGAAGAGTGGCAACGCATGGCGGATCTTGTTCTTCTGCAGCCGCCCAACGAAATGCCAGCGCGCGGCCGCCGGCAGCAGCGGAATTTTCGCGCGCGCCTCCTGCACTTTGCTTTCGCCAAAGAGCTGCTGACCGGCATCGAACGCCGCGCGGACCTTCTCCGCCTCGTGGGTCTTCGAGATAGCGACCAGCTCAATCTCGTCGAGGCCGCGGCCGCTCTTCTTCGTCGCCTCCGCGATTTGCGATCGAACCCGCTCCAGATTGTCCGCGATCTCGGTCATAGGGAATTGTAGGGCAGGCGCTCCGCCTGCCAACGTCATTATCACGGCGAGTGGTGCGCTTGCCCTACAATTTCGCTGGCTAAGCGCGCGGTTCTCCGGCAGAACGAAGCCATATGAAACGCTTCTCACTTCTCATCGGATTTATCGTCGCGCTCGCTTGCTCTGATGTTTTCGCGCAAGGCAAGATCGATCTGCAGACCAGCGATACGATCCTGGGAATTCTCCAGAAGAACGTTGGGCAAGTCGTGGAGTTACGGATGAAATCCGGCGAGAAGATCGGCGGCAAGATCGAGAAGGTAGGCGACAAGCTGGTGCACCTCGCGCAGTTGACCGGCGCGGAATTCTTCGACGCGGCGGTAGACGCGGCCGATATTTCCGCCGTGGTCGTACGGACGAAGAAGTAGGGAGCCGTCCGATACTCAACCTCCGATCCGATCTCGTTCCCAAACCGAGTTTGGGAAGGAACGAGGGCATGCTAGCGAGGGAATCAGGACAATTTTAGGCGCGCGAGTAACGTCTGCGGAGGGCCCGCACGCTGGGCACGGAAGAAATCTTCGAACTTCGTATTCCAGAAGTCGTAGTAGCTGGTGGACGGGCAACAGTACCAAAATGGCCTGTTCCTCCAGCGCCTGGTTTGCTCCCCCTAGAATCCCCCGCTCCCCCGGTCACTCCTCACGGATGACCGCCCCCGTCCGGGCGAAGCGGGGGATTCGCGCTCGTGTCGACCGTTGCTTTTGGAATTGCGAGTTGGCGCGGCACGCTCTACACCGTCGAGGCATGCGTCGCGCCTTGCTTGTCCTGATCTGCCTGGGCATTGCACTATTGCCAGGTTGCGCGATCCATCGGTCGGTCACCAAGGCGGCCATGGAAAAAAGGATCCGCGAAAAGGAAGCGCGCGCCGCGGCGGAAGAATGGCTGGCGTTGATCGATTCGGCTGATTACGCCTCAGCTTACGCCGCAGAACCGGCACGATTGCGCGCCGCCACCACCGAGGAACAATTCGTCCGCTCGATGCAAGGCCGGCGCCAGCCTTTTGGCCGCGTTCTTTCGAGAAACTTCATCGGCGCGGCTTACACGCGCAAACTCACGGGCGCGCCGGACGGAAACTACGAGAGCATCTTGTTCAAGACGTCGTTCGAGAACAAAAAGCTCGCCGCCGAGCGCGTGATTCTCAGCCGGGAATCCAATGGCTGGAAGGTGGTCGATTACCGGGTTTACTGAGACTTCGTCGCGTTGGTGGGGTTTCAAGTTGCAGCCGTAAAGCGGCAAGCTAAAATCGGCTGGCTGGATCAAACAACTAACTGCACCTCAAAAATACATGAAACTTCACACTCACTTAAAGAAAGCGCTGCTCGTCGGCTGCGCTCTGGTCGTTACGACCTTTGTCCCGCCGGTCGCGCGCGGCGGCGAAGGCGATTATTCCTTCAAGGTGAAAAACACCACCAAGGAGTTGATCACGAAAATCCTCGTCTCGGAAGATGGCGAGAAGTACGGCTTTTTCGACATCGGCGCGGGGATCAAGCCCGGTGAGACGATGACTCTGGTCTGGGATAAATCGACCAACAGCAGCTCGTGCCACCAGTGGTTTAAGGCCGTCTGGGAAAGCGGAGAAGAGGGCAAGCCCATTAAGTTCGACTTCTGCGAGAAGGACCTGCAGCTGGAATTTTAGTCGAACCGATCGCCGCCTGGGCGGCGTGACAATCTGAGACGAGGCAAAGGGGGCGAGCCCTTTGCCTCGTTTTTTTTCTCTTCTGTAGCCGCTTCGCTATGCGAAGCGTGGGGGCGACGAAGCCGCCATCTCACGCCGCCCGCAGGGCGGCGGCTACAGAAGAGCTCTCCGCAGTTGCAAAATGTCGCTCCCGGCTGAAACCATCAGGATGCGATTTCCGCTGCGAGTTTGTTTCGGAGCCGTTGCGGCGGTTTCGTACCTGCCCTTCATCGCTGCGGGCGCTGAACCCGAATCAGCCGACCTGCGCTATTTCCGCGAATTGGTTGAGACTCGCAATTACTCGTTAGGCCAGCCGGTCTCCCCCCAAATCACCCCCGATGGAAAAGCGGTAGTCTTTCTCCGCGGCGGCCCCCGCGACCCGGTCTTGCGACTCTACGAATTCACGATTGCCGACAGCAAGCTGCGGGAAATCCTGACGCCGGAAAAATTGCTGCAAGGCTCTGAAGAAAAATTGACCGCGGAAGAACGGAGCCGCCGCGAACGGGAACGCCAGAGTTTGCGCGGCTTCACCAGTTTCCAGTTATCGAAGGACGGGAGCAAACTGCTGGTGGCCCTCTCGAGCCGGCTTTATCTCGTTGCCCGTTCGGACGGCCGCGTCACCGAACTGCCGGGCCGCAATTGGATCGATCCGCATTTCTCTCCGGACGGACGTGCCGTCGCGGCGGTCTGCGGTGGCGAGCTGCATGTCATCGATCTGGAGAAACTAACTGACACCGCGCTGACTTCGGGTGCCAACGAAACGATCCAGCACGGAACCGCCGAGTTCGTGGCCCAGGAAGAAATGGATCGGCACGAAGGTTTCTGGTGGTCGCCCGATTCCCAATCGATCGCTTACCAGGAAACGGACAACAGCGGCGTGGAATCCCGTTTCATCGCCGATCCGCTCCACCCGGAGACGCGGCCCGCCAAAACTTTCTATCCGCGCGCCGGGACGCAGAACGCGAAAGTGCGGCTCGGGATTGTCGCTCGCGGGGGCGGCGACACTCGCTGGGTGGAGTGGGGCCGCGAAAAGTATCCGTACCTCGCACGCGTGGTCTGGAAAGAAGCTGAGGCGCCGCTTTGCATCGTTGTTCAGAATCGCGCACAGCAGGAGGAGCTGTTGCTCGCCGTCGATCCCTCTACCGGCGCGACCCGCGAGTTGCTGCGGGAAAACGATGCCGCCTGGCTGAACCTCGATCAAAAGCCGATGCCGGTTTGGCTCAAAGACGGCCAGCAGTTCGTTTGGACGACGGAACGCAATGGCGGATGGCAAGTCGAGTTACATTCGGCCGATGGAAAGCTCGTTCGCGCGATCACTCCCGCCGACTTTCAACTCGAAGAATTCATCGACGTGAACGAGGCCGACCGGTCCATCGTCGTCAGCGGCGGACCGGATTCGCGCGAGCGACAACTGTTTCGGTTCTCGCTCGAGACGAAGGCTGAACCGCAACGCCTGACGCGCGAACCGGGCCGCCATCTGGGCGTGTTCGGCGAGAACAAGGAAACCTTCCTGCATCGCTTCGATCTGCTCGATGGCCGTGCCGGATGGGAGGTGCTGCATTCAGCGGACGCAGAACAAATCGCCACGCTTCCTTCCGTCGCCGAGCGGCCGTCCTCGCTACCGAAAGTCGAGCTGCTCCGCACTGAAGGTGCGCGTCCCATGGATGCTGCCATCGTTCGCCCGCGCGATTTCCATAAGAGCGAACGTTACCCCGTCATCCTCGACGTTTACGCCGGCCCGCACCACAAACAGGTCCTCGCTCAACCCGATCGGTATATGATCGATCAGTGGATGGCGGACCGTGGTTACATCGTCGTCGCGCTCGATGGTCGTGGAACGCCAGGTCACGGCCGGGAGTGGGAACGGGCGATCCGCGGGAACCTCATCAAGGTGGCACTCGAAGATCAGGTCGCGGGACTCGAAGCCCTGGCGAAACACGAGCCGGCCATGGATCTGAAGCGCGTCGGCGTCGTCGGCTGGTCTTTCGGCGGATACTTTTCCGCGATGGCAGCGATGCAGAAGCCGGACGTCTTTCGTTGCGCGGTCGTCGGCGCGCCCGTTGTCACCTGGGAGAATTACGACACGTTCTACACAGAGCGTTACCTCGGTTTGCCCTCAGAAAAGGCGGAGGGATATCGCGCGAGCAGCGTGCTGACCTATGCGAAGGATCTTCAGCGCCCGATCCTTCTCATCCACGGCCTCACCGACGACAACGTTTACGCCCAGCACTCCATGCAGCTTGCCGACGCCCTTTTCAACGCCGGCAAAACGTTCAACTTCCTCCCCCTCCTCGGCACCCACATGGTGAGCGAGCCGCTCCTGCGCCTCCGCCGCCAAACCCGCATCATGGATTTCTTCGACGCCGAATTGAAACCGCGGACGAAATAGTGGGAGACCTACGATGCGTGCTCTCCGGATCGCTCTTTTCTTTTTGTTAGCAGCCACACTTCGGCTGAGTGCAGCGGATACCGGTGTCATTCTTGTTCAGCAAAATAGCGAGTCGCCGGACGGGCGACTGGAGATCGTGATCGTGGGCGATGGCGCAGAAACCGGAATAGTTGCGGGCATCGCGCGGATTAGGGACCGGCAAACGGGAAGGAATGTAGGCTCGTTTGAGTTCACCAGCTTTGAATTCCACCTCACAAAAAACTCAATCAATGTGCGTTGGCGGCCAGATAGCCGTTGCGTCGCTGTCTGGTGGGCGGCTACGCGAGGTTACACCTCCTGTAAGCTTTACGCGCCATTCCGCGGCAAATGGGTTTCAGTCCCGCTCCCGGATTACTTGGAGCAGATCCGCAAGAGAGTTGGCATCAAAGAGCTTTATGACAAGGGCTGGGAGACACCGCAAGAATGGCTCAGCGAGAACCGCTTGGTTATCGAAGTTGGCAACAGGAACGTCGCGAAGCGTTATCGAGTCACGTTGCGTATCAGCGACAGCACTCGTGCTCACAAGGCCAGGGCCAATGTTGAGCAGATTGAAGAGGTATCGGAACCAGGAGACTAGGGAGAATAACGAGCGATCGCCCGCATCAAGGAGGGGCGGTTTACAAACCGCCGTTTACCGGGCGGCGGTTTGGAAACCGCCCCTCCTTGTTACTGCTGCGTCCGCATCACTTTTTGCACGGGTGATTTCGTGCCGTCTTTGTAGGTGAGCTGGACGTTCGCGAATTGGGTGTTGCCAGGCACGGTCAGGTAAAGGTCGTCACCGACTTCGAACATCTTGTCCGTTGGCTTGAACTTGAAGGTTTGGTCGAGCGCTTCGCTGTTGAGGGAGTAGTGCACCTCTTTGATTGCCGGTCGATACGACATCAGGGTGGTGAAATAGAGCAGTACCTTGCCGTCGTAATCGCGGAAGCTCAGCCAGGAGCCGGAGACCATGTTCAACGACATTTTGGCCTGGGAGAATTGCTGGTCGCCGGTGGAAAACTTGAGCGTGTAAGGGCCGTTGGTCGCGCCGTTCTTGTCGGTGTATTTCACTTCGATCGTGTGCTCGCCGGGCGGCAGGTTCGGCATGGGCACGAAGGTGTTGATCATGGGCATTCCGGTCTGCGGACTTTGATAAGGCAGGTGACCGGTCGACATGAATTCGCCTTTGCCGTCGAGCCGGTAGAAAAGCTCTTTCGCCTTGAAATCGGTGAGCGAAAAAACGGCGGCCCATCCGGAATTGCTTTGCTGCGCCGTGACCGTGACCGGATTTTCCCGAACGCTGTCGGGCGTACTTGTTAGTTTCGCCCAGCGCGCTTCCGCGGCGTCGGTCCATTTTTGCGCTTCTTTCTTATCGAGGAAGAATTTCTCGAATTTTCCTGCGGCCTGCGCCTTGCGGAATTTCTCCAGCCACTCCTTCTCGGCGCGTTGATCTGCGAGAGTCTGGTCGCCTTTCCGTCCCTCCGAGTATTCCTGGCTAATGAGCCACGGCAGCGGGCCGAAATCAGGATTCGCGTCTGCCAGCGCCTTCAACTTCGTGACGCGCGCTTCGCCATCATCGAACATGGCGAGCGCGGCCTGATAGGAAACGGTCGGCGGTTTTAGTTTGTCGCCGAGCGTGCGGAAACTGTCGAGCGCGCCGGCTTTGCCTTCCTGCGCTTTCAGCATCGCCGCATAACTCAGCCACGGATCGATCGCCTCGAGATTCGCGGTCAGGTATTCGGCGTACTCTTTCCGGGCCGAGACGAAGTTGCCGCCGAGCTCGTGAACGCGAGCATTGTGATAATGTTCTTCGGGCGTTTTCGGCGCCGCGATTAACCCGCCGGTCGAGGCGATGTTCTCGAAGCGTTTCGCGATTTGTTCGACCGCCCCGCCATCCTTCGTCATTTGCGCCGACATCGCGCCCATCGTGCGCGTGGTTTCACTCTGGCTGTGGACCAGCCAGAGCACGAGAAGCGCGATGATCGCCAGAAGCGCGGCGACTCCGACCGCCCACTGCTTCGCGCCCCGGCGCAGCCGGGTGAGATCGTCGCGCAACTTCAGCACGCCCGCTTCGAGCGCTTCGCGGCTCGCCAGCGGATGAAACAGGTGCGTATCCGCTTTCAAAACGTTTCGATACGCGGCCTGGAGCTGGCGCACTTCTTCCGGTTCTGGCTCGTGCTGGTCGATCGGGAAGTTTTCATCCATGAAAAGGTACCAGACCTTTTTGCCTTTCTTCCGGCCATAGAGCGCTTCGAATTGCGTGTAGCTCACCCGCCCAAACTCGGGGTCGGGCGCCGGCGGCTCCGCGCCGTAGCATTGGCCAACGAGCTGGACGACGCCTTTGCATTGGTCGATCTGCGTGCGCAACATCTGGCGCAGGTCGCCGCCTTCGGTCCCGAAGATATCCTGCCAGACCGGTTCGTAACCGAGGAAAGTCAGAGTGTTGGCGACAAGCTGGCGCGCGCTACGCAATTCTTTGCTGACGGCGGAGATGAAAATGGTCGGACGTGGCGACATGGCGGACATGATTAACGAACGGCTTCTCGCGTGACAAGCACGCAGCGAGATAGACGGGCTTCGCCTAACGATCTTGCGCGGAGATTTTGGAGGGAAGACCGCCGGTCGTCCTGCTGGAAATAATGGGACGGACAGCGCCCGTCCCTTCAATTCTATTTCTGCGGCATTTGAAGCGACGGCAGCACTGCTTCAATCTGCGCGCGCTCCGGCTCCAGCCACGGCGGAAGGACAAGCGATTCGCCCAGGTGAGCGGGGTCTTCGTCAACGGCGAATCCGGGGCCTTCCGTTGCGAGTTCAAAAAGAACGCCGCCCGGTTCTGGGAAATAAACGGACTTAAACCAGAAACGATCGATCACGGGCGTGGGGCGCGATCCGCCTTCCTGCACACGCCGGCGCACTTCGAGCTGGTGGGCCTCATCGTCCACTCGCCAGGCGAGATGATGGATGCTGCCGGTGCCGCAGGCGCCGCGACCAGACGTCGGGCTTTCATAGAGATCGACGTAGGCGCCTGATTTCCCCCCTGCGACGCCATAGCGATGCCAGCCGTTTTCCTTTCCGAGGTGCGCGAATCCCATCGCCTCGGTGAGAAACGAACTGGTCCGGACGAGATCGCGCTCGACGAGGCGCGCGCTTTCCAAGCCGCGGATCTGGTGTTCCTTCGGAATCGGACTCTGGTCCCAGGCAGCGAACGATCGGCCTAACGAGTCCTGGCTCTCGACCAGGGCGACGTGCAATCCGTGGGGATCGCGGAGCGGCAAAGCCGTCTGACCGAAACGCGACTCGAGCGGACTGACGTTGACGGTATTCTGTTGCAACCGTTCGCCCCAGAAATCCAGGCTGCCGGGCGGAACCGCCAGCGAAACTTCGCTGCTAAGTCCGTGGCCTTCGCGGCTCGGCGCCATTTGGGCCCAGGGAAAAAAAGTGAGGTCCGTTCCTGGATGGCCGTCCGAGTCGGCGTAGAAAAGGTGGTAGGTCCCGGGATCATCCTGGTTCACACTTTTCTTCACCAGCCGCATCCCGAGAACGCCGGAATAAAAATCCAGGTTCTCCTGTGCCGGCCCGGCAATGGCCGTGACGTGATGAAGTCCCCTCACCATCTGCATCTAACGCGCACCATCGCGCGACCAAGGCGGGGACGCTATTGCAAATGATAGGCTTCCACGAGGGCGATTCCGCTCGCGCCGTTCACGCCACTGACGACAGCGGTGTAATTGCCCGGCGCGAGATCGGCGAGGATTGCGGATTCCAAATCGCTCGAAGGCGCGAGACCGGCATTTGAGATGGCGGCCTGTTGCGAATCCTTCCAATTGTTGTTCGAGGAAATCTTCGCGCCGTTCGCATCGAACAAATCAAGCTGCGGATCGCCGAGCGGATTCTGGATTCCGACCGCGCCCAGCGATGGTCCGAGCGCGCGAAAGACCACCCGCGCCGGATCTGAGCCCGTCACAATGGTTCCGCCGATCATGACATTCTGCGCGCTGCCGACGAGTCCGCGAGTGCTGAGATTCCCTAGCTTCGACGTCGCGCTGGTCTGCAGACCGTAAACTTCCACGAGTCCGATGCCGGTGGCGTTGCCGTTGCCGCGCAGGATCGCGGTGTAGGCGCCGGGCGCGAGCGTGAACAGGATCGCGGCTTCGAGATCGTTCGATGGTGCAAGGTTCGTGTCGCGCAAGGCCTGGGCCTGCGTCTGCTGCCAATCGTTGTTGGTGGCCAGAAGATTCCCGCTCGCATCGTAGAGTTCGAGCAGCGGATCGCTCAAGGCGCCTTGCACTCCCACAGCGCCAAGCGAAGGTCCGAGTCCGCGCACGACCACTTGCTTGCCCGTGTTTCCCGTGACGATGAAACCGGCGATGGCCACGTTGCTCGCCGTGCCCACCTGAACGCGCGTCGACAGGTTCGCCAACGCGTTGTGGCCGGTCACGCGAACAACGACCGCGTCGTAAGCGATCACATGCGTGCCGTCGTCCGCGCTTAACATAAACGTGTACGAGCCGGGCGCGCTTATCGTCGCCGTGGTCGTTGCCTGGTTCGCGTTCGCGAAGGAAACGCCAGTCGGCCCCGAGTAAACTTTCCAGGAAACATTGGCGCGCCCCGATGGATCGTTAACCGAACCGCTGAGAGATATGTTCGCCGGCCATTCGAGGAATTGATCCGGGCCGGCATCCACGCTCGGAGCGCCGGGCGAGCGCGGACCTTCTGCCGGCCCAGTGGTTTGAATGACTTCGAAGTTATTGATATCGACCGTCGAGAGATGACTGAAGGCGCTCGAACTAAACCGATCGTCCGGACAGACGGAGACCGAAAAGAAATTCCCGTTGTCCGCCACGATCGCGCCATATTTTTTCAGGGCGAGCAGGACCGCTTTTTCTTCGATGGTCCAATTGCTTGGAATCGCGAAGCCCGCTTTGAGCCGCAGCCGCTGCCCCATGGCCGGATAATTTGTGGAGCTCGCCGGGATCGAGGAAGCGTAATGCGTGGCCGGGTAAATGTATTCCTTGCGCGACCGCTTCACGACCAGCCGCAACGCGTGCTCGACCATGCCGCGCTCGCACTCATCGTAGCGCACGGTCGCGACGAACATCGACAACCCGGCGGCATCACCGGATGTCCAGCCGGCGGGGCGGAGCGCGTTCGAATTGAGATTGAACTTCGCGCCGTTCGACGCCTGCCACCCGCCCTGGGCCAATTTCATCTGCCACGTTTCCCAAATCGAGCCCGTCCCGGGCGCCACCATAATTCCATGGCGATCGCCACCGCTGTTGTTCACGTCCATCTGCCATTGTTGCAGGGTCAGGTTGCCGGTTCCGCGCGGCCAAGTCTCAATCGGCTGGTTAGCGGGGATCGGATAGCTGCCCGCGGGAAACGTCCCGCCGTCGAGATCCGACTCATCCGGATAATCCAGGAATGGAATCGTGACGCGCGGCTGGTTGTCCGGCACGAGGATGTAGTTCATTTCGTAAAACGGCTGCAGCGTCTGATGCGTACCGAGGTCGGATTTTATCTGGGCGATCATCGCATCCGAATTCGACAAGAGCGGACGCCGCGAGATTTCTTCGTTCCACGCGTTATCGCGCGGCAAGATCTGCATCGTGGAAACGACCGCATCGGCGGCAGGCGTGTTGAACAAAATCGGCGCGGTCACGACCGGCGCCGCGCCGAGGATGCGACCCTCGTGATTGATTCGTTCCGCCTGGGCGATGGAGGCCAGCCCGAGCAAAAGCAGCAAGCTGCGTCGCGTGATCATCAGTCGTCAAAACCAGCAGTAATCGTGCTGCAACCGCGGCGCTCTGGCGCCGCGTCTAGCTAGCTGCGCTTCGTCCTCCTCGTTCCCAAGTTGTACTTGTGAATGCCATTTGTCTTCGAAGCTCAGCTTCGTCGGTACCGCGCTGCAACGGGGCGCGGCGGAGAGGAAGCAAAGCTTCCGGGACAGGGGCATTCCCAAGTGCAACTTGGGAACGAGAAGTTACGAGGAAATCAAACGGCGGTTTGTAAACCGCCGCTCCTTGTTCGCTACAGCACGCCCACCGCGCGTGAAATCAGCAGGATGACGATGCTGAGCGAGATAGAAATCTGGATCATCGAGAGAACTTTCGCCCAACGTGCCAGCAGCGGCGCGTCCGTGGGTCCGAAGGTCGAGCTTTGAGTGAACGCGACGAAGAGATAATCCAGGAAGCGCGGCCGCCAGCCCGTGCAGGCGAATTGGGCGCGCTCATCGTGCGGCACCTGCATCTGCGGGAAGAGAAAACTGGTGCTGCCAAATTTCTTCTGCTCGTGGCGCATGGTCGGGCCACCGCCATCGAGCCGCCAATACCAAAGCGCGAACACGATTACGTTCGTGAGCCAGAGCAATCCACCGGAGAACAACAGCTTCATCGGTTGCTCGCGATGCGAGGGAAGGGCGCGCACCAGCAGAATTACGGATCCGATCAAGGCCAGCGTCGTGATGCCGTTAATGATTATGCCCAGCACGCGATTCAGGGAACGCTTGCCCGCTTTGTGCGCCACCACGGTTGGAATGAGCAAAACGACAATCAGCGTGGGCAATAACCAGGTGGGGCCGACAATGAGATCGCGGGGCAGCGCCAGATAAATCGCGCCTACCGCCAGAAAAGCGAGCAACGCCTGCCACCGCGGTTCCGGCTTATCGATGTAATTGTGCGGGTCCCCCACGAGTTCGCTATAGCCAGAATTGGCCGGCGCGCGAATCGAGTTGATGATCCGCGCCGATGCTCAGGAAGCATCAAGGAGCGGCGCCGCGCCTACAGCCAATGACGCTTCCGGAAATAGACGATCTGGAAAATCGCCACGGCCAGCATGAAGAGCAGGCAGGCGAAATAACCGTACGGGTGATAAAGCTCGGGCATGTTCCAGGGCAGTTTCTTCCCGTCGACTTCCCGTTGGAAATTCATTCCGTAAACCCCGGCGATGAACGTGAGCGGAATAAACACAGACGAGATTACCGTGAGCACGCGCATGATCTCGTTCGTTCGGATGCCGACCGCCGAGAGATACAGTTCCATCAGCCCGGAAAGCACATCCCGGTAGCTCTCGACCAGATCCATGAGCTGGACCGTGTGATCGTAGCAATCGCGCAGGTAAACCTTCGTGGCTTTGGTCACGAGCCCGCCTTCTTCGTGCAACAGGAAGTTCACGAGGTCGCGGACCGGCCAGATGTAGCGGCGGATCTGGGACAGCGCGCGTTTATGCCCGTGAAGCTCACCGACGGGACTGGTGGCCGGAAGTTCGACGAGGTTGTCTTCGATCAGGTCGATCTTGGTGCCGACGTGCTCAAGCACGGGATAATAATAATCGATGATCGAATCGAGCAGCGCATAGGCGAGGTAGTCTGGCCCCACCTTACGAATGACGCCGTTGCCCGCGCGAATCCGAGCGCGGACCGGTTCGAAAACATCGAACTCGGCTTCTTCCTGGAGCGTGATCAGGAAATGTTTGCCGAGAAACATGCTGACCTGCTCGCCGCACATCACCTTGCCGCGGTCGAGATAAAGCATGTGGGCAACGATGAAGAGATAGTTGTCGTATTGCTCCACCTTCGGGCGCTGCGCCGTATCGAGAACATCTTCGAGCGCGAGCGGATGCAGATTGAACTGCGCCCCGAGTGTGCGCAAAATTTCGATGTCGCCGAGCCCGTCGATGTTGATCCAGGTCACCCGCTGATTATCGAGGTGCGAAACCAGTTCCTCCCGGTCCTCGATGACACGCTCCTCCACGTGCGCGCGATCGTATTCGATCAAGGTGACGACCGGTTTGCGCCGGACGACTTCTTCCCTCAACCGCAGCGTTCCTGGAGCTTCTCCGGGAATCGGGTTACGCAGTTTGAACATGAGCCGCTACGGAAAAGGCTGGGCCACGACCGCGGCGACCACGGCATTTTTCCGGCGGCGCAATTCCATGACCCAGAGCCCCATG
The DNA here is from genome assembly GCA_041167505.1 of Verrucomicrobiota bacterium. Taxonomy (GTDB): domain Bacteria; phylum Verrucomicrobiota; class Verrucomicrobiia; order Chthoniobacterales; family UBA10450; genus AV80. Next base: position 20,254 of record JBEEHR010000068.1, read on the forward strand.
ATTGTCAGGAGGTCGCTGATCAGGTGCGTCATTTGCGTGGAGCTGATTGAGGCAGGGATGAGAGTCGGCTCGAGCAGGTCGCGAACCGGTTTGATCTCCGCTGCGGTCGAGCCGGCATCGGATTGCTTGATCGCGGCCAGGGCGGCGTGGCGCTGCATGGCCGTGGCCTTGATCGCATCGAGATTTTCGTAGGCGAAAAGGCCGAAGAGAATCGAGACGATGAGAGTGGTGAGCGCGGCCGGCTGTTTGCGCATCGACGAGAAGGCGAGCAAACCGCCCACGATCACGACGTAGAGCGTCCAATAATTCTGCAAGGCTGTGGTGCGCTCAAAGTAGAGCTGAATCAAATCGGTATATTTCATAAGGCGAGGCGATTATTGGAGGAGCGCTTCGTGGAGGCGAGGAGAAACCGTTCGCTTGCTCGCGAACTCGTTTAACGCCGTCATCACTTCCGGACGAATTACTATTGCCGGCCGAACCTGGCGGAGGCGTTGAACCGCTTCTGTAACCGTCCTGACTTTTCCAGTCCGAAGGAGATATGCGATGGCGGCGGCCGCCGTTCGTGAATAGCCGATCTTGCAATGAACGTAGACGATTCCTTTGCTCGATTCCGCCTCGATGAAGGCGGCCATTTCCTCCAGTTGCTCGAACGTAGGCGCCGTCAGGTCGAGGACCGGAACGTTCCTGTAACTAACGCCACGAAATGGCGCGGACTCGGAAAATTCTGCCGTCAGATCCAGAACCGCGGTCACTCCTTCGCGCACCGCGGCAGCCGCCTCGCCACGACTCAGCACGCGTCCAATCCAAACCTGCGGCGTCAATTCATCCCAGGCCCGACATTGCCGGCGATAATAGAGCCGGGAAATTTCCTGGCCTAACAACACCGGGCCCTGCGCCCACCACGCAGTCCACGGCAATCGGCCCTCGCGCTTTCGAAAAATTCCGGGCCCCGCGCCGAAGTAGGCAATCGCGGCGACGCCTAACGACACAATGGGCCAGATCAAAATGGCGCCCCACGGCCAGAGAAACCACATCAGGCAAATGAGAACAAACGCGCCGATGGCGTACCGGGCGCCCACTCGCCGGTTCCCGTTCGCCGGCACACGCGGCGCCGGTTCCCGAATGAAATAGAGGCAATAGGCGCCGAGCGCGAAACCGCCCACAACATCCATGAGGTGGTGCTGGTAAGTCAGCACGGCGGAAAACGCAATCAGGACAAACCAGAGATTCGACGCGTATCGCAGGAGACCGCGAGTATGCTTCGCATACAGTTCCGAGAGGATAACGCAAAGCGCGATGTGAAGTGACGGGAGCAAATTGTAGGGCCGGTCGATTCCCTGGAACCAATCGAAGAAGGCGCCGAGCCAGCCGCTTACCGGGTGACGCGCGAACGCAAAGCGCAAGGGAAACAGGGCGAAGCAAACGCCGGCGACAATAAGTGCCGTGGCCATTCGCTTGACGAGCGTGGAGAGCTCGCGCTTGCTCCCGCACAGAAACGGGGCCGCGACAAAAAAGAGATCGATCGACATGTAGGGAACGATCATGAGCGGCACGAAAGGGATGGCGCGTTCCCATTCGAAGAACAGAGTCGGAACGTTCGCCTGTTGTGACGCGAACCAATTACACCAGCCGTAGATAATGAGGAAGAGCGCGCCGAGCCCCACTGAGGCGGCGAGCGCTTTCCAAGTCAATCTAGCGTGCGCCATTGGCGCCATTCTTAGCATGGAGTAGAGCGCTCGATCCACTCCGTCGCGCGATCGATACCGTAAACATCCCCCACTCGTCCACTTCCATTTCCAACTTCTTGAATCCGGCGGCGCGAACCAGTTCGTCCATCTCGGCGGTCGTACGCCGGCGCATGATCCACGGCTGGCCTTCGCGGTTCCGCAACACGCGCGCGATAAATTCCACCTGCGGATGCCACGGCTGGTTTGTGTAGATGAGATAGCCGCCCGGCTCGATTGCAGCGGCCAGCCCGCGCAACGAAGTGAGAACCCCGGCGTTTCCCGGGAACAACTCGAACAACCCGGAGACGATGCCGATCGTCGGTTGCGGCTCGATCCTCGCCAACGAAGCGGGATCGAAGGCGTCGCCTGCTGCCACCGTGACATTCGTTAGGCCAAACTGAGTCGCCAGGCGCCGGATTGCTTCGACGTTTTCCTGTTTGTAATCGCGGAGCAGCGCCGTCATCGGGATCTGCTGCAAATCGCGCATCGTCTCAAGCAGGTAGCGTCCGCCACCCGCTGCGATGTCGATGATCCGGACGGGACGCCCCTCCGCGTGCGTTTTTTCAATCACGCGACGCAACAACGTTTCGAGGTTCTTCTTGCGTTCTCGAATGCCGCGCCACCCCGGGCTATTCAGATAATTGCGGTCGATCAATCGCCCGACCGGCGTCGTTCCCCGCGCCTTGTTTTCATAAACGTAATCGAGCGTCAGACCGGAATCGAAACCGCTGCGCCAGCCCAGGTCGATGCCTTTGCTGAGGCGCCCGCCGGTTTTCATGCCGCCTCGGACCAGCGCGAAGACCGGGCTGCCGCGCAGCTTCAACCGCTCATGTTCCTCCCAGGTGTGCCCGTACTTGTCCGCCTCGAGGAGCGACGGCGTCTCGCTCGGTTTGGCGAATCGGTCTCGCACAAAATCACGAACGCGATCGGCCACCTGCGCGCGTTCACGCTCGTGAAAGAGCGCGTGATACGCCGCGGGAAAGACGTGCATCCGTTTCTCAGACGACGAGAGGCCGTTAAAGAACTGGCGTTGCGCCTTGAGGCTAACAACCCAGTCGCGGCCGGCGGAGAGCATGAGCGTCGGGACATTGATCGCCCCCGCATCGGCCAGTAGCCGCGTGCCGGCGTCGTGCAAACCGATCAGGACGTTCACCGCGATTTGCCGGAAGATGAGCGGGTCAGCGTCGTAAAGCGCGGCCTGTACCGGATCGTGCGTCAGCATTTTCGCTTTCACGTAGCTCTTCACGTAGCTGGGCCCGACGAACTTCTCTTTTAGCCGCAGTGACGGGATCGCGAGCGGAACGTAAAGCCGGACGCGAAACGCGGGCGTGGCCAGAATCATCGCGCGAATGGGCGGCGCGTAATCGTGGACCCAGGCCGAAACGGTGACCGCGCCGACGCTGTGAGCCAGGACGATCATGTTTTCCAAAACGAACCCGTGATGCTCACTGATGTGCCGCACGAACGCATCCACGTCTTTCACCATCGTCCCGAAATTTTCCGCCGCGCCGCGCTCTCCCGCTGACAGTCCGTGTCCGCGCGCGTCCCAGGCGAAAATCGCTACGTCGTCGAGGCCGAGCAGCTCGACGAATTCCGCCCAGCGGCCGGAATGTTCGTGACCGCGATGAAAGAGCACCAGCGCTTTCTCCGTCGGCTGCGGCGGGATCCAAGCGCGATAGAACAACTGGGCGCCATCCCAGCTCGACATGGTCTGTTCAGCGGCCGGCATGTTGTTGTGCCAGTTGCTGCACCGCGCCGCGCAGTTCCGCGGCGATAGCGGCGCTCGATGTTTTGTCCGGCGGCACCGCTGCGTAATTGCGCGGCGCGCCGATAACCAGCCGCACTTTTCGCGGCCGCGGGAAACGACTGCCTTTCGGCCACGCGCGATACGCACCGTCGAGATAACAGGGCAACACTGGAACGTCGCGGCCCGCGACCAGCGCACCGATCCCACCTTTGAATTCCTGGAGCGTGCCGGTGGTCGAGCGCGTGCCTTCGGGAAAAATGATGAGGACGTTTCCGGCGTTGGCGAGCAACTCGCCGCAGATCGCGAGGCTCTGGCGGGCGTGTGCCTGTCGCGCGAAGGGCAGCGCGTTGACGATCACCGTCGCGATCCAGGTGCGCGGCACGCTCTTGAAAAAATAATCCGCGGCAGCGGCGGGAAACGCGCGATGCAACCGGCGCAAAGGCAAACCGGCCAGCAGACATACGGTGTCGAGATGACTGGAATGATTCGCAACCAGGACGAACGAGCGATTACTGCGCAGATGTTCTTCTCCCACGATCTCGAATCGGCAATAAGTGCGGAGCAATCCACGGATGATCAGCGCGACGAGCGAGCGCACGCCGTAAACGAACATGTCCGGTTCGCGGGGAAAATTCCGGAGCCGCTCGATGAGGCGTTGATCGAGATCGGCGGCGGGCTCGTATTGCCAGCGTTTCATCGCAGCTCGTGGTAGTAGCCGGCCATGTGCATGAAGAGCGGCGCCACGTAAATCAGGCTGTCGATCCGGTCGAGGATGCCGCCGTGGCCGGGAATGAGCGCACCCATGTCCTTGGTGCCGATGTCACGTTTGATCACGCTGATGGAAAGATCGCCGAGTTGGCCGCCAATGCCAACGATGAGCCCCGTAAGGATGAGCTGCCACGCCGTAAACTCCGGAAACGAAAAGCGCAGCAACCACGGCAGGATCATCGAGACGGCCAGCGCCCCAAGTGCGCCTTCCCAGGTTTTCTTCGGGCTGATTTCACTGCGCAAGGGATGACGCCCGAAGAGCCGGCCGAACGTGAATGCAGCGATGTCGTTCAGCTCCGTCGCGAAGACGATGTAGAGCAAATAACCGTAGGCGTTCACAGCATTCGCGAGGAACCCGAGATGGCCGAACATCCAGCCGATGTAAACGAATCCGACGATGCCTAACGACATTCGCTGCAATTCCCCGCGCGCGCGATTGCGCAGAATCGGAACCAGCAGGATCAGTGCGATCGCGAACACCGGCACCGCCACAAAAAATCCATACCAGCCGGTCCCCGGCTCTTCGCCACGCGGATGCCGCATGAGCGACGCGATGCCGACGGTGACAATGCCGGCGTAGGCCGCGCCGGTCATCCACCAGTCCCGATACAAACCCGATGCCCGCGCGAATTCCTTGAACCCGAAGATCGCGAGCAGCGTGATGCCAATAATCGTCGGCACCCTGCCGGCGAAGATGGCCGCGAGTCCTATCGGGGCGAGCACGAGCCACGAGCGATACGTGCTCCAGATCGAGCCGAGATCCTTTTTGAAACCCCAATGCAAAACGCCTAACACGATACCTCCCAGGAACAGGGAGACGAAGATGACGCGCAGATACGCGAGGAAAATCGGATCGTGCAGCGCGTAGTGCGGGGACATTAGTGAGCGGCCGATTTCTCGCGCAGAGCCGCCATGATGCGCTTCAAGCGGATGGCCATCGTCTGCACGCAGCCTCCCACGACAATAAGGCAGGCCGAGTCAAGAATCGTCAAGCTTCCGAAACGCAGCGTACCCCAGTGCCACTTAACGCAGCCGAGTGTCAGCCAGGCGCCAGCGTGCAACGTCGTCATGCGCCATGGCTTCGACATCATGCCGCTGAATTCTCGCTGAACGCCGACCGCTTGTCCGAACATCCCGACGTAGGCGGTCAGGAGCGCGAAAATTGCGGTCCAATATCCAATGAACGGATTCATCCAGCCGCTGTGCGCCGCACCGGCGAAGATCAGCACATCCGAGACGCGATCGGGCAGATCGTTCAGGATTTCGCCGCGCCAGCTCGCCTTGCCCGAGGCGAGCGCGACCATGCCGTCGAGCATGTTGAACCAGAGCCGCAGATAACAAAACAGCGGAGCGACAAAGAGCAGCCACAGATTCCCGCCGGATTTCCAGAAACAAAACGCAGCCACCGCGGCGGCAATGATCGACGCATACGAAATCGAATCCGGATGAATGCCGGCGCGGACGCAGAAGCGCGTCGCGGATTCCGCCGTGTTTCGAAACCCACGCGCGATCGGGCGCCGAGAGGTCGGATGATAATTCATTCGCTATCCAATCTTGCCATCGCGCTTGTGAGTTCCCTATCGTTTTTTGAACGAAAAGACTGCGAACGGATTTCGGAAGCAGGTCCGCGCAGCGCCGTGGAAGATGCGGCCACCCTGGGTGGCATCTGGGCCCGTTCACCCTATTTGCACGACGGATCCCTGCGCACGATGCAGGAACTGTTAAGCACACCCGCGCAACGCCGTCATCATATGGAACGAAATTTGGGCATTGGCGTTTCTTTGGAGCTTGGAGCTTGGGATTTGGAGCTTCCGCGCGGCGCGCGGTCAGTATCCCGCTGCTTGCCCGTCTTTCCGGCTCTCGCTCGCGCCGACGTAGACACGCTGGCCGTCGTGCATCTCGACTTTGATCGCCTGGTAACCGCCGTAACCGCCCAGATCGTAACGCATGTCGTGGCCTTTCTTCTTCAGCTCGCGCACGGTTTCCCACGGCACGCCGCTTTCGACGTTCACGTAGCCGCCGGTGTCGGTGAGTTTTTCGCCCGTCGGTTCGGCGTCGCCCTCATGTTGCCAGCGCGAGGCATCGCCGGCTTCCTGCACATTCATGCCGAAGTCGATCAGGTTCGTCAGGACCTGGACGTGGCCCTGCGGTTGCATGCCGCCGCCCATCACGCCGAACGCGAGCCACGGCTTCTGATCCTTCATCACGAACCCGGGAATGATGGTGTGGAACGGGCGTTTGCCCGGCGCGTAAACATTCGCGTGGCCGGGTTCCATAGAAAATAATTCGCCGCGATCCTGAAACATGAAGCCGAGTCCGGGAACGACGATGCCGCTTCCCATCCCGCGATAGTTGCTTTGAATGAGGCTGACCATGTTGCCTTCGTCATCCGCGGTGCACATGTAGATCGTGTCACCATCTTTCAACGCGGGATTGCCGGGCGCGATTTTCCGCGACGCGCGCTCGGGATCGATGAGCTTGCGCCGTTCGGCTGCATACGGTTTCGAAAGCAAACCGGCCAGCGGGATTTTTGCGAATGCCGGATCGGCATAGAACTTCGCGCGATCCGCCCACGCTATCTTCTTCGCCTCGATCATGGCGTGCAAAGCTGACGGCGAATTGTAGCCCATCGCTTTCAGGTCGAAGCCTTCGAGCATGTTCAGGATCTGGAGCGTCGCGATTCCCTGCCCGTTCGGCGGCAGCTCGAAGACGTCGTAACCGCGATAGTTCACCGAAACCGGATCGACCCAGGTGGAGGTATGTTTTTCAAAATCGGCTTTGCGCAGGAAACCGCCGTTCGCCTGCATGAACGCGTCGATCTTGTCCGCGATCTCGCCTTTGTAATAAGCGTCGCGCCCTTTCTCGCCGATCAAACGCAGGCTGCGAGCGAGCGCCGGGTTCTTGAAGATGTCGCCTTTCGCGGGCGTGCGGCCTTTGCCATCGAGCGTGTACGTTTCGAGAAAGGCGCCCGGCAAATCCTTGTAGAGTTCTGGCCCGAAGTGCCAGTAAAACGCGATCAACTCCGTGACCGGGAAACCTTCCTCGGCATACTTCGCCGCGGGGGCGAGATCGTCGCTCAAGGTGAGTTTCCCAAATTTCTTATGCAACTCGCTCCACGCATCCACTGTTCCCGGCACGCTGATGGGGAGCATGCCGCGCGGTGGAATGGTTTTGCGGTTTAACTTGTCGAGCTCGGCTTTCATCTGGTCGTAGCTCAAGCCGAGTGGCGAACGGCCGCTGCCGTTCAGGCCGTAGAGTTTGTTTTCTTTCGCGCTATAAACGATCGCGAACAGATCGCCGCCGATGCCGTTTGAAACCGGTTCCATCAGGCCGAGCGTCGCGTTCGCCGCGATGGCCGCGTCGATCGCATTGCCGCCGCGCTTCAAGATGTCGAGACCGACTTGCGTCGCCGCCGGCACGCTGGTGCAGACCATGCCGTGACGGGCGAGGACTTCAGAGCGCGTCGCGAATGGTTTGCCCGTAATGCGATCGATCTGTCCGAAGAGACACGACGCAGCGAAGGACGAAACCAAAACGAGAAAAGCGAGACGGTTCATAGGAAGAGCCTAGCCACTCATTTAACGCGTGTCATCCCGAGCCGCGCAGCTATTCGTAACGCAGCGCCTTCACCGGATCGAGCCGGGCGGCGCGCAACGCGGGTAGGAATGCAAAGAGGCAGCAAATCAAAAATGCGCCGATGCAAATAACAGCGACATCGCGCGGGACAACTTCGGCGGGAAGCTCGGAAAAAAGGTAAACCTGTTTTGGAAACACTTCGATGTGCGCCACCGTAGCCAGCCAGTTGTTGAACTCATTTCGATAACGCACCAGCGTCATCCCGAGTCCCAAACCCATCAGGGTGCCGAACAGGCCGACAATAATTCCCTGTCCCAGAAACACGCCGACGATCTGCGAGATATTCGCGCCGATCGCTTTCATCACTCCAATGTCCCGCGTTTTTTGCACGGTCACTGTGATGAGCGTGTTCATGATGCCGAATGCAGCCACGATGATGATGAAAAAGAGAAGGAAAAACATCACTGTTCGCTCGAGCCGGACAGCGTCGAAAAACTGGCTGTTCATGTCGATCCAGGTCTGGGCGTATTGCGGCGGCTCAAGAAATTTCTGGATGTTCTGCTTCACTCGCTCCGCGCCGTACGGATCGGTGGTCCGCACCGTGATGCCGTGAAGCGCGTCGCCCAACCCGTACAGTTCCTGCCCGACATGAATCGGCACGAGAAGAAACTCGGAATCGTGCATGTAATGATTCGTTTTGAAAATGCCGGTAACGGTCAGCTCTTTCGGCAGCACGACTTCGCGCAATTTGTCGATCGCCTTACCCTCCTCGCCGCCCTTCGATTTCTCCAGCTCTTTCATCCCGTCGAGGATTTCGCCGAGATTGCCGGGCGAATAGACGGTCAGCTTGTCCCCAACGTCGATGTGAAGTTTGCGGGCCAGCTCCACGCCCAACACGGTCGAATCGCCATCTAAATCCAGCGCGCCCTTAATAATAAAGCGTTCCAAGGGCACAACCTTTTCTTCCTCGGCGGGATCGATTCCGCGAATCATCGGCGCCAGGCGTTGATGCTGATACTCGACGATTACAGGTCCCTGGACGTAGGGCGCCGTCCCGATCACGCCCGGCGTGTTCCGGATTTTCACCGTGAGATCGCGCCAATTGCGCAAGACGTCTTCCGAGCTCACGAGAATGTGCGCATCCCAGTCCACTACTTTCTGACGTAGCTCGCGGTCGAATCCGGTCATGACCGAGATCACGACGATGAGCACCATCACGCCCAGCATGACGCCGACCATCGAGATGAGCGTGATGATGGAGACGAACGTGCGTTTCGGTTTCAGATACCGGAGCGCGAGAAAGAAACTAAACGGGAGTTTCACAGTGAGCGGTAGATTCCAAGTTGCGAATGAATCGCGCAAGCACCATCAGGGAGCGGCGAGACTCATACCTTCACGGCGTGCGCTTTGAGATCATCGAGGTCCACGAACTCGAGCGCGGACGAATGCGTCGCCTCCAGATCGATGGGCGCGGCACGCCCCTTCTCCAAGGCCGCTTTCCAACGCGTGACGCAGACGCACCAGCGATCTCCCGGTTTTAGGCCGGGGAAACCCCATTCGGGCATCGGCGTCACGAGATCGTTCCCGTCGAGGACTGAGAAATCGAGGAATTCCTCCGTGACCTCCACGCAAACAGTGTGCAGTCCAACGTCGTCGGGGCCAGTGCGGCAGTATCCATCGCGATAAAATCCCGTCATCGGATCGCGGCAACAGCAGCGCAGTTCGGTGCCAAGAACGTTGGTAGGCATGGCGCACAGTAGCCAGGGAGCGGCGCTTTCCAAACCGCCGATTTCGAGACACGGCGGTTTGGAAAGCGCCGCTACTTGTTCTGCAACAACGCGTGTTCGACATTCGCCGCGTGAGCGCGGATGCAGCGAATGAGATTCTGACCTATTGGCTTATTCCCGCCGAGCCGGCGCGGACTCATTTACACTCGTTGATACGAGATCTCGCCCGGCGTTTCGACGCGCCGGTATTCGAGCCGCATGTTACGCTCTACGTTACCGAATCGGGGAATGAGAATCCGGCGGGGGTGCTTCGGGAAACGTTCTGCCACATCACGCCTCCGCGTCTTTCTATCACCGCCATCAATTACTCGGATGAGTTCACGAAGACGCTGTTCGTTGAGTTCCGGCCGGACGAACTACTCAGCGGTCTCAGCAAAAAACTGCGAGTGGGTTCAGCATCGCAGCCCGAATACCAACTGAACCCGCACTTGAGTTTGATCTACAAGACGATGTCGCGTGAGACGAAAACGGAGATCGCGAATTCGCTTCGGCTTCCGTTCGACGAAGTCCGCTTCGATTCGGCGAAGGCGGTCATCAGCCCGGCGAAGATCGAATCGCGCGCAGATTTGGAAGCGTGGCGGGTGGTGGCCGAGGAAAATTTCGCGGAATGAAAACAAAAATCTTCGGCGAACACGATGAGGCGACGATTGCCCAGATCGAGCGCTGCGTCGCAGCGGGCGGCGAACGCGCCGTGTTGTGCGCGGATGGACACAAGGGATACGCCCAGCCGATTGGCGGCGTGCTCGCCTATACCGACAAGATTTCGCTCTCCGGCGTGGGATTCGATATCGCCTGCGGCAATCTCGCCATTCGAACTGATGCGACCCGCGCGCAGGTCGTTCCGGCCATGGAAGAAATCATGAATGACGTCGTCCGGGACGTCTCGTTCGGCATCGGGCAAAACAGCAAGACGCGGATCGATCACGAGCTCTTCGACGATCCAGCGTGGCAGTTGTCGCCGATGCGTGAACTAAAACAGAGCGCCGCGAACCAGCTTGGAACGGTCGGCGGCGGAAATCATTACGTCGATATTTTCGCGGACGAATCCGATCGGATCTGGGTCGGTGTCCACTTCGGTTCGCGCGGTCTCGGCCACAAGACCGCCACCCATTTCCTGAAAGCGGCCGGCGGCAAGGATGGAATGGATGTTCCGCCGACCGTTGTCTCGGACGCGTCGCCCTTGGGCGAAGATTACGTCGCGGCGATGACGCTCGCGGGGCGCTACGCTTACGCCGGACGAGAGGCGGTCGCCCGCCACGTCGTCCGTGGGATTCTGCGGGCCAACGCGCTCGAAGAAATTCACAATCATCACAACTTCGCCTGGCGCGAAAAACATGACGGCCAGCAATTCTGGGTCGTGCGGAAGGGCGCCACGCCCGCGTTCCCGGGACAGAAAGGTTTCGTCGGGGGAAGCATGGGGGACGATGCGGTGATCATTGAAGGCGTCGATTCGCCAGCATCCCGCGACGCGCTTTTCTCGACGGTTCACGGCGCCGGCCGGATCATGTCGCGCACGGCGGCGAAAGGAAAGTTTGTGAAGGTCGGCGGAAAACGGATTCGACAGGAGGGACTCGTGAGGCACGACGAGATGATGAAATGGATCGCGGACAAGAACGTGGTCCTGCGTGGCGGCGATCTGGACGAAGCGCCCCAGGCGTATCGGCGACTGCCGGACGTCCTGGCCGCGCATGCCGGCACCATCCGGATCCTGCACACACTTACACCCCTCGGCGTCGCGATGGCCGGCAAGGACATCGTCGATCCGTACAAGGATTAGCGCACTTCGCGGCAGCTCAAGGAAGGGCGATTTGAAATCGCCCAGACGGCGGTTGCAAACAGCCGGTCCAGGTTGATGCGAGCATCGTAACGGCGAGATTGAGCGACATGAACGAAATCGTCGGCATCGATCTTGGGACGACCAACTCGCTCATTGGCGTGATGGACGCGGGGTTTCCAATTTTGATCGCAGACAAGAATGGAGCGCGGTTGACGCCTTCGGTCGTTCACTTTCCCGCCGACGGACTACCGCTTGTCGGCGAACCGGCAGCGCGAATGCGAGCGCTCAAACCGGCCCAGACCGTTTACTCGATCAAGCGGTTCATGGGTCTGCGCGGCGATGACCTCCGCGAGAGCGATCCGGATGTTTCCTACGAACTCGAGCGTAAACCGGGGAAACCGGTGCGCGTGATTGCCGCGGGAAAGGAGCATTCGCCCGAGGAAATTTCTGCTCTCATTCTCGGGAAGTTGAAAGCCGAGGCCGAATTTTCTCTCGGACATCCGGTCTCACGCGCGGTCATCACGGTGCCGGCCTATTTCAACGATGCGCAACGCGGCGCGACGAAGCGCGCGGGCGAGTTGGCGGGGCTTACCGTCGAGCGCATCGTCAACGAACCGACCGCCGCCGCGCTCGCCTATGGTCTCGACAAGCTGAAAGGCAGTTCGAAGATCGCCGTCTTCGATCTGGGCGGCGGCACGTTCGACATTTCGATTCTCGAACTGAACAACGGCGTGTTCGAAGTCCTTTCGACGAACGGAAACACGCGCCTCGGCGGCGACGACATCGATAACGCGATCATGGCGCACCTGCGTGCGAACGGTTTTCCTGCCGACAAGCCAGAAAGCGTCGCGCGGCTACGCGAGGCGGTAGTCGAGGCGAAACATCGGCTCGCCGTCGATGAGACCGTGAAGATCGACATTCCGTTTCTCGAAGGCGCGCAGAATTTTTCCGCCGAACTGACCCGCCCAGAACTGGAACGATTGAGTCGGCCGATCATCGAGCAGACGCGCGCGCATTGCCGCCGTTCGCTGGCGGACGCGAAGCTCGAACCTTTCGATCTCGACGCAGTGATTCTCGTGGGCGGGACGACGCGGATGCCGTTGGTGCGAAGACTTGTCGCGGAGATTTTCGGCCGAGAGCCGAACACGTCGCAGAATCCGGACGAAGCGGTCGCGACCGGCGCGACGATCCAGGCCGGCATCCTGTCTGGGGCGGTGCGGGACGTGGTGTTGCTGGACGTGACGCCGTTATCGTTAGGCATCGAGACTTTCGGCGGGCTGATGAATGTGATTATTCCGCGGAACTCGACGATCCCGATCAAGGCGGGCGAAATGTTTACGACGGCGGTACACCAGCAGCGATCGATGTCGATCAAGGTGTTGCAAGGTGAGCGGGAGATGGCACGGGACAACTGGCCGCTTGGCCAATTCGAGATCGAATTCGAACCGGCGCCCAAAGGCGTGGCCCGCGTCGGTGTGCAATTCGAGATCGATGCGAATGGGATCCTGCATGTGCTGGCGCGCGACACCAGGACAGGCGCGGAGAAAATCGTGGAGATCAACAGCGCGGTGGATGTTTCCGACGAAGCGGTGGAAGCGATGATCTCGGAATCGCTCGAGCATGCGTTCAACGACATGAGCGAACGCTTTTGGACCGAGACGAAACTCAAAGCGGAGGAAATGCTGGGCGCGGTAGAGGCAGCCTTTACGCAGATGGGCGATGCGATCGATGCGGCGGAGAAGGAGAAAATCCAAGTGGCCGCGGCGGATGTGCGCGCCGCACTGACGACGCACGAAGCGCGCAAATTACAGGCAGCGAATAGCGCGCTGGATCACGCTACGCAGAATCTCGCGGCAGTGCTCGTCGAGAAAGCGATGCGGTCGGGATCTTGAACTGGAGCCGACCCGCCCTCGGGCCGGTTCGGGAGCAGTCGCGTCTAGTGCACCCGGCCCGGGGGCGGGCCGGCTCCAACATCATTTCGGATTGGGTGGCGGCGTTACGCTGGAACTCGTCGTCGCCGATTTCGCTTTTGCGATCGCTTCGTCGAGCAGCTTTTTTTCCTCGGGGAAAATGGGGCCGGCCTGGGCAGCCAAGATGTATTCCTGGGCGGCGGGCGCCTGGTTTTCGTCCAGCAGCAGCACAGCGGCGTAAACCGCGGCATGCGGATCGCGCAGGCCTTCGGTCGGCAGCTTCTTCATGATCTCAACGCCTTCCGCGGTGCGACCGAGCATGTAGAGCGAGAATGCGTACGTCATTGCGACGTTCACGTCATCCGACGCGCGATCGTAAGTCTCTTTCGCCAGGCGATGGCCTTCTGCCGGGTTTTGATCGACGTGCAACGCGAGCCGAGCGTAGTTCGCGGCGAGGGCCGGTTCGTTAGGCGAATTCTCATACAAGCGCTGGGCGATGCGATACAAACTCGACAGATCGTTACTCGAGCGGTAAATCCGAAAAAGCGCGTCGAGCGCTTCCCGCCGCATCGGCGCATCCTTCGAAACCCGCAACCAAAGCTGCTCGGCTTCGGCGGGCAAATTCCATTTCGAGGCGAGACGCGCGAGATTGATTTCGCGATCGGTGTGATCCCCCGCGGCCCGCTCCGCCGAATGCCAGAGCGAGGAGAATTCCGCATCGGACGAAGTCTGGCGCGCCTGCTTGGAACTGTAGGCCTGATAAGCGAGCCGCAGATATTCGGAATCACCCCAGGTGCCGCTGCGGGTCCAACGTTTCAAGCGCGACCAGTTCTTCGCTTCCGCATAAGCGTCCGCAATTGCGATCGCGGGCGGTGGATTGGTCGTCGTTTCCGACGGCAACTTGTCCATCCACTTCAGGACCTCGGGGCCGAGCCCGTTCTTGTTCAACCAATCCATGAGGAGGGCGAGATCGAGCGGATTGCGCGCCGCGACGGGCTTCACCTTTTCGAGTAGCGCGGCAAATTTTTTCTCGTCGAGCTTCCGGTAAAATTCCAGGCAGAGGAGGTAATCGGTGAACGTGACCTGCTGGCTCATCTGCAAATCCTGGGCGAGCGAGTCCGCGCTCTGGAGATCGCTGCGCTGGATGGCATCGCTGAGAAGGGCGCGAAGCGAGCCGGCTCGATACGCGGGATTGCCTTTCAAGCGCTCGAGGACTTTTCGCGCCTCATCGCTTTTCTCGGGCGCGGAGGAACGAATGCGCAGGACGGCGAGATTGAATTGGTAAAGATCGTTGCCCGGCTCTTGGGTAACGGCGACGGCGAAATGCATCTCGACATCGGCATCGTTGCCCAAGGCGCGGGCGAGCCAGCCGGCAACGACGTGATACGCGGCGCGATCGCGTTGCCCGGGCGGCACCGCTTCCAGCGCGTTCCGAGCGGTATCGAGCTGGCCGAAACGCAGCGCGGCCGAAGCCAGATTGAGCTGGCTATCGAGATCGCTGGGCTCGAGCCGCGCGATCTGGGCGCGCCACGCGACGGTCTCGGGCCGGTTTTGTTTTTCACTCGCCTCGGCCAGGATATGGAAGGCAGGGAGGGAATCGTGATCAAGCTGGAGAACTTCACGCGCGGCGCGCGTGGCGCCGTCGAAATCTTCCTTCGCCATCAGGGCCGTGGCGTTCTTGAGAAGACTCGATTCACGCCAGCCGCGGTACGCTTTCGGCCCGGAGGTCAACAGCATCCAGCCAAAGCCGAAACCGAGGAGAAGCGAGGCGGCGCAGATCGCCAGGCGGACCGGCGTGAACTTCAAAGGTCCGCTCCGGGCTCGCTTTACGTGGCGCCGCCGCCGCACGCGTCGAACATGCTCTGCCATTGCGCATTCCTATCCTTGCAAGCGACGGCGAATGCAACTGTCGGCGCAGCCGACACTCATGCTCCTGATCCTGATCTTGCCCCTGATCTTTCGGTGAAGCGTGGGCTCAAGAAAGGATCATGAGCAGGGTCATGATCATGAGCAGGACAGAAAACCTATGTCGCCTGTTCGGCGTGAACCACCGGGACTTCTTCCACCGCGTCGGCAACTTTTTCTCGGAGACGCCGGCCCCAGACATAGCGCGCGAGAAGCACTTTAATGGTGGCCGTGAGCGGCACTGCCAGAATCGGCCCGAGCAATCCACCGATGAGCAAGCCCCAGACGAAAATGGAAACGATCACCGTCATCGGATGCAAGCCGACGGAGTTCCCGACAATGCGCGGGGCGATGAAGATCGCCTCCAGATTTTGCACCACGAGGAACACAGCGGTGACGATGAGCGGATGCGTCCAATCGCCCCACTGCGCGGCAGCGATGAGGACGGCGGGAATCCAGCAAAGGATGATCCCGATATACGGGATCATGGTGAGGATCACGACGAGCAGCCCAATGAGCGGCGCGAAGTTGAGGCCGGCGAGGTAAAGCGAAGCGCCGATAAGAGTGCCGTCGATCAGACAGACCAGAAGCTGGCCGCGGAAATAGGCGATGACGTAGCTGTTGATTTGCGAGAGAACGGCAGCGACCTCGGTCTTCAACGGAGAATTTCGCAGCGGCAAATATTCGCGCCACCGCCGCTCGATCGCCGGGCTTTCTTTCAACAGGAAAAATAAATAGATCGGCACCATGACCAGGCTGAGCAGGAAACCGGTGACGCCGAGGAAACCACCGATACTTTGCTTGAGCAGTGTCCAGATTTTTTCGGCGATGTAAGGCAGTTGGCGTTCGAGGTTCGGCAACTGGCGCTGGACCCAGGCCTGGATCCGCTGGCGATCCGCAGATGAAATTTTCTCCGGCGCCGGATTAATCTCCTCGCGCGGTGCGACCGACGGGGAATCGGCGGGAACGTTTTCCGCGGGCGTGGCCGCATCGACGGAAGGCGCGGGAGTCGGCGTCGTCGTCCGCGGTGGCGGCGAGGCGAACAGCCAATTCAGGAGACTGGTGGTGGGCGATGAAACTTTGTCGCGCCTGGTGCTGGTCGTCCCCCCGAAGGCGTGATCGTATTTGAAGATGAGATCGACGATCGTGTCGCGCGCTTTCAGGGTGTATTGCGGCAGTTCGCGGCCGACGTTGGTGGCCTGCACGGAAACGACGGGCGCCAGCCAGGCGACCAGCGCAGTGATCGAAAGGAAGGCGATCGCGAACAGGGCGAACACGGATTTGGTCCGCCCGAGACCGCGCTCACACATCTTCGTGACCACCGGATCAAGCAAGTAGGCGAGGATGACCGCGATCGCCACCGGGATGAGAATCGGCTGAATAAAACCGATCACATTGGCCACGGTCCAGACGACCGATCCCACGGTCGTGATCAGGATGACGATGAAGAGCGCCGTGAGCGCCGCCCACATCGTCTTGCGCTGCCAGGGTGTGGGATACTTTGTCATTCGCGGCGATTCGCTGCTGGTTCGTTAATCGATCCGATTGATTTTTCCCGGCGGTCCTTTGCTCATCGTCGTCTTGGTTTTCTCGATTTTCTCGGCCAGCGATTTGTTTTCCGGGCTCAGCGCGACTGCCTTCTGCCAGAAATCGAGCGCTTGCGGGACGCGATTGAGTTTCGCATACGCGTCGCCGATGTGCTCGAAAACGATCGGGTCTGGCCGGGTGAGGTTCTGTGCGGCCCGGAGCAACTCGTTGAGCGCGTCCTCGAACTTCTCCTTGCGATAATGAATCCAGCCGAGGGTATCAAGGTAGGCGCCATTATTCGGATCGAACTGGAGAGCGCGGCCGACCATGTCCTCGGCCTCGTCGAGGTGCAGGTTGTGCTCGGCCCACATGAACGCGACGTAGTTGTAAGCCTCGGCGGCGTTCGCCGGATCGAGTGAGATCGATTTGCGGAACAGGTCCGCGGCTTTGTCGTAGAACCCGGCCTGGTCGGCCGCTGCGCCGTAATCGAAATAAAAGCGGGCATTGAGAACTTCGTCATTGGCCGTTTGGGCTTCATTCAACGCTTCTTCGAAAGTGATGACGGCCTGCTGCGGATGTTTCGCTTCGCGCTGGGCGATGGCGAGAAAATAGGTGAACTCGGGCACGCCCGGAAAACGCTGTCGCGCTTCGATGAGGACTTTCGTCGCGCGTTCGCTGTCCTTGAGCGGCGCGATCAGCAATTCCGCGAGGCGCAGATAGGTATTCGCGCGGGTCGGATTGATGAGAAGGCTTTGCTCGTAATTCGCGGCGGCTTTCGCGAAGAGCGGCTTCGCCTGGTCGGACTGGTTCGCCCGTTCGAGGGCGCGCGCTCCTTCGTCGAACAGTTGCGCCAGCAGTTCGTAGGGCTGGTATTTAGCGGGCTGCTTCTTGATGATCTCCTCCAGCATCTGGATGGCCTTTTCGCGCTGGTTCGTGAGGACAAAGCCGGTGGCGAGTTTCTCCCGCGCATTTACGTCGTCGGGCTGAAGCTCCAGGACTTTGAGATAAAGCGGGATGGCTTCCTGGATTTGTTGGGACGCCGCGAAATAATCGGCGACTTCCTTGAGCGACGTCGAATCGTCCCCGGCGCGGGCAACGGCTTTTTCGAAGAAGGCGTTGACCCGCTTGATCTCTTCAGGCTTCGGTTCGGTTTCCGATTTGAAAATGATCGTGGCGTAAAGTTTGCCCAATCGAATCCAGAAGGAGGCATCCGCACTTTCGACGCCGGCCGCGCGGTCCAGCGCCATGAGAGCTTTCTGCGGTGCGCCGGCGGCCGCCTCGATTTCGTAGAGGCGCTGGTAAGCCTCGAAATCAAGCGGGTCGAGCGCAATCGCCTGATTGGCGTATTTCACCGCCTGGTCGGTCTTCCGGAGATACTTCCCGTAGATGAAGGCGAGCTGGAGATACGGCCCCGCGTCTTTAGGCTTCGCTTTGATCGCGTCTTTCAAGACATCGATCGCGCGCGGATAATCGCCCTGCCGGCTGAGCAGCGTGGCCACCCGCAACGCCAGCTCTGACAAACCGGGATCGAAATTCAAGACTCGCTGATACGTCGCCAGGGCGTTTTCCATTTCCGCATTTTCTTCGAGCCGGGCGCCTTCCACGAAATCGGCCAGAGCATCGGCTTTGCGAGTGTTCTCGGGCTGGAGCCCGAGGTCTTTCGGCGGTGTGAGAATGAATGAATCGTCCTGCCCTGCGCCTTTTTTCGCCGGCGTCACCTTAACGCCGAGGTCCGGCGGCGATGGCGAGGTGACTGGCGCGCGCGCGAATGCCGCCGAATGAAGGAAGAGGACCGCGAGCCCAAGAAGAACGCCGCGGAGAGATGGAACGCTCCCGTTCTTCCCCGAAATCATGTTCAGGATTGTAGCTTCTGGCGGGGCGAGGCGCAACCGTGGCGGCCTAACGAACGCTGCGCTTACGATTTGTAACGCAGACGCTTCTTGTGGCGGTTCTCCTTCATGCGCTTGCGGCGCTTGTGTTTGGAGATCTTGGCCTTCCGGCGTTTCTTTAGCGAACCCATAGAGATTTCCCGGTTTCCCGGAGCGCAATGCAAGCATCGGATGCGGTGCGGCGCAACCGTTCTTTCACTTTGCCGCCAGCTTTTCCAGCGCGGCGCGCACCAATCCCACGTGTTCTTCGGGCTTCACTTTGCGGAATATTGAGAAAATCCGGCCGGCGCCATCGATAACGAAAGTGCTGCGTTCCGTCCCCATGTATTTCTTGCCGTACATGCTTTTTTCCACCCAGACCCCGTAGGCATTTACGATTTCTTTTTCCGGATCCGAGAGGAGCGGGAACGGCAGTTGAAATTTTTCGATAAATTTCGCGTGGCTCTTCGTTGAATCGACACTGACGCCGAAGACTTTCGCTAGTCCGCGGAGACTGCTCCAGGAATCGCGCAGGCTGCAGGCTTGCACGGTGCATCCCGGCGTATCGTCTTTCGGATAAAAATAGAGGACAACCGGCGCGCCGCGGAAATCGCTGAGCGCGACCTCGCGGCCCTCGCCATATTCCCCGCCGACCGCGATGGCCCGAAATGCCGGGGCCTTGTCTCCTACCGCAAACTGAGCGCCGTCTTTCTTCATGTTTCAAATACGATGATCAAAATGCCGACGGCGCAAAGCAGAATCCCCATCAGGGCGCTTTCGTATTTCTCCAGCACGCCGAGTTTGATTTTGCTCAACCCGGCCAGGGTTAGCGAAGTGAACAGCACCATGCCCG
>JBEEHR010000069.1:0-26490 GCA_041167505.1 Verrucomicrobiota bacterium
ACAGCTGGCGCCGGTTTTCCCGCGACTTCTTTGTGCTGCGCCTTTTGCTCGATCATTTCCATCACCGCGTTGCGGTATTCGTCGCGGTACTTATCCGGCTCCCAGGCGACCGACATGCTTTCGACGAGCGACTGCGCCATCTTCAACTCCTTGTCGGTGATCGCAGTGGCGCTGCCGTTTTTTAGTTCTTCCGGAGTCAAAATTTCAGAGGCGAAGTGCATGAGGTCGAGGACGAGGAACAATCCATCCGGCTTCACCGAGGCGAGATACTCGCGATTGCTGATCACGACCTTCGCGATCCCGATCTTACCCGTGCCCGAAAGCGCCTTGTGCAAAAGCGCGTAGGCCTTCTCGCCGCCCTTTTGCGGTTCGAGGAAATACGGCTTGTAGAAAAACTTCGGATCGACCTGGGTGAGATCGACGAAGTCGGTGATATCGATTGAGTGAGTCGATTCGATCCGGACCTTGGAAAAATCCTCTTCCTTGAGGACGATGTAACGCCCGCGCTCGTACTCGAACCCCTTCACGATCTGGTCCGCGGTCACCTCTTTTTGGTCCACTTCCGCGACCTTTTTATATTTGATCGGGCTCAGGTCGGTGGCCCGAAGCTGACGGAAACTGAGCTTCTCTTCCCGGGTCGCCGGATAAACGGCTATGGGAATATAAACGAGGCCGAAGCTGATACTGCCCTTCCAGATCGCACGCATAGTGTCCGATGTTATTCACAACCCAACGCTAATGTCAATCTGCTGAGGGGTTTTGGATTTCAATGCGATCGGCTAATAGTCGCTCATGGTGATGACGGAAAAGCATTCTGTCTGTGTAACTGGCGGTACCGGCTACATCGGCTGTCGGCTGATTCCATTGCTCACGAAGCGCGGTCATTCTGTGAAAGCGGTGGTACGCGCGGGTTCGGAAAAGAATCTGCCGGCTGATGTTTCGGCCGTCATCGCCGATCCGCTGAAAGAGGATTCCTACACGAAGTCCATCCGGGGTTGCGACACGTTCATTCATCTTATCGGTGTGCCGCATCCGAGCCCGGCGAAGGCGGCGCAATTTCGCGCGATTGATTTGCCGTCCGTGAAGGTCGCAGTGAAAGCGGCGGTCGACGCCGGTGTTCGACATTTCATTTATCTCAGCGTCGCGCAACCGGCGCCCATGATGCAGGCATTCATCGCGGTGCGCGCGGAAGGCGAAGCGCTCATTCGCGCCAGCGGAATGACGGCGACCTTCGTGCGGCCGTGGTATGTGCTCGGGCCGGGGCATCGCTGGGCCTACGCGTTGCTGCCGTTCTACAAAATCGCAGAGTTATTGCCGACAACGCGCGAATCGGCGAATCGCCTTGGACTCATCAATATTTCGCAGGTGCTGAACGCACTCGTCTGGTCGGTGGAAAACGTTGCCGACGATGTCCGGATTCTCGATGTGCCGAAGATGCGCGAGCTTTCGCGCGAAATCGCGCGGTCATCCCGAGCCGCGTAGACGGCGAGGGACCTCACAGTCGTGAGGACGAGCCACGCGAAGAACGCTTTCGCGACGCGCGCAGCGAAGGCTTTCGAATGTGCCGGCTTTTAGTTTGTGTGATCTTCGAGCGACTGGGAGGTCCCTCGGCGCGCTGCGCCAGCCTCGGGATGACAGGCGTTACAACGCCATCGACACCGTCTTGATATTCACGAACTCGCGAATTCCTTCCGCGCCCAATTCGCGGCCGAAACCGGAACGCTTCGCACCACCAAACGGCAGTCGTGGATCAGACGCGACCATGCTGTTGATAAACACCATGCCGGCCTCGAGTTCCCGGGCCAAAAGCTCCTTCTCCGCCGGATCGTTCGTCCAGGCGCTCGCTCCCAGTCCGAAAGAACTGTCGTTCGCGATCTTAATCGCCTCGGTTGCATCCTTGATTCGGAAAAAGCAGGCGACCGGTCCGAAGATTTCTTCGCGGTAGGCCGGTGATTCGCGTGGAATCTCTGCCAGCACCGTCGGCTCGTAGAAGAAACCGGGGCGATCGATTCGCTTCCCGCCCGTGAGCAATTTCGCCCCTGCTGCGATCGACTTTTGCACCTGCTCGTCGACGCCTTTCAAGATCGCTTCGGTGGCGAGCGGTCCGATGTCCGTCGCCAAATCCAGCGGATCGCCGATCTTGAGCGATTCCATCTTCGCCACGAAATCGGCGACGAAGCGATCGTAAACTTGTTCCGCCACAACGAAACGTTTGGAGGCGATGCACGATTGACCGGTGTTCTGGATGCGCGCGGCCACGCCGGTCTTGAGGGCTACGTCGAGATCGGCGCTCGGCATCAGGATGAACGGATCGCTGCCGCCCAGCTCGAGCACGCTCTTCTTGATCTGGCGCGCCGCGGCACTGGCCACCTCGCTTCCGGCACGCTCACTTCCGGTCAGGGTAACCGCCCTGATGCGCGGGTCGTCAATCAACCCGCGGACCGCTTCCGTCTCGATGAGCAAAGTCTGAAAAACGCCATCCGGAAATCCGGCGCGCCGAAAGATATCTTCGATGGCGAGCGCGCATTGCGGGACATTCGCCGCGTGTTTGAGCAACACCACATTGCCCGCCATCAACGCCGGCGCTGCGAAACGAAAGACCTGCCAGAATGGAAAGTTCCAGGGCATGATCGCGAGGATCGGTCCCATCGGTTCGTAACGGACGTAATTGCGCGCCGTCTCCGTCGGGATCTCTCGCTCGGCCAGAAAACGCTCGGCGTTCTCCGCGTAGAACCGGCAGCCCTTCGCGCATTTCGTGATTTCCTCCTCAGCCGCGCGCAGGAGCTTTCCCATTTCGAGCGTCATGATCCGCGCGAGCTGCGCTTTCTCGCGCTCGAGAAGATTGGCGGCCTCGTTCAGCCAATTCGTGCGCTGCGCGAATGACGTGTGGCGATAAGTTCCAAACGCGCGGTCTGCTCCGGCCAGCTTCTGTTCGATGTCGCGCGCGTCGATCGGAACGAATTCCTTCAGAGTTTCAGAGGTTGCTGGATTAACGGAGGCGATCGGCATACGCTGAAATTAGCGGGTTCCCGCTGGATCGCATGTGCCCGTTTCGACAGGGAAAAGAAGGGTTTGATTATTTTCTAGAGTAGCATAATAAATCCGCCCTATGAACTCCTTCCCACGCCGCTTCGCCCTCAGACTCCTCTTTCTTGGTTTAGTGTTTTCCGGCTCGGGCTTCCGGGCCGTAGAAGCGGCTACTGAGGCGACTCCCACACCGGCTCCGACCGCGGCGATTCTGAATTATTCGGTCGCCCGCCTCGCTGCCGACCCGGCGCGTTCCAGGGTTTACGCTACGGTGCCGAGCAGCAATAGCGTCATCGTCATCGACGCAACTTCGTTGACGGTTACCAAGACCATTGCGATCGGATCAAACCCACAGGGTTTGGTGATTTCCGCCGACGGCAGCAAGCTTTGGGTAGCGAACTCAGGCTCGACCACGTTCGGCATCGGCGTGATTGATCTCAACACCTTGACGGCGTTGCCCAGCTTCGCCACGCCCTTGTTGCCCTACGATATCAAGGAGGGCTCCGGGCACCTGCTCTATGTTACGCCCAGCAGCCAGGGGTTTAATGGGATGATGCAGATCGATGGCGACACCGGCGTGTTTCAGAAATATTTCGGCGGCTATACTTATGACGGGTCGGTTCTCGAAGTGACCCCGGATCTCAAAACTCTTTTTGTTGGCGATAGGGGCATATCCTCTGCCACGCTGGCTAGCTACGACATCTCCACCTCCACGCCCGCCTTAATTAAGAAGACGCAAGGTGTCGGCTCGAATGGCGAGAGCCTCAGGGTGAGCCACAACGGGCAATTCCTCGTTTATCCGAACGGCAGCGGCAATGGCAGTGGCTATTCAACCTTCGAGATTCCGACCAACAACATTTCGGGGATTAACGGATCATTTGCAGTTGGCCCCTACCCGATCTCCGCCGCGTTTGGCAATGACGACTCCCTGATTTACCACGGCACCTCGAGCCAAAGCGCCGTGAAGATTTTCGACACGAATACCTTTAATCAGGTAGGGATTCTTCCGCTCGGGAACGCTCCCGGCACGACCGGCGGATACGATTCAAAAGACTTGGTTGTCGACCGTTCCGGCCGCTGGCTTTTTGTAGCGACGGCTTTCTTCAATAACAACGGCTTTGGCGGCGACCTGCGTGTCTTCGACATCGGTCCGCCTGAGCTCGCGAACATCTCCACGCGTGTGAGCGTCGGGCAGGATGACAACGTATTGATCGGGGGCCTGATCATCACCGGGAACCAACCGAAGAAAGTCGCGATCCGCGCGATTGGTCCGTCCCTGAGTCAGGCGGGGCTCTCAGGCGTTCTGGCTGATCCGACTTTGGAACTTCACGACAGCACCACCGCTACCATTGCTACCAATGACGACTGGCAAACGACGCAGATCGGCGGAGTCATTACTTCCAACCAGGCGAGCGAAATTCAAAGCCGGGGATTAGCGCCCGGCCAGCCGGCTGAGTCTGTGATTATTGCAGTGCTCGCTCCGGGAAATTATACCGCGATTGTCCGCGGCAAGAATAACACGACGGGCGTCGCGGTAGTCGAGGCGTATGATCTCGATCAGACGGCGGACTCGAAGCTTGGGAACATCGCCACTCGCGGGTTCGTGCAAACGAATGCCAACGTCATGATCGGCGGCACGATTGTAACCGGAAACGCTTCCGCCAACGTGCTCGTCCGCGCGCGTGGCCCTAGCCTGGCAAACTCCGGCGTCCTGAACCCCTTGGCCGACCCGATGCTCGAGTTGCGTGATGCTTCCGGCACGCTCGAAAGTTCAAACGACGATTGGAGAACAAGTCAGGAAACGGCCATTCAAAACACCGGCCTGGCCCCGACGGATAACGCGGAAAGCGCGATCCTGACCACAGTCGCGCCGGGGCAGCACACGGCGATCGTTCGAGGGAAGAACAACGGGACCGGCGTCGCCATTGTCGAGATATTCCAGCTCGCGAACTGAGTTCAGGCCTAGAGCCGGAGCCCCTTCGGGATCAGCAGTCGATCTAACAAGTCAAAACTCCACTGCACGAGCAGGGCGAGAACCGCGGCGGGAATCGCTCCCTGCAAAATTGTGACGTGATCGTTGAGATTCAGGCCGCTCAGGATCGGTTCGCCGAGCCCGCCAGCCCCGATGAGCGCAGCCAGGGTCGCGGTGCCGATGTTGATTACCGCGCTGGTCTTGATGCCGCCCAGAATCGAGCGTGACGCCATTGGCAGATAAATTTTCCATAGCCTCGCCGACGGTTCGAGTCCGAGCGCGATGGCCGATTCCCTCACCGGCTGTGCGATATCCTGCAAACCGGTCGCGGTGTTTCGCACGATCGGCAGCAAGCCGTAGAGAAACAATGCCGCGATCGCCGTGCGCACGCTGATGCCGAAAAACGGCAGCGGCACGAGCAACGCCAGGAGCGCAAGGGAAGGAATGGTTTGGATGGCACCGGTGAATCCGAGAATCACCTGGCCGATTACTCCGCCACGGCTGGCCGCGATCCCGAGCGGAATACCGATCAGGATCGAGAGGAGTAACGAGATCCCGGCCAGCTCGAGATGGCGCAGGGTCCAGCGCCGAAGCTTGTGGCCGAATGTTTCTCCGATGCTCCTCGGCTGTGCGGAACCGTCATCACGAAAATAGAGATCGGCGGCACGCGCGTAATTCTTGGTTCGTTCCGCTTCGGCGTTGAGCCGGATCATGCGTTTTTCGTCGAGCGTCCCTTCCATACGGCGCAAAACCGCGATGACTTCAGGGGGAAGACTGAGTCGATAAAGAAAGACGGCCTTATAGCGGGGGAAGAATTGAAGGTCGTCGTCGAGGACGACGAGATCGTTCTCTCCGATTTTCGCATCTGTTGAATAGGCGTCCTTCACGTCGATCGAACTTTTCCGTAGCGCCTCGTAACCGAGTCCGTGGTCGATCCCGACGATGTTCTGGGTCGGGAGTCGGTATTTTTCGGCCAGCGGCAGCCAGCCGTCGCGCCGGTCGAGAAATTCGTGGGTGAGCCCGAATTTCAATTCGGGATGATTCCGCAGATCGCCGATCGTTCGAATCGCTTTTTGTTCGGCCGTCGTTCGCCGCATGACAAGCGCGTAAGTGTTGTTGAACCCGAGCTCGCCGGTCATGCCGACGCCGGCTTTCGCGAGCTGTTCGCGCATCTCCTCGGCGCTAATGGACGGAGGCGCTTTGAGAATCTCTTCGCTGATCGTTCCAGTGTATTCCGGATAGAGGGCGATCTGGTCGCCGCGCAACGCCTGCCAGAGAATGATCGTGCCGCCCATCCCCTGGCGATGTTCGGTGGCGATGCCGGCGTTCTCGATCGCGCGCTTCGCGATCTCGGCGAGAACGTAGGATTCCGTGAATTTCTTGGAGCCAATAATGATGGGCTCGGCATTGGCTATGGAACTGAGCAGGCCAATCGCAATAGGACCTATGAGTCCTATGTGACTTATACGTCTCATGCCAGCGCAACACTCCTTTGCGCGGTGATAAATTCGCTCACGAACGAACTTGCAGGGTATCCGCGCAAGTCCTCGAGCGTCCCGCGCTGGACGACGCGGCCTTCGTTCATGAGGACGATTTCATCGCCGAGATAGGCGGCTTCGGCCAGATCGTGCGTAACGAGAATCGCGGTTTGGTTCAGTCGCGCGAAAATTTCTTTCAGGTCTTTTTGCAAAGCCGCACGGACGAGGGGATCGAGCGCGCCGAGGGGTTCGTCGAGGAGCAACAGCTCGGGCGAAAGCATGAGCGCTCGCATCAGGCTGATCCGCTGACGCTGGCCGCCGGAAAGTTCGAGCGGGAAACGATCGAGCGCGGCTTCGGGGAAACGGGTTAGCGCGCAAAGTTCCGCCAGCCGGTTCTGCATTTTTTCATCCGGCCATTTCAGATGAGCCGCCATGAGCAGGATGTTCTTGCGCGCGGTCAGATGCGGGAAGAGGCCGCCGTCCTGGATGACGTAACCGATGCGGCGGCGAAGGTCGGCAATATTCGCCGCGGTGACGGGCATGCCATCGAAGCGGATTGAGCCGCCGTCTGGATCGAGGAGGCGGATGATGAGGCGGAGTAGTGTCGATTTTCCGCAGCCGCTGGGACCAATGAGGGCGGTGGTCCTGCCGCGAGGGAAGTCGAGATCTGTAGGGTGGAGGGCGACGGCGTTGCCGTAGGCTTTGCTGACGCCGGAAAGTTGAACGAGCGCGTTCATTGGAAGCGCTATTACCCTAGCTTGTCATGCTGAGCGAACTCGAAGCATCTCTAATTTCTCTGCCCTGAAGACGCGGGGAAAATAGTTAGAGATTCTTCGACTCCGCTGCGCTTCGCTCAGAATGACAGGCAATTATTCCGCCACGGCGAAATGGAAGATCGCGAACAATTGGTTGGGATCGGTCCAGACGCGGGAGGCTTCGCGGAAACCAGCGGAGGCAGCCAGTCGCGTGAAACCTTCAATCGTGTGTTTGTAGGAAAACTCGGTGATGATCTTTTCGCCGTCGGCAAAGGCGAATTCCCGGCCGCCGACATGGACGGTTTGTTCGCCGTCGCTGATGAGATGCATCTCGATCCGGCCTTCGCCTTCATTGAAAACGGCGCGGTGTTTCCAGCGAGCCAGATCGAAATCCGCACCCAGCTCGCGATTTGCTCGGACGAGCAGGTTCAAATTGAACTCGGCGGTGACGCCGGCGCTGTCGTTATACGCCGCTTCCAGGACTTCGCGGCTTTTCCGCAGATCGACGCCGATAATCAGGCCGCCGCTTTTCCCGCACAACCGGCAGACGCGCCGCAGAAAATCCGCAGCGACGGGCGGCTCGAGATTGCCGATCGTCGAGCCGGGAAAAAAGACGGCGACGTGGTCGGGTTTTCGCAGCGGCTTGGGAAATTGCAGCTCCTGCAAGTAATCTGCGCAGACCGGCAGGATCTCGAGGGCTGGCATCGCATGGCTCAGCTCAATCGCCGAATCGACGAGACGCTGCTTCGAAATATCGACGGGGATGTAGGCGATTGGATTCTGGAGATGTTCGAGCAACAAGCGCGTCTTGATTCCAGCGCCGGTCCCGAAACCAATCAGCGCCGCGTTCGGCCCGATTGATTCCGCAATCTCCGGCGCGGAGTGGCGTAACAGCTCGGTCTCGGTGCGGGTAATGTAGTACTCGGGCAGTTCGCAAATTTTTTGGAACAGATCGGCGCCACGTTCATCGTAAAAAAATTTGCACGGCAGCGTGCGCGGCGAACTCGAAAGGCCCGCGAGAACTTCCGCGAGGAAATCCGCGTTGACCGGCTCGAGATCGAGCACGGTCACCCTGCCGGGGGCGCCGCTCATGAGAGATCGCGCGCCAGGCGGATGCCGGTGAATTGCCAGCGCTTTTCCGGCTGAAAGAAATTGCGGTAGGTGGGCCGGATGTGATCGCGCGAGGTCGCGCACGATCCGCCGCGCAGCACCATCTGGTTACACATGAACTTCCCGTTGTATTCGCCAAGCGCACCGGGGCCGGCGCGATAACCGGGGTAGGGGAGATAGGCGCTGCGCGTCCATTCCCAGACGTCGCCGAACATTTGCTGCAGCGCGTCCGTATCGGAACGGCCCGAGGGCGGGCCGTCTCCATTCGCAGCAACGGGCGCGGGATGGAAGCGCTCGTCGCCGACGAAGTTTCCGGCGATCGGCAAACCAGAGGCGGCGCGTTCCCATTCAAATTCCGTCGGCAACCGCGCGCCGTCCCAGTTCGCGTAGGCGTCGGCCTCGAAATAACTGACGTGCGTGACCGGCTCGGCTTCGTCCACGGGACGAAAACCGGAGAGCGTGAAGTTCCACCACGCGCCATCGCGCTCAACCCAGTACATCGGCGCGCGCCAGCGTTGTTCGTTGATGGTTGTCCAGCCGAGCGACAGCCAGTACTCGGGCCGCGTGTAGCCGCCGGCTTCCATGAAGGCCAGATATTCGCCGTTAGTGATCAGCCGACTCGAAAGCGAAAATGCGGGAATGAGAGCGCGATGCCGCGGCCCTTCGTTGTCGTAAAAAAAGCCGGTCCCGTCGTGGCCGATCAGAACCGTTGCTGCGTCGAACTCAACGAAATGCTGCGGCGCTGTGCCGTGTGCAGGCGTATTCGGGCCCGCTTCGGCGAACACCGGGTAGAGCGGATTCTGGGCGAAGACGTGTTTGATATCGGTCACGAGAAGTTCCTGGTGCTGCTGTTCGTGATGCAGGCCCAGGATCAGAATCGGCTCGATCTCCGCGAGCAGCGCTTCGTCCGCCTCCTCGAGCAGCTTCTTCACGCACTCGTCGATCGATTCACGGAAGCGGTAGGTCTCGGCGACGGTGGGCCGCGAGATTAAACCCCGCAAGTCCCGCCGATGCATGTCGCCGGCAGCGTTATAGTACGAATTAAAAAGGTAGGCGTACTGCGGAACTTCCGAGCGATAGCGCGGCATCCAGATTTTCACCACGAAGGTCTCGAAGAACCAGCTCGTGTGTGCGAGATGCCACTTCGTCGGGCTCACATCGGGGTTTGATTGCACGACGTAATCTTCCGGCTGGAGATTCCGGCAAAGGCGCGCCGTAAAATCGCGCACCCGCCGGTAGCGTTCGATCAAATGCTCCCGCTGGCCGCCGCCGTTGTTGTCGTGGCGGACTGAATCCTGGCGGAGTGGTGCCTCGGCCACGAGAGTGTCGGGCGCCTTCAAAACAATTTACCCTTCCTGCTCGAGCTCTTCCTTGCGGGCCTCGACCATCTGGTCGTGCGCGGCTTCCTCGATCCCGTCCTCGACCAGGTGTTCGCCGATGTTCTCTTCATCTTCCACGCGGGGCGCGCGGTGGCCGGACGATGATGCCACGACATTCCATTCCTCGACGACCTCCGCGTTCTCGTCTGTTTCCTCCGGCGCATTGGACGGCAGTGCGCCGCCCAATTCCCGGCGCGCCTGGTCCCAGTCGGCATCGGTAAATTCATTCGGATCGCGTTCGGCGATGAGCGCAATTTCGCGGGCGCGTTTCTCGACGGTGTCGGGCGAAGGAGCGCCGAGGCCGTTGCCGTGCACAGAAATTTTACCTGCCGGATGAGAGTTATCGTTCATATGAATAGATACGAAGGTGAAAGGGGCATTGTCCGCATTGAATTATTTATTATCCAGCCCGCCGCCGCGAAAGGCAAACTTCGTTTCCTGATTGATGAGTCATCAAAGTGACACGCTGACCCTGGCGAACGGCGCGACGGTCGCGCTGAGCGAGTACGGCGATCACGACGGCGTGCCGGTCTTCTTTTGTCACGGCTGGCCGAGTTCGCGAACAATGGCGGAGTTGGCTGACGAAGCGGCACGCGACCTCGGCCTGCGCATCATCTCACCGGATCGGCCGGGCATTCGCGACTCGCGATTCCAATCAAATCGGCGGTTGGTCGATTGGCCGCCGGTGCTGAATGAGATTGCGGACCGGCTCGGCATCGAACGCTTCCGTCTTCTCGGAATTTCCGGCGGCGCGCCCTATGCCTACGCCAGCGGATGGATGACGCCGGAGCGCGTGGAAAAGATTGCGGTCGTGAGCGGGGCGCCGCCGCTCGATGGATTAGACGACCTCGACGGTCTGCTCCCAATCCATCGACGGATGCTCGTGCTCCGCGATAAAAGTCCCCGGCTGCTCAAGCTTCTGTTTCATCTGGCCCGGCCGCTTGTCGCGCTGCGAATGCCACTTCGGCTGCGGCCGCTGTTGCTCAGATTCCTCCAGCCCTGCGACGCCAATGTCCTGCGCGAATCGCGCAAGTTCGATATTTGTTTCAACAGCGCCCGCCACGCCTGGCGTTCCTCTGCTCTCGGCGTGATGACGGACGCCGAAATTTACGCGACCCCGTGGGGATTCCCGCTGGAAGAGGTGAGCGTGCCCGTCGTGCTCTGGCACGGAACGAAGGACCGCACCTTCGCGCCCTGGCTCGCCGAAAACGTCGCGGCGCGTTTGCCGAACTGCGAGTTTCACCTGGTCGAAGACGCCGGGCACTACTCGCTGCCGATCCGTTCCATGCCGGAGATTCTCGCCGACCTGATGGCCTAACTAAATTTCCTCGTGCGTTCCCGCAGGGCGTAGCCGAAACTTCGCGGTGGAAGATTTTACCGCGGGAGCTACGCACGATCAGCCGACGCGCCGCCAATCATCGATCGAGCCGCCGTTCGACGAACGGGTGCGCCAGCTCGTAGCCGACTGGGGCGCGGAAAAATCCCCGGAGCTAATTGAGGAGATGATCATCACCGCGCTCAAGATGGCGCGGGACAAGATGGGCACCGGCGACCTGAAGCTGATGAACCGGTCGCTGAAAGAAATGCGCTACGCGGCGAAAGTGTTTTCCAATTACCGCGCCTTCCGGAAAGTCTGCGTCTTCGGCTCCGCCCGGACACCGCCGAGTGAAGCGCAGTACGCGGTCGCGGAAGAATTCGCGCGCGAGATGGTCGCGCAGAATTACATGGTCATCACCGGCGGCGGCGACGGGATCATGGGCGCGGCCCAGAAAGGGGCCGGGCGCGAACACGGTTTCGGTCTCAATATCCGCCTCCCGTTCGAGCAGCGGGCGAACCCGATCATCGAAGGCGACCCGAAGCTGATTAACTTCAACTATTTCTTCACCCGCAAACTCAACTTCGTGAAAGAGACCCACGCCTTCGCACTCTTCCCGGGCGGCTTCGGCACGATGGACGAGGGCTTCGAAGTGCTAACGCTCATGCAGACCGGAAAGGCGCGCATCATTCCGGTCGTCCTGCTCGATCGGCCGGACGGGACCTACTGGGAAACCTGGATGAAATTTCTCACCGACCATCTTTTCAAATTCGGATACATCGGGCCGGAGGATTTTCATTTATTCAAAATCGTCCCGGACGTGGCGGCGGCGGTCGCTGAAATTGTCCAGTTCTACAGCGTTTACCAATCCTCGCGCTGGGTCGGACAGGAATTGGTTATTCGCATCGCACGCAAGCTTTCCGGCAAGGCTCTCGCAGAATTGAATCAACAATTTGCCGATATCGTGCGCTCCGGCGAAATCGTTCAAGGAACGGCGTTGCGCCAGGAGAAGAACGAGCCCGAGATCTGGGATTTGCCGCGGCTGATTCTCACCCCGCACCGCCGCAGCTTCGGCCGGTTCCGTCAGCTCATCGACGCGATCAATTCCGCGGACGCGGCCTAAGCCGCCGCGCGCTTCTCGAGAATGTAATCGTGAATCGTGTTGACGGTCCGAAGCGCCTTGGCCGCGACTTCGGAATTCGGGACACCCACGCCGAAAGTTTTTTCCATGCTCACGACCAGCTCCAGAGCGTCGATGGAATCGAGGCCGAGTCCGCCCGGGCCGAAGAGCGGGAGATCGTCGCCGATTTCCTCGGCCGTGGTCTGGAGCATCAGGTTCTTGACCAGCATTTCCTTGATGCTTTTGCGGAGATCGGTATCGGACATTGGTATGAGTGAATCGCGCAGCGGGTAATCGCCGGTCGCGAGCGGCGACTGTGTCGCAAGGCGCGGGCCGCGTCAACTCATCGGATTGGGGAGCGCACGCGCCTCGCGTGCCGGGGATGGCGCCCTCGGCATCGCGAACTTTTTCCCTGGCGAGAAAGACTGTTTCGGCGAGGGCGCCGAAACCAGCACGCGAGGCGCGTGCGCTCCCCAGATTAGATCCGATCGGTCCGGTCTGGATTCGGCTGGCGGACCTGATCCTCCGGCCGGATCTCAGCGGAGGGGGTCGGCTGGTTCTCGATTCGCGGAACGGTGGCGGCCGGTGGGCGAACATCGGCGGTCTTGTTCGCGTCCGCTTTCCCAGCGGAATGAAGTTCATCGGTGAACTCGTCTTTCGCTTTCTGAAATTCCTTGATGGCCGAGCCCATGCCGCGCGCCAGCTCCGGCAATTTCTTGGCGCCGAACAGGACGAGAATAATCAGCAGAAGGATGATCAGATCAGGTCCGCCGAGATTTCCGAAGAAAGCGAGCAGGCTCATGAGGCCAAGCATCTGCCTATCTCCATTAGTTGCAAGGCATTTCATGACAGCGCGAGGGCGTGCTATGTAAGAGGCATGGGTCGCTTTGCCCAGGAATTCCGCTCGCTCTTCGACAAACAATACCGCCGCGCGTTTCGCAATCTTCGGCACCTGCCGCCGATTGAATATCGGTTCGTGATTGATGCCGGGGCGAACCGCGGCGCGTTCACGGATGCTTTTCTGCGCTTGCATCGGCCGGAGCGCATCGTGCTTGTCGAAGCCATTCCGGACCTCGCGATAAAATTGCAGGCAAGGTACGAGAACGATCCGCGCATCTCCGTTGTTTCGGCGGCGCTGGCCGATCGCAACGGCGAAGCGCAATTCGAAATTAACCGCTTCGAGGCGTCGAGCTCGTTGCTCCCAATCGATCCGCGAAACTCAGAATGGTTCGGCCGCGATCTGCGCGTCGCGAATTCCATCAACGTGATGACGCTGACGCTGCCCGAGTTGATGGGGCGGCAGAAATTGGAACGCGTCGATTTGCTGAAGCTCGATCTGCAGGGCGCCGAGCGGCTTGTCTTGTCTGGTGGCGCGGAGGTCCTTAACCGCGTCGGTGTCATCTACACCGAAGTTTTCTTCGAGCCGCTCTATGCCGGCGCATGGCTCTTCTGGGAGATGAACGAATTTCTTGCCGGTCGTGGATTCAAGCTCTGCGGTTTGTCGAACATCGTTCACGCCCCTGATGGCGATCTCGTCCAGGCGAATGCTACCTTTCGACGTCGATGAGTCCCTGTTCGAGAAGCGGCAGAATTTTGGGTGGGGCGGTTATCGCATTGCTGTGGCTGTTGTCGAGCGGCGCCAGCCACGCCGCCACCCTCGCTGGCCAGCAAGTTACTGCCGGCGGGAAGATCGAAATCCGGTTTCCCGTTTCGAGATATTTCCAGGACATCGCTTCTCAAGCCGGCAATCCCCGACCGGAATCGGGGCGCGCGGTGCTCACGTTTCCAGCCGGTTTCGATCCCACCCGCGCCTGGCCGATTCTCATCGTCACGTCCACGAGCGATTTCAATCGCACCAGCGCGATGGACGTGGATTGGTATCGGGCACCGGCCACTGCCGAGGGCTGGATCGTTCTCGGCTCGGACGCCACGAGCGCGCCGAGGATTGACTCCACCCAATGGCGACTCGGGCTCCTCGGCGCGGCGTTGGAAGCGATCCGCAAAGAGTGGCCGCAATCCGCGAGGTGGCCGGTCGCGTTCGCCGGCTTTTCCGGCGGATCGAAACGAAGCGGTGTGCTCGGCGCGATGCTGGCGAAAAGCGGCTCGGTTCGCGTCTGCGGATTCTTCCTGAGCGGGATCAACGATGATCGCCTCGGTGAAAGCTACAAGACGTACCAGCCCGGTCGCGGTTTTCTCGAAGTGCCGGTATGGCTGAGCAGCGGAGCGAGCGATACGATTGCGACGCCTCAAGCCCACAATCTCGTAAAAGCGTCCCTGGAACGCACTGGATTCAAGCGGGTGCGGCTCGAACAATTCGGCGGCGGCCACCAATTGAAAATGTCAGAGGTTCGCCGCGCGCTCCAATGGTTCCGGCAGCTGGGAAGATTTTGAGGATTTCGATACGGCCATGTTGTAGCCGGGATCGGTGATCCCGGCAGTATTCGGCGGGTTTATTCCGGACCGGAATCACCGATCCCGGCTACAACCGCCGGCGGATTGCGAGATTGAGAGGCACTGCGATGATCGACGCATAGCCCAAAGCCAGCGCAACGTTCACTCCGAGCCACTTCGCAAATGTTTCGCCCTCGCGCATGTAGCGATAGTCAGCGCAGTAACCGCGCAGCGTACACCGTTTCCAACCCCACTCGATCGTGCCGCCGCTGCCATCCGCGAACATCACGTGAGTCATGGTTTGCTCTATGTATAACGGCAGCAAAGCGGCGATCGTCAGCGCTATCACGAAGACGACCGGTAACGGAAGCCAGCGCGATCTCGCTTTCATTCTTCCCCATCGTAGTAATCGAGCGCTTCGCCGCGGATCAGTCTGCGCTCCGGCGAACGCACGAGCCACTTCTTGCTGTCGGGATAGTAGGCGGACTCGCCGACGGGGTTATCCGCTATGATGAAGATCAGAAGGTCTTCGGTCCCGTCGTTGGCCAAAGCGTGAGGCTCTTCTGGTGGGAAGAGAAACGCGTCGCCCATCTCGATTGGCGTTGTCCCTTCCTTGTGTCGCACGACACCTTTGCCCGACAGAACATAATAAAACTCCCACTGCGCGCGGTGCGAGTGATACGGACACACCGTTTTCCCCGGCGGAATCCGGGTAAGCTCGACGTCAAACGGATGCCGCTCCTTCAGATCGGTCGAAAACGGTTTCCGCCCGAGTGCCACCGATAGTTCCTTACTCGCGCCGCCGAATTTCCCGCTCGGCGAGGACCACGAATCTTCAGTGATGTCCTTGATGTTTACTTTCCGCATGTCGGCGCGTTTCCTGGCGACCGGTATCTCGCTTCAAAGGCCGTTACGAGGCAAGGAGACTTCGCACGGAAATATCTTCATCCACGTCATCCCAATGGATTCCGACTCCTTTTCCAATAAGTCGCCATTTTGCGCGTTGCGCTGGCGTTGCTGTGAGCAACCGCGGAAACCAAGCCAAAGGCGCTGACACCCGCCTCCCATCAGCGAGCGTGACAACCAGTTCGCTCGACGTGCAGATCACGTCTACGGCGTCCGCGAGCGGTTTACTGGCTAAAGTGCTCATCCCAAGCGAGGATAAACTTCTCACGGTTCTGCGCAATGAGAGAGTAAAGCTCGCGCATCTCCGCCCCTCGAAAACCGCGCGATTCTGCCACGGCCACGGGTTCCAACCAAAACTTCGCGTAGCGTTCCGCCTTTTCCACGTGGATGTGACGTGGCTCTCTTCCTTCTCGGCTGGAAAAAAAGAACCGAAAGCCGCCAATCCGCAAAACCTCTGGCATGGGGGGGATGACTCGGAATGCTTTGCGCTTACACGTCGTAATACATCGCGAACTCGTACGGATGCGGGCGGAGACGCAGGGCGTCGTATTCCTTCTGTTTCATCTCGATCCAGTTCGCGACGAAGTCGGAGTTAAAGACGTCGCCTTTGAGGAGGAAATTGTGGTCCTCACTCAAGGCCTTGATCGCGCCGCTCAGCGAATCGGGGACGCTCGGCACGTTCGCGAGCTCTTCCGGCGGCAGTTCGTAGAGGTTTTTGTCGAGCGGATCGCCGGGATCGATCCGGCTCTGGATTCCATCGAGGCCCGCGAGCAACAACGCGGAGAACGCGATGTACGGATTCGCGGCGGGGTCGGGCGTCCGGAACTCGATCCGTTTCGCTTTCGGGTTCGCCGAATAGGTCGGAATGCGGATCGCAGCGGAACGGTTGCGCGCGGAATAGGCGAGATTGACGGGAGCTTCGAATCCGGGAACCAGGCGCTTGTAACTGTTCGTCGTCGGATTTGTAATGCAGGTGAGCGCCGGGGCGTGCCGTAAAATTCCGCCGATGAAGAACAATGCCATTTCGCTGAGGCCGGCGTAACCGTTTCCGGCAAAGAGCGGTTTCCCATCCTTCCAAAGCGACATGTGGGTGTGCATGCCGGAACCGTTGTCTCCAAAGAGCGGCTTGGGCATGAACGTGACGCTCTTGTTGTGCTTCTTCGCCACGTTCCGGATGATGTATTTGTAGTACTGCATCCAATCGCTCATTTGCTTCATCGGGGCGAAACGAATGTCGATCTCGGCCTGGCCGGCGGTGGCGACTTCGTGATGCTGCCGCTCGATCGGAATGCCGGCTTTTTCCAGCTCGAGGCACATCTCGTTGCGGATGTCCTGCAGGCTGTCGGCCGGCCCGACCGGGAAGTAACCTTCTTTCGCGCGGATCTTGTAACCGAGATTGGGGAATTCTTCGCGTCCGCTGTTCCAATGGCCTTCCGCGCTATCGACGAGATGGAATGAAGAATTACCGGTGTAGCTGTAGCGCACTTCGTCGAAGATGAAGAACTCCGCTTCCGGCCCGAAGAACGCCGTGTCGGCGATCCCGGTGCTTTGCAGATACGCTTCGGCTTTTTCAGCGACGCCGCGCGGATCGCGATCGTAGGGCTCGCGCGTGATCGGATCGACGATGGTGCAAATGAGGCTGAGCGTCGGCTCCGCATTAAAGACATCGATCCAGGCTGTGGTCGGATCGGGAATGACGAGCATGTCGCTGGCATTGATCGCGCGCCAGCCGCGGATGCTCGAGCCGTCGAACCCGAGACCGTCGGTGAAAATCTCCTCATTGTACTCGGTGAGGGTGGTGGTGAAATGCTGCCAGGAGCCCGGCAGATCGGTGAATTTGAAATCCACGAGTTTCACGTCGTGGTCCTTGATCATCTTGCTGACGTCGGCGGGTGTCTTGTCTTTGTCTTTGGCCATTGGGATTGGAGTATTGGAGTGGTGGAGTGATGAAATTGTTACGTCACTGGATCGCTAATTCGGGGAAAAGCGAACCCGCGAGAAGCGGGGTCGAGGGAGCGGTGGTGTGAGAGGGTGCGAAAGAGTGGCGTGGTTCCGTCACACCGCTTTTTCACCAATCTCTTCAGTGCGAATTCGCACGGCGTGCTCGACCGGGAGCACAAAAACTTTTCCGTCGCCGATCTTGCCGGTCTTCGCTGCGGCGACCACGACGCTGACGGCTTTGTCCACCATTTCATCGGCGAGGACGACTTCGACTTTCACTTTGGGCAGGAAATCGACCGTGTATTCGCTGCCGCGATAAATCTCGGTGTGGCCTTTCTGCCGCCCGAAGCCCTTCACTTCCGTGACCGTCATTCCCTCGATGCCCAGCTCGGCCAGGGCTTCCTTCACTTCCTCGAGTTTGAACGGCTTGATGATCGCTTCGAGCTTTTTCATGTGAGGTAACGTTGCGGCGGGTGGGTGTTTTGCAATCGCCAAAAGGGAATTCCGAAACGCCCGCGCGCCCTCAAATTCGTTTCGGTGATTCGCCGCACGTGCTCTCTTAGCAACGCCGCCGAAAACGTGCAACACCGAAATTTTTCGGAGACGATTTATTTGTAGGGCGTCTGTGTCAGACGCCGATTCTCGACCCGGCGTTTCATAGAAACGCCCTACAATTCTGGGATCAGCGGCGTGCGTTCCCTCGTAAAGTTGCCGCTCTGGATGCGCAGTCTATAATGCGCTCGGATGCCTTCCGAATCCTTCGTTCACCTCCATCTCCACACGGAATATTCCTTCCTCGATGGCTTGGTGCGGACGAAGGAGCTGATGAAAAAAGCGAAGGAATTCGGGATGCCGGCGGTCGCGATCACCGACCACGGAAATCTTCACGGCGCGATCGAATTTTATCAGGAAGCGACGAAAGCCGGGCTCAAGCCGATCATCGGTTGCGAAGCCTACATGGCGCCGGGGCAGATGAAGGACAGGCCCACGAACCAGCGCGACGCGGCATATCATTTTACCCTGCTGGCGAAAGACGAAGCCGGCTACCGCAACCTCGTAAAGATGATCTCCATCGCGCACCTCGATGGGTTTCATTACAAGCCGCGGATCGACAAGGAGCTCCTCGCGAAGCATTCGGCCGGATTGATCGGGTTGAGCGGCTGCCTCAAGGGCGAGATCAACATGGCGATCCAATCGGACAATCTCGCCAAGGCCCGGCAAAGCACAGCCGAATTTCGCGATATCCTGGGCGTGGAAAATTTCTTCCTCGAGATGCACGATCACGGCATCGAGGTGCAGGAAAAGTGCAACGCGATCCTGCCCAAACTCGCGCAGGAATTCGGTCTCGGCCTCGTGGCGGCGAACGACGTGCATTTCCTGGAGCGAAGCCATCACGAGACGCACGATGTGATGGTCTGCATCGGCACCGGGAAGATGGTGCACGACGAACGGCGGATGCGTTACACGCCGGAGCTGTACTTCAAATCGGCCGATGAGATGCGGGCGTTGTTTCCGAATCATCCCGAGGCGATCACGAACACGATCGAGATCGCGGATCGGTGCAACCTCGTCCTGGAGTTTGGCGTTTCGAAGTATCCCGAGTATCCGGCGCCGGAAGGCAAGACGCGGGAGGTCTATTTGCGCGAGCTTTGCTACGCGGGGCTGCACGATCGTTTCGGCGAGCGCGCGGGGACGGACTCCGAGTTGATCAAGCGGCTCGATTACGAAGTCGATGTTTTGGAGAAGGCCGGATTCGTCAGCTATTTTCTCATCGTCTGGGACTTCATTCATTACGCGAAGCAGCGCGGAATCCCGGTCGGACCTGGGCGCGGTTCGGCGGCCGGTTCG
This sequence comes from Verrucomicrobiota bacterium, assembly GCA_041167505.1. Lineage (GTDB taxonomy): Bacteria > Verrucomicrobiota > Verrucomicrobiia > Chthoniobacterales > UBA10450 > AV80. The sequence goes on from JBEEHR010000069.1 coordinate 19,243, forward strand.
CTCGCCGCCTACGTCTTGGGAATCACGGACATCGATCCGCTGCAGTTCGGATTGATCTTCGAGCGTTTCCTAAACCCGGAACGCGTTTCGCCGCCCGATATCGATGTCGATTTCTGCAAGGACCGGCGCGGCGAAGTGCTCGATTACGTCCGGCAAAAATACGGCGACCGCCGCGTTTCGCAGATCGTCACGTTCAACAAGATGAACGCCAAGAGCGCGGTGCGCGACGTGGGCCGCGTCATCGGACTTTCGTATGGCGAAGCCGACCGGCTCGCGCGCATGATCCCGAACGGGCCCGGGCAGCAAAATATTTCGCTCACCGACTCCGCCCTGGCGAACCCCGAGCTGCGGCGCGCGATCGAGACCGAGCCGGCCACGCGGCAGCTTTGGGACCATGCGCTTTTGCTCGAGGGCCGCTCGCGCAACTTCGGCGTGCACGCCGCCGGTATCGTCATCGGCGACCGCGATCTCTCGGAATACGTGCCGCTCCGGCGCGACCCGAAGGAAAAGGAAGTCATTACCCAATATCCGATGGGGCCGCTGAACGACCTCGGCTTGCTCAAGATGGATTTTCTTGGATTGCGCACGTTGACGGTGTTGCACGATGCCGAAGAATTGATTCGCCAGCGCGTCCCGGATTTCTCCCTCGCCCAGGTCCCGCTCGATGACGCCGCGACCTTCGCGCTGCTCAACCGCGCGGAAACCATCGGCATCTTCCAATTGGAAGGCGGCATGACCGGATTCTGCAAGCAATTCGATTTTAAAGCGATCGACGACATCATCGCCTTGAGCGCGCTTTACCGGCCGGGGCCGATGGACCTCATCCCCGATTACATCAAACGGAAGAACGGCCTCGCCAAAATCCGCTACGAGCATCCGCTCCTCGAGGAAGTCTGCGCCGACACCTACGGCGTCATGATTTACCAGGAGCAGGTGATGGCAGCGGCGAGCCGGCTGGCTGGTTACTCGTTAGGCCAGGCCGATCTGCTTCGGCGCGCCATGGGGAAAAAGGACAAGGAAAAGATGGCGAAGGAGCGCGCGAATTTTATCGAGGGTTGCGCGCGCGAAAACAAGATTCCGGAGAAAAAGGCGAACTCGATTTTTGATTTGCTGGAGAAGTTCGCCGGCTACGGGTTCAACAAGAGCCACAGCGCGGCTTACGGCTTGATCAGTTATCAGACGGCGTATCTGAAGGCGAATTACCCGGTCGAGTTCATGGCCGGGTTGCTGAGCAACGAGATCAATAACACCGACAAGATTTCGACGTTCGTCGGCGAGTGCAAGCGGATGGGGATTCCAATCCTGCCGCCAGATGTGAACCGGAGCAGCCTGAAATTCACGCCGGAAGCTCACGTTGTAGCCGGGATCGGTGATCCCGGCTCGGAGAAAGCGTCGCAGCCAGCGGCCGGGATCACCGATCCCGGCTACAACGCGATCCGATACGGACTCGCGGCGATCAAGAACGTGGGGCAGGGAGCGATGGACCTGGCCATCAGGGAACGCGAAGCGGGAGGCGAGTTCGCTTCGCTCGAAGATTTTTGCCGTCGGCTCGATGCGCGGGTCGCGAATCGAAAGATTCTCGAGAACCTGATTCGCTGCGGCGCATTCGATTTCCTCGGGCGCGAACGCGCGGAGCTATTCGCCTGCATCGATGAATCGATGGCGGCAGCGGCCTCGTCACAAAAGGATCGGGCGAGCGGCCAGGTGTCTTTGTTCGACGATATGCCGCCCCCTGCGTCGAAGCCGACTTCACACCGCGTCATCCCATGGACGGAGCACGAAAAAATGTCGTACGAGAAAGAGCTCCTCGGGTTTTACGTTACCGGCCATCCGCTGGACGCCTACGCGGCCGTTCTTCGAGACGGAAAATATCAAACCATTACGTCGTTGAATGAGTTGGCGGACCGCGCGTCATTCAAAATTGCTGGCGCTATTGTCCAGGTGGACAAGAAATTCACGAAGAAGGAAGGCAAACCGTTCGCGGTGGTTTTTCTTGAAGACCTGACGGCGACGCTGGAGGTCGTCTTGTGGAACGAAGTTTACACGACGCTCGCCGATGCGCTCGTGCTTGGACGCGTGCTGGCAGTCACGGGGACTCTCGACAAGCGCGACGATTCGCTGCGAGCGGTGGCGCAAAGGGCGAAAGTGCTGAGCACGGTGGCTGGCCAGACGCGGTTGCCTAACGAGTCCAACGGGCACAGTAATGGCAACGGCAGTGCCGCCAGGGAATCGCCGCTGGTGATTTCGTTCTCATCCAGCGCGACGTCCGATGAATTGCGGCAGGTGCAGACCATTCTCGCCAGCTCTCCAGGATCGCAACCGGTTCGGCTCATGCTTTGCCGTGCCGATGGCGGCTTCGTTCAAATGGACGCGAACCTCCGGATCAATCTGACTCCGGAACTTCGCGACAAGCTTGCGCCGTGGTTGCAAGCCGCAGTGGTGGCGTGACGTCAGGGACTAAACGCTGGCGGAATCTGAAGAGTAAGCGTCGTTCTGCCTGACGCGTCGTCGCTGCAGAACGGAAATTCCGGCGGCGGATCCACGTCGTTTGGGCTCGGAAACGAGATCGTGAACGATCGGGTGAACACGCTTCCGCTGACCGCGATTTCCTGAACCTGGCTGGATGGCAGGATGCCGGGAGCACCGGCGAAGAATTCGATGCTGCGCACGCAATCCTCGGTGGCCAAAGTCGTGGCGAAAATGGTGGCCGTGGGAAATACACGTAACCTGGCGTTGTCCAGATCGCTGAGATCAAGTTCTCCATTCGCTGAGACGTCGAGCGCCGGAGCCTCCCTGAGGTGGACGAAATCAATCGTCGCATTCCGTCCTTTGAAATTGACGCCGGCAGAGAGCATCGAGCCGCGCAAGAATTGCCCGTCGACTAAATTGGCGCTGCCCGTGATCAGCGGATGCTGGACGGAATCTGCGATGGCGATGTTGCCGCTCAGGATTCCACGCGTGAAGACTGCGGGGGAAAGATAGCGCGGCAGTTTCGCCAGAATAATCGCCGGGAAATTCAACGTCGCGGATAACGGCCCATTCGAGGAGACGGCGTATTCGGCATCGCGCTTTTCCAATTGCAGCGGGAGAGTGCCTTCGATTTTCACAGGATCAGACTCCCGCGCGATCGCATTCACCTTGAAGTTTGCCATGCCCAGCGCGAGCCGGGTTTCGACATCCGCCGTTAAGCCCGCCGAGCCATCCAGAACAAAATCACGGAGATGAATTTCGCTGTTCCCCTGAAGCGAAGCGGGCGTGCCGGAGAGCTGGATTTTCGCGCTCACCTGTCCCGACATGTCTTGTTTCGTCTTCACCGCCGTCGCGAATTCCGCGAGATCAGTCGCCTCGACAGTCAGATCGACATCGAAGAATGGGTCCGGGCCGACTGACGCCACCCAGCGAGCGCCGCCACGCAACTTCGCGACCGACAACGGCAAATAGATATTTCCCTCAAGTCGCGGTCGCTCGTTCAAGGTCAGCCGCACATCCTGGGCATGGAGATAATTTTTCGCGACGGTCACGAATGCGCTGAGGTCGGCGCGTTGATTCCAAAGGTGAAATTCCCGAAAGAAAATGCTTTCGGGGGAATAGTCCGCCGCGAGCTCAGCCTCGAACGGAACGAACGCATCTCCGGCAACGCGAAGATTACGGCCTCGCGCGTGCCAGGTTCCGGAATCGTCTCCGTTTGCGCCCCGGCCTTTCCATTCCGCGGCAAGCGAACCCGCCACAGGCAGGGATTGCGACGGAATGAAGCCTGTATAGTTCGCCAGGTCAGTGACTGAAGTTTGAGCCGTCGCGGTGTACGAACGGTCGCCAGTGAGGGCGAAGCTTCCTTCCGCGCGAAAGAAATCATCCTGCTGGCGAAGCTCGAGTTTCGTGATCGCCAAACGTGATTCCTCCAGGCCGAGCTTCACTTCGAGCGCTTCGATCGGCGACCGGAACACAACCAGCGAATTGCCCGAGACAGAAAGCTGGCCGCCGAGTTTTCCCTCGCGCGCGCTCACGTTTCCGCTCGCGGCGAGCTTGCCCGCGAAATCCGACGGACTCAAACCAAAGAGCCGCGCGAAGTCGCCGAGGTCATTGATCGATGCCGAGATGTCGCCGCGGAACGCCGGCTGCATCCAATCGGATAACCGTTCCGGCCAGGTGAAATCGCCGCTCAAGGTGAGCTGGTTGTTTCGCTGCTTAATAAAGAGCTGTTCGATCTGGACCTCGCGGTTGTAGAGCGACGCCCCGATCATGACTGTGTCGGCCGTGCGATCGCGCCAGGTCAAACCGCTAACCTCGGCCCACAGCGCGGCAGTGGCGTTGCGGAGGTCGTTCATTTCACCGCGGAAGGTGAACTTGCTCGCATGGAGCGAACCGCTGGCGCGATTGGTCCATTCCAGAGCGTCCGACATCTGGGCGAGCGAAATGCCCGAGCCGTTGCCGGCGACGTCCCAGGTCCTTTTGTCGGCGCGGTCTTCGCTGGAAACGCGGGCGCGAATCTTTCCGCCGAACGCGTCCAAGCTGACCTCCATGCCGATCCGGCTTTCACCGATTCGTGCGAGATCGACTGTGATCGTGTCGAGATCGAGGCCGCGCATCAGGCTAATCGCTCCAACCGCTAGGCGGTTTTCCTGCCAGGAAGTCGCGCCGCGCAGATTGGAAAAGGTTTTGTGAAACCACGGGGAAACGACGGTGACCTCGCGCGCGGTAAAGACCCCGGATTCGAGGACCGATCCGCTGAGCGCGCCATCGCGCAACTCGACGGTGGTGACTCCGTTCTCGATGTGAAGTTGGACGCCGGTGAAATTGAAATCGTCGGCAAGGAGGTTCTGGAAAACGGACCAGGCGGTAGGTTGGGGAGGCGAAGGCGCGCCGGGATTTCGACGGATATCGATGGTGAGGCCTTCTATTTTGAGGGCGCGAAGAGGACGCCGGGCACCGGTGAAAATTCCGGAGAGGCTCAGATCGAGCTCGAGACGCGAGGCGACGCACTTGATCAAGAAAGGCGCGGCCGGTCCGCTCTCGATCCGCAAATTTCGTACGACCACCGGCCGGAGCAACGGCGCTTCAATTTTCTCGAGCTGAAGCTGCAATCCTTCGCGCCGCGCCACGCGCTCCGCCCAGAGACGCACACCGTTCGCGACGATCAGCGGTGCAAGACAGACAATGAGGACTGCTGCGACGAAGAACGTCGCCACAATCAGAATCAGAAATCGTTTCCGCTGCATCGCCGCTGGATGATTTAGCTGGAAACCAGTCGCGCTGAAAGCGGGTTCTCTACTTTGAGACACCTACAAGCCATCTCATAAATCCTAACGCGGCTTGTCATCCTGAGCGTAGCGAAGGATCTCTGACTATTCTTGCCCCGCCGTCCAGACTGGACCAGAAATGATCACAGATTCTTCGCTGCGCTCAGAATGACACTGCTATTTGTGATGGTCTAGTCTTTCGCCGCGGTCGTCTGGAAAACGAGATGCACCGGCCGTTCCGCGTGGATGCGCTCGTTGAGCTGCGTCTGAAGCGCGGTCTCCGCTTCCGCGAGCAATCCGCTCTCGGCCGCTTTTTGTTGCGCCAGCTCTGGCAACGTTGCCAACTGGCTCTCCAAGTCCGACGCGGAGATGCGGTTCCAAAAACCATTTTCGAATGCGAGCACGTCGACCTGTTTTTGTTCGACACCCAGGATCGTCGCGTGCGGCAAGCTGATCGCGATCTCATCCGTCCGCAGATCGACCGCCACGTCATGTTGCAGATCGAAGCCGGCTTTAGCGGTAAACGTCGCATGCAGCTTCACGCGCTTCGTGCTTCCGGCCCAGGTGTGCTGGAATTCGTGTTCCACTTCGACCTGGCGCGAAAGAATCGCCAGCTGCGCCGTCGCCGTCGTTTTCTCGAGGTAAATCCGATTATTGACGGTGACGCGTGGCTGGAGCTGCGCCATTCCCACGAACGCGTCACGGACATCGCGGCCGACGCGTTCCAATTCCAAGCTGCCCTGGCTCATCGTGCGAGCGGGCCATGTTTCCAACCGCAGAAAAACGAACGTCGAAAGTGCGACAACGATTAGGACCGACAACGTGAAGGCAGCGGGCCAGGAGAATTTTTTCCGTCCTCCGCGACTGTCTGGATTCACGACCTCATACCCCCAAAAAAGTACCGGCCCCCACATCCGATGGACGTGAAGGCCGGCTGTTCCCCCCAGAACGTTTTTGAATCTGCCGAGGTATTAACCGAGCTTGCGCGCGGGTGCAACAGATTTTCTAACATTTTTAAACTATTTTTCCCCTACGTACTTATCCTGCCCTTATGAAGCTCGGGCTGCGCTATCAAATTACCTACCGCTATGAGGAGCCGGTCGGGTTCTCGCCCCATGACGTGCGCCTCTTTCCGCGGAGCGACCGTTTCAGCCGCGTCCGCCGGCTCGATTTCTCGACCACGCCGAAAGCGACCATCCGCTATTCCCGCGACGTTTTCGAAAACACCGTCGCCTCCTGTTATTTCCCGGAACGATCGAAGGAGTTGACGTTCCGTCTCGCAATCAATCTCGATCTCGACGAAAAAGATCCGTTCCATTTCATTCTCGGGCCCGACGCGGTCGAACTGCCCTTTGCCTATGACGCTCGGACACGAGATTTGCTGGCGGCGTACCGCGAGAGGCGGGTAAAGGAACAACTGGTCCTGCCCGGATGGGAAGCGCCCGCGGGCAAAAAGCGGCGCGGCACTGTCGAGTCGCTGGTCGATCTAAACAAACGATTGCATGAGTGCATCGGTTACGAGCGGCGCGAGGAAGGCGAGGCACTCTCACCGGCGGAGACGCTGCGGCGTCGACGTGGCGCCTGCCGGGACGTCTCCGTGTTACTCGCGGAGATGCTGCGGCAGATGGGATTGGCCGCTCGCCTAACGAGTGGTTACCTGCGGGAAAGCGATACCGAAACCAAGCGCGCCGAAGGTTCGCTCCACGCCTGGACGGAAGTTTTTCTTCCCGGCGCGGGCTGGGTCGGGATGGACGCGACGAACGGCGTCTTCTGCAATCATAATTTCATCGGAGCGGCGGTGGGACTGACGCCAGCCGACATCACGCCGATCTGCGGAGCGTTTTATCACGCGAAGCGCATTCCCGGGCAGATGACGAGCAAGCTGGAGTTGCTCAATTTGTGATCGCGTGCTCTAAAGGCAGCGTGTCAGCCCGAGCCGCGCAGACGGCGAGGGACCTCACAAGCGCTCAACCGCTTTCGCGAAACGACACGCCGATGCCGTGACTGGACG
>JBEEHR010000070.1:0-15813 GCA_041167505.1 Verrucomicrobiota bacterium
AAAGGGCACAAAGGGCACAAAGGGCACAAAGGGCACAAAGGGCACAAAGGGCACAAAGGGCACAAAGGGCACAAAGGGCACAAAGGGCACAAAGTGCACAAAGGGCACAAAGGGAACAAAGGGCACAAAGGTCACAAAGGGCACAAAGGGCACAAAGGGCACAAAGGGCACAAAGGGCACAAAGGGCACAAAGGGCACAAAAGGCACAAAAGGCACGAAGGATCACGACGGACGGTGCAGTTTTTTATCCGCAGATTTCCGGAGCCCTCGATCCCCACAGATTAAGAAAATCTGTGTTCATCTGCGGACTAACTTTCCGTCGCGGCGTCTGACACAGACGCCCCACAATGCGGAGGGGCAGCAATCCCTCGGCGGACGGGCCGAACTCTGCGCTCATTAGGGCTCTTATGGATGAGAAATTCATGAGTCTGCTGGCGGCGATGGCCGTCATCGGTGGCGGAGCGACCCCCTTTGACTAGGAGCCTGCGGCCCCAAGGTATTAGAAAGAGAAACCGGGAAAACCGTCCACCGTTCGAAACAAACGACTCGCAAATTTTCGGGCCGGGCTTGAATTGAACAGAAATTAACCGAGGAGAGTTTTCATGAAACTATTGTCGACCTGCCTGTTGGCCGCCGCATTTCTTACATTTCTGTCTGGCTGCGTAACGCAGCAAACTGATTCTAACGGATACAGTCCGGGTCAGGTAAGTGCGCAGCATTCCGTCTACGAGCCAGGCCGGTAGCGAAAAATCAGCGGGCCGATACCGTGTGAAATTTTGACGGCGTTCGCCCGGACGACACCGCGGTCGTGCCTCCGGAGGGGCGTCAATCAGGCCGGAACTCTGCTCTGACACGGACGATGCTCGCAAATCACTTAGGCCGGCCGGCCGCCATCCCTCCGTGGAGCGGCGCGATGCTAGTAATTCCTCGACGGAAGCTGCGATCTCTGCGCTGATATTCGCCCTTATGGTTAAGAATTTTATGAGTTGGCTGGCGGCGATGGCCGTCATTGGTGGCGGAGCGACGCTCTTCGCCCAAACGAAGCCAGGTGAGGGGACGCTGATGGTTCAGGACAAGAACTACCCACTCACGCACGCGCTGGCTTATGAGACGACGATGGACGAGGCGGAAAGGATCGTGGTGGTTTTGAGTAGTCAGGCGATTTCAGCGGAGAAGCTGAAAGAGGCGAGGGCAGAGGAAAAGGATGGCCACGATGCTTCGTTCAATCGGCCCTATCTCAAGCTTGTGTTCACCAAGGCGGGGGAACTCAGTCGTTGGAGCGCTGGGGCTGGCATCTCAGCCATGAACAAGGGGCCGAGCGGGGTGAGCGCGGAATTAAAGTCGAAGGACGGACGGGTGATCGGCAAAGCCAGCCAGCCGAATGAGACCGAAGGGAATTTTCACTCCGGCTTCGATGTCCATTTTGATGTGGCGTTGCTCGCAGCTGGAGACTCGCTGCCGGCGGCGAAAAAGCCGGGCCCCGCCGCCAACGTGAAGCCGACGGTGTCGGGCGTGTTCAAGGGGAACGGCAAAGAAGCGAAGCTGGCTTATCTGTCGGCGCATTGGCGTGAGCCCTTTGATGGTAAGCCGGGCATGGTGCTCGTGTTCACCGAAAAAGATCATTCGCAAAATAAGAAGCCGGACTTTGACGCTGCCTTCGGGAAATTCGGCAGCGCTTTGATCATCGCGCTCTTCGAGGACGGAAACATCTTTAGCTGCCAGGTGGTCCATAGCGCCCACAAGAAGCAGGGCTTCAGTTCGGTCGGCCGGATCAAGACTAACAATTTCAAATTCGAAGAGGGCAAGGTGGAGGGAGAACTGACTACGGATGGCGAGGACGAATTCTTCGGTGACACCTGGGAGGTCAACCTGAAGTTTGTCGTGCCGTTGGGAGAAATTCCGAAAGAGTTTCAGGTGCCCGATTCGAAAAAGCCGGAGGAGAAAACGACGAACAAGAAGCAGCCCAGTAAAGACGCCGCGGACGACGACAGCGAGAAACCGGCGTCAAAGCCGGCGAAGGATCAACTCAAGGTCAAGGCTCTGGCGCTGACGAAAGATGCGACCGACGTCGAATACAAGGCGGGTGTTGAGCATGTTCTCTTCAAGAGCAAGTCCAACACGAAAGCCGTCTGCGTCGAGCTGACCGCGAGCCTGAAGGCCCAAGGCTGGACTAACGACGGAAGCGACCTGATCACTCCGGCGTCCTCGATCCTCAAGCGGAAGCGAGGGGAGGCCGCGCTGACGATTTTCGTGAAGCCGGAAGGCTCAGGCAGCCAGGTGCAGATCTTCACCGAAGGCCTCGGTTGGGACGAAAAATAGGCGGAGGGTCCTCACACAAAGGGCACAAGGATCACGACGGGAAGTCGACAGAGGGCTTGATCGGATCATGTGGTTCCCTTTGCGAACCTCCGTGACCTTCGGGTGAGATCCTCCCCGCCCATCTTGAAATTGAAATCCAAAGCGCGAGGGTGCGCGGTGAAGAAGAAATCGACAAAACTCCGCCGGGATTCTGTTTCTCCTTTTCGGGATAAGCTTTGGAAGTTGTTCCAGGAAACGGCCAAGGGAATGGACGGCGCGGATGTCGTGGTCGCTCTCAAGCAAGCGGGCGAGGAAATCTGGGCGGTCGGCATCGACGACACCTACAGCAGCATGAACCAGCAGGATCAGGATGCCGAGCCGCTCGGCAATGCCTTCGATATCACCTGGCTCACGGTTGTCTGCATCAAGCTCAAAGAGATGAAGCAGGGAAAGAAGCCGAAGGTTCGCATCCACTCCTGAAACATTAGGGCGCCAGTTCCGAGCGATCCGCAGGTGTGCTCGCAAACTTATGCCAGCGTCAGCGGAAGCTTTCAGGCGGCATTCGTCGCGGCGTCGGACACAGACGCCCTACAACTATTGAATGAACCGGATCGTCATCGGGTAGCGATAGAATTTTCCATCGCTCGCCTGGATGGCAGCGATGATGCCGAAGACGGCGTTCAGGACCCAGAGGATCGCCAGGAAAAAGAAGCCGATCAGGACGAGGCAAAAAATCGCGGCGACCGCGTTGTAGATGAGCATCGAGATTTGGAAGTTGAGCGCTTCCTTGCCGTGCGCATCGATCTCGGGCGACTCTTCGCGCTTGACCAGCCAGACGATGAGTGGCCCGAGCAGGTGACCGGGGAAATGAACCAGAACGCCGAGCAGGGCGCTGGCGTGACAAAACGCGCACCAAGTGCGCACGTTGGCGAGGGCGGAGGCGTTGAGAGGCGGCGGCGGTGATGGGTTTGAAGTTTCCATGGCGTCTATCTGATGGATGCGGCTGGCCCGCGATTTGGATTCAGGAAAATGTGGATTGCGAAGAGGGCCTCACACAACGGGCACAAAAGGATCACGAAAGAGTTTTCTATCCGCAGATTTTTTGTGTTTTGAATCTTCCCATCGCTTCCCGTTGGTTCCGCTGTGATCCCTGGTGACCGTTGTGCGAGACTTCGGGGAAGATGAAGCGGAAGGCTGAAGGAAACAGACGATGCTGACGCTGAATGATCTACGACGGTTTGCGGTGGCGCGTTCGCTTTTTCCTCCCACCACGCTGCGGCGGGCAATGACGCGGATGGGATTCGTGCAGGCCGATCCGATTCGAGCGCCAGCACGGGCGCAGGATCTGATTCTGCGGCCGCGGGTAAACGGTTATCGGGCGGGCGATCTGGAAAGGCATTATGAGTCGCTCGGGGTCGAGGAGGATTTCTTCGTCAACTATGGGTTCGTGACTGGAGCGGTGCAGGCGTTGATGCATCCGCGGCCGGATTCGTGGGCGGAGCGGAAGAGAGCAGTTGCTTCTGGATTTCGTGGCGGAGCGCGGCGCGGTGCATCCGCGCGAGGTGGAGGAACATTTCGCGCATGGCACGGTGCGGAATTACTGGGGCGGCTCGTCCCATGCGACCACGCAAATGCTCGACGCGCTGCATTACCGGGGAAAGCTCCGGGTGGCGCGGCGCGAGAAGGGAATCCGGGTTTACCGCACGCATCAGCATGAACCGAAGCCACTCGATAAAGCGACGCGCCGGGCGCGGCTCGACGCCCTGGTGGACGTGGTGGTGAACCTTTATGCGCCGCTGCCTGGCGCGAGTCTTTCCTATTATGTGCGCCGGTTGCGCTATGCGGTGCCGCAATGGGAGAAGGAAATTACCGGGGCGCTGCGCCGGGCCGGGGAGCGGCTGGCGCAGACGCGCGTGGACGGAGTGGATTGGTATTGGCCTAACGAGGAGAATCCGCGGCAGGCGCTGGCGCCGGAAACGGTGCGATTGCTGGCGCCGTTTGATCCGGTGGTGCACGATCGGACGCGGTTCGAACTTTTGTGGGGGTGGGTTTACCGCTTCGAAGCTTATACGCCAGCACCGAAACGGAAGCTGGGTTACTACGCGCTCCCGCTCCTCTGGCGCGATCGAGTGATTGGCTGGGGCAATCTCGCAGTCGTTGCCGGCAACTTGGGAACGAGGACGTTAACGGTCGAGCTGGGGTATGTCGCTGGGGTGCCGCCGCGTGATCGCGCGTTCAAACGCGAGCTCGAAGCCGAACTAGAGCGCATGCGCGTCTTTCTCGGCGCAAAGGGCTAGCGGCGGCGTTCGCCGCGGCGAACGCCCTACAATGCGTTCAGCATTTCGCCGACTTGCGTTTCTTACCGATCGCGCCGCGTTTCTGAACCTTGCGAATGGAGTCGGGCGCAAAGGGGACGTGACATGAGGTATTGCCCATCCCGATGGAGACTGGTCCGATCTTTTCGGCGGTCTGGATAGCCGTATCGGTCAGTGGTTGCACATACGAACCGACCGCGATCACAAACGAGTTCATCGAGGAGCGCACATCGTTCGGCGCCTGATGAATGGTCTTCCGCACCCGTTCCAGGAGCCGTTTCAACTCCGCCAGATCGAGTTCCGAATCGTCCTTGATGGAGACGAGGCTGCGCAACGTCGCCCAGCCGGCTTCAGCGGTCTGAGGCTTCTTCGAGTCGATCCACTCCAGGGCCAGCTCCCAGCCATGCGGGCTGCCTGCCGCAACCCACGGGACCGTGGAACTGGCGAGCGGACCGTGGGTCGCATTCGTAAGCCAGCGGTTTAGGTCCTTCTTCGTCATCTTCGCGTCGTCGGCAATCAACCCGGCCAGATACATCGCGTCGTAATTCCCGGTGTCGTAAAGATCGAGAGCGAGCTGGTAATCCTTCTTGATGCGTTTCTGGATTTTTTGCAGGTCCGAAATTTTCACGCCAAAGAAAGGCTCCTTCACGCCGTGGTTGGCCATCACCTTCTTGTAGCTGTCGCTGCCCAACGGCTTCAGCTCTGCCAGAATTTCTTTTGCGATCATAGATTCTTTGCCTAACGAGAGAATGGCTGAATGGGCCAAAGGTGACAAGGATGCGCAGTTCGTCTGGGGAGCAGCTAGCTTGCGATCCGGACGAGGAGCTTGCGGCCTTTGAACTGGATACCGTTCAACTTCTTTAAAACCAGAGCGACTCGAGGTTCGGCAACGTCGACGAGTGTTTTCGTCGCCTGAAGATGAATCGCGCCGATCTCGCCTTTGGGAATGGAGGTGACGCCCGCGATCACGCCGACGAAATCGCCAGGCTGGACCGCGTGCTCCCGGCCGACGTTGAAGGCGAGGCGCACCATCCCGGGTTCGTGCGAGACGGTGCCAGCTTCTTCTCGCGGACCGGACCGTTCGGAGCGCGCGCTGCGGTTGCGCCGAGGGGGGTCGTATTCGTCACGGCTTTGCTCGCGGCGATCACGGGCGGCTGGATCGGGCGAGCGGCGAGGGGAGCGATCATGATTCGGAGCAGGAGGATGAGAGCGGCGGTCCTCGGGAATAATGCTTTGCGGTTTGTCCTGGCCTAACAAGTGGATCAGGGCGGAGGCAATGTCGGTGGGCGAATAATTCTGTTCGAGTAATCGATCAAGCAGTTCGTCGTGCCGTTTGTATTCACCTTTCTCGAGCGTCTCGCGAAGTGCTTCGGCGAAAGCGGTGGCGCGCTTGCCTTCCACTTCTTCGGCGGAGGGAATTCTTTCGCGCCGGATCCGACTTTTTGTGAAACGCTGAATGTTTTCCAGGCGATAAATTTCGCGCCCGGCCACGAACGTGACAGCCTTGCCGCCTTTGCCGGCGCGCCCGGTCCGCCCGATGCGATGGACGTAATCTTCACCGTCGTGCGGCAGGTCGTAATTAAAGACGATCTCGATGTCCTCCACGTCCAGGCCGCGCGCGGCGACATCCGTGGCGACGAGGAACTCTACCTTCCGCTTGCGGAACCGGCCCATGACGCGTTCGCGCATCGCCTGGGTCATGTCGCCGTGCAGCTTGTCGGCGCCATAACCGCGCGCGATGAGATGCTCGGTCAATTCGTCCACCATCATCTTGGTTGCGCAGAAGATGATCGCGAGCTTCACGTCCTCGAGGTCGATCAGCCGGCAGAGCACTTCGAGCTTGGAGCGCCGATCCACTTCGTAATAAACCTGCTCGATCGCGGGGACGGTCATCGCTTCCGCTTCCAGGCGCACATTCACCGGGTTGCGCGTGAAAGTTTGAATCAATTGCTGGATGGGCCGCGGAATCGTGGCGGAAAAGAAAACGGTCTGCCGTTTCTCCGGCACCTGGCGCAGGATCGTCTTGATGTCGTCGACGAAGCCCATGTCGAGCATACGGTCCGCTTCGTCCAGAACGACCATCTTGATCTGGTCGAGCTTCAAACTCTTTCGCTCGAGGTGATCCATTACCCGGCCCGGTGTGCCAATGATGATTTGCGCGCCGGCCTGCAGCCCTCTGAATTGCCGCTCGTAGGATTGGCCCCCGTAGATCGGCAATTCGCGCACGCCGCGTTTGAAAAATGCGAGCTTCGCAATCTCTTCTGCGACCTGGACGGCGAGCTCACGCGTCGGGCAGAGGATCAGCACCTGGGGCGCGCGGATACTGGCGTCCACAAGTTGAATCGCGGGAATTCCGAAGGCGGCAGTCTTCCCGGAGCCGGTTTGTGATTGTCCGACGACGTCCGCGCCTTCCAGCAAAACGGGAATCGCTGCGGACTGAATAGGGGAGGCTTCTTCAAATCCCATTCGCTCGATCGCTTTCAAGATCTCTGGCGTGAGACCAAGCTCGGCGAAAAGTTTCTTCTGCATTTGGAACTAGAGCACGGCAAACGGAAGACGCTATGCGTTCAGCGGCCAGAGACCGCCGCTCCAGGAAATCTCTGCCGCGGATTAGACAAAATACGCGGTTGGCGGCGTTGGGTTATTAAAAGACCGTAAAAGAGGTCATGGAGAATGTCGTCACTCATGAAGAAGATTGGAAAGTCGGTTTTGCGGAACTGGGGCCAGGGCTTGTCCTGTTCGCCCGCCAGTTTGTCCGCCAGCTCCCCGACGCCGAAGACATTGTCCAGGAAGCTTTCGTCAAGTTCTGGCGCAAGCAGCATTCAATCGAAAATCGCGGGCTGCTTTACGCCACGGTCCGCTCGGTGGCGCTCGATCTTCTCCGGCGCGATATCCGCCGGGCGCGCCGCGAAGCCACGGCTTCGCTCGACATGGAGCAAATCACCGAGCCGCAATTCGATTTCGACGACGGCTCGCAACGCGAGCTCGCGGCTGCTCTCGATCTTCTGCCCGTGGAACAGCGGGAGGTGCTGGTCATGAAAATCTGGAACGAACTGACTTTCGCGGAGATCGGCGAAGCGCTCTCGATTTCCCAAAACACCGCGGCGTCGCGTTATCGCTACGCGCTGGCGTCGCTCAAGAAAAACTTTGTCGTCCATGAATGATTTTTCCGAACTCGAAGCTGAATTGAAGAAGCTGCGGCCGCGGCCGGCCTCACCGGACCTGGCGGCGCGGATTGAAATCAGCCTGGCGCAGGAAGCCGCCGGGCGCGGGACAGCTACCGCGGGAGTCTTGCCGAAGCGACGCAGTTTTCGCCCGAACTGGTTTGCGCTTGGCCTGGGTCTGGCAGCAGCAGCGACGTTTCTATTGCTCGCGCGAATGAATGTGGACCGGCCTTCAAAGGCGCCAGGTCTCGCGTTGCTGACACCGGCGCCCATAACCCCGGCGGCGAAGGTGGATGATGCCTTTATTCCCTCGGCCATGACCCAGGTCGTTTACGACCGGAAGGACGAGGGTCTGCATTTCGCCGAGGGCGCGGACGAACCGGTGCGCCGCCTTCGTTCCAAGAAACGGGAAACGATGCAATGGAACAATCCTAAGACCGGCGCGTCGCTCCGCGTTTCCTATCCGACTGAAGAAGTAACTCTCGTCCCCATATCAGGGCAGTAACCAATCTACCTTAACCAAAACCAAACCATGAAAACAAAAACGTTAGCTATGATCGCAGCTCTCGGGCTGCTTCCGATTACGGGCTTTGCCCAAACGCCTCCAGCTCCGCCGAACCCTCCTGTCGCGCCGATCCCGCCGGTTCCGCCTTACAAAGATAAGGATAAAGATAAGGACAAGGGCCCGAAGGTGCCGGTGACCTTCCTGGGAGTTGAGACCTCGAGCGTCCCGCGCGTCGTGAGCGAGCAGCTCGGCTTGGCCAAGGGCTTCGGCCTCGTCGTCGATTACGTCGTGCCGGATGGTCCTGCAGCCGCGGCCGGAGTGCAGCAGAACGACATTATCAAGATGTTCAACGACCAGATCCTGATGGATCCCGATCAGCTCGCGAAGCTGGTTCGGAGTTATCCGGAAGGAACTAACGTGACGCTGACCATCCTGCGCAAGAACGCGGAGACGAAGGTCACTGTGAAACTGGGGAAAAAGGAAGTCCGCCAGCGCGATCATGACTACGGCATGTTCAATAACGAAGAGTTCGACGAAAAGATGCAGGCCTTCAACGACAAGATGAAGGACTTCAATGAGAAGATGAAAGACTTCAAATTCGACTTCAAGACCCCGGACTTCGATCCGGCCATCCGGGAAACCGTGAAGAACGCGCAGCGCGAAGCGATGCGCGCCACGACTGAAGCGCGCACCCAGGCACGCGACGAAGCGCAGCGGATGCGGGATCAAGCGCAGCGGAACCGCGATGAAGCGCAGCGGGCACGGGACGAAGCGCGCCGCTCCTCGCGCTCGATGCGTCTCTTCAGTAGCGACAAGGGCACCATGAAGTCGACTACGATCGACCTCGGGAAAGCGACGATCGTGTTCAGGGATGACAAGGGTGAGATGAAAATCGAGACCGTGAACGGCAAGAAAATCCTGACCGCGAAGGACCCGCAGGGCCGCTTGTTGTTCAGCGGGCCGGTCGATAACCAGGAAGAGCTCGACAAGGTCCCGGCGGATGTGCGCCAGCGCTACGACAAGCTCGAGAACAAGGATTTGCCCGGAGTCGTTCCGAACAGTTTTGTCGAGAATGATGAGAACGCAGACAACGAGAACGACGACGAGGACAACAATAACGACAACGATAACGACAACAATAACGATGGGGATGACAGCGTCGATGCCTCCCATGCCACGATTGAACAGGTCTCCTTTCAGACCTGTCCGCACACGCGCACGGTCCGGAACTGGAACATCGTTTCCATCTGAATTGTAGGGCTTCTCTGTGAGACGCCACCACCTATGACCGGCGTCCGCCGCGGCGAACGCCCTACAATAAGAACCGATGAAGGGAACTGTCATTATCCTTGGAGCTTCGTTGATCGCGGGGCTGATCGCCTCGACAGAATCCCCCGTAACCGACAGCTCGGCGAAGCCGCAGGCTGCGCCGGCTAATGAAGTCCAGAGCTACTTCGACTCGCTGGCGAGCGAGAACAACTTGTCCGGAGTTCTCCTGGTCGCGAAGGATGGAGTAACCGTGGCCAGCAAAGCCGCCGGCGTCGCGAACAAGGGGACCGGTGCCGTAATCGACCTGAATACCAAGTTCAACCTTGGGTCGATGAATAAGATGTTTACCTCAGTGGCTGTGGCACAATTGGCCCAGGCCGGGAAACTCTCGTTTACCGACACCGTCGGCAAGCATTTGCCCGATTATCCGAACAAGGAAGTGGCGGACAAGGTCACAATCCATCACCTGCTCACTCATACCTCGGGCATGGGGATGTATTGGAACGAGAAGTTCATGGCGCAACGGGAGAAGCTGCTCACTGTCGCGGCGCATCTGCCGCTCTTTTCCAACGATCCGCTGTTGTTCCCTCCCGGAGAAAAATTTCAGTACAGCAACTCGGGCTTCATGCTGCTGGGCGCCATCATCGAGAAGGTCTCGGGGCAGGATTACTACAGCTACGTCCAGGAGCACGTCTACAAACCTGCCGGCATGACGAACACCGGCTTCTACGAGCCGGGCAAGGATACTCCGAATCTTGCGATCGGTTATTCCAAGATGTCGCGCGACGGCCAGAAGCTGGAAGAAGCTCGCGACAACACGGACACGCGCGAAGTAAAAGGCGGCCCGGCTGGTGGCGGTTACTCTACTGCCCCGGACCTTGTTAAGTTTCATCAGGCACTGTTGAGCTATAAGCTGCTCGATAAGGCGCAGACTGATCTCATCACAACCGGGAAGGTGGACATGCCGGGCGGAATGGGCCGATATGGCTATGGCTTTGGCGATATGCGCGCCGGCGGCAAACATAGTGTCGGCCATAACGGCGGCGCACCCGGGATCGCGGCGAATTTCGAGATGTTCCCGGACTCGGGTTACACCGCGGTGGCGCTCATGAATACCGATCCGCCCGCGATGATGCCGATCGCGAAAGCGATCCGCGAACGAGTTCCCGCGAAGTGATTTAGTCCGCCGGGGCTTAACCCGGCTTTCGGCAGCTCCTACGGCTCGGGGCGACAATGGCTGCCCGGCGGACTACTTCGCATTAAGCGATCGCGGTTCGAAACGCTGCCGCGCGCCGCCAGGAGGTCGGCGGTTAACCCGGCGAAAATGGAGAAGGAGAGGAAGAGCAATTGCCAAATGGACAGGACAAAGCGGGGGAGAAATTCGGTAAGCAAAGAGTTTGCGACAGTAATCAGGAGCCCGACGGCTATCAGGGCGATCCCGAATGAGGATATCGCTGTCACGTCCACTCTTTTCCATCGCGCGATGACCAGAAGCAGCAGCAGACTAAAGAAACAAAGCAGCAAAAGTTTGTTAGGGGTCGCGCCTCGCCAGAGGTAGAAGTAGAAGTTCTCCGCCGGAATCCGGCTTATTGTGTCAGCGTTGGAGTTGCGGAAGGTAAGCAATGACGCGCAGCCCGGCATTTGGTCCCGGTGTTCGAAGAAGTAACCGGTGGTTTCGAAGAGATTGTCGATGATCTCGGCAACGGATGTTTTCAGGGCAGCGGCGACGTCTGTTCTGGCGGCCTGGCGAAGTTCAGCTGGGGGAAGCAAGAGGAACGCGAAGGCCATCTCGTTTAGTCGCTCATCGAGCTTTTCCCACGGGATCAGCGTCTCGGAAGGATAGAGAAGGGCAGCTGCCCTTTCATTGAATGCTTGCGGCGACGAGTTGGCTCCTTGATCGTGCAGCTGATCCAGGAGAGTGATCAACCGGCGCGCCTCGTTCGAGGAGGTCCGAGCCAGAATCTTCGTAAGCAAAACTGTCCGCGCCGGGGGCGGCAGCGCTTTCAAGAACTGCAGCCGAAACAGGAACGTGTATCCCATTCTGGAGTGAGGATGAAACCTGGTTTTTCGCGCCAGGGACTGGGTCAACGAGCCAGCGATCAGGACACAGGAAATTCCGACAGCTATCGCGATCAGGGCTTGCTGAAAACTTCGGGTCCGGAGCTGACGCAACCGGCGCCTCTGTTCCTCATTCGCGGCGCCGTAGCTCGAGATGAGATTCTGGATCGAGGACAGAAGGAAGGCCGCGGGAAGCAGGAGGATGAGCAGGGCATTGACCTGCCGTGAGAGAAGGCACAGACACAAGCCGATGGCGAAGACGTACCAATCCGTCCAACGCGCATGGTCACGGCTCTGAACTAGCTTCAACCCTTTGCCGACAAAAAGAACTACGAGGATCAAACTAAGGGTCTCCGATCCGAGACAGTGGGCGAAGGTGTAGAAGAGAGCGTTGCTCGCCCAGCTAACGGCCAGGGCAAGACGGATCCAAAAAAGCCGGCTGATCGCTCGGATGAAGTAAAGAGCGGATCCGGCGAGCGCGACGTGCTGGGTGATGATCAACAGCCAGACGCCGGTATCGCTGAGCGTGGATACTCCGCTCTCCGGAGCGACGACCGCAACTCCGCGCCAGCGCTCCCATTGCTCTCCGAGAAAAAGCGGAATCTTCGCGACATAGCCATAGGCGGGCCCATGACCCCAAAAGGTCGTGAGGCGCGGGTCCTGGGTTAGCTGGATATACGCATCGACGTCGCGCCAGAGCGGCGGAACTGTAGTGATCATCCACGCGGAAGGGGCCAGCAGACAGAGAAGGAGCACCGCGTTGCCGATGAAAGCAATCGCGGATGGCCGCGGTCTCGTGTTCTCGACCATCGCCTTACATCATGGCCTCCCGCTTCGCCCGGGAGCCAGACTTTTCCTTGGCGTTTTCAACTACGCCATTCTATATCCGTGTTGCGATGGCGGCTGACGATCGGAGAATTCCTGAGGATCCAACGCCGCTCATTGGCGCGCCGACGGATGTTGCTCCGCTGACTCACGCACCGCCGAAGCCGCCGCATGAACGGACGGCCGATGAAGAAGCGGACGGGATCGATTGGGACCGGCTCGCGGCGAGCGAGCGATTTCGGAACCTTCTCAAGGCGAAGCGGCGTTTCGTCATTCCGGCGACGATCTTCTTCGTGGTCTACTATTTCGCGCTGCCTGTCCTGATCGGTTACGCGCGGCCTTTGATGGCGAAGCCAGTCATCGGGCCGCTGAATTGGGCTTATCTCTTCGCGCTTTCGCAGTTCTTCGTGGCCTGGATCATCGCCGCTCTTTATGTGCGCGCGGCGGCGCGTTTTGACAAGATGGCGGCGGGCGTTATCTCGGACCAGCACGAGCAAGAGTAAGAGCACGAGCAAGAGTAAGATCGCAGAGTTATGACACCAGCGCTCGGAATGTTCGTCGGCTTCGTCCTGGTAACGCTGCTGATCACCTACTGGTCGGCGCGGAAGTCGCGGGGCGCATCGGTTTACTTCGCGGCCGGCCGGCGGATCACTGCGTGGCAGAATGGGCTCGCGGTCGCGGGCGATTACATGAGCGCGGCCAGTTTTCTCGGCATCGCTGGGATGATCGCGTTCTCCGGTTACGATGGATTCATGTACTCGGTCGGGTTTCTGGTCGCGTACTTGACGGTGCTGCTCATTGTCGCCGAACCGCTGCGCAATGCAGGGAAGTACACGATGGCGGACTTGCTCGCCTATCGCTTGAAGCCGCGGCCGGTGCGCGCGGTGGCAAGCTTGAGCACGCTCACGGTGTCTGCGTTCTACATGGTCGCGCAGATGGTGGGTGCGGGCATCCTCGTCTCGACCCTCATTCCGGCGCTCCACTTTTCCGGCCTGAGCGGCTTCACGACCTCGGTGATGTGTGTCGGCGTTCTGATGATTGTTTACGTGGTCTTCGGCGGCATGCTGGCAACGACGTGGGTGCAGATCGTCAAGGCGGTTCTTTTGATGAGCGGCTCCGTGCTCTTGAGCGTGCTGGTAATGAAACGATTTGGATTTTCTGCGTCGGCCTTTTTCAACTCGCTGACCAGCATCACCTCCACCGGACCGGCGGGTCCAGTGACACAAAACTTTCTCGACCCGGGCTTGAAGTTCAAAAATCCATTGGAGCTGATTTCGCTGGGGATGGCGCTAGTGCTCGGCACCGCCGGCTTGCCGCATATTCTTGTGCGCTTCTATACCGTGCCCGATGCGAAGACGGCTCGCGGTTCGGTGGTTTGGGCGATGATTATCATCGGGGTGTTCTACCTAATGACGACATTTTTCGGCTTCGGCGCGGCGAGCATCCTCGGGCCGGATTTTATCAAGGCCCATGGCGGGACGAACATGGCGGCTCCGTTGCTGGCGCAGGCGCTGGGCGGCGAATTGTTCTTCGCCTTTATCTCGGCGGTGGCGTTCGCCACGATTCTCGCGGTCGTTGCTGGCCTGACGATCAGCGCCAGCACTTCCTTCGCGCACGATTTCTACACGAACGTGATTCATCACGGCCGCGAGCGTCGTCCCGGAGAAGAAGTGCGCGTGGCGCGAATTGCGGCGTGCGTGGTGGGAGCGCTCTCGATCGGAATCGCGATCGTGCTCGGGCCGAAAGTAAACGTCGCATTTCTTGTTGGGCTGGCGTTCGCCGTCGCGGCGTCAGCGAATCTGCCGGCGATTGTGTTCTCCGTGTTCTGGAAACGGTTTAATACGGCCGGCGCAATCGGCAGCCTGGTCATGGGATTGGGGTCGAGCATCGCGCTCATCCTCATTAGCCCAGTCGGCGTCTTCGGGCCGGCAGGTGCCATTTTCCCTCTTGAGAATCCCGGCATCCTCAGCATTCCGCTCGGATTTCTAGGGGCGATTCTCGGCACGCTCTTTGGCCGCGAGCCGCGGGCCGAGGCGAGGTTTGCGGAACTCAGCGTGCGCGCGAACACGGGGTTGGGCGCGGAACAGGCGACGCCGGAATAGCGCGGAAGAAACCGGTGGTCGCCACGGCGACCGTATCTACATTGCCGGATGCAAAAATCGGCTTCTCTGATCTTCGCGCTCTTTGTCGGCGCGGTTACCGCCTTCGGCCAGACAGCAACTCCCGCGGCTTCCGACCCGGCCGCGACTGAATCGAAGCGCGCGAATGAATTTCTCGACAAATTGTTCGACGAGTTTGTCGCGAGCCATCCGCAGATCGAGACCTCACTCGGGATCAAGACGCACAACGACCAATGGAACGACATCTCCGACGAAGCCGCGAAGCGCGATTTGGAAACCGAGCAGAAAAATCTGGCGGAACTGAAGCGCCAGTTCCCGAAGGAGAAGCTCGATAAACAAGCGCAGCTGAGCAGCGACCTCTACGAGTTCCAAGTTCAGCGCGATACCGAAGGCTTTAAGTTCCGGCTCGACAATTATCCGGTGAGCCAGATGGGCGGCGCCCACTCTGAGATTCCGACGTTCCTGATCAACATTCACAAGATCGACAACCAGAAAGACGCGCAGGCTTACATCGCGCGGCTAAACGGCATCCCGAAGTTGTTCGACCAGCTGATCGTTAATCTGAAGGAACGCGAAGAGCACGGCGTGATCCCGCCGAAGTTCGTCTTCCCGCTGGTGCTCGAGGCCGCTGAGAAAGTGATCAAAGGCCAGCCGTTCGAGGAAGCGGGAGCGCCGAGCCCACTCCTGGAGGATTTTACGAAGAAGGTCGGCGCCTTGAAGGATGTGGATATGGCGGCGCGCGATCGCCTGATCCTCGATGCCCGCAAAGCGATGACCGACTCCGTGAAGCCCGCTTACCTGAAGTTGATCGCGGCGTTACGCGAGGAGGAAAAGAAAGCGAACGATGATGCCGGCGCGTGGAAGTTTCCCGATGGCGCGGAGTTTTATGAATTTGCGCTGAAGCGCACGACCACGACGAACCTGACCGCGGACCAGATTCACGAGACCGGGTTGAAGGAAGTCGCGCGCATCCATGACGAGATGCGCAAGATCATGGAGAAAGTGAAGTTCAAAGGCGATCTGCAGGCGTTCTTCAAATTCATGCGGGAAGATCCGCAGTTCTACCTGCCGCAAACGGAAGAGGGCCAGCAGAAGTATCTGGCCATGGCCACCAAGATCGTCGACGACATGAAGAAGCGGCTCGACGAATTGTTCATCACCAAACCGAAAGCCGACATTGTGGTGAAAGCGGTCGAGAAATTCCGCGAGAGTTCAGCCGGCAAAGCTTTCTACAACCAGCCGGCGCCGGACGGATCGCG
>JBEEHR010000071.1:0-12595 GCA_041167505.1 Verrucomicrobiota bacterium
GCGTTGCGCAAAGGAAAAGTGTTCGTCGACTGGAGCCAGAACGACGAGCACAAGACGACGGTGAACGTCTATTCGTTGCGCGCCAAAGACCAGCCGACGGTCTCGACGCCAGTGACGTGGGAGGAAGTCGCAAGCACGTTGAAGAAAAAGAACGCGAACCTTCTCGTCTTTCCATCCGACAAGGTCCTGCGCCGCGTCGAAAAAATGGGCGACTTGTTCGAGCCGGTCGAGACGCTCAAACAAAAGCTGCCGAAGAAGTGGAGTCTGTAGCGGCGGTCTATGACCGCCGAAATCGTCCGGCCCTCTAACGCGATCGGCGGTCATAGACCGCCGCTACAGAAGATATGATTGAGCTCCTCGCCCTCGGCTCTGCCGTCCTCTACGGTTCCGCCGATTTTTTCGGCGGGTTAACAGCGCGCCGCGCGAATACCATCGCTACCGTTTTCTGGTCCCAGTTTGTTGGCCTGGTTCTGCTGGCGCTCTTTCTTCCATTTCTTCCAACCGCCACCGTTTCATCACGCGACTGGACCTGGGGTTTCGTCGCTGGTCTCAGTGGCGGCATCGGCGTCGCGCTTTTGTATCGCGCCCTTGCCGTTGGCGCGATGGCGGTCGTCGCGCCGACCACCGCGGTTATCGCGGCGATGATCCCGGTAGCGTTTGCCTTCGTCATGGGCGAGCGGCTGCGGCCGATGACGCTCGGCGGCGTAGCGTTCGCGCTCGTCGCGATCGCTCTGGTTAGCCGGCCGGCATCGGAGAGCGGCACCGACTCGGCAAAGGCGAAGCCGCGCGGTTTCCCGCCGGGTTTCGGGCTCGCGCTGCTCTCGGGTGTAGCCGTTGGAATATTTTTCCTCTCCCTCGCGCGCACAAGCACAGCCGCCGGAATGTGGCCACTGATGGCGGCGCGACTTTCATCGATCACCCTGTTCGGCCTGATCGCTCTCGTCACCAAACGAACGTTGCGAATGAGCCGGACCGCGGCGACCACCGCCACCGCCGGCGGGGCGCTCGACATGGCAGCGAACGCTCTTTACATGACCGCCGCCCGAATAGGGCCGCTCAGTATCGTGGTTACGCTCGCGTCGCTTTATCCGGCGAGCACCGTTGTCCTCGCCCGTTTCATTCTAGGCGAACGGCTCAGCTGGGTTCAGATCCTCGGGATCGCATGCGCCCTCGGAGCCGTCGCGATCATTGTTTCTCAAGGAGGGGCGGTTTGACCTTCCTGCTCCTGCTCATGATCCTGATCGTAATCCTATGATGTCGCGATATTCGCTCCAAGGATCAGGAGCAAGATCAGGATCAGGAGCAGGAATTCTTTAGCCGCCAGTTCTAAACTGGTCGTCCTTGTTCTTGAAAAGGATGTTGAACGTGGTCAGCGACCCGTAGCAGCGCGTGATGTACTGCTGTAGCTCGACCTTGTCGGCATCGGTGAGCTTCTCACTCGCGTTTATCTTCTGTTCGAGCACCCGGAGATTGTTCCGGATCATCACGATCTTGTGAAAGAAAGTTTCCAGCGGCACATCCTTCGGCTGGAGTGACGCGTCCGCCGGTTGCATCAAAAGCGTCCCGTTCTGCCAGCGATTCGCCAGGCCTTCAACGAGGACATCTTTCTTCTCCAACCCCAGCGCCTCGACGGTCGCGTGCGCGGTTTCGCGGATGAGGGTCGAGAGCGGAACCTGGAGTTCACTCAGGGTGGCGGTTGCTTCCGCCGGTTGAAGATCGCTCGAGGCCGGCGCGATCGTCCGGGGCGCATCGTCAAACGCGATTTCGGCCGTGTGCTCGGTCAGCGAGCGGACCACGCCCACGCCGTACTGCGGATGCCGCACTTTCATCCCGATGTGAAGAGATTCGATATTCATGTTTTCGCGTTCACCCTGCGAGCGCGTCGCGAGAAGCGCAACTGCCGCGCGCGCTTTTTCATTGGCGAATTGGGGCAGCGCCCCACATGCTTCGGAAAATGTCTGATTTCCCGATCGCAGAGTATCCGGCCGAGTTTCGTCCTCGAAGGGGATTGAACTGGTTCATCATCGGCCTGCTCTACGCCTCGTTCTACATGTGCCGGTACAATTTCCGGTTCGCGACGCCCGGCATGGTGGCGGAGTTCGGATTTAGCACGTTCCAAATCACCGGCATGCTCAGCGCGTGGTCAATCGCCTACGGCACCGGCCAGCTGGTGAACGGCCTTCTCACCGATCGCATCGGCGGCAAGATCGCCATGATCATCGGCGCCGCGGGCACGATCCTCATCAACCTCATCTTCGGGTTCGCCTCGTTCGCTGGCACGTTCACCACCTTCTCGGCGATTTGGCTAATGAACGGTTACCTCCAGTCGTTCGGCGCCCCGGGCATGATCAAAATGAACGCAGCCTGGTTCCGCCGGACCGAGCGCGGCACCTTCGCGGGGATCTTCGGGTTCATGATCCAAATAGGTCAATTTGGGATCAACAATCTCGCGCCGGTTCTTCTCGCTGGATTTACGGTTGGCGTCTGGGTGGTGGCGAAAGACGACTGGCATTGGCTGTTTCGCATTCCGCCGCTGGTGGTCGCCGTGGTCGCCGTGTTGCTCATCATTTTCGTCAAGGAAACGCCGGAGGAAGCGGGTTACCACGGGCTCATCGAGAAAGCGGAGAATGGCGACACCGGGAGCCGCACGAGTTTGCGCGAATCGTTCACCACCATCTTTACGCATCCACTCATCTGGTTTTACGCCGTGGCCTACGCCTGCACCGGCGCAGTCCGCAATAGCTCGGATCAGCTCATGGTTCTCTATTTCCACGACCAGTTGAAACTCAACCTGGCCGAGAAACCCGCGGCGGTTCTTTGGACCGTAAACCTAATGCCGCTGTTCGCGGTCCTCGGCGCGTTCAGCGCCGGCGTTATCTCCGACAAATTCTTCAAGGGCCACCGTTCTCCCGTCGCGATGACTCTCTACTTCATCGAGTGCGGCGTGATCCTGGTGGCCGCGGTCGTCATCGCGGCCGGCGTGGTCGGTCCCACACCGATGGGAATATTCATCGGATGTTTTTTCCTCGTCCTGGTGGCGCTCACCGCGAACTCCACCCATGCGATCGTCGGCACCGCGGCGCCGATGGATATCGGCGGCCGGAAAATGGCCGGCTTCGCCTCCGGCGTAGTCGACTCCTTCCAATACTTTGGGACCGCTCTCGCGCTGCCCGTGACGGGCTGGCTGATCGACCATTATGGCTGGGGCGTTTGGTATCCGGTCATGGCGAGCTTCGGAGCGATCGGTGGTGTCTCGATGCTTATGGTCATGCGCAAACAACGCAGGATGAGCTCCAGCGGCGACGTGCGGGCGCTCGTGCGCTAGAACAAATTCAATTGCTCGCGCGAACGCCGGAAGGCGGCGGTCGAGAGTTCCGGCCGGCCATCGATCCCGAAACGCCGGCAGGCCACTTCAAACATCGATCGGATTTGCTCCGCGAAAATTCCTTCGCCCTTCGTCCGGGTTCCCCAGCGCGCGTCGTTCATCTTTCCGTTCCGAATGTGGCGGATGCGCGAGAGCACCTTCTCTTTCTTCTCAGGGAAATGCTCGTCGAGCCAGTGCTCGAAGAGCGGCGCGATGGCCCAAGGCAGTCGGACAATCGTATAGCCGGCGAATTGCGCGCCGGCCTTCGCGCACGCCTCGACGATCTTCGGGATCTCGTGGTCCGTCAGGCCTGGGATGATCGGAGCGACCATTACGCCGACTGGAATTCCCGCCGCACGTAACGCCGCCACCGCTTCCAGTCGCGCAGAGGGCGATGACGTCCGCGGCTCGAGCACGCGTTGGATTTCGGCATTCAACGAGGTCACCGACACATTCACTGCCGAGGCATTGTGGCTCGCGAGCTCTCCGAGCAAGTCGATGTCGCGCGTCACCAGCCGGTTCTTCGTGATGATCGCCACCGGGTTCCGAAATTTCGCCAGTACTTCCAGGCAACCACGCGTTATCCGCAGCTTCCGCTCGACCGGCTGATACGGGTCGGTCACGCCGCTCATGACGAGCACCTGCGGTTTCCATTTCGGCGATGATAACTCCTCCTCCAATAATTTGGCCGCGTTTTCCTTGACCATGATCTTGCTCTCGAAATCGAGCCCAGCCGACATGCCCAGATATTCGTGAGTTGGCCGCGCGAAGCAGTAGATGCAGCCGTGTTCGCAGCCTCGGTACGGATTGAGGCTCGTCTCGAACCCAACGTCCGGACTGTCGTTCCGCGCGATTATCGTCTTGGTGAGGTCGCGAAAGAACTGCGTCTCGCGTCGTGGCTTCTCTTCCTCTTCGCTCGTCGGGTCGATCTGGACTACATCCACATCCCCAAGATCGACGTGCAGCTTTTCGAACCGGTTCGCCGGATTCCAGGAAGCGCTCCTCCCGTGGATCGCAGGCAAGGGCGGCGGAGCTTCCTCCACGACGGGAACAAACTTCTTTTTGGCTCTCTTTCCCGGGTCCGACACGGTGCAAGTTCACATGAACATATGAGCCTGTCGAGGCACCGTTTTTGGAAATTGGAGCCTCGGAATTGGGATTTCTGCTCGCGACGAGACGGGCTCGATCCCTCTTGCCCGCGGGCGTAGCGGTGGCACAATTCTCGCGCCGATCGAGCAGGGAGGGGTGGTCGAGTGGTTGATGGCTCCGGTCTTGAAAACCGGCAGGGCGAAAGCCCTCGTGGGTTCGAATCCCACCCCCTCCGCCATTTCAATTTTCGATTTTCGATTTTCGATTTTCGATTTGCAGGGGCTTCCAACTCACAATCACATACGCAGCCATCGCTCCGATCATCGCCGCGCACACGACATCCGACAGATGATGCGCGGCCACATACATTCGCGAGAACGCGATGAGAATTGGAATGACCAGAAAACCTGCGCCACTTCGCCAGCTCGCGAACGCGAGGGTGGCGAAGAACGCAGTCGACGCCGCGGTGTGGCCGGATGGGAAGGAATTATATCGCGGATTAAGTTTTGGCCCGTTCCATTCGGCCTGGGTTTGGACGTTCGGGCGAGCGCGGCCGGTCGAAATTTTGACCACGCGGGCGGCCACCCCAGCCAGCGCGCACGCGATGATCATCGCCACGAAAATGCGCTGCCAATGTTTGTTGCCGCGCCAATACGCGATCCCGAGCAGCACCAGTCCAAGAACGACGTGCTCCGGCCAATCGCCGTATTTGCTCACGGCCTGCATGAAACCGCGGAGCCCCGGGAATTGATGCTGCGTCATCCAGGCGTGGACACCCGCGTCCGCATAGAAGCTGGCCAGGAGGAGAAGCGCGGCGGCCGGAAAGACCAGAAACCATCGCAAAGCGCGCATCCTTCGAAATTCCCGTTTGTCTTTCACCCGGCCCTATCATTGAATCTCGGCTCTGCTACCCGCAATCCGCAATTTCATTCTCGTTTTCCTCGGCGCGCTCTTTCTGCACGTCGCCGGGACCTGGACGATCCCGCTCGTGGATCGGGACGAGCCCCGTTTCGCCGAGGCCTCCCGCGAGATGCGCGAGCGCGGCGATTACGTCATTCCGTACTTCAACGACAAGTACCGCTTCGATAAGCCGCCATTTATTTATTGGACGCAAATCGCGAGCTACCGCGTTTTCGGCGAAAACGATTTCGCGGCACGGTTCCCCTCGACCGTCGCGGCAGCGTTGACGGCCGTCCTGCTGTTTGCCTGGGGACGCCGGCTCGGCAGCGAACGCATCGGCTGGTGGGCCGCGATCGTGTTCACGCTTTGCCTCCAGGTCTTCATGCACGCCAAGGCTTCCGTAGCGGACATGTGGCTGGTCTTTTTCGTCACCGCCGCTTCCTGGTCCGGATTCGAATTGCTCGCCGACTCGTTAGGCCGCGCATCAGCGGCACGAGGGCATGCCGCCTCCAATGATTTTGGCGCGTCCTCGGCATTGGAGACGGCACGCCCTCGTGCCGTTGAGGATCAGCGACATTTGAAATACTGGCGCCTCGCCTTCTACATCGCTCTCGGCTTCGGGTTCCTCGCCAAAGGCCCACTCGCCTGGCTGCCACTCCTCACGGTTCTCAGCTCGAAGTTTTACCTCCGCGATATCTCGCTCATTCGCCGCTTTTGGTTTGTGACCGGAATGCTAGGAGCGCTCGCGATTGTCAGCACGTGGGGAATTCCCGCGCTCATCCGCACCAACGGCGAATTCTTCCGCGTTGGTATCGGGCGCCACGTCGTCGAGCGCAGCTTCAACGTCATGGAAGGCCACGGCGCGAATTCGTGGAATACCTATCTCGCCACGATGCCGTTCTATTTTCTCACCGTGTTTGTCAGTTTCTTTCCTTGGTCGGTCAAGCTGCCCGCCTTGACGAAACATCTCTGGCGCAAACGCGACGCGATCGACAACTATCTCATCTCCGGGATCCTCATCGTCTTCGTCGTCATGAGTCTGGTGAAGACGAAGCTGCCCCACTACACGCTGCCGGCGTTTCCGCTGCTCTCCCTTTTGTTCGCGCGCCACCTTTTCCACATCAGCTCGCCGCAATTCGCGAAACGATGCGCGATCGGCGCCGTCGCCACGGTTCTCGCCGTCGATTTCATTGCCTTCCCGCTGCTGGCTTCGACCTTTCCCTCCGCGCAGCTCTACAAAATGTCGCGCAACGACCTTCTCCCGGAGATGGATTTCGCGAACATCGATTACGCGGAGCCGAGCGTGGTCTGGTATTTCCGCAGCCGCGCCCACGGATTCTTTCGCGGCCTGAACCCCGATCAACTCGAACAGTTCATGAACTTCCCCGGCCCGCGCTTTGCCATCGTCCCGACGTCAGTCGCCCAGGCTTTCTCCGCGAAGATTCATCCCGACTGGAAAACGTATCGCGCCCACGGATTCACCATCGTCAAAGGCCGGCCCACGGATCTGACCCTGATCTTGAAACAATCGCCGTGATGCGCCGAATCGTGAAGCGTTACAAGCCATCTCATAAATCCAAAGAGCTTGTCATCCTGAGCGAACGCGAAGGATCTCTGACTATTTCTCCGCTCCATGTCGCTGGAAACCGGAAATGATCAGAGATTCTTCGCTGCGCTCAGAATGACAACGCTATTCATCAGATGTTTGTAGATCGTTAAATTGTTAAATCGGACAACCGTCTTAACGTTTCACGCTTCAACGCTTCAACGCTTCAACGCTTCAACCAGCCCGTATGATTACGTTTCTCGACGGCAAACTCACCTCCGCTTTGCCGACCCAGGCGATCGTCGATGTCAGCGGCGTCGGCTACGAAGTTTTCATTCCGCTTTCGAGCTACGACAAGCTGCCGGCCGCCGGACAGCCGGTCCATATCCTGACTCATCTCCACGTCCGGGAAGACGCGCATATTCTTTACGGCTTCATGACGCCGTCCGAGCGCGACCTGTTTCGTCTGCTCGTCAACAACGTCAGCGGCATCGGTCCCAAACTCGCGCTCGCGGTCTTGAGTGGAATGAGCGTGAGCCATTTCAAGAGCGCTGTGGTCAACGCCGACATCGCGTCGCTCTCGAAGATCAGTGGGCTCGGAAAAAAAACGGCGGAGCGAATCGTGCTGGAACTCAAAGACAAACTGGGCGTGGTCGCCGCGTGGGAAGCCGCCAGCGCCGAGCACGCGCCGACCCCCGAGCAAAGCCAGGCGAACGAAGCGGTTCTCGCGCTGATCGCCCTCGGATACAAACAGGTCGATGCCCACAAAACCGTGCGCGATTTGCAGGAACGGGAGCCCTCGATCAAGGCGGCGGAGGAATTGGTGAAGAGCGCGCTGAAGAAAATGGCGGCGGGAAGAGGATGAGGAAAACGCCGAACGCCCAACGCCCAACGCCGAATCTCGAATGGTAGAAAGATTGTTCGACGCTCATTCGTGGTTCGGGCCTTTTGGAATGGCGGCGCCTCTGACTTCGACATTGGACGTTGGGCGTTGGGCGTTCGACGTTTTCTTCCTCTGAAATGTCTGACACCGCCGACCAATTGGCCACTCTCCGCGCCGCCTTCCCCAAAGAGGGCCTCTTTGCGGAAAAGGACTTCCTCCTTTCGCCTGATCCTTTTCCGATCGACGACAAGTTTGCAAAGGAACTCGAGCAGCTTGGCCATCGCCTTTACGTTTTCCAACGCGCTTGCAACGAGCTTTACCAGCGAAGCGTAAAAGGCAAGCAACCGGCCTGGATCGCGCAATATCTCGATGCGGGGAAGCCTCCGGAACTGATTGAACTCTCGCGCGAGAAACAGTTTCGCGACGATGTTCCTCTGGTCATCCGCCCGGACCTGATCCTCACCGAAGCCGGCTACACGATCGCTGAGATCGATTCGGTGCCAGGGGGAATTGGCCTGACCGGCTGGCTGAACCAAACGTATGCCGCGCTTGGTGGCGATGTGGTCGGCGGTAGCGACGCGATGCTGGAGGGTTTCCGCAGTTTGTTGCCTGATGGCGGCGACATTGTGATTTCTGAGGAAGCGTCGACCTACCGCCCGGAAATGAATTGGGTCGTCGCGCAGTTGCGCCAAAAGCATCCGGACTTGGAATGGCACGTCGCTGCTGCGGAAACCTACGAGCCGGCGCCCGGCCGAAATGTCTACCGCTTCTTTGAGCTGTTCGATCTGCCGAATCTCCCGCGCATCTCCGCGCTCCTCGACGCGGTTCGTGGTGACGCCGTGCGGATCACGCCGCCGATCAAGCCGTTCCTCGAGGAGAAGATGTGGTTCGCGCTTTTCTGGATGCAACCACTCCGGGAATTCTGGCGGCGCGAGTTGGGCGAAAAATATTTCCTGAAACTACAGGAAGTCATTCCCTACAGTTGGCCGCTCGACCCCATGCCTTTGCCCCAGCACGCCGTAATTCCGCGCCTCGAAATTCATGATTGGCACGAGGCGGCGAAGCTCAGCCAGAAAGAACGCGACCTTCTCATTAAGGTGAGCGGCTTCTCCCCGCTGGGGTGGGGGAGCCGTGGCATCGTCGTCGGCTCCGACGTTCCGCTGGTGGAATGGGAAGCCGCGATCGAACAGGCCCTCGCCGAGTTTCACACTACGCCGCGCATCATGCAGCGTTTCCACAAAGCGCGGCTCATCGATCATCGTTATTGGGACAACGACACCGGCGAAGTGAAGACGATGCGCGGCCGGGTCCGGCTCTGTCCTTATTACTTTGTCGAAAACGGAAAGGCGAAACTCAGCGGCGCGCTCGCCACTATTGTTCCCGCAGACAAAAAATTGTTGCACGGCATGCGCGACGCCATTCTCGCGCCAGCCGGCAAGATTGAGGCCTAACGAATGAAAGTCCGCTTCCTTCTTTTCGTCCTGGTTCTGTTTACGCGGAGCATTCTCGCCGCCGAGGACAACCACACCGGGTTTCGGGTCGTTCAGGAAAAAACCAGCGACGGCGTCACCCTGATCATGAAAAGCGATTACTGCTCCGAGTTTACCGTTACGCTCGAGGCGAACCTGAAAAATATGACGCCCTCGCGCCCGGTTCCTTTCACGGCGGATGCGGCGGGGCGCACTTCGTTCGTGCTGGCCCGCTTTAAGGTGACGGATAGGACGAAGGCCTGGAATTACGATTACTATTACCATTGGGAATACGGCGGCCGGCGGAACTCGACGACGAACGACGCGGACTACGCGATGCCATTCGGGCCCGGTCGCTATGTCGTGATGCAGGGACCGCGTGGGACCTACAGTCATTTCGCCGGGTCCGGCAGTGAGAACGCGGTCGACTGGGACGTGCCCGAAGGCACGATCGTGTGCGCAGCGCGCGAAGGTCTTGTCGTCGGGGTGCGCGATGATTCCACGTTCAGCGGCACGGACCCGAAGCTAAAACCGCTCGGCAACTACGTGATCATCAAGCACGCGGATGGGACCTTTGCCGATTACCACCATCTCCAAACCGACGGCGCGATGGTGAAAATCGGAGACCAAGTGAAGGTTGGCCAGCCGATCGGCCTCTCGGGCAGCACCGGCTTCGCCAGCAAACCCCATCTGCATTTCATGGTTTTCCAGGCGATCGATGGAAAGAAGGTGCTGAGCCTGCCGTTCCGTTTGAAGACCGATCACGGGACGTTCACCGATTTCATCCGCGGCAAGTCGTACTAAGGAATTATCCCGCGCGATTGTAGGGCGTCTGTGTCAGACGCCTCCGTTCGTCGACGGCGTTTCACAGAAAGGCCCTACAATTCAGATGCCGATTTCGAGCTCGGCAACGTACGATCCGTTCTCGAAGAGCAGCTCGCGACGACCTGCGGCATCCACCAGCTCCAATTTCCGGATCTGGATGGGCGATTCGCGCGCGAAGACAAAATCCTCATGCCAGACATGGCGCGGATCGCTGAACGCATCGGGCCCCGTCACTCCGCCCAGGTGCTCGCTCCGGCCCAGCGCAATATGCGGACCGGCCTTTTCATCTTCCAAAACGTTCCCCCACACGCGCGCCTTCGGATTACATCCGAGTCCAAGTTCGGCGATGTTGCGGCGGCCGGGATCAGCAAACAGGAAATCGCGCAGCTTCCCCGCCGCCGCGCTGTCCCCGAGCACTTCCTCCACCCGGTTCCGATTCACCTGCAACCGGACGATCTCGTTCTCGTAGGGAAGAGGGAGGATTCCACTCGTTAGGCTGGGAAAATCTCGCTCGCCTTCATATGGAACGATGAACGCTTCCCCGCTTGGCAAATTGATCAGGCGCGGCGGCGGCGCGTCGCGATGCAGATAGCCGTCGTCGGCTTCCGCGACGCGAAACCGGAAATCGAGAACGAACTGGTCTCCGTTGGAAAACTCGATCTCGGCAGTCTGCGATTTGGCCAGGCGTTCCCGCAAACGCTCGCAGGAACGCGCCACCTGCGCGTAATCGGCCGCCAGCGCGGTCGATTCCATTTCCGGCGCCACTCTCGGCATCGAGGCCGCGCGCAATTCCGGAAAACGCTTCGCCCATCCGATCAGCGGCGCCGTCGCGGAGAACTCCGTCATCGCGAGCAGTAGCGTCGCGCGCGCGCCAATTTCTTCCAGGATCACAGCTGCGCCTGCCTGCACCCCATCCGCGGGCAACTGCCCGTTGTTCATGCCGGTCGCCTCGAAGGTGATGAGCGGCAGGACATCGAATCGACGCTCCGCGCCAAACTCGGTTAGAGCCGCATGCCACCGCTCCGCCATTGCACGACGAGCCTGCCACGCATCGTTATCGCGCAGTTCGCCATGCGGCAAATCCACGAAGACCGCCGCCGTCTCTCCTGGCTGCGGATCAAACACGTCGCTAAACAGCTTTCGTAGATTCACGCTCCTCTGTAGCCGCTTCGCTGTGCGAAGCGTGAGAGAAATCGTCGCCCTCTCTCACGCCGCCCACAGGGCGGCGGCTACAGAACCGTGTGAGGACCTCTTACCAAACGTTCACTCGCTCGTTTGCGGGACGAACCATCGGCGAGCCGTCCGGAATATTGAACGCCTTCTGGAATTCGTCGAAGTTCGACAGCGGGATCATCGTGCGGAAGCGGCCCGGCGAATGCGGGTCGGTGTTGAGCCGCAGCTTCAGATCTTCATCGCGTTGCGTGTTGCGCCAGATCTGCGCGTAACCGAGGAAGAATCGTTGTTCCGGTGTGAATCCGTCGATGGTCGGCTGCGGGCCTTTCTTCGCGATCGCTTTCTTGAACGCCATGAACGCGATCTTTACCCCTCCGATGTCCGCGATGTTCTCGCCTTGCGTCAGCTCACCGTTGATGTGCATTCCGGGGAGAGGCTCGGCCGCGGAATACTGGGCCACCACCACCTTGCGCCGCTTGTCGTACTCGTCCGCTGATGCCTTCGACCACCAGTCACGCAGGTTGCCGACCTCGTCGAACTGCCGGCCCTGGTCGTCGAACCCGTGCGTCATTTCGTGGCCGATCACCGCGCCCATGCCGCCGTAGTTCACCGCGTCATCCGCCTTGGGATCGAAGAACGGCGGCTGCATAATGCCGGCCGGGAACACGATCTCGTTCATGTTCGGGTTGTAATAGGCGTTCACCGTCGGCGGCGACATGCCCCATTCGGCGCGATCCACCGGTTTGCCGATCTTCTTCATCAACCGGTCCACTTCGAAAACGTCCCCGCGCAAGATGTTTTGCGCATACGAGGTGCGATCGATCTTCAGCGCGGAATAATCGCGCCACTTATCCGGGTAGCCGATCTTCACTTGGAACGCCGCCAACTTCTTCAACGCCTGGTCCTTCGTCGGCTGGTCCATCCAGTCCAGGGTCTTGATGCGTTCGGCCAGCGCGTCCTTAAGATTGTTCACCATCTCCAGCGCGCGCGCCTTTGCTTCCGGCGGGAATTTCTCCGTCACGTAAAGTTTGCCAAGCGCTTCGCCCAGCTCGTCGTCCGTCTTGGCCACCACGCGTTTCCAGCGCGGCTTGATCTGTTTCGTCCCGCGCAAGGTCGCTTCGAAGAAGCGGAAGCTCTCGTTCACGAAATCGCTCGAAAGCGACGGCGCCATGTCCTTGATCAGGTGCCAGCGCAGATACGGCTTCCAGTCATCCACCGCCGTCGTCTTGAAAACTTCGTTCGCGTCTTTGAAGAAATCCGGTTGGCCGACGTTGACGTCGCCCGGGTTAGTCAGCTTCAGTTCCTTGAAATAGTCCGTCCAGTTGAAATCGGGCATCATCGCTTGC
>JBEEHR010000072.1:0-12225 GCA_041167505.1 Verrucomicrobiota bacterium
GTCTCGCTTTCGCGAACTTTTCGAAAGATCGTTTTGGCGAGATGCCAAAACCAACGCGCGAGACGCGCGCGCTACCCGGATGGCGGCGAAGCCGCGTAGATCAAGTATCGCGCAACGGAGCGCGCGATCCACTTTCAGTTTCCGTGCGGACTTGGACTCGGCGCTTTGGGCGACTCGCCGGGCTTGGCGTCCGGTTCGCCGCTGGGGTTCGCGGTCTTCGGAGCGCCGGGAGGCGCGACTGTTCCAGGCGTCGGACCGACCGGCGGTTCGCCCGGAGGACGCTCGGTCGGCGGCGGCGCGGACTGGGTTCCGGAAAGTTCGACCCGCTCTTTCAGCCAGGCTTGATATTCCGCCGGTTCATCCACCACGACCGAACCCTTCATGCTGTAATGACCGAGGCCGCAAAGCTGACCGCAAACCACCTCGTAAGTACCCGTCTTGATCGGCTTGAACCACATCGGAATGATTTGGCCGGGAATGGCGTCCTGCGCGATGCGCATATGGGGCAGAGCGAAATTATGGATCACGTCTTTCGAGGAGAGTTCGATGATGACCGGCCGGTCTTTCGGCACATGCAACTCGCCCGTGAAAAAAATGTCATCCTTGGCTGCCTCATCGGTGGAATC
The DNA here is from genome assembly GCA_041167505.1 of Verrucomicrobiota bacterium. GTDB lineage: Bacteria > Verrucomicrobiota > Verrucomicrobiia > Chthoniobacterales > UBA10450 > AV80. Next base: position 627 of record JBEEHR010000072.1, read on the forward strand.
GAGACCGATCGGATTCGAATTGCTGACGAGCGCGACGTCGCGCCGGCCAAAGACACCGTCGGGCCCGGGCATATGAAAATTCCAGTTGAACTGCTGCCCGATGGCGTGGACGACGATTGCATCCTTGTCGTCGGGAAATGAATTCACCCGCTTCGCCCAAAGCGGGATGGCGAACCCGATAAGGAGAACGGCTTCGATCAACACCACGGCGAACTCGAGGTGGGTGGAAATTCCGCTCTTCACACCTTCGTGGTCGGCGACCGGATGTTTGCTGCGCCGGAAACGCAGGAGGACGTAAACGAAGAATGCCGACCAGCCGACGAAGAGCGCGGCCATAAACCAGTGGCTGAACTCGATGATGTGATCGATCTGGTAACCGTGCTCGGAAGCGTTCGGCGGCATGCCGATCAGCTCGTTGATAACGGCGAGACTATTCATACGGCTTCAAATCCTCGTCGGTCAGTTGCTGGTGCGGTTCGAGCGGCGTGTTGGCATGTTTCCAAATATGAAAGCCGAACGCGCCGACGCCGCCCATCACCGACATGACGACACCCATCAACACCCAGATGGCCGCGGCCATGTGCTCGGTGCTTTTGGAATCCGCCGCGCCGAAACACTGCGAACACGCCAGCGCCTGGCCGGCGGTCGTGCCGAGAAAGAGACAGATCGCCAGAATGATTCGCGCCTTCATGTGATGATGCGGAGCCGTTTCATTTTCCGGTAAAAGTAAATGCCGTAGCAAATCAAAGCCAATCCGGCGGCAAACGAACAAATGGCCCCGACGCGGAACGCCGGGGTGCCGTGCATGGAATCGACCCAGAGACACCAGGCGCCGGCCCCGAGCGCGAGCAGGGTCGAGACCGTGATGAATACGATATGGAAACCTTTGAGCGACATTTAGCGAGTGATCGGATCGTACCAAGCGAGATAAGTGAGGAAGAAAAGTCCCAGAACGAAAAACGCGGTGAACATGAGAATGCGGTAGATCATCCGCTTCTCACTCTTGAGGTGCATGAAGATCAAGGCGACCAGGCCCGCTTTGAAGGTCGCTACCAGCATGGCGACCGCGACATTCGCCTTCATCGTCCCGAAATTCACATAGGAGAGAAACACGGTGATCGCCGTGAAGGTGATCAGGGTCGCACCGACCAGCATGTATCCTCGAATATGTTTCGCTACGTTATGGGCGACGTGGTCGTCATGCTCCGCGTGCCCATTGGCCATGGCGTTCTCGGTGGCAATCGTTTGGTCGTTTTCGTTCATCGTCAGAGCAAATAAAAGAGTGGAAACACAAAAATCCAGACCAGATCGACGAAATGCCAGAACAAGCCGGCGACCTCAACGCGGTTGGCAAGGTGTTCGGGATTTCGTTTATACAGTTTTGTTCCCATCGGCAACCAGAGGTAGGTGAACACGATCACGCCGCCGAGGACGTGGGCGCCGTGGAGTCCGGTGATGGTGAAATAACTCGCGAAGTAGGCGCTGTGCTTCGGTAGGAACATATTCGCGTACTCGACGTCTTCCTTCTCGATGGTCGCAACCTTGTCGGTCGGCGGCACATAGAGGAAGTGGGGACGATCCATGTCCGGATTGGTGGGATCGGCGTTGACCGGATCGAGCGCGATCTCGTATTCCTTCACGTTCTCGTCGTGGAGCGCTTCCTTGTTGTGCAGGTGACCGGTGATCTCGCGGCGCGGAGCGAGGCCTCGTTCTGCGAGATGGTGGTTCCCAAGGTACTGCTCGTACTTCTCGAGCTTGTCTTTCTTAATGAAGGCGCCGAAGTGGTCGAACTTCTGCGGCCACTCGTAGACGAGTTTTACGGCGAGGAAGATCACGCCGCAGAGGATGGTGACCAGCATGTACCACCAATAGGCGCGGAATTTCCGCATCTTGAGCGACGCCCACGCCATCACCACCGTGACCGATGACGCGATCAGGATCCCCGTGTTCATGGTGCCGACCGGGACGTTGAGCAGACCGTGAGGCCAACTGCCCGGGTCGGCGTCGAGCCGAAGGAAAACATAGGCGGAGAAAAGTCCGCCGAAGAGCATTACTTCCGAAGCGAGGAAGAGCCAGATGCCGACTTTCGCGTTCCAAAGACCGGTGTCCGGCCGCGCCGTTACTGTGTAAGGAATTTCCATGGCGGCAATTAGTGGACGCCCGCCGCCGCGGCGGCTTCGTAGGCTTTACGGTCGCTTTCAGTCATCGGTTCGCTTTGCATGGTAAAATCCGCTTCGCGCCCGGGCAGGCTATACTCGTAAGGGCCGCGATAAACGTGCGGCTCGGTCGCGAAATTTCCATGTGGCGGGGGCGAGGGCGCGGTCCACTCGAGGGTCGTCGCCTCCCACGGGTTGTTGTTCACTTTTTCTCCGCGCCAGATGCTCCAGAAGAAATTGATGATGAACGGAAGTTGCGCCAGGCCCATGACCCAGGCCGCGATTGAGATCGGTGTGTTCCACTGGAAACCGGTCAGGCCCCAGACCTTCTCGCCCGCCAGCGTCCAGCCCTGGCCGCCGTCATACCAGCGCCGGTGCATGCCGAGCATTCCCTGCAGGAACATGGGCAGGAAAATGATGTTCATGCAGATGAGTGATGGCCAGAAATGCACTTTTCCCCAGAACTCGTTCATTCGTCGCCCAGTCGCCTTTGGGAACCAGAAATAAATTCCAGCGAAGACGGCGAAGATCGTGCCGGGCGCGACGATGTAATGGAAATGCGCGATGACGTAATAGGTGTCGTGCAGGTAAAGATCGGCGGAATTGAACGCCAGCGGGATGCCGGTGAGCCCGCCGATTCCAAACATGGGCAGGAACGCCGTCGCGAAGAGCATCGGGACGTTGAACCGGATGGAGCCGCCCCAAAGCGAAATAAAGAATGCGCTCAGGATGATGACCGACGGAATCGAGATGATCATCGTGGTCGTCTGGAAAAAAGCGCTCACGACTGAGCCCATGCCGGTGAGCCACATGTGATGAGCCCAAACGATGAAGGAAAGGAAGCCAAGGACGAGCGCGGCGAAGACGAGCGATTTGTAACCCCAGAGCGGTTTGCGGGTGTTGTTCGCGATAATTTCCGCGACGATGCCCATGCCCGGAAGAATGAGCACGTAAACTTCCGGATGGCCGAGGAACCAAAACAGATGCTGCCAGAGGAGCGGACTGCCGCCGCCACTGATGTGCAACGGTGCGCCGTTTACGACGAGACCACTCGGCAGGAAGAAGCTGGTGCCCGCGGCGCGATCCATGAGCTGCATTACGACCGCTGCTTCCAGCGGCGGAAAGGCAAGCAGGAGCAGGAATGCCGTGACAAATTGCGCCCAGACGAAGAACGGCAGCCGCATCCAGGTCATGCCCTTGGCGCGCAACTGGATGATCGTCGCGATGAAATTGACCGCGCCCAGCAGGGACGACGTGATTAGGAAAATGAACCCGACCAACCAGAGGGTCTGGCCATTCCAGAACGGATCGTAAGTCGGCCCTTTATCCGAAAGGACCGCGAGCGGGGTGTAGGAAGTCCAGCCGCCCTTGGCTGCGCCGCCCGGAACGAAAAAGCTGATCAACATCACGGTGCCGCCGATGACAAACGCCTGGTAGCTCGCCATGTTTATCTTGGGGAACGTCATGTCCGGCGCGCCGATCTGGAGCGGCACCACGAAATTGCCGAAGGCGGCGAACGCGATCGGGACGATGCCGAGGAAGATCATGATCGTCCCGTGCATCGCGCCTAACGAGTTATAGAACTCCGCCTTCATCACGCCGTTTTCCACGGCGCCCGGGCCGAACATGCGGCCGAGCAGGTTGCCGATGACCGGAATCTCCTGGCCGGGATATGCCAGCTGCCAGCGCATCAGCATCATGAGGGAGAACCCGAAGAAGAGGAAAATGAGGCCGCTAATCCCGTACTGGATGCCGATCACCTTGTGGTCGGTGGAGATGAGGTATTTCCGCCAGAACGGCAACTCGTGATGGTCGTGCCCGGAGTCGTGATGATCGCCTGCCGCACCGGAGCCCGGCGAAGGTGGATGGTCGGCGTGCGTGGCGAGGCCAGAGGATGCGTCCATAATCGAAAGTGAAACTGAATATCAGGGCAAAGTTTTCAACTGAAAAGCGCCTTTTTGCGAAGAATGCACACCCTCCCGTAAAGATCGCGCCATCAAGAGGATTTGCGTGCCTCCATTTTGCGGGATTCCCCCCGGGCCTGTGGGCACGTTTCTCGCTAATTGATAGACGGCTTCTCCGGCTTTGTGAACAAACAACTTATAGATGGTCTGCTTTCAGCGATGATTAGCAGCAGCGAGGGCATTTCCGATTTGCTCTTCGCTGTCGGCAAACCGCCCGTCGTCGAGGAACACGGCGTCTTGGAGGAGTTCCCCATCGATACGCCCACCGGCCTTCTGGATTCCACCATGATCGACCAGATCGCGGAGCACGTGATGGAGGGAGACGAGCGGCTCAAAGCGGAACTCGACACTCACGGGTCGTGCGATTGCAGCTACGCCCTCGCCGATCTCGCCCGGATGCGCGTGAATATATTCAAGCAGAACGGACGGCCCGCTATCGTGATGCGGAAATTGCAGACCGCGATCCCCACCCTCGACCAGCTCGGCCTGCCGCCGCTTTTCCGTGAGATGATCAAGGAAAAGAATGGGATCATTTTCGTTACCGGCGCCACCGGCAGTGGCAAAACGACCACATTGGCGGCCATGTTGGACGAGCTGAACCAGACCCAGAGCATCCACATCCTCACGCTCGAGGACCCGATCGAATTCCTCCATCCGCACAAGAAGGCCCTCTTCAATCAGCGCCAGCTCGGGAAGGATTTCCGGGATTTCGCCAGCGGCCTGCGCTCCGCCCTGCGGCAGGCGCCGAAGGTCATCCTCGTGGGCGAAATTCGCGACCGCGAGACGATGGAGATCGCGATGACTGCTTCGGAGACCGGCCACATTGTTTTCTCCACGATGCACACGATCAATGCGGGCCAGACGATCAACCGCATTCTCGGCATGTTCAGCAAGGATGAGGAACAACAAATCCGGCAGCGCCTGGCGGACACCGTCCGCTACATCGTAAGCCAACGGCTGGTCGGCAAGATCAATGGCGGACGCCTCCTCGTGACGGAAATCATGGGCAGCAGCCTGCGCACGCGCGAGACGCTGCTTTACGGCGAGAGCGAGAACCGAACGTTCCAGGAAATCATTGAGGCCGGAGACACGCTCGGCTGGCACAGCTTCGACCAATCGCTCATGAAAGCCTACCAAGCCGATCTGATCACCGACGAGACGGCCCTGATCTTCTGCGCCCACAAAAACAAAATGCGGCGCGACCTCGAGATGGTGAAGAAACTGCGGAACATGAGCTTCGAGGAGCCGTCGGGTTTGCGAATGGATGTCGAAGAAGGGCCGAAAGTTTGGTCCGCCGCGTGAACGCAACCTGCTAGTTATCGGGTTACATGAATGTGATGAACGAACCATCCCCATCCCCCACCCCCGATGTTTCGGAAGCCGTCTCGCCAGGCGAGCGCGCCTTCCGCGCCGACCTCAACCAGAAGCTGCGGGCGCCGCTCAACGCCATTATCGGCTTTGGCGAATTGCTCTCGATGCGGTTCGGCGGATCGGCCACGAAAGATGCGGACGTGCAACACATTTTGAAAGCCGCGCGCGATTTGCTCGGCATCATCACCCAAGAGCTGGGCGATGGCAGCACGGACCGGTTTCCTACGCCCTCAGTCGCTGCTGCCACCGCGTCCTGCGATGTGCTCTACATCGAGGACGACCCGGTGAATTTCACACTAGTCGAGCGGATCCTCGAATTTCGGCCGGCGCTGAAACTGATGCATGCGCGGACAGGCGAGGACGGCGTCGAGCTGGCCCAGGCGCATCAGCCGAAGCTGATCCTGCTCGATCTTAATTTGCCGGACATGCACGGCTCGGAAGTTCTACGGCAACTGCAACACCAACCCGCGACCGCAAAAGTGCCGGTCGTCGTCTTGAGCGCGGATGCCACGCCGAGCCAGATCGAACGCCTGCTCACGGCCGGCGCGCGGAATTATCTCACCAAGCCTTTCGACATCGACCCGTTTCTCGCGGTGGTCGATGAGATGGTGGCTTGAACAATGAGCGGCGATTTGAAATCGCCGTCTTTCTCGTCGGCGGTTTGGAAACCGCAGCTCTTTGGGCTTAGGTTCAAACCGTGTTCACGACTTCAGACCTCAGCCAGTTATCCAAACCGGAATTGTATCGTGAGCTGGCCACCCAGATCTCCGCTCTTACCCAGGACGAGACTGATCCCGTCGCGAACATGGCGAACTGCGCGGCGGTGCTGTTTCACTCGGTGCCGCGATTGAATTGGGTCGGGTTTTACTTGCTGAAAGGAGGGGAGCTGGTCCTCGGTCCCTTTCAAGGCCGGCCGGCTTGCGTGCGGATTGCATTCGGACGCGGCGTTGTCGGGACGGCCGCCGAAAAACGCACGACTATTCGCGTAGCGAACGTGAACGAGTATCCAGGCCACATCGCCTGCGACACCGCGTCGAAATCGGAGATCGTCGTCCCGCTGGTGAGCGATAATTCGCACATCCTCGGCGTTCTCGATGTCGACAGCCCGGAGCTGGATCGATTCGATGCCGAAGACGAAGAGGGCTTGCGCGCGATCGGAAAGATCATCGCCGCGAAGCTGTAATAAGTCGTATTGGACCTATAGGTCCTATGAGGCTCACGCCTCTTCCTCGGCTTTCTCGCCGTGCTCGACGATGTCGCCTTTCTGGAAGAGCACGCCCTGCGCGATCTCGCGCCACTCCGCTTTCGCGCGGAAAAGCCATTCAAGATCCATCGCGAAATGTTTGAATTCCTCTTTCTGCGCGTTCTTCATGATGGCGCGAGCACTCTTGTCTTTCTCGACCGAGATGCGCTGCTCGTACCAATTGATCGCTTCCGCCTCTTCGCCTAACGACGTGATCATGCGGGCGAACGTTCGGGTTTCCCCCGAGAGTTCGTTCGCCGGCTCGTGATATTGTTCGAATCCCATTATTTTTTCCTGCCTTTCCGTTTTGTTTTGGAAACTTCCGGCACCGTCTTTTCTTCGTCGAGCTGCGCCGCCCGAAACCGGCGGAGCGAATGCGTGGCGAGACTCTCTTCGAACAGGTCGCGATTGATCGCCTGCGCTGCGGCGGCGCCCTGGCCGGCGGCAATGATCATCTGGCAATTCGCGGGCGTGACGCAGCCCGAGGCATACAACCGCGGCACGCTCGTGCGCATGCATTGGTCGACTTTGATCTGGCCGTCCGAATCGAGCTTCGCGCCCAGTTTTTTCGCGAGCTGGTTGTGGAAAATGTCGCCGCGCGTGGTGAAGAGGTAATCGATTTTCACACTCTCGCCGTTCCCGAACTCGAGCGCGCGGATCTTCCGCTTGCGATGGTCGACGTCACAAATGGGTTTCCGCGCGACGGGGATTTCGTATTCCTCCAGCCAGCGGGCGTGACGCTTGTCCCACCGTGGCCGGTCGCCGTTCGTGGCCACGATGACGCAGGCGGAATAATGCAGCATGCCGAGCGCGTAATCGACGGCTTCGTTATTCGCACCGACGATCGCGATCCGTTTCTCGCGGACGCGATAGCCGTCGCAGTCCTTGCAGAAAAACATGCTGTGGCCGAGGCATCGTTTCACACCCGGGATCTCGGGCGGGCGATGAAAGATGCCGGTGGCGAGGAGCAATCGTTTGGTCTGGTACGTTTTCTTTTTGCCTTTGAGAACGAAGATCGAGTCGCGGGCAGAGACGTTCCTGATTTCGTCGCGGACGAAACGGACCTCGTGTTTCCGGGCCTGCTTGCGGCCATTCTTCAAAAGCTCTTCGCCGCCGACGCCGCTCGGAAAGCCGAGATAATTTTCGACGACCGGTTCCCATTTTGCCATCGAATGCCCGGAATCGATGACGAGGGTGTCGCGTTGCGCGCGTCCGAGATAGATGGCCGCGGACAAACCGGCAATACCGCCACCTACGACAATGACTTCGCGGATATCGGGATCATCGAAATCGGAGTGTTGAACCATGACGCGTCGAAGATGAATCGGGGACGAGGCTCTGCGGAGATGCCTTTACTGTAGTCACGGCGCCTGCCGATCAACGAACGCGGCGACGGAGCGCCGCGGCTACAGTTACTTGGGAGCAGGCGCGGGACTTGGCGCTTCCGCCGGTTTTGCTCCAGCCGGTTCGCCGCCGGGAAGCTCGGCGTCTTCCGGCACGGCTTTCAAATCCGCTTCGACGAAGGAATCAGGATGGCTCGCCAGTTCCTTGCGCAACCCGGCGATCTGCGCGGTGGTAACCGGGCCGGCCTTGTTTCCCCACTCCTGCCGAACGTAGGTGAGAACGTCGGCGATCTTCGCGTCGGTCAGCGTCTTGTCCCACGGCTGCATGACCGCCGTGCCGAACGATTGACCTTTCACGGTGAGCGGACCTTGCAAGCCTTTCAGCACGATCATTCCCACCCGGCGCGTCCCGCCATTTACATATTCCGAACCGGCCAGCGGCGGATAACCCTGCCCTGCTGCGCCCAATCCGTTCGGTTGATGGCAGACCGCGCAGTTCGCCGAGAAAATCTTTTTGCCCCGATCGACCTGGGAGAGTTCGGTTGTTTGCCCGCCGCCGGGACCATTCGGGCCCTGCTTTTTTGATTGCGGGATGAGAGCGGGATCGAGACTGTCGCCGCTAAAGTTGCCCGAGAAGCGCCCGAGATAGGCGCCGCCGAAAAAGATCGCGAGGCCGTAGACCGCGATCAACCAAATCGAGAGCGGCTCGAGACCGACGCGCGGTTCGCGTTTCTCCCGCTGGATCGCAGCATGCACCTGATGCACGTCAGAGCTTTCGCCATAATCCATTCCCTGCCGGCTATGACCGCCGGGCGCGCTCTCGTTCATTTCTTTTCCTCCTTGGCCGGAGCCGGGGATGGCGCCGGCGCTGTTGCGGCAGCTGGTGACGACGCAGGTGCAGGCGAAGAAGCGGGCGCCGAAATCAGCTTCGCTTCCGTCAAAGCGTGGGATTGGTCGAGAGACATCAGGTAGGCCACGAGGCATTTCGCGTCGTAACTCGGCACGACTTCCCATTCGTCAGGCAGCGCCTCGGCGCCGGTCAGTTTCAGGGCATCAGCGGAGCGCTCGCCAGAAACGCGGCGCTTTTCGTAGAGGAATTTGTAGGCCGGCATGTTGGAAGTCGAACCGGCCAGGACGCTGCGCGGACTATACAGATGAAGGTGATGCCATGCGGCCGAGTACTGCGGCGGCATGCCGGTCGAACTGACAGCAGTGTCCGCTGTGGTCGCGGCAGTTGCCGCCGGGCTTGCTGCTGGCGAAGGCGCTGCCGCAGAAGCGGCGGCTGCCGGCGCGGGTGAAGTAGCGGCGACTGGTTTGGTCGGTGAAGCGGCGGGAGACGTTGCTGCGTTCACGGCCGGGGAAGCAATGGGTGAAGTTGCCGGTGAGGTCGCGGCGTTTGCCGCCCGCGAAGCAACTGGTGATGTCGAGGGCGCGGGAGAGTTGGCGGCGACTGGTTTAATTGCTGAAGCGGCAGGCGAAGCGGATGCGTTGGCTACGGGTGACGTGGCCGGTGAGGTCGCGGCGTTTGCCGCCGGAGAAGCAGCGGGTGATATCAAGGGCGCAGGAGAGGTGGCGGCGACTGGTTTGGTTGGTGAAGCGGCAGGCGAAGCGGAGGCGTTGGCTGCGGGTGACGTTGCCGGTGAGGTCGCGGCATTTGGCTGCGGGGCGTTTGCCGCCGGAGATGCTTCCGGCGATGCCGAGGGCGACGGACTCGCGTCCTCCGAAGGCGCGCGCTTGCCGACGTTCGAAAGATCGGGCCCCAGTCTCATTTTGCCGAGCATTGCCGGGCGCTCGAAAATGTAATCGCGCGGCGCGCTCCGGCGCGTCCCCCACTTCCGGTCGATATCGGAAGCTGCATAATCAGCGCGCACCTGCTGGCTATGGCAATAGACGCAGCCATTCGCGGCATAGATTTTCCGCCCGCGATCGGCCATGCCGGATTTCGGCACGGGATAAATATCGTTCTCATCGTCCTGACTTACCTGCGGATCGAGATGTCCGATCTGGAAATTCGGAATCAGCATCAATCCCGTCCACGAAAAGGCGAACGTGCCGAAGATCCCGAGAAAGAGAGCCTTTATCCCTTTCATATGTGGTCCTTCACCGCCTCCTCTTCCTGCGGATTCAAAAACGTCGGCATGCTCGAACTGCGGCCCAGTCCGAACAGCATCAGACCAAAATGAAACGCGAAGATGAAATGCGCGATCGTGAGCAGCATACCCGACACGCTCCGCCCGCGCAGATACGGCAGGACGGAATCCGTGGTTTCACTAAAAGGCAGCGAGGCATCGTGCATGGCGCTTCCCTGCGAGATGCCGCCCAGGAAAAGCATCGCCACCATCAGGCCGACTCCGTACGCGGACGCCCAAAAGTGCAGCTTGATCAGGCTCGCGTAACGCCATTCGCGGCCGACGAGGCGCGGCACGATGTAATACATCGAGCCGAAGATGATCATCGTGAAAAACGCGTACAGGCCGAGGTGCGAATAGGCGATGCTCGCTTCGCTAAAATGGACGTAGCCGGCGACGGAGCGCAGCGAGAGAAAGACGCCCATCAAACTGAATCCGGTGTAAGCGAACGCGCCGAAGACCGTGAAGCGGAGCGTCGGGCTATAACGAAGCAGTCCGAAATAACCGCGCATCGTCATGTGATGATTCAGGCCGACGGTCGCCACCGGAATAATGGTGAGGATGGTCGCCGCGATGCTGGCGGTAATCATCCAGGCCGGGAAGGGACCATCGACGAGCCGTTGCATTCCGGTCCAGCTCGCGAAGAGCGCGTAAGTCCAGAAGCCGATTGCCGCGAGGTGATAACTGTAAACCGGGCGGCCGATCACTTTCGGAATCATATAATACGCAGTGCCGAGCCCGATCGCACCGAACCAAAGGAACAGAAGATTATTCGCGAACCACCAGGTGACGGCGGATTGCATCACGCCCTGGACCGGCACGACGAAGAGCATGATCTGCGTTGCACCATAGACCCACGGGAACCAGAGGAACGCGCCGAGCAGATACCATTGCGTGATGTAGATGTTGTCGCCGCGGCGGAAACGGAACATGAGCATCGCCCACGACACGACGAGCGAATACGCGACGAAGAGCACGATCGTGGCATAGGGCGGGAACTCGAGCCATTCGTAGCCGGTACTGTCGCCGGCGAGAATTCCACCGACGCCGAGGAGCACGCCGAGATTCCAGAAAGCGCCGCCCGCGATGAGCAGCAACGGATGCCGCAGTGTCGTCCGGCACAAACGCGCCATGAGCCAGATCGCGGTGCCGATGCCGGCCATCGACGCCCAGCCGTAGACCATCACATTCATGTGCGCGGGCCGAATCCGTCCCCAGGTGAGCCAGCTGCAGTTCGCGAGAAAATCCGGCGAGTGCAGTTTGTAGGAGGTGAAGCCGGCGAGGAGGGTGCCGAGTAACAGCCAGACGATCGCGGAGCCGTAGAAGAACAGGACCGGCAGCCGCGTCGACGCGTCGATCAACGCGCGCTCGACCTGTTCGACCTCATGCGGCG
>JBEEHR010000073.1:0-98595 GCA_041167505.1 Verrucomicrobiota bacterium
GTACATCTAACCATGCGATGGAGCGAACGTCGGACCGCTGCACGCTCCACTTTCGAAATGATTTCCACACTTCTACTCCGAGCGATGCACGCCCTCATCCGCCGTCGCTCATCTTGTTCTCGTTAGACGACAGAACGCTCCCTCATGACTCACATTCAACGTCGTCTGATTTCGTGGGCGTTAGCAGCGATGGCGTTCGTCATTTTGGGCGCGCTTGCAGATCGCACCCTCACGGCTTTGCACTATGCTGGTTTCCGCGGCTGGCCGATGTTTGCTTTTCTGGGAGTAGCCGTTTTGGTCGCTTACATTGCATTCGCGGCCGTACTTTATTTTGCATCGGCCACTCGGCGCGCTGGTACTCTTTACGGTTTGGCGGCGGTTATCACCGTGATCTGGCTGGCTTTCATACTGGCGCGTAGTACGATCACGCAGAGCGGCTAGCGATGCAGTCGTCTAACCATGCGATGGAGCGAACGTCGGACCGCTGTGCGTTCACACTTCAAATGACTTCCACACTTTGATATGGTCGCGCTGCTCCCAAACCCTCCGGGCTTTCCGTCTATGTCACGGCTTGGCAGTCCGTTCCATTCACTCCGAGCGACCCGCGCTCTCGTCCGCCGTCGCTCATCTTATTCTCGTTAGGCCTCAAATCGCTCGCTCTCGTGTCACCGAAGATGTTCAACGCCATCGTCATCGCATACGGCGCGATGTGGTTCGGCTCCATCGTCCTCGCTGCCGCGCACTCGCTGCAGCGGCGCCGCCATCGGCATATCGGCTCGTATGCTTTGCTTGCCACCATTGCTTCGCCTCTTGCTGGGCTGATCGGTCTTGGCATCTACGCCGCGTTTCGCCCGCGGCCATACTCACCCGAACCGCTGGGCGGCACGGCATGGCTTGGGGAGATCGGGATCATACTGGCAGTGTCTCTCGGAGTGTCGGTCCCGGCCGCGTTCGTTGCCAACATCCTGCTATTGCGTCAGTCCAAAGAGCATGAAACGCCCAAGGCCTAACCAAGCGATGCAGCGAACGCCTACCCGCTCTTCGTCGGGTCCTTCCAATGACTAAATCACTTTACTTCCGATCTACGCTCGCTCTCGGTAGGCGTCGCTGATCTTATTCTCGTTAGGTCTATGTCACGCATGGGCTCGCAGCCACCTGATTCATTCCGTTTTCTCACGCCTGCAGGCAGACGACTATTCGTGTTTAGCGCAGTGCTCACCTGCGCGGCGTTTCTAGTCTTGCATGCGCTTGGCATCGACCCGCCTCCCCGGCCATTCGGCACAGGTCGACAGCCCTTGTATTCGCTAGGAATTGGTTTCGCCCTCGGTATCGGCAGTTTTACGATCGGAAGCTGGTTTCTCAAGCGCCGCCGGATTAACGTCTTGGACCATGATGACGAACAGACCTAACCATGCGATGGAGCGAACGGCGGACCGTTGTACGCTCCACTTTTGAGATGACTTCCGCCCTTTGATATGGTCGCGCTGCTCCCATACCCTCCGGGCTTTCCGTTTATGTCACGGCTTGGCAGTCCGTTCCATTCACCCCGAGCGAGGCGCGCCCTCGTCCGCCGTCGCTCCTCTTGTTCTGGTTAGATGGCTACCACGAGATCACGCTTCGTTCGCCTAGCCTTTAGTTGCCTTTTTCTCGGCATTCTGTTGAGCGCTCCCTCCTCGCTTGGTGAGGCACCTCATTCTCCCAAACCCGTCCCCGGAACCCTCGAATACGCCAAGACTCACGCGCGATACGCGGCGCGTCCCAATTATCCAACTGAAGCTCGTCTCAAGCGGTGGACGGGCGCTGGCGTCTTTGAACTCCATGTTCGAGCGGATGGCACGGTATACGAGGTGAAGGTGGTTCGCACCACGGGACATCAGGTTTTGGACGAGGAGGGACGCTCTACCTTTCGGAAATGGCGGTTTTACCCCGGACGATTCACACGAGTCAGAATCCCGTTATCTTTTACGATTGGAAGGTAATGATGGGATCACGCCATCCATCTAACCGGGCGATGGCAGCGAACGGCTAGAGTCTCGGCTCCTTACTTTCCATGAAATTCAATCCTCAACCGGCAGCTATGCGCCGTCTCGCCAGCCGTCGCTCATCTTATTGATGAACTCGTCCTACTTCGTTCACCCTTTGGGCTGTTCGTCTATGTCACGGCTTGGCAGTCCGTTCCATTCTCGTTAGGCGTCAGTGCGCGTCGATGCTTTCGTGTCCACCGCTATACAGGCCGTTTGCTATCGCGTGCTGGGTGTGAAACGCAAAACATCTTGAGAATCACTGCGCTGGAAGAGCTGACACGGTTTTCATTCAGTCTTACGTTTCACCTGGCGTCGAAACACTCAAATCGGCAGCGCCGACGATAGGGCTCATGGTTGGCGCGGGGCAATTACCGGGGGCTTGGTCATCGGCAGACGTGGGCGATGTTGCTCGGCGAGTGATGCCGCCTTTTCCTCGGGGAGCCCGGCGCGGACCAGGGCGACGGCCAACGCCTGTTCGGGCGCCACTGCAATGTCGGGGGAGATGCCAGTGCCTTCCCAATCCTTGCCGTCGGCTGGATTGAAGGTGCGCCCGACCGGAACGAAGAGGGTGAGTCCGCCGCCGACCGGCTCGGCCGAGCCGAAATGATTGGCGCCGGCGGTCGGCCCGCCGATCAGGGTCGCGCGGCCCGTCCATTTGAGCGCCGCTGCGAACTGCTCGCCCGCGGAGCCAGTGGCAGGCGAGGTCAGCACAAACACGCGCGCCTGTTGCAGCGGGCCCGCCGCGCCCGGCGTTACCCAATATTCCATGGTGACGAAGCCTGGCTCACCTTCGACCTTTCGCATGTTCGGGCCGGCTATCGGGCCGAACCGCTCCATGCCGGCGCGCGTCGCCATGCCGCACAGCCGCGTCGGTTTGTCGAACAGCAGCGGAAAGATTACCTCCATTTGCGCGGGCCCGCCGCCGCGGTTGGTGCGCAGGTCGAAGATCAGGGTGGTGGCACTCGCATGGTCGCGCAGGAAAGTGCGCACGTTTTCGGTTAGCGCGGGATCGGGAGGAAATTCGTTGAAGCGGACGTAGGCAATCCCCGGCGCGATCCAGCCCGCTTGCTCCATGGCCGGCGCCCGGGGTGGCCCCGGCGGTGCACTGGGACTGGGCATCGGACCGGGAGTGCCAGGACCGGGACTGCCGGCTCCGCTCGGCCCGACCATTGGACGCATCATCATCAGTGCGCCGAAGCGCACTCGAAGATGGCTGTCATCCTGCACCGCCAGGACGTCGAACGTGAGCGCGTCGGCCAGCGCACGGCCGTTCAACTTATCATAGGCACCGCTCGCAGCCTGTTTGCGCACGCCTGCGGCGTAGGCTTTGCCGGTCTCGGGGTAGAGATAATCGGCTTCCAGCAACCCCGCGACCCGCTCGGCAACCGCGCGAGGCTCGGCCGCGGGTTCCGTCTGGCTTGGAGGCGCAGCCTCCTGCGCATAACTATCGGCAATACAAAAAGCGCCGAGCACCAGCAGAGCGGCGGCGATGAGGGACTTCTTCGGCCGCATCGGACGTCTCCGGGGCGATAGGGCCCTCGCCCGCTCGGCGAAGGAACGCCGGTCGAGCGCTTCGACGGCGGCGTGTAAGGTCGCGGCGAGCGGATGCGAGAGTTCGGCTTCCAGCTCCGCGGCAGCAGCATTGGTCGCCGCCCAATGCTGTTCGAGCCGCGGCAGGATCGCGTTGAGCGCAGGCGTCGGGGCGACAATTCGCTCGCGGCCGTCAGGACCGGGAGCAAGCTTCACCATCCCCTGACGCTGCATCTGCGCGACCGTCTGGCTGATTGCCGAATGGCGCATCCTCACCTGCCGCGCAATCGCAGCGATCGAGGCAGGGCCGAGTGCCGAGAGAGCGCGCACCACCGGCGTGAAGCGCGGGCGATAGTCGAGCCCGTCGTCGCGATAGCGCTGCTCGACATCGCCATCGAGGCGATCGATCAGGTTGCGCAAGAGGGTGCCGAGCCGGTCCGAAGATTTCATCAGTCCAATATAACAGTGCTGTTATATCTCGTCAAGGAGCGCGCGACTCGCTCTGCTCTTCCTGATCACCGGCGGCTCGCGTTTCCTCAGCTGATGAGAAGAAAGTCTAATCATTACAAAATTGTAAAGAAAAGGCTTGCCGGCGGCATTACGAATCTGTAATCCAGCCCCATGCTTTTTCGCCTTCACTCTCGCGCCATCGCCGTTTTCGCCGGGGCGGCGGCCATTCTCGTTATCGGCGGCGGCCGTCCGCTTCACGCCCAGGAGACTGTCACCACGCAGACGGTCAACGTCGCCGGCGAAGAAGTGCCGAGCTCTTATGGAGCGACGCCCGGTTTTTCGCGGAGCCGTTTTTCTAACCTGACCCAGGCTTATGTGCTGCCGCCCGGAGCCGTGTTCGCCGGGCTCATCTACCAGGGCGATTCGCTGAAGTTCAATCGGCCCGACCACATGCTGACGCAGGAAGTCGAGATCGGTCTGCCCAACCGGTTCGGAATCGCGTTCGAAAACTCGATCGAAAATCATCGCGGCCGCACCCAGGATCGAACCTTCAGCATCGAAGGCCGCTATGCCCTGGCCGATTGGAACAAGATCCCGCTCAACCCAACGCTCTTCGTGGAATACAAATTCGGCGTCGGCGACATCCTCCATGATGAGGGTCCGCCGGAAATGGTGCCGAAAGGGGAAGGCCAGGCGTTCCTCGAAGAGCATATGAAGCTGCCCGATTCCGTCGAAGTGCGACTCCTCCTCGCCCAGGATTTCAGCAACAAAGTCGAGTGGGCCGCCAATTTCTTTTTCGAACAGGAAACCAGCGGCGACCGCGGTCGCGAGGTGGGATTTTCGCAAAGCCTGATGTTCCCGATCCTGCTCTCGAACGAGCGCCTGAAAGTCGGCGCGGAAATGCAATACGTCAGCTTTACCGATGCGGGCCTTCGCGAGGAAGGAACCAAGTCCGCCCGCGTCGTGATCGGACCGACCGTAGCATGGAAGCCATCGCGAAATACCCGGCTCGATGTCTCTCCGCTCTTCGGCGTAACGGACGACGCGCCTCACGCCTCTGTCTTCGTGGTCTTTTCGATGTTGTTCGGCGGCAGTGAACCTTCGCAAGCCGAAGCACCCGCCTCCACTCGGAACCGCTGAGTTCTTCCCAGGCCGTTCCAGTTCAGCCTTAACCAACAAACCACTATGTACTATCGAAGCTTTTCTCTTGGCCTCACCACCCTGATTAGTTCCGCGGTGATGGCGGGATTCGCAGCCGTCCCGGCATTCGCCCAAGAGGCCGTGGTGACCCAAACAATCAACGTAACCGGCGAGCCCGTGGCCACGCCGCATCCGCACGATGACACCCGGCCCAAGCTCGAGCACATCATGCGCGAAGTTTCCGAGACGCAGATCACCGTCACAAAGAAAGCGACGGTCATCAATCTGGACAAGGAACCGCCGGTCCAGGCGAACAATCTGCAGCAATTGTTTACCAAGGCGCCCGGCCTCGTCGTTTCGGAGCAACAAAACCCGGGCCAGTATAATTACAGCTACCGCGGCCTCGGGAATCCGCAGGAATCCGAGTACACGCTTTTTCTCCAGGACGGCCTGCCGCTGATGGCGGAGTGGATCGGGTTCCCGACGCTCTATTACCAGCCGGTGCCGCAAAGCATCAGCGAGATTCAGTTTATCCGCGGCGGCAGCAGTCTCCTCTACGGACCCGAGCCGGCGCCGGCCGTCAACTTCGTGACGAAACATCCCGCGCCCGGAACGCCGTTGGGCGGTTACTTCGAGCAGACCGGGGGCCTTAATGGATTCTACAACAGCTACGCGTCGGTCCAGGCAGCGCCAGGTCCGTTCGAGTATCGCCTCGATGCGGATTACCAGACGTCCGACGGGCAGCGGAACAATGGCCAGTACGATCTCTGGCAGGCGAACGGTTATCTCGGTTACCGGCCGACAACGAATCAACTCATCGCGATCGACGTTCACGCCAGCCGCTTCAACGGTGGGGACCCTGGGAAACTCACCCTCGCGCAGTTTAACAACGACCAAAATTTTGCCACCACGCCATACAACGAAAACTGGGTCGACCGTTACAACTTCGTTTTGCGCTACGAAGCAAATCTCGGCGACGGCTGGCTCCTGCAGGCCAAGGGTTGGTTCACCCACCAGGACATCGATTCGCGTAGCGCGGGGAACCTTGGCCCAGCGACATCGCTCAATCCGACCGTGCTTCCGACGAGCACGACGTTTGGTTATGAAGAATTCAATAACGGCGGAGTCGATCTGCGTTTCCGGAAGAAATGGGGCGAAGGCACGATGTTCAAAGGCAGCGCGCTCACTTTCGGCGGCGTGGTCTATCACGGTGAGGCGCCTTTCCAGCGTTACACGCTGCAGAGCACGAACATCAACACACCGAATGGTCTAACCTTCGCCAATTATGGATCGGATTTTCTCTATGCGCCTCGCGGAGCTAAAGCCAATACCATTTTGAGTATCGCCGGTGTTCCCACAGATATCGGCGCGACTCTCGACCAGAATCGCACCGCGGACTATCAGGCGATTTTCCTGGAGGATCTGATTCGCATCGGCAGCTTCCATATCGTTCCGTCGTTCCGGCTCGATCATGAAAATGTCGAAGTGGATTCAAAGGCCGCGCCCTGGTTGAGCCCGCCCTTGGCCGGGAATTCTACCAACATCGGGCCGAATACCATCAGTGCCGATCATTGGATTCCGCTCTGGGGAATCGGGCTCGGCAATGATTTCGGCAAGGGCAACGAAACCTATTTCAACGCCAGCAGCGGCTGGCGGCCGACGCGGTTCTTCGACATCGCCGGCACCGCCCGCACCACTCAACCCGGACAGCCGATCCCCGATCCGTTCCGATCGCTCGACATTGAGCTGGGCGTTCACGGTACCCCGATCAAAGGCTTTTGGTACGACGTCGGATTGTTCTGGATGGAATTCGAGAATCGGACCGAGAGCATCAACGTCGACGGCAGCAGCACACTGTTCTTCGTTCAGAACTCGGGGAACACTCGCCATCGCGGCATCGAAGCGGAAGTCTCCTACGATCTGCTCGCTCCGTTCCAGACCGAGATCGTGCCGGCCACGACAACGGCCGACGCGAAATCAGGCAAGGACGCTTCGGTCGCGCCGCCTCCAGCGCGTCCCTTGCAACTCATCGTATTTAGCAATGTGCAATATCTGGATGCCGAATTCACCGAGAGCCAGGTTCTCATTCCGGGAACGACCCAAACGTTGGTCGGCAATGAACCGGCCTACGCACCGGAGTTTATCTGGAAAGGCGGCATTACCTTCCAAAAAGAGAAATGCTTCCGCGTGACCGTCTCCGGCGTCCACGTGTCGGATCAATTCTGGGCCGATAACAATCGTCCAAATCCGGCGACCGCAACCGGCGCCGCCATCCTGGTTCCGGCCGTTATCCCGGCTTACACGGTCTTCAATTTCTCCGGCGAAGTCTATCTGTCGAAGAATGTGCGCCTCTTCGGTGGTATCTCGAACCTCGGGGACGAGAAATATTACTCGCGCGTTTTCCTGAACGGCCTCATCGATCCGGCGCCGCGCCGGACTGGTTACGCCGGATTGTCGGTGGAGTTCTGATCCGCCGATCGGAACACAGGCATGTTGCCTGTGCGGCCAGCGGATATCCGATCCGCAGTCAAGAATTCGGCGGGCTGCAAGTCCGCCGGCCGCACAGACTGCAAGCTGTGTTCCTATTCCGCCGAACCAGGCACCGCGCGCTCGGCGGCTTGGAAGCCGATCTTGGAATGGGTGCCGTCGCAGAACGGCTTCGTCGTCGATGCGCCGCAGCGACAGAGCGCGATCCGCTGTTTCGACGGGTAGCTATTCCCGTCGTCGTCCTTTAGTTCCACGCCGCCCGTCACGATGTAGGGTCCGTTCTCGATGATCTCGACAGTTACATCAGCCATGCGGGCAATCTACTCGGACTCCGCGATCAAGCGCTGAAAATCCGAAGGCGTGTCGATATCGATCGCGCCCTGCTCGAATGGGATGGCGGCAACGTCGCCAGACCGCGCCGCGATCAACGATTTCGCGCCGCAATTGTCGGGCAGAGCACGGAGCGCGTCGAAACAGGAGCGATCGAAGAGCGCCGGAACGCCCAGCGTGTCCGCGTAACTCGAAGCGATAATCGGTTTGCCGGTCTTCTCGTGAACTGCGATCAGGCCGGCCACAATCGCGGCGTCCACAAATGGCTGATCGCAGGTCAGGAGCACAACCGCTTCCATGGAATCGGCGCACTGGCGCAAGCCGCAGCGGATCGATGTTCTCAGCCCGCGTTGCCATTCTGCATTTTCAACAACAAGCGCGGACGTCGCTCTCAGCTCCTCGCGGATCGCTTCGCCGCCGTGTCCGACCACGACGATGACCGGATCGCAGTGCGCTTCTGTCGCGGCCCGAACAGCGCGCCGCACCAGAGTTTCGCCGCGAAAATTCAGGATTTGTTTTGGGCGACCGAGCCGCGACGATGCGCCGGCCGCAAGAACTACAGCGCCGATGCTGCGCATGCTTCCACGGGGCGGCGAACAATATTCCAGCCATGAATCGGCGCCTTGCGATCGCGCAACGATTCCGCCCCGGCCCCGGCAAATACCGCCTGGATTTCAGAGACGAGCGCGAGCGCCAGCTCTTCCGGCGTTTCCGCGCCGAGATCGAGCCCGGCCGGCGCGAAGACTTCCGACTCGATCGCGATCCCTTCATCCAGCACCGCGTTGAGTAATTGATCGCGTCGCTTCCGCGGCCCGAGCAGACCAACGTAGGGCAGATCGAGCTTCAGCAAATGACATAGCGCGGCAAAGTCGCGCCCGTAGTTGTGCGACTTCACGATCGCGGCGGTCCGCGAATCGGCGTGATTCGAAAGCTCGGTCGGCTGATCGACCTCGATGACCTCCCATCCCAAAATCTCCGCGAACGCGCGCAACGAAATGCTGTCGGGCCCTTCGCCGAAAATGAGCAGGCGAATCGCCGGCTCGATTTCCTGAACGAAAGCGCCCCCAGGAATCTGGGTATCGCGCCCGGCGAGTCGTGTTCCAAGTTCGCTGGAACCTGCAAAGACCGTCACAACTCGCGAACTGCGCCGCTCCGCAAAATTCTTCGCCAGCTCGGCGAGAAAATTTTCCTGCACCTTCTCGACAAAAACTTCGATGCTCCCGTTGCACCCGAAACGCAGCCGCGTGTCGAAGTTCATCAACGCCGGCGCTCCCTCGCGCATCACTTCCGCGGCCCGACACGCCACCTCCTCTTCGAGGCATCCGCCGCTCAACGAACCCGCAGTTACCCCATCCGCACAAATCAGCATCCGCGCGCCGGGACGGCGATAACTCGAACCGTGCGCGCTGACGAGGGTCGCGAGCGCTAGCGGCTGTCCGCGATTCGTTTCGAACAACCGAAGAATGTCGCGGATTTCTTTCACGCGTCAGATCAGTTTGTCCGGCGTGATGGGCAGGTCGCGCACGCGTTTGCCCGTCGCGTGATAAACGGCATTCGCGATCGCGGCGGCGATTCCCGTTATCCCGATCTCGCCCATGCCGCGCGCACCGATCGGGTTGAAAGCGAAATCGGGTTCGCCGACGAATGAGACATCGATGTCGGGGACGTCGGCGTTGGTCGGCACGTGGTAATCGGCGAGGTTGCGAATCACCGGCAATCCCGTCGCCGGATCGTAGGAAGTTTCTTCGGTCAGCGCCATGCCGATGCCCATCGTCACGCCGCCAATGATCTGGCTCCGCGCCGTCTTCGCGCTGACAACACGGCCGCAATTCATCACGCTCACCACCCGCGTCACCTGCACCCGCGGCAACAGCGGGTCGATCTTCACTTCGCAGAAGTGAGCGCCCCACGATTGGAACGCGTTCGTCTTGCTTTGCTCTGGCGGCGTTTCCTTGCTCTGGACCTCGATGGAATCGCGGCCCGCGCGCTTCAAAATGTCGGCGTAGCTGTCCGATTTCGTCTGGTCGGTCGCCACCCCGATCCGGCCGTCGCCGACCATGGCGATGTCCTCGGTCTTTAAATTGTAGAGGGGCGATTTGGAATCTTTCACGGCCAATTCCCCCAGCGCCTTGTGCAAAAGAATCGCGGCTTCATGAATCGCCGTGCCCACGGTGCCGGTCGAATTCGAACCGCCGGCGACCGGGCCGAACGGAAAATCGGATTTGCCCAGCTCGAAGGTGACGTTCTCAAACGGCACGCCGAGCTGCTCCGACGAAATCTGGGTGAACGCGGTGTAGGCGCCGGTCCCGAGATCGTGCGTGGCGCATTGCACGGTCGCGGTGTTATCCGCGCGCAGGATTACCTTCGCCGCCGCGCTCATCTTATGGGCGGGATACGTCGCGGTCGCCATTCCCCAGCCGACGAGCAGGTCGCCATCGCGCATCGAACGCGGCTCGGGATTGCGCTTCGACCAGCCGAATTTTTCGGCGCCAAGTTGATACGCTTCCTTCAGATGCTTG
This sequence comes from Verrucomicrobiota bacterium, assembly GCA_041167505.1. Classification (GTDB taxonomy): domain Bacteria; phylum Verrucomicrobiota; class Verrucomicrobiia; order Chthoniobacterales; family UBA10450; genus AV80. The sequence continues at coordinate 10,481 of JBEEHR010000073.1, forward strand.
GCGCTGAACGGAAGATTTTTTGTCGGATGATTGTCGGCATGATTGGCCAGGCGCAAGGCGACCGGATCCATCTTGAGCGCGATGGCCAGCTCATCGAGCGCGCATTCCAGCGCGTAGGTCCCAGGACATTCGCCCGGCGCGCGCATGAACGTCGGCGTGGAGACATTCACGGGATAAACCGTTTCCTCGACGCGAATCGATGGACTCTCGTACATCAGCCCGCTGGAACGCGCGCCACAGGATTCGGTGAACTGGCCCACCGGCGACGTCAACGTTTCGCTCACATGCTGGATCGCCTGCAATTTCCCGTCCTTGGTTGCAGCGAGCGACAACGTCTGGCGCGTCGGCGTTCGATGACCGGTTCCCACGAACATGTTCCGGCGCGAGACGTGGAGTTTCACCGGAACGCCCGCGACCTTGGCGCCCATCGCTGCGAGCAGCACGTGCATCCAGACCGCGCCTTTGCAGCCGAACGCGCCACCGACAAACGGAGAGATGATCCGAACATTCTCCAACTCGAGTCCGAGCGTGCGCGCCAAAACATTCTGCACCCCCTTCACAAATTGGGTCGCGTCATAGAGCGTCAGCCTCTTGTCGCTCTCCCAATGCGCGATCGTGCCCGACATCTCGATCGGGTTGTGCGTTTCCGTCGGCGTAATATAAGTCTGCTCGATTTTCACGAGGCTCGGGTCCTTCAATGCCGCTGCCGCGTCGCCCTTCTTGATCTGAACGTTCTCGTCGTTATTTGCTTTCGGTTTCGCCGCCTTCTTGACGGCCGCTTCCATGGTGAGCAACGGCTCCGCCGGTGCGTAACTGACTTTTACCAGCGATGCCGCGTAGCGCGCCTGCTCGATTGTCTCGGCAATCACGAGCGCGACATATTGGCCGGCGTAATGCACGCCGTCATCGCTGAGTGGGAACCGTTCCTCATTCCGGATGCCGCCACCTCCGCCGCGCTCTTCCTTCTTCGGCGCTTCCTTGAACTTCGGCATGTTCAGGTGCGTCAGCACCGCCAGCACGCCGGGCACCGCCTGCGCCGCCTTCGTATCGATCGCGAGAATTTTCCCCTTCGCGATATTGCTCTCGACCGTCCACCCATACGCGCACTTCGGCACCTCGAACTCCACCGCGTACTTCGCCGCGCCGGTCACCTTCAACCGGCCGTCCACGCGGTTCCGCGCTGGTCCCAGAATATTTTCGTTCGCCATAACTAAATCAGTTTGTCGAGTGTGATCGGCAAGTCGCGGACCCGCTTTCCCGTGGCGTGGAAGATCGCGTTCGCCACCGCCGCCGGCGCGCCGACAATGCCAATCTCGCCCACACCCCGGGCGCCGAGATCGGACATGTGCGGGTCGGGTTCGTTAACAAAATCGAGGTCGAACTCCGGCACGTCCGCGCAAACTGGAAGATGATATTCGGCCAAATTCGCATTGAGAACGCGGCCCATGTTTTCATCCGGCAACGTCGCTTCCATCAACGCCATGCCGATCCCAAACGTTATTCCGCCCATGAGCTGGCTGCGCGCCAACCGCGGATTCACTATCCGCCCGACATCGTAAACACCGGCGACCCGTTTGACCCGGACCTGGCCTAACGAGTCCACATGCGCTTCCACAAAGATCGCGCCGAAAGAGTGAAAGGAAAATCTTGCGCGGTCATCCTTGTCGGGTTCGGATCTAAACTCGGCGGAAATTTCTGCTGCGCGCGAAAAGAGAGCAGCGAGCTTCGCCGGATCGCTGGGCCAGCTTCCCCCGAGGTCGGTCACTTTCTTTTTCAGTTCCGCGCACGCGCCCATCACTGCCGGTGCGACGCTTGCCGTCAGCCACGATCCGCCGTTGTTCGGAGCAACAGGAAACTGGGAATCGCCTAACTCGAAACGCACTTTCTCCAGCGGGAGGCCGAGCGCATCGGCGGCGAATTGCGACATCGCCGTGTAGGTGCCGGTGCCGGTCTCATGGGTCGCGCTGCGCACAACCACGGTTCCATCCTTATTTAGAATCGCCACCGCCGCCGCCGCCTGCTGATTCGCCGGATACACCGCCGTAGCCATTCCGTATCCGATGAAGTCGCCGTTCTTAGCCTGCATCGACCGCGGCTTTCGGTTTCGCTTTGACCATCCGAACTTTTCCGCGCCGCGCTGATAGCATTCGCGCAGCTTCTTGCTCGACCACGGTTTGTTCTCGTTCTCGTCCGTCTCGGCGTAATTGCGCAAGCGGAACTCCAATGGGTCGAGGTCGAGCTTGTGCGCCATCTCATCCATCGCGCATTCGAGCGCGAAGACTCCCGGCGCTTCACCCGGCGCGCGCATCGGGCATGGCGTGGTCAGGTTCAATTTCACTACGCGATGCGAGACGTCGATGTTCGGGCACGAATACAGCATCCGCGACATGTTCCCGCACGCTTCGGTGTACTCGGAGACCGGCGAGCAATGCGTCGTCGTGGCGTGTCGGAGCGCCACCAGTTTTCCGTCCCGGCCCGCGCCCACCGAGAATTTCTGTTCCGTCCGCGCGCGTTGTCCGGCGGAGTCGAACATCTGCGGGCGTGTGAACGTTAGTTTCACCGGACGGCCGACCAGCTTCGCCCCGGCGGCGGCAAGCAACGTGTGGCTCCACTGAAATCCCTTCGAGCCAAATGCGCCGCCGACAAAGGGAGAAATGATGCGCACATTTTCCTGCGGCAAACCGAAGGCGTTCCCCACGATTTTCTGGAGCTGTTTGATTCCGCGCGTGGATTCGTGAAGGACCAGGCGATCCTCGGCCTCCCATTCCGCCGTCGTCGAGTAAGTCTCGATCGGGTTGTGGTTCTCGATCGGTGTCGTGTAAGTCATCTCGATTTTCGCGGCCGCGCTTGCCAGCGCCGCGGCCACATCGCCGCGTTTTACCTGCAATTTTTCGCGGCCGATGAACAATTCGGGATGAAGCGCTTGCTGCTCGGCATTCCCGATTACGAGCGTGGGCGGCGCAGTTTCATACTCGACGCGAAGGAGCGAAACCGCATGCATCACCTGCTCGAAGGATTCGCCGACGAGCACGCCGAGGTGTTGCCCGACCCAGTGCACCTGATCGTCCTCGAGCGGGACTCGGCCTTCGCCGGGCGCGCCCTTTTTCGTCAGATCGTCGGGATATGGTTTGAAACGTGGCGCGTTTTCGCGGGTCAGAATTGCGATCACGCCGGGAGCGGACTGCGCCGCGGACAGATCGAGTTTCGAAACGCGGCCCTTCGCAATTGTGCTCTGGATCAACGTCGCGTAGGCAAGCTTTGCCGGTGAAAACTCCGCCGCGTATTTCGCGGTGCCTGTAATTTTGAGTCTGCCGTCAACCCGTGTCAGGGATTGACCGACCGAAGGTGCCGCGGCGAGTGCATTCATCACGCCATCGCGGCGATTGTGCTCAAAGCGCGGACAATGCTCCGCTTCGCCAGTTCGATTTTAAAGGAATTGTGCTCGTAACCTTTTGCCGCAGCCAGCTCCGCTTCCGCAGCCGCGCGGAAAGTTTTTTCATCCGCAATCTTGCCAACAAGCTGCTGCTCCGCCTTCTGCGCCCGCCATGGCTTGTGCGCTACGCCGCCGAGCGCAATCCGGACCGCCGTTATTTTTTTGCCGTCATCCATTTCGAGCGCAGCCGCCACGCTGACTATCGCAAACGCGTAGCTCGCCCGGTCCCGAATCTTCAAATAGTGCGAGCGCGTCGCGAACGGGATCGCCGGCAAATCGACCGCCGTAATCAATTCGTCCTCCTTCAAATTCGTATCGACGTTCGGTGTGCTGCCCGGCAACCGGTGAAAATCCGCGATCGGAATTTCGCGTTCGCCTTTCGGTCCCTGGACCCGCACCACCGCCTCAAGCGCCGCGAGCGCTACGTTCATGTCGCTCGGGTTCGTCGCGATGCATTGATCGCTCTGGCCGAGGATGGCGTGAATGCGGTTGTAACCCTTGAGCGCGCCGCAACCACTGCCGGGATTCCGCTTGTTGCACTGCGGAAACGCTGGGTCGTAAAAATAATAGCAGCGCGTTCGCTGCATCAGGTTGCCGCCGACGGTCGCCATGTTGCGCAATTGCGGGCTCGCCCCGGCCAGCAACGCCTGGCTCAAAAGCGGATACCGCTGCTGGATGAGCGGATGCTCCGCGACGTCGGAATTCCGCGCCAGCGCCCCGATGCGAATGCCTTTGCCGTCCGGCAATTCTTCCACCTGCGCCATCGGCAGCCGGGTGATATCGACCAGTTGCGCCGGCGTTTCGACGCCCATCTTCATGAGATCGATCAGGTTCGTGCCGCCGCCGAGAAACTTTGTCTTTGGCTTCGCCGCGATCGCCGTCACCGCTCCGGCTGCGTCGTTTGCGCGCGAGTAGGTAAACGGATTCATGACGTTTTCGCAGGCGTTTTGCTCTGCGCTTCCTTGACCGCGGCGACGATGTTCGGATAGGCGCCGCACCGGCAAAGGTTCCCACTCATCCATTCCCGAATCTCGGCGTCGCTTTTCGTATGGCCCTCCGCGATGCACGCGACCGCCGAGCAGATTTGGCCGGGCGTGCAGTAACCGCACTGAAATCCATCGTGCTCGAGGAACGCCGCCTGCACCGGATGCAATTCGTCGCCTTTGGCCAGGCCTTCGATCGTCGTGATCTCATCGCCTTCGTGCACGATCGCCAGACTTAGGCAGGAATTAATCCGCCGGCCATTCACGAGGACCGTGCACGCGCCGCATTGCCCGTGGTCGCAACCTTTCTTCGAGCCGGTCAACTGCAAATGTTCGCGGAGAGCGTCGAGCAACGTCGTCCGCGGATCAATCGCGAGCTTATGCGCCTGGCCGTTGATTTTGAGCTGAACGGAAGCCGTCGGTGTGCTCACCGCGGCCGGAGTCCCGGCGACTTCCGCAGCCTCGGCCAATCTAAGTCCTACGAACGGGCCGAGCGTGAGAGCCGCGCCGGTGCCCGCGACCTGCTTTAGGAAATGACGCCGCGTCTCCGGGCTGCCGAAAATCAGGAGATCATCCAGGCCGCCCGTGGGATCAATTCCCGCCAGTTCGCCTGGATCGATCGGCTGAAAATCCTCGTCGTTCATCCCTTATGGAATCGCTCTCCGCCGTCGTGGCGGATGGAACTCAAAAAGATTGCACGTCCTTTCGCTGGAAAACAAATCCCTCTTTTGGGGGATAGGCTGGCAACGCTTGTCCACTTCCTCGCGTCCTGTCTAAATAGAACGGATGAAAAACTTCGCGGCCGACCTGCGCTTTGGGCTTCGCATGCTGCGGAAATCGCCGGGATTTGCGGTGACGACGATCGCGGTCCTCGCGCTCGGGATCGGCGCGAATGCGGCGGTGTTCAGCGTGGTCGATGCGGTGTTGCTTCGTTCGTTGCCGCTGCGCGATCCGCAGCGGGTAGTCATGTTGTGGGAAAAAAATCCGGCGCTCGGCGGGTCGATTGGCGAGCGGGTACCGTCCGCTTACACGAATTTTCTGGAGTGGAGCCGGCAGGTTACGCAGTTCGAAGCGATCGCCGGATTTGAAGACGCGAACTTCAACCTGACAAGCGGGCCGGAGCCCGAACGGATCGAAGGCGCGCGCGCTTCTGCGAATATCTTCGCGCTCTTTGGCGTGAATCCGGCGATCGGCACGAGCTTCGATGCGGCCGCGACCGATCCGGACAAGACGCACGTCGTTGTGCTGACCGACGCGTTTTTCCGCAGCCATTTCGGCGGCCAACCTAACGCGCTCGGCCAGACGCTCACGCTCAACGACGTCGTTTACACCATCGTCGGCGTCCTCCCTGCGGAATTTCATTTGCCGGCGGCGCGCGAAGGACAGGACCAGCATTCACCGAAATTATGGGTGCCCTATGATGCGACCGCGACGCAGAACCCGGTCGAGGCGAAGCGGCGAAAAATGCAAGTGTATGGCCGGCTCCGGGAGGGTGTTTCCCTCGCGCAAGCGCGGGCCGAGATGGACGGAATCGCGAAACGTTTGGCGGAAGAAGATCCGACCCAGAACGCCGGCTTCGGGATCAATGTTTTTCCCGTGTCGGTGGAAAACCTGGGGCAGGATCTGCGGCGCAATTTGCTCGTCATGCTCGGCGCGGTCGGTTTCGTTTTGCTCATCGCCTGCGCGAACATCGCGAACCTTATGCTGACTCGCGCCGCGGCGCGCCAGAAAGAAATGGCGATCCGAAAAGCACTCGGCGCCGGCAGCGGGAGGCTTGTCTCGCAATTGCTCGCGGAAAGTTTGTTGCTCAGTGGCGTAGGCGCGGCGCTCGGTCTCGGCCTGGCGCATTTCGGAATCAAAGCGCTCATCGCGCTGCGGCCAGCGGGCATCACGCGGCCGGAAGACATCCAGCTCAATCTCACCGTTCTTCTCTTCACGATCGCGCTCTCGGTCGCGGCCGGCGTTTTCTTCGGGATCGTTCCGGCCCTGCAAGCGGCGCGGACAGATGTAAACGCATTCCTGAATCAAACCCGCGGCGTTCAGGCGGGCTCACCGTCGAGCCGGATGCGACGTGTGCTCGTGGTGGCCGAGGTCGCGCTCGCCTGTGTGCTGCTGGTCGGCGCCGGGTTCATGATGAAGAGCATGCTCGCGGTCCTCAGCATCGATCCCGGATTTCGCGCGGATCATTTGCTGACGATGAAGTTCAGCATGCCGGCTTCGCGTTATGCGAACGACGCGCAGATCGCGGCGTTCTGCCGCAAGGTCGAAGAAAAAATTTTGGCCATGGGCGGCGTGAAAAACGTCAGCTTTTCGGATGGCCTGCCGCTCACACGAATTCGGCTCACACGCTTCGTGCTCGAAGGCCAGCCCGCGCCCACGCGCGGGAGCGAGCCCACGGCCGACATGCGCGGGATTTTTTCACCCGGATATTTCGACACTGTCGGAATCCGGCTGCTGGCCGGACGCAATTTCACCGCCGAAGAACTGCAAACGAAAGCACCGGTGGTGGTGATGAATCAGACCCTGGCGAAACGACTTTGGCCTAACGAGGAGGCGGTCGGCCAGCATTTGCGCAGCGTGCCGTCGCGGCCGGACACGCCGTCGGTTGTTTCCGCCGTGATCGGCGTGGTCGCGGACACGCACCAGGAAGGGCTCGAAAGCCGGATGCGTCCCGAGATCACGAAACCGATGGTCGATTTTACCCAGCTTACCCTTGCGGTCCGGGCGATGGGCTATCCGGAAGCGCTCATCACCAGTGTGAAAAGCCAAGTCTGGTGGGTGGACAAAAACCTGCCGGTCTTTGAAGTGCGAACGATGGAGCAGATCCTCGATGAAGATACCAGCCAGCGCCGGTTTCAATCGTTCGTCATGACCGTTTTCGCGGGGTTGGCGCTGGTCCTGGCGGCGATTGGATTGTTCGGCGTGCTCGCGTCTCTCGTTGGCCAGCGCACCCAGGAAATCGGCATCCGGATGGCGCTCGGGGCGCAGAGCAAGGACGTTCTGCGAATGGTGCTCGGTGAAGGAATGCGGATGGTGCTGCTCGGTGTGGTCATCGGAGTAGGCGCCGGCGTGGCGTTGAGCCGCTATCTCGAGAGTTTGTTCTTCGGGGTGAGTTCGGCGAGTGCCGGTACCTATCTGGAGGTCGCGCTCATCATGATAAGCATCGCGCTGGTCGCGTGTCTGGTCCCGGCCTGGCGCGCGATCCGAGTGAATCCGATGGAGGCGTTGCGATATGAGTGATCAACCGCCGAATTCAGTAATCCCGAACGCCGCCCGCGTCGCCGCCGAGGAAATTCTTCGGATCATTTACGGCGACGACCTGGAAGGATGCACCGTCAGTCTCGACCGGATCACCGAAGTCATCTCGACGGCGATGGCTGGGCAGGCGCAGTTCGATCGCGCGATCGCGGACTTGAACGAGAAGGCCTACGAAGCGATCCGTCTTCTCTCGACGCCACCGGCCAACGGTCCAGCGCTCAACGCGGATGAGTTGCGCTCGCTTCTCAGCGAACGGCTCGATAAGATCCAGACCCTGGCGACCAAAGTGATCGCTGCGACCAAGGCGCCGAAGGATTTTGAAGCGCCCTCCGACGACACATTGACCTGAACTAGCAACGCAACTTCCCCCGGCACGAGGGCGTGCCGGCTCCAAGTAATATGAAAAAAATCCTCATAACAATCACCGCTCTCACCCTGGCAACCAGCGCTCTGGCCGGGCAGCGTTTCGAAGCCGCAACGTGGCGTAATGTCCAGACCTACGATGTGCCGACGCTGATGAAACAGGAGGCGTCGCTCATCGGCAAGATCGTCGCGGTCCACTTTCATTATCGCAGCGCGAAGTTGCGCCATCTCGCATCGACCTGGTACGAAGCCTCGATCTGGCAGCATGATCCCAAAGCGAAAGGCGGTTACTCAGCGCAACGGGTCATGGTGGCAAAAGCAGACGTGCCCGCGTTCGAATCCATCACGGCCGATTTCAAGTCGATGGCTGACCTGACCGTCTATGGACGCATCGAGAAGGACCCCGACAACAACCAAACGCAACTGCGGTTGATCGGGCGAAAAGTCACGCTCGACTCTGCCGGCAACGCGACGGTGGATTGGTGATCGCGCGCTTCTAGCGGTCGGGAAGCTGCATCGCTCCCTCGACGTAGGTCACCGCGGTTCCGCCAATTCCAACGCGCTCGCCGCAATCTTCGCAGGACAATTCCCCGCCGCGTTTGGATAGCTGCCGCGCGTGCAGCTTTGTTTTTCCCAGCCGTTTCGCCCAATAGGGGATGAGCGCGCAATGCACTGAACCCGTCACCGGATCTTCGGGAACGCCCACGCGCGGCGCGAAGTAGCGCGAAACAAAATCGCAATCATCGCCCGGCGCCGTCACGATAACGCCGTTGGCTTCGAGTTCGGCCACAATCGCAAAATCGGGCGCGATCGCCGCGACATCCGCCTGCTTCTCGAACACGGCGAGATAATCGCGCCCCTTGTAAACCTCGCGCGGTCGCGCCCGCAAACCTTCCGCAAGTTTGGCCGGCGTCTCGCACGCTTCGGCCGGACGCGAAGGAAAATCCAGGACGAGGCGATTTTCTCTTCGATCCACCTTCAGTTCTCCGCCGGTGTGCGATTGAAAAATAATGGTGTCGCCCGAGCGGCCGAGATGTTGGAAGAGCACATGCGCGGAAGCGAGTGTGGCGTGTCCGCAAAGATCCATCTTCACCGTCGGCGTCATCCACCGAATGTCGTGGAAACTGCCGCGATCGATGATGAACGCGGTCTCGGCCATGTTGTTTTCCGCCGCGATTTGCTGGAGGAGCTGATCAGGCAGCCATTCGTTGAGGATGCAAACACCAGCCGGATTGCCGGCGAACGGACGGCTCGTGAAGGCGAGCACCTCGTAATAGGGAATCGTCATCGCCGATGAGCGTCGGCCCGATTTCCTTTTCTGTCATGCTGAGCCTGTCGAAGCATCTCTGACTATTTCTGCGCTGAAGACGCGGGGAAATGGTTAGAGATTCTTCGACTCCAGTCAGAATGACAAGAGAGCCGACTGGGGATTGATCAGCGATTGCACTTGTGATGTTCGAGCAAATGTCACTGCCGGTTTTGGCACTCATCTTCACAGGGGCCGCGGCCGTCGTCTGGATCGCCGGCATCTATGTTTCCAAGACGACCGATGTTCTTTCTTCCCGCTTCGGGCTCGGCGAAGCGCTTGGCGGCGCGATCCTGCTCGCCATCGTCACGAACCTGCCGGAGGTCGCGATCACGGCGAGCGGCGCGATGCGGAATCAGCTGGACGTCGCGACCGGCAACATCCTGGGCGGAATCGCGATCCAGACCGTCGTGCTCGTGCTTCTGGATGCGTTTGGCCTGGGCAAGAAAGCACCGCTGACCAGCCACGCTGCCTCGCTCGATCTCGTTCTCGAAGCGGTCTTCGTCCTCGGAATGCTGGCGTTGGTCTTCATGGGTCATCAACTTCCGGAGTCGTTGGTCTGGCACGGGATTACGCCGGACGGCATCTTGATTTGCGGCGCCTGGATCGCCGGACTCTATCTCATCGGGAAAGCGCGCGGCGCCCTTCCCTGGCAAAGCCATGGCGAGGCGCCCGGCGGCCAGCGGCGGCGCACCGCCCGACAAAAGAGCGAGCGAGACAAGGAGAAAAAATCGAGTTCGGCGTGGGCGGCAATTGTTTTTGTGATTGCAGCCACCGCAACCCTGGCGGCGGGTGTTGTCCTTCAGCAAACCAGCGAGACGATGGCGAAACAGCTCGGCATGACCGGCGTCGTTTTCGGCGCCACGATCCTGGCCGCGGTCACGGCGCTGCCGGAAATTTCCACGGGCCTCACCGCGGTGCGGTTGGGCGATTACAAACTCGCGATCAGCGACATCTTCGGCGGCAACGCGTTTCTGCCGGTCATTTTTCTCGTCGCGACTCTGGTTTCCGGCAAAGCGGTGCTGCCGCACGCCACGAAATCGGACCTGTATGTGACCGCCCTCGGAATGTTGCTGACGGTGGTGTACATCTTCGGCCTGATTTTTCGCCCGCGCCGGCAGTTCGCCCGGATGGGAATCGATTCGGTGATTGTGCTGGTTCTCTACGCTCTCGGCATCGCGGGTTTGTTCGCGATCGAATGAGGGGGTGGCCGCACCTCCTTTATTTTTGTCATGCTGAGCCTGTCGAAGCATCTCTGACTATTTCTGCGCGGAAGAAGCGGGGAAAGGGTCAGAGATTCTTCGACTCCGCTGCGCTCCGCTCAGAATGACAATGAAAAGGGAGGCGCTCGCACGCGGCGAAATTTGCCACTACGGTCGGTCCATGAACGCACTGATCCGATTTCTTTTTTGCGTCGTAGCCTTCGTCGAAGTCGCCCGCGCCGCCGAATACCCCCCGCCGACGGAAGGCGATTACGTCATCCGCGACTTCAAGTTCACGTCGGGCGAAACGTTGCCGGAGCTGAAGGTCCATTACCGCACGATCGGCAAGGCGGTGAAGGACGATAAGGGCACCGTTCGCAACGCGGTCCTCATCACGCATGGGACGACCGGAAGCGGCGCGCAATTCATCCGGCCGGAATTCGCCGGCGAACTTTTCGGCGCGGGCCAGCCACTCGATGCCGCGAAGTTTTTCATCATCATGCCGGATGGAATCGGCCACGGAAAATCGAGCAAGCCGAGCGACGGGATGCACGCGAAGTTTCCGCGCTATGGTTACGTGGACATGGTCGAAGCGCAGTTCCGTTTGCTGACCGACGGGCTCGGTGTGAACCACGCCCGGCTCGTCATGGGAACGTCGATGGGCGGAATGCATACCTGGCTCTGGGGTTCCGCCCATCCCGAGTTCATGGATGCGCTCATGCCGCTGGCCAGTTTGCCGACCCAGATTTCCGGACGAAACCGCGCCTGGCGCCGGATGGTGATCGACGCGATCCGGAATGATCCCGAATGGAAAGGCGGCGATTATTCCGCGCAGCCACAGAGTCTCCGGACCGCCGCGCAAATGCTCTGGCTCATGAGTAGCAATCCGATTTTGCGCCAGAAAGAAACCGGCACGCTGGCGAAGACGGATGGAGCGCTGGACAAATTCGTGGCTGATTACCTCAAGACCGGCGATGCGAACGACATGCTCTACGCGCTCGAAGCTTCGCGCGATTACGATCCCGGCCCCGGCCTGGAGAAAATCCGCGCGCCGCTGCTCGCGATCAATTCCGCCGACGATCTGATCAACCCACCGGAGCTGGGAATTCTCGAGCGGGAGATCAAACGGGTGTCGAAAGGACGCGCGGTCGTGATTCCATTAAGCGACAACACCCGCGGCCACGGGAGTCACACGATTGCGGCGCTTTGGAAGAGCGAGCTGGAGACATTGCTCAAGCAACCGGAGAAACAGTAGCCGGCCCAGCGATACGACTACAGCCGCCGTTGCGGTGATGACCGATTCATCAACGAGGAGCGAATGAGACTAATCATTTTCATCATCGGTTTCATGATCTTGATCGGCGGGCTGGCCTGGGCCGCGATCACCGCGGGAGTGCCTCTCCTCTACGTTCAAATCGGCGCGGTCATCATGCTCGGGATCGGCATTATCATGGGCGTCTCGCGGACTCGCTATCGATCGGGCGGAGACGTCACGGTCGTCAAAGACAACGATAATCTTTAGACCCGCGTGACCGAGAGTGCGCTTCGTCAAGCTCAGGCGTATTTCCACGACGAGATCCCGATCACTCGCGCCATGGGCGTGCGGGTCGTGGCGAACGATGAAAGTGGGTTCGTGATCGAAGCGCCGGTCGCATTGAATTCGAATCATCTGCGAACCGCATTCGGCGGCAGCATCAACGCGGTGGCTACCCTGGCCGCCTACGGATTCCTTTGGCTGGAGTTCAACGACGCCAGCGTCCTCGTCGTCGTCGCGGAAAGTTCGATTCGATTTCTCCGGCCAGTGCGCGAAACGATCCGCGCGGTTTGCCTGCGGCCTGCCGCGGAGGAGTTGGCGGCGTTTCGGTCTCAATTCAAGGCGAAGGGAAAGGCGCGAATCACTCTTCGGGTGAACGTGATTGAAGGTGGCGAAACGGCGGCTGAATTCGAAGGCAGTTTCGTGGCTCGGACGGCCTGAGGGCAGGCCGTCTCCAAAGGCGACTGGAGCCGGCACGCCCCCGTGCCGGAAGGCTCGACGGAGTCTCGCCTAACCAATAAGATTCCGGCATGATCACCGGTGCTCATTCCATCATCTACAGCAAGAACCCGGACGCGGACCGCGCCTTCTTTCGGGACGTCCTTCAGTTAACCAAGGTCGATGTGTTTATCAGCCGCGCCACGCGCGCCGGAACCGATGAAGTAATTCTGTAGCAGCGTCCCTGTGGGACGCTCGGGAGAAATCGCTGCCGTACCTCACGCCGCCCGCAGGGCGGCGGCTACAGAAGAACGCCTAAGGCTTCTTCTCCAACTTCAACGCCGCGGAATTCATGCAATAGCGCTCCCCCGTCGGCTCGGGGCCGTCCGGGAAAACGTGGCCGAGATGGCCGCCGCATTTCGCGCAAAGCACTTCCGTCCGGGCCATGCCGAACTTCCGGTCGGTCTCGGTTTCCACCGCGTCCTTCGCGACAGGTTCGTAGAAGCTCGGCCAGCCGCTGCCCGATTCGTATTTTGTATCCGAACTGAAGAGCGGATTGCCGCACGCGGCGCATTTGTAGGTGCCGGGATCATGCGTGTCCGCGTACTCGCCGGTGAAGGCGCGCTCCGTCCCCTTCTCGCGCAAGACATGATACTGCTCCGGGGTCAGCGTCTTCTTCCATTCCTCTTCTGTCTTTTCGATTTTCTCGCTCATAGCTTTTCCTTACGGCAACCAGCCGCCCACGGCCTGGATCGGCTCGATCTGTCCGGCTTGCGTCACCCAAGCCGCGATCGCGGTTCGCGGGTCTATCGTCGAAGTTGTCGACGGCGCCGGGAGGCGCAATTCTTTCGCGCCCGACTTGATCGTTTCATTCGTTAGGCCGAGCACCACGAAGTCGTGCATCAATTTGCGCCCGTTGTTCTCTCCCGCGGTCACGTCCGCCATCAGCGAAAATCCCAGGCGCGCAACGTGGATGTCGTAACGGCGTTCCCCATTCGACGCTTTGAAGGTCGCGGTCACCTTGTCGCCGTTCACTGAGATTCTCAGGACGCCCGGTGTTTCCGTCGCCGGCTCGGGGAGCTTGCCGTAATGCCATTCCTTTCCGTCCAGCCCAAATGCCGGCGTGTAAACACTTTCGCCTTTCCAGCGCACGGAATAATCCGCCTGCCGTTCGGTCCAGAGTTTCGAGGCGAACGGATCTTTCCAGCCGAGGTGGTCCCAGTAATCGACGTGGAACGCGACCGGAACGATATCCTGCCAGAGCCGCGGTTGATTCTTCAGGCCGCTCATCCATTCCTCCGCCGGCAGGCAACTGCTGCATCCTTCCGAGGTGTAGAGCTCGATCAAATGGCTCCGCGCCGGCTTGCTTTCAAAGACAACCTCCCCGGCGAGCGCGCCTGTCGCCGCCGCCATTGCCAGGAAAATCACCGCCGCCCGAATCATCTCTGAATTCTACGGCGCGAAGATCGATTGCGCGAGTTTTGCGATGAGTGCGCAAACGATGATGAGAAAGAAAATTCGGACGAAGCGGCTCCCTTTCGCAATGGCCAGGCGCGCGCCAATGGCTGCACCGAGAATGCTGCAAAGCGCCATCGGAATCGCGTAGGCGTAAATGATGTGGCCGGTCCAGCCGAAGTAGAGAACGGACGCGAGATTGGTGGCGAGATTGATCACCTTCGCCGAGGCCGATGCGGCCAGGAAATCGAAACCGAAAACGCCGACGAACAGGAAGATCAGGAAGCTGCCGGCGCCCGGCCCGAAGAACCCGTCGTAAAAGCCGAGCGCCGCGCCCATCAGGATGCCGAGGAGTTGCGCCTTTTTCGGCGGGTGCTTCGGCCGATGAATAATCCCGAGGTCCTTGACGAAGAAGACGTAGATCGCGACCAGGACGAGCAGGATGAGGACGATAGGCCGAAGGGAAGCCGGGTTGAGGAGCGAGACGATGCGCGAGCCGAGGAAGGAAAAAATGAAGGCGGTGATCGCGGCGGGCAGGATCGTCGGCCAATCGAAGGTGACGTGCCGCGCGTAACGGCTGACCGCGATCGTCGTCCCGGCAGAGGAAGCGAATTTGTTCGTGCCGAGAATCGTCGCAATGGGGAGATTCGGGAAAAGGATCAGCATGGCCGGCAACTGGATTAGCCCGCCGCCGCCGACGACCGAATCGATGAAGCCGGCGAGGAGCGAAAACGCGCAGATGAGGAAGATGAGCATGGTGGATCAATGTGGGAGGGGCCTTAGTGCCCCGACCGAGGTTGCAAGAAAAGAAGTCGGGGCGCAAAGGCCCCCTCCCACATTCAGAGCCGGACTCGTTGCAAGCGCAAGGCGTTCGCAATTACCGAGACGGAACTCAGGCTCATCGCGGCGCCGGCGATGATCGGGCTGAGGAGCAAACCGAAAAACGGATAGAACACGCCGGCCGCAATGGGAATCCCGAGGGCATTATAAACGAACGCGAAGAAAAGATTTTGCCGGATGTTGCGCATGACGGCGCGACTCAAGCGCAGCGCCTGGACGATGCCGTTGAGATCGCCTTTCACCAGGGTGATGCCGGCGCTTTCCATCGCCACGTCGGTCCCGGTGCCCATGGCGATGCCGACATCGGCTGCGGCGAGCGCGGGCGCGTCGTTAATCCCATCGCCCGCCATCGCTACGAGCGACCCATCACGGCGCAATGCCTCGATGCGTTCATGCTTGTCCTTCGGCGCGACCCCCGCTTCCACTTCATCCAATCCGAGTTTTTTCGCGACGGCCTGCGCGGTGCGTTCGTTGTCACCGGTTAGCATGATCACTTTTAACCCGAGCCGCTTCAATTCCTCGAGCGCTCCGGGCGTTGATTGCTTGATTGGATCGGAAATGGCGACGATTCCGGCGGCGCTGCTATTGATCGCCACGAAGATCACGGTCTGACCTTCCGCTTGAAGATCGCGCGCCTGGGCTTCGAGATCTTCCAGAGCAACGATGCCGTTCGCGCGAAGGAACGCGGGCTGGCCGACAACAATTTGGGCGCCGCCTTTTTTCGCGACGACTCCTCCGCCGGTGGTCGACGAGAACTCCTCAGCGTTTTCGATCGCGATGCTCCGCTCGCGTGCGGCCGCCACAATCGCCGAAGCGAGCGGATGCTCGCTCTGAAGCTCCGCCGATGCCGCGGCTGCGAGCAAATCATTCTCCGTGACGCCGCTGGCGACGACGATTTTCCTCACGCGCGGTTTGCCTTCCGTCAGCGTCCCGGTTTTGTCCACGACGAGCGTCGTAACTTTCTCCATCAACTCGAGGGCACCCGCGTTCTTGACCAGAACTCCCGCGTGCGCCCCGCGACCGACACCCACCATGATCGACATCGGCGTCGCCAACCCGAGCGCGCACGGGCAGGCGATGATCAGGACGGCGACGGCGTTCACGATGGCGTGGGCAAACTGCGGCTCGGGCCCAAGCCAAAGCCATACGACAAAGGTGGCGAATGCGACGAATAGGACTGCCGGCACGAAATATCCCGCGACCTTGTCGGCCAATCGCTGGATTGGTGCGCGACTGCGTTGCGCTTCGGAAACCATCCGCACGATTTGGGCGAGAACGGTTTCGTCACCGACACGCTCGGCTTCCATCACGAAGCTGCCGGTGTTGTTCAGTGCCCCGCCGATCACCTTGTCGCCGGAGCTCTTCTCGACCGGGAACGCTTCGCCGGTGAGCATTGATTCGTTCACCGTGGTGTGTCCTTCGAGCAGGCGGCCATCGACTGGAATTTTCTCACCGGGACGAACGCGGAGGTGATCGCCCGATTTCACTTCGGCGAGAGCGACGTCTCGTTCCTCTCCGTTTCGAATCAGGTGCGCCGTGGGTGGCGTGAGGTCGAGCAGGCTGCGGATCGCGTGGCCGGTCTGGCGGCGCGCTCGCAATTCGAGGACCTGGCCAACGAGAACCAGCACGGTGATCATGGCCGCTGCTTCGAAATAAAGGCCGGGCATCTCGTTATGCGACGGCGTCGGCGGAAACAAGCCTGGGAAGAACAGCGCTACGCAGCTATAAAGCCAGGCCACGCCGACGCCGATGGCGATGAGGGTAAACATGTTGAGATTCCGGCTCAGGATCGAGCGCCAGCCGCGGACAAAAAATGGCCAGCCTGCCCACAGAACCACCGGTGTGGTGAGCGCGAATTGGATCCAGCGTGACGCGTCGCCAGACATCCAGGACGGCGCGCTCGGAATGAGATGCGACATGGCCAGGAGAAAAACCGGCAAGGTGAGCGCCGCGCCGATCCAAAGACGGCGCGTCATGTCGGTTAATTCCGAATCGTCTTCCACGGTCGCCGCCGAAATGGTTTTCGGCTCCAGCGCCATTCCGCAGATTGGGCAACTGCCGGGTCCGTCCCGCTCGATCTCGGGATGCATAGGGCAGGTGTAGATGGCGCCGGAAGACATGGAATAGGACCTATACGACTTATACGACCTATTCGCTTTTCCACGCAGTTCGTTCGAGCTTTTGAGCAGCCATGCGCACCACTTTTCGCGACCGGACGGAAGCCGGCCAGTTGCTCGCTGAGCGATTGCCCGCTTACGAACGGCATCCGAACGCGATTGTCCTGGCGCTCCCGCGCGGCGGTGTGCCAGTGGGATTCGAGATCGCGACCAAGCTCGGGTTGCCGCTTGATGTTTTCGTCGTGCGCAAACTGGGCGTGCCCGGTCAGCGGGAACTCGCGATGGGCGCGATCGCGTCGGGCGGCGTCCGCGTTCTCAATGAGGATGTTCTTCGTTACATGCCGCATGCCGCCGCCACGGTCGCAGCCGTGACTATCGAGGAAGCGCGCGAAGTAGACCGTCGCGAACGCGATTACCGGCAGGACCGTCCGGCGCCGGAACTGAGCGGGCGCGTGCTGATCCTGGTGGATGACGGCCTCGCGACTGGAGCGACGATGCTGGCGGCGATTGCGGCGTTGCGCCAAAAGAGTCCGGCGAAAATCGTGGTGGCGGTGCCGGTATGTCCCCCGGAAACCCTCGCTGAGATCGAGCGCGCGGCCGATGAAACGGTGTTTTTGTTCGCGCCCGATTGGTTCCGCGGCGTTGGACAGTTCTACGAGAATTTCGCGCAGCTTACGGACGAGGCTGTGCGCCTTTTGCTCGCGCGCGCCGCGGAAAGAAACTAGATGAATGTCCGCATGCGATCGCTTCCACTAATTCTTCTCGCCCTGGCAATCGCCAGCGCCCGCGCCTTCGCGGCTGACGATAGCGCCCAGGAGAAACGTCTCTTGTCGAACGCCCGCCAGCTTGTCTTCGAAGGGAAACGGAGCGGTGAAGGTTATTTTTCGCCGGACGGGAAGAAGCTGATCTTCCAGAGCGAACGCGAACCGGCGAACCCGTTCTACCAGCAATACATTCTCGACCTCGAGACAGGCGAAACAACGCGGGTTTCGCCGGGCACGGGGAAAACGACCTGCGGCTTTTTCCAGCCGGGAACGAATCGCGTCCTCTTCGCTTCGACTCACGCCGATCCGGACGCGGCGGCGAAACAAAAAGCGGAGCTGGAATTCCGCGCGAGCGGGAAACAGCGTCGTTACGCCTGGGATTACGATGCGACCTTCGACATTTTTTCGGCGAAGCAGGACGGAACTGATCTCGTCAACCTGACCCATTCGTCGGGCTACGACGCGGAAGGTTCTTATTCGCCCGACGGAAAGCAGATCGTTTTCTGTTCGTTGCGCGCGGCATTCCCGCTCGAGAAACTCCCGAAGGACCAGCGCGATCGTTACGACAAGGACGCTTCCTGGTTCGGCGACATCTACATCATGAACGCCGACGGCACGAACGTCCGCCGCCTGACGACCGAACCCGGCTACGATGGCGGCCCGTTCTTTTCGCCGGACGGATCGCGCATCGTCTGGCGGCATTTCGATGAGAGCGGAATAATCGCGGATGTTTGGACGATGAAGCTCGACGGGTCGGACAAGCGGCGCGTGACAGATTTCAAATCGATGTCGTGGGCGCCGTTTTATCATCCGAGCAGCGATTATTTTATCTTCACTTCGAACAAGCTCGGGTTCGAAAATTTCGAGTTGTTTCTGGTGGACGCGAAGGGCGAACACGAGCCGGTGCGGGTAACGTTCACGACGGGGTTCGACGGACTGCCGGTCTTTTCGCCCGATGGGAAGAAGCTTTGCTGGACGAGCGGGAGAACGAGTGACGGCAAATCGCAGTTGTTCCTGGCCGATTGGAATGACGCGGAGGCGCGAGCGGCGCTGCAAGCGGCGCCGAAGCAGGGGGAGGGCGAATCGCCTTCGCCAGCGGCGGCCGGGATCACCGATCCCGGCTACAGCGCGGAGATTAAGGCGGACGATCTGCGGAAGGAAGTCGAATGGCTGGCGGATGAGAAGCGCGAAGGGCGCATGACCGGCAGCCCCGGCGCGCAAGCGACGGCGAAGTGGTTGGCGGACTATTTTCAGCGAGTGGGATTGAAATCGTTCGCGGAAAATTTCGCGCTGCCATTCCAGTTTAACGCGGGTGAACGCATTCTCGCGGAGAAAACGCGGTTCGAGATTTCAGCGGGCGACGCGAAAGCACCGGCGGTCGCGAAGCTGGACACGGACTTTCGTCCACTCGCCTTCAGCGAAAACGGCGAAGCGAACAGCGAGGTCGTGTTTGCCGGCTACGGACTGGTAGTGCCGGGGGAAGGAGCAGCGCGATACGATTCCTACGCCGGCCTCGATGTGAAGGACAAGATCGTGCTGATCTTTCGCTACGTGCCGGAAGGCGTCGATCAAGCGCGCCGGGCGCAACTGAATCGTTACTCCGGGTTGCGTTACAAAACGATGCTGGCCCGGGAGCGGGGCGCGAAAGGCGTGCTCGTCGTCACCGGGCCGAATTCGCCGAATGCTGGCCAGCTTCTTTCACTCACGAACGACGGCACGAACGCGGACAGCGGCGGCGTAGCGGCATCGATTAACGGTGCGACAGCAGACGCGCTCCTGGCGGCGAGTGGCAAGAGCTTGAAAGAATTGCAGACCGCGCTCGACCAGGAAAATCCGCATGCGGAAGGCGGTTTCGTTTTGCCGAAAGTGAAAGTGAAACTCACCTGCGGCATCGAGCATTTGAAGAAAACGGACGCGGACATTGTCGCCTATCTGCCGCCGGCCGCGGGCAGCGCCGAATATGTTCTCGTCGGCGCGCATTACGATCATCTCGGCAGGGGCGGCACCAGCTCGCTCGAGCGGGCCGGTGAGGAAAACAATATCCACCCGGGCGCGGACGACAACGCCTCCGGCACTGGCTGGGTGATGGAATTGGCCGCGTCACTGGCGAAGGAGCGGGCCGATCATCCGGAGAAATTCAAGCGCGGCGTAATCTTCGCGTGCTGGTCCGGCGAGGAGATCGGAATCATTGGCTCGGCCGCGTTCTGCGAACATCCGCCCGTGCCGTTGAACAAGATCATCGCCTACGTGAATGCGGACATGGTGGGACGGATGCGCGACAACAAACTCACGTTGCAGGGCGTGGGCTCGTCGCACGCGTGGCGCAAGCTCATTGAAAAGCGAAACGTCGCCGCCGGTTTCAGCCTGACGTTGCAGGACGACCCGTATCTTCCGACCGACGTCACGAGCTTCTACACGAAGAATGTCCCGGTGCTGAATTTCTTCACTGGCGCGCACGAAGATTACCACCGGCCGACCGACACCGCGGACAAGATCAATTACGAAGGCCTGGAGCGGATCGCGAAGTTCTCGCAACAAATCGTGCTCGACCTCGCGGAGAGCGCCGAGCGCCCCGACCTGGCGAAAGTGGAGCGCAGCGGGCAGGAAGCGGGCGGTCGCGAAACGTTGCGCGCCTATCTCGGCACGATCCCGGATTACACGACGGATGTGAAAGGCGTGAAACTGAGCGGCGTCCGCGGCGCGAGTCCGGCGGAGAAAGCGGGATTGAAAGGCGGCGACGTGATCGTCGAGTTCGCCGGGCAAAAGATCGCGAACATTTACGATTACACTTACGCGCTCGATGCGGTGAAGATCGGCCAACCGGTGGAGATCGCGATCGAGCGTGATGGGAAGCGCATGACCCTCACGGTCACGCCCGAAGCGCGGAAGTGATCGCGTGTCATCCCGAGGCTGGCGAAAGCGCGCCGAGGGACCTCTCAGTCGAAGAGCAAATCACCCAAGTCCGCTTGCGCGATGCACGCAGATCGGCGTGCCAAATTCATTGGTGCTGGTTTTGGGTAACGCCACAGCTCTTGTGAGGTCCCTCGGCGCGCTGCGCCAGCCTCGGATGACCACCCTTTCCTGTCTTGTCATCCTGAGCGAAGTCGAAGGATCTCTAATTTTTCCGGGCGGACCCAGCGCAGAGAAGCTAGAGGTTCTTCGACTCCGCTTCGCTTCGCTCAGAATGACAAGGCTAAAAACGTCGACGCGCCGCCATCGGTTATCGTTCCGTCTTTGGTTCTTGATCTGCGTGTCCCCCGTTCATCTCGCCGCCACAGAGGATGCATCGGCGCTGTATCGGCAGGCGCAGGAATTGATGCGTCGGGAACAATTCGCCGCCGCCATTCCGCTCCTCGAAAAATGCGTGGCCGCGGAACCCGGCAATTCGAAATTCCACCAATGGCTGGGACGCGCGGTCGCACTTGAAGCGGCGCGGAACGGGATCGTGAGCGGCGCGATGAGCGTACGTAAAGTCCGGTCTGAGCTTGAGAGAGCGATCGAGCTGGATCCGCTCAACCTCGAGGCGCGCCAGGATATCGCGATCATGTATCGCGCGCTGCCCGGATTCCTCGGCGGAAGCAATGCAAAGGCCGCCGACCAAATCGCATTTATGCGGCGACACGATCCGGCGCTGGCGGCGCAGCTTGAGGGAGATTTTCTCGCGGCCGATAAGAAATACGATGCGGCGCTCACGGCCTACAACGAATCGGCGAAGCTAAATCCGCGGGCGATGATCCAGGTGCGGATTTCGCTGGTGCACCAGCAACGAAAAGAATGGGAGAATGCTTTCGCCGCGCTCGAGCGCGCTCTGACGTTCGACTCCAGTTACCCCCTCGCCTTGTATCAGGTCGGCCGGACTGCCGCGTTGAGTGGCCAACTGCTCGATCGCGGCGAGAAATGTTTGCGCACCTACATCGCCATGCCGGTGCGCGAAGAGCTGAAGAATCCGTCGCTCGCCGCCGCGCATTTTCGCCTCGGCAACATTTTGGAAAAGAAAGGGAACCCGGCCGGCGCGCGCGAAGAGTACGAGACCGCGCTCCGGATCGATCCAAAACAAAAGCTGGCCCGCGAAGCGCTGGCGAAATTGAAGCGTTAGGAAACAAAGCCCCCGCGGGATTTCTCCAGCGGGGGCCCGTTAACTAACCGCAGCGCTCTACTTCGCGCAGCAGCCTGACTTGATCAGGCAGCAGCTTCCGCCGCCGCAGCAATCAGCCGAACGCGAAGTCGCGCTGGCTGTGCCGACGAGCGCCAGGGCCGCTACGATCGCCAATAGGTATTTCATGGGAATCCTCCGTTGAGTTTCCTTTCCGCACTCGTCCCCAATCGCGAGACGAGCCGACGTGATCTGGCAGAATCAGGCGCGCGGCGGCGGAACCGCAGGACGTTGCGAGCGGCTGTGCTCGGAAGAAAGGTAAGCAGCAAAAGTTTCGTCACCGACGGGCGGATAAACGAACGGCGCGGCGAAGGTGGCGACCAAGGCAATGCCAATCGCACAGAGAGCGCAGCATTCCTTGTCCTGGTCCGACTTCGGCGTGTGCTGGTCGCACTCGCGACTCGCCGATTCTGTTTTCATTTTCGCGCAACAGTCCGTCTTCCCGCTTTCAGGAGGCGGAGCCTGGCGTGGGACCGCCGCAAAAGCGATCGAGGAAAAGAGAAGCAGGCAGAGCAGGCCTCGCAACGTCGTTCGCATCACGGCTTGAGTTTACCACCTCTTCGGCGACGGGATCAACCCTCGTCTGAGGCCCAGCGTCGAACGCACGCTTGAGTGGCGTCGCAAAAATTAAGAGGATGACTGAGTCGCAATGCCGGACCCGAATGATTCTCGTCCAACTCCGAAGCCCGTCACCGACGACACTGTTATCGGCGATTACGAAATCAAGGGTGCGTGGCGTCGCGGAGATAAAGAAGATGATGCCGAGAACGCCGAGGGAACCGATCGGATTACGTTCGCCTGTGATCTCTCCGGCCGATACAACCCTTACCCCACGCTCGAGCCAGTCGGACGCAAAACGAAGTTTTGTTAACAATGGATTCATCTTCTCCTCCGCTCCCGCCGCGCTGCCCGATCTGGCAGATGCTCCTTGGGATGCTGGTCGGCAACGCCGTGGGCGGCGCTTTGCTCTATGCGGGCATTCTCCTCTTGGGGGCTTATGGCAGCGGCAACAAAGATCTTTTGATCTGGCCCAGCCTCATTCTGCTTCCGCTCATCGTCGGCCTCGTCGCCGCATGGTTTTGGCGGCGACTGAATCGAAGCATCGCCATCAGTTTTCTCGACGCGCTCTGGACATTGCTCGTCAGCATCGCCGCCGCCGCGATCATTCTGCGCGAAGGCGTGGTCTGTCTCGTGATCGTTTCCCCGCTGGTCTATGTCCTCCTGTTCACGGGAATCCTGGTCGGCCGCGTCTGGTTCCGGCCTAACTACTCCAACCTGCGGCTTACCATTTTCCCGTTGCTCGCGCTCGCGACCCTCGGTGAATCGCTTTATCACTCCGACCAGCAGGCGGTTGTCACGGATTCAATCCTGATCCACGCGCACCCGGCCAAAATTTGGCCGCACGTACTCGCCTTTCCCGAAATTCCCGATGCGCCCGGCTACTGGGTCTTCCGGCTCGGCCTGCCTTATCCGACGCAGACCACCAACGGTGGCAACTTCGTCGGCGCCGATCGGCAATGCGTGTTCAGCAACGGCGTCGTCATCAAGGAACACGTGGCCGAGTTCGTCCCGAACGAGAAACTCGCCTTCGACGTCGCCGAGCAACCCACCGATCCCGAGGCCTACGGTCACATCACGCTCCATCGCGGCCAGTTCGTCCTGCGCGACAATCACGATGGCACCACGACGTTGATCGGCTCCAGTTGGTACACCCTGCACGTCCGTCCCCGCTGGTATTTCGATTTGTGGACCGCCGACATGACGCGCGCCGTTCATCTGCGCGTCATGAACCACATCAAAAGACTCGCGGAACACCCCGACTAGAGAGACGCAAAGAAAGTCGCTGCCTTCCTGCTCATGATCGTGATCCTGCTCCTGATCCCTTGTGTTGGCGGTGCCGGTTCCAAAGGATCAGGATCAGATCAAGAGCAGGAGGGAAAGCTACCCCGCATAGATTCGAACTATGAATAACGCCTCCAAAGGGCGCTGTGTTACCGTTACACCACGGGGTATTTTTTTACTCTGATTCTGAGCGAGTTACGCATCGCTCTCACATTTCTCTGCCACTACCGCGACCTTTTCGCTGCGTGGAGTGAAGCATTTATCCCCCGCCATATCAACAGAAAGGCAGTATGAAGGTATCCGAAGAATTTCCATCGCAATATCTGGAGGCGGCCGATCTCCAGGGGCGCGAGGTCACGGTGACGATCGAGAGCACCGACAAGCAGAAGGGCGTTAAAGGGAGCGACGGGAAGCCGTTCGATGCTCGGGTGTTGTTCTTCAAGGGGAAGAAAAAGGGGATGTGCGTGAACAAGACGAACGCGAAACGGATTCGGGACGAGCTCGGGCTGGGTGACGACATGGACACCTGGATTGGGCACTCGATTACGATCCACCCGACGACCTGCAACGCGTTCGGCAAACCGAATACGCCGTGCATTCGGGTAAAGGTGCCGAGCGTGGGAGGGGTGAAGTGAGCGAGTCAAACACTGGCTGGCGCGAAGATATCACGCATGAAATGGCAGAGCATGGCGAAACGTGGAGTGACATAGAAAGCTGTACACTGACTGAATCGGAGATGGATGAGGTATTCCACCACGGATACGGCTCCATTGAGGGTAAATCGTTCACGCTCTGGACGCATAATCGGGTGTATTTCCCGATTTGTTACGACGGAGCCGAATGGGTTGATTCGGTTTCGCGTTCACCAGATGGCAAGCCGACTGAACACATGGGGGGCGGATAATGGCTTTCACAGACTCACCCGAAACGAAGCTGGTCCCGAACCTGCCTTTCGCGGACTACTGCCACGCGCCCGGAGTCAATCAGAGCCGTCTCAAACTGTTCGATTACGAACTTGGCGGGTGTCCTGCGCTCTACCTGCACGCTACGCTTCATCCCGACGAACAGAAGGACACGAGAGCGTTGACCGATGGGCGCCGGTATCACCACTTCGTTTTGGAGCCGGATTCGTTCGATCGGTTTTACACAGTGAGGACGAAGGCAATCGAGGATGAGATTTTCGAGAAAGCCAAGGAGGACAAGACCTGCAAGGCAAAAGGGTTTTCGACCAAGCTGAAAGTTTACGAGGCGTGGAAGGCCCAAACGAACGCGATGGGCTTGGAAATCCTCACGCAATCCGAATCGGACGTGCTCCATGAAATGCGACGGGCCTTGATGCTTAACAGCGAGGTCTTCGACGAACTCGGGGCGTGCCGGTCGGACCAGCTTGAAGTGTCGGGGTTCGCCGGGTTCGAGTTCAAACGAGGGCCGCACGAAGGGAAGCGGTTGCAACTCAAGGCGCGGTTCGATCTTGTGCCAGAGGGTGACGCGCTGATTGATCTCAAGACGGCTAGGACTGCTTCACCCCGGCTGTTTGCAAGGCAGGCTTACGATCTGGGGTATGCGATCCAAGCCGCGTTCTATCAGGACGTGGCGAACGCGAACGGGCTAAACAAGAAGCGGTTTGGTTTTCTCGTGCAAGACAAGACTCCGCCCTACCTGTCGTGCATTCATTGGGTGGACGGGTGGCTTGGTTACGGTCGTCTGCGCTACACGGTTATTCTGTCGCATCTGGCGGATGCAATCAAAGCGGATCGGTGGCCGGGTTATCCGTCGGGACAACTCGAGCCGCCCGGGTTTGCGCTAGAAGAAATTGAGGCGGCAGCATGAGACGCATCGACCCCGAGAAGATGGAGCACGTCCGCGAACGCATGGAGCGAATCCGCGACCACGTTCCGTCCGAAGAGTTCAACGAAACAACCGCGCTAATGATTGCCAAGGGAGAAGTGGAACCGCTGTATCAACCGGGAGACTCCGATGGAGAATGAATTCAACCCGCGGTCAATGTCGTTCTGGATGCCGACTCGGACCAGCAACCCGGTTCCCGTCGCCGGGGCGATTGAGACATGCTGGCAGAATTACACGGATGGCCATTTCACACCAAATGAACTCCTTGCCATCACGCTCGGGCTTGACGACCTGAGTAAACCTGCCTCGCTGGAAACCGTTTATCCGAAGTTCGATCTCGGCCACGATGAGGTTGAGTGGTTGGGCGCGATACACCTGGTCTATGCCACGATCGATGCCGGCGGGAAACAGACCTGCCGCATAACGGCGTTTCCCTACCTGTGGCCAAAAGAATGAAAGCCGTCATCATCGCACTTATTATCTGGGCTGCGATTATCGCCGTGACGATCGCGCTGACACGGATTGAATTCGGCCAGCCGCTTCACTCTTCCCTTCCCTGTCTCGATAAGCAGAAGCCGTCACTGGAGGTCGTGGCGAGATGACAAGGAGGGATTGGTTTATCATTGCTGGTCTGGTTGCTCTGCTTGCGCTGTCCTATTGGCTCAAGGTTCAAGAATGGGAATACCTGCGGCATCCATGCCAATGAGCGAGATTCGTTTCTTCGTCCATGGCATCCCCGCGCCCGGCGGGAGCAAGCAAGGATTCGCAATCAAGAAAGGCGGAGTCTATACGGGCCGAGTCGCAATCGTTGATGCCGGCGGCGCAAAGACAAAAGCATGGCGCCAAGATGTAGCGGCAGCTGCGTTCCAAGCCATGAAGTTAGCTGACTCGGCCCCGTTGACGGGAGCGGTGGAACTGGAACTGATCTTTCACATGCCAAGGCCCAAGTCGCACTTCCGCTCTGACGGGGTAACGCTGCGTCCAGGTAGCCCGCTACAGCACGTTACGCGACCGGACTGCACAAAGCTGGCCAGAAGCACCGAGGATGCCATGACGGGCATTGCTTATGTGGACGATGGGCAAATTGTGAAGCAGACCCACGAGAAGTTTTTCAGCGATCAACCGGGCGCGTGGGTGGTTTTGAAGGAGGCGGATGCGTGAGCTACACCTTTTTGCAGGAGCAGGGGGAGGAATCCTCGGCGGCATCCTTCTCGGACATACTTGTGTGTGTGCTGTCGAGATTAAACCTTACTGTCGAAAAGTCCTGCTCCAACGGCAACGAGACGGAATCCTGCCAAAGTTCCCCATCTGGGATGATGTCCGAACCTTCGACGGAAAGCCTTGGCGCGGGATTGTCGATGTCGTCTGCGGTGGGTTCCCGTGCCAAGACATTAGCGCGGCCGGGAAAGGAGCAGGCATCGAAGGAGAGCAATCAGGACTGTGGTCCGAGATGGCCCGAGTCATTCGCGAGGTTCAACCCAAATTCGTATTCGTGGAAAACAGCCCAATGCTCACTCTTCGGGGGATTGGTCGAGTTCTCGGAGACTTGGCCGCGATGGGGCTCGATGCGCGATGGGGAGTGCTCGGTGCTGCCGATGCCATCTGGCTTGGAGGAGTTCCGTGCTTGGATCACGCGCGTTATCGAATCTGGATCCTTGCGTGTTCCTACCGTGACCAATCAAGACTCGAAGAACAACGGCGGACCTTCACAAATGGAGCGAAACACGGTGCCGCTAAATGCGCTGGTGAAACGCTTGCCCACGCTCCACGGATTCAGCAAGGACGGTTCCAGCAATGGGCCGAGCGGCAACGAACTCGGCCGCGCGGTCAATCGTTTACCGAGCATCACTGGTGGCAGTCTGAACCCTCCGTGGGTCGAGTGGCTAATGGGGTGGCCGATAGGGTGGAGCGACTTGCGGCCCTTGGAGATGGACAAGTTCCAGCAGTGGTTAGGCTCGCATGGGAAATCCTGATGCCATGACCCGCTTGAGACATAACGGCCATTTTAGCCGGAACGCTCGGGTGCAGTTGCCTCGTATCCGCAAGCTATTGGAAGTGATTCGACGGATTGAGACGAAACCCGTTGACAGGCAGAGCGTGTTTCGCAATAATGAGAATATGTCAGTCTTGCAAAACTTCCGGCTCTTCCATGCCGTGTTCAGTGCCGATCCTTTCTCGCGAAGGCTAGGCCCGTCCGCAAGACTGACTGAGCACGGCATAGAGGGGCCAGATGTTCGCTAAGATTTTCACTCAAATCTACGACAGCAGTATTGTCGAGAATGCGGAGCTTCGTTTCACGTTCATGGATTTGCTCGTGCTGGCGGATTGCAACGGAGTTGTTGACATGACGCACGAGGCTATATCGCGGCGCACAAACCGACCGATAGAACTGATCCGGCAAACAATCACCGAACTGGAGCAGCCGGACGCAAAAAGCAGGACGCCTCAGTTTCGTGGCGCTCGTATCAAACGACTTGATGCTCACCGGGATTGGGGGTGGATGATTCTTAATTATGATCGCTTTCGCAAGACCGCCAGCGAGGAGCAGCGAAGGGAAAAGACCAAGGCGAGAACCCATAAATGGCGAGAGAGAACAGCCAACAGTGACGCTATTGTGACGCATGGTGACGCTAGTGACGCCAGGCAGAGGCAGAAGCAGAAGGAGAAGCAAACGCAGAAGAATAAAGAGGAAATGCCTCTTTTCCCGTCAACGGGAGTCGCGAACGAATTGCCTGCAATCCTAAACACCCCATCCTTTGTATCCGCCTGGGAAGATTGGAAGTCTCACCGCCGGGAGATCAAAAAACCGCTGACGACCACGAGCATTAAGGGTCAACTCGCGGAACTGGCGTCATGGGGCGAGCAACGAGCTATCAATGCAATTCGCTACACGATTCGAAAGGGTTGGCAGGGACTCCGAGAGGATGATTCAAGGAACGGTTCGACTCCTGACCGACGGGAAAAAATAAACGTGCCGATAACCCGACGATGAATGCAATCACTGACCTCAAAAGCCATCTCAAGGAAATGCTCGCGAACTTTGTCCCGAAAAGTGAAGACGAGATGCGCGAGTGGCGATGGGAAAACGAAATCGTCCCGCATCTACGGGCCTCGCAGTTACCGGAGCGGTTCTGGTTTCGGGCGACAAAATGGAAACCGGACCAGAAGGCGACGTACGACGAAACCCGCGAACTTATTACCGGAACTGGTGCAATCGTGGCGCTTGTAGGCGACCGCGGCATGGGCAAGACGACGATAGCGGCTCAACTGATGATCGAGCGGGCAATGGACGAGACATTGCTTCCCTGGCACCGCCGGCCGCCTTATCGGAAGTTGGCGAAACTCATTGCGTTTTTTAAACCGATCTTTTCGGACTTCGGCTCGCGTGATGCGGAGACGTTGATCCGGCGCCACGAGAGTTTATGCAAGGATCATCCGTTGCTCGTCATTGACGAGTTGCACGATTGCGAAGATCAAAAAGTGAAACAGCGATTGCTCACCGACACGCTCGACAAGCGATACGCCAACATGGTTGACACCATCGTTATCAGCAATCAAACGCCCGAACAGTTTTGCGAAACGACCAGCGACAGCGTGCTCTCTCGGATCAAGGAACACGGCCGGATTATTCACTGCACATGGGAAAGCTGGCGGTAATGCACGAGCACACCTTTCGCTACACCGATCAAGCGAACTTCATCGCGCAACTTGACGAAATGCGGATCAAGCTGACCGAACCGCCAGAACTGGAGTCCTACCACATCGTCCGTGCGCGGTATCCGAGATTGAGCGATACAGCCTTCGCCATGCGCTTGAAGCGGTTTCCAGGCCGCTTCCCGAGGGAGTACGGGAAATGCCACCGCAAGACATCCAAACTGTTCGTTACGCCGGTATTGGACGCGTACCTACGGAAGAACACTTGAAACATAATTGGTCATTGACACTTGAGACAGCACCCGCGAAACTCCCGCACATGGATACGATTTCACCCAAGATAACGCGAATTAATCGCTACAGTCTTTCGCGCAACTCCCGAGAGAAACGGACTCCGACACAACAATGGGAGTTGTTCCAGGCGCTCATCGTCCTTTCCTTCGCAACGCTGATCGCGGGCGCGTTGTTACTGGTGCAGAGCGGATGGAATCCAGGCCATCAGGATCAGGTCCACGCCGAATTCAAGCAGGCTCAGTTGAGACATGACGTGAAGGAGTGGAAGTGAAGATGAAGAGCAATAGCGCTTGGATTCCTTGGCGGCTCGAACGAATGCCGACACTCGGAGAAATCATCGATGCTGGCGAACTCGGCAAATGCCGTGTGATAGCGACCGAATACGAAATGGCTATCACCACTAACGATGAATCCGGCCGACCGATCTCTCAAGTCAGCGGCGGCCCAATGGCGTGCATTTCCTTCCCGCTTAATATCAATTTGTGAGCACCGACATCCTCACCGACCTGCTCAACCGAGTCTCCGCAATAGTGAAGAGCGGGGCATCGAGCTTTCCGTTGTTGGCGCAGGAGACGAAGATCCCGGTCCGCACCCTCTACGACATCGTGAACCTTCGAAGATGCCGACCAACCGGAGACAGGACAATGGCGCTGCTGGAATGGGCGGGGCACAAGACGCTACAGATTTCGATGGGGAACCGGGCAGCACAGAAGGCGTATCGGAAAGCGTACGCGGAAGTCAGTAAACGGTTTCCCGTTGCCGGGAGGGATTGAGATATGACCGAGGACGATCAGAAATGGCTGGATGAGCAGGAAGCCCCGCGGAATAGAGCAATCTGGGAAGAGAGAAATCCGAGTCAGCCGATTCTCGATTTCTTGGAGGACCAAGCGCAGATAATCGAAGTCGTCGGAATGACCTCGGATAAACGAGAGATTGTGATCTGTGAGGCTTGCGATCGATATTTCACCGCGACTTTCAACAAAGCACAATTCAAGGAATTCATAGCCGCGCTAGAGGCGCTACATCAACAAATGCAACCATGAAACAACCATCAGAAGAAGCAGGCATCACAACCATCGCAGATTTCACCGGCTTAATGAGCCAAGGTGAATTTCCTTTCGGGATCGTATCAGAGCGTGGAGTCGTTCTGAAAGACGAGCTCAGCGAATCGGATTGGCGTCATCTTCTCAAGGCAGCTCTCGACACATGGGAGAAGCTGGGATCAACACATCTCGGTATGTCCATGAAGGTCGCGGACATTCTGAATTGGGGTGAAGATCATCTCGGGGAGAAGTACGCGAATGAGATCGACCTGACCCGCAACGCTCTCAAACAGCAATCCAAAACAATCCTCAACTGGCAATGGGTATTCAAGCGCATCCCGCCCAACCTTCGTCACCCAGCACTCACATACAGTCATCACGAAGCGGTTGCGAAGCTGGCCCAGGACGAGCAGAAGGAATTCCTCGACACGGCCGAGAGCGAAGGGCTGAACGTCAAAGAACTGCGCGAACAGATCAAAGAGCGCCACCCATCCAAGCCACGGAAGAGCAAAGACAGCGTGACCAAACTCGACAACGCACAGAGCGCCCTCCAGAAGATGATCGATGTCTCCAACTGGTTGAGCGAGCACCACGAGGAGATCGGTAAGGAATGGAAAGAACCGCTCTACAAGGCGCATGTGGTCTATCGGCGCCGGTGGCAGAATGGTCGGGCCAAGCGATGAAAACAGGGAGACCGCGGCAATATCCATCCCGACGTGTTCGCGACGTGGCCCTAATGGCACGCACTCGGATGCGTCGTTGCATAGCAGGCACGATTGATATGCCTCGGGTCCTCCGGGCAGAAATTCACCCCAACACAGGTTCCGTAGGGCTCGTAAAAAGGTCACAGTCGAAAATTTCGCGTCTGTCGCGTCGCGTAGGGTTTCGCCGACGATTTGTTAATGGAGCGCGAGTAGGCAGACCTCAAAATGGCCCAAGGGCAGAATATCGGGAAGCGGCTGCACTTTGCGGCATTCCTGTAGCGAGAGTGTACGCTTTCATTAGCTATGAAATGGCGCCTATCGCCACGCCGGAGTGTTTTTGGATTTGGTTGCTGAATCGCCGACAGAAAAAGAAGGAGAGCCAAGAGATCAACCGACTGACTGAGAAATGGCGCAAGAATTTTCAATCAATGGAGCGCAACGGCACGCCACGCCAACGACAGTTCGGACGAGAAAGCTACTATCGCCACATTGAGAAGAATCAAGCGCGAGCCCGAGTCAAGATGGCCGCGAAGCGGGCTTGTCCAAGCGGCAAGATTGAGATTGCGCTTCGTCGCCGGCTTTACGATTTGGTGCGCCGGGATCGTGCGACCAAGGGAGAGTCAGCTCTGTTGTTAGTCGGATGCTCGCTTGAAGAACTGCGGTCGCATCTTGAGAATCAATTCTCTCCGGGCATGTCCTGGGAGAATTACGGATCAGCTTGGCATATCGATCACCGCCGACCGTGCGCGAAATTCAATCTTCTGGACGCGAACGAGCAGCGCGCCTGTTTCCATTTCTGGAATCTCCAGCCGCTCTGGGCATTCGACAATCTTTCGAAAGGGGCGCGATGAACGAAACCATGTTGCTGGGTCCGCTGTCAGCCAGAACCGGCGAAACCACGCGCCAGATTCAGCGCGTCGTCGACGAGGGACTTGCACCACGGCCTGAGAAAAAAGGTCAATACGACGTGTGGGCTGTAGTCCGCGGGCTCATCCGATATTACAAAGACAAGTCGGCAAAGGTTTCGGAATCACGAACGGTCGATGCCGCACGCAAGGCAACCGCAGAAGCCGATAGCGCCGAACTTGATGCCGCGAAAAAACGTGGAGAGGTAATGCTCACCAAAGACGTCGAGGTGCGGTGGGCCGACCGGATTATCGCATGGCGAAAAATAATTCAATCAAAGCCGAATTGGGAAACGACCGCGCTGCTCAAGGAATTGGCGAAATATAAAACGGACGAGCAATGAGATCAGCGCTCCTGGCGGCGCTTCGTCGCAACTCAGCTGTTGCCGACACCGGCCAAACTCCGAACATACTTCCACGCCGGAAACGAAAACCGTCCGAGTGGGCGAGTGAGGAAAGAATCCTTCCAGCCGGAACATCGCCGCTCGCGTCCGGCGACCCGATTCCGTACCGGCACGGAGTCATGCCGCATTGTATCGCGCCGATGGATGACGCGGACGATCCAGACGTGGGAAAGATCGTGCTGTGGTTTGCGATCCGCGAAGGGAAGACCGGCGGCGTCTGCCTCAACATCTTCGGGCGCACCGTCACCGACGATCCTGGGAACGTTTACAGCGTCCATCCCACGAAAGACGACGTGGACAGTTTCAGTTCGGGCGATGTCGAACCAATGATCGAGGCGTGTCTCGAAGGATATTTCGTTGAGAAAAAAAGTCGAGACAGCGGCCGGACTCTAGGGTTCAAGAAATTCAAGGGCGGCTGGATCCGCATCGTCAGCGCGGGGAGTCTGACGAAGTTCCGCGGGAAATCGGTCAAGGTGCTGTTCCTGCACGAGCTCGACGCGTTGAACCCCGAGGCCATCTACAAAGCGATCGGGCGCACCACGGGATACGGGGACGCGATCATCGTCGAAGAATCCACGGGCACACTCGCGCCGACCATCGACCCGGTAACGGGAGTCAAGACCTACAATTCCCAGATTCATAAATCCTTCGATGAAGGCAGCCAGCATCGATGGTTCTCGCAATGCCAGGCATGCGATCACTGGCAGATTATCCGCTACAAAAACTTCACATGGCCACCGGGCCGGATGGACCGCGCAGTCTGGGTTTGTGAGAAGTGCGACTACCAGCACGGCCACAAGGAATGGAGGAGGGCCGCAGAAACGAGCGACTGGTTTCCCACGGCCGGACTCACTGAGGATCAAATCGGCGATATCCTCGTTCACCAGCACAAGGCGAAGCCAAAGGATCCAACAGTCCGCAGTCGATGGAAAAACGGGTTTACGTCGCTCCTTCCTGTCGGCAAGGGTTACGCAACGAAGCTTCACGAGTTCGTCGCAAAGGGAGAGGCCGCGAAGACCGACATCACCGCACTACGAGTCTGGACCCAGGAAGTCGCCGCGGAGCTGTGGGATCCAGAATTGGAAGGCGAACCGCCGCCGGCATGGCGCCCGATCTTCGACAGGCGCGAGGATTACGGGCTTGTCGTGCCGGAATGGGGCCTAGTCCTCACCGCGTTCGTCGATTGCCAGTTGAACCGGCTTGAGGTCGGGTGGCGCGCCTGGGGGCGGAACGAGCAATCCGCCGGCATGGATCACGTCGTCCTGGATGGGCATATTCGCGATCCCGAAGTGTGGGGGAAATTGAGATATGAACTGGCCAGGAAATTCCAGCACGGGCTCGGCTGCACGATCCAGCTTTCAATGGCGCTGATCGACGGCGGCGCCTACGCGGAGGACGTGTATCGATTCTTCCAAATCCTTTACCGCAACCCCATGCCGGGAGTGAACGGCCACGTCCGAGCATCCAAAGGCGTCGGGCAGCACGGGCACCCCATCATCACGCGGAAGATGAGCACCGTCGCCAAGAATTTAAAGGGCCACTACATCGGGACGTGGGAAGCGAAGGACCGGATTTACGAGCGACTGCGCATGGAGCCCGTTCCCGACGACGGGAGAGAGGGCGTCATGCGGTTCAACAAACAATTCAGCGAAGAATATTTCCAACAACTCACCGCCGAGCAAGTGACGATCACCTACGAGCGCGGTGTTGAGGTCCGGAAATACGTGAACCCGAAAGCGGTCCGCAACGAAGCGCTCGATATCGAAGTGGGGAACCTGGCCGCGCTCAGGTTGCATCCGCGGAACTTCGACGCGATCGAGGCGGAGTTGAGGGCAGCGGAGGCAGCGACAAAGAAAACCGAAACCGGGCCTGCTCCCGAAGTTGCAAGGCGACCACGCAGAAGGGGTACGCTGCTCGGTTCCCTGCGTTCGGGCTGGTAAAATTCTCATTCCTGAGAAAATAGGCTTTCCAAAATTGAGATAGCCCCTATGATTGCGTGAAATGACTGTCGCTTCTCAATCGGGTGTGCCGTGTCGCTTCACGGCGGGCGATGCCGTTCTATTCACCGTTTCCGATACCGATCATCCGGCAACGCTGTGGTTTCTGGACTTTGTTCTGAGCCGACAAGGAGCGCATCTCGCGACGATCCCGGCCACCGCGGCCACTAACGGGAAAGACTACCAGATCAGCATCTCCTCCACGGTCAGCGCGCTCGCCCCGGGTTTTTGCAAATACGATCTCGTCTTCACGGACAATGCCGACAGCACACAACGCGAAACAGGCGCAAGCGGATGGCTAACGATTCTCCCGAACCCCACGGGCACGCTAACGCAGTCGGATAACCAGGTCGCGCTCGCGGCCTGCAACGCGGCAATCCAGAAACTCGTCAGCCGTTCGAATGCCACGGTGAATTTCAACGGTCAATCCTTCACCTCCATGAACATCGGCGAGTTGTTCAAAGCTCGCGATCGGCTGCAACTGCTCGTGAATGACGAACTGGCCGGACTTGGACTTTCCCGGGGTGGCGGGTTCCGCATTATCCGCAACCGCTTTCGATGAACACCACTCAACGCATCCTTTCCCGTTGGCGGGACAACGGCCACGAAACCCGGCACCAGGCCAACCAGCTTGTTCGCACCGTAAGGAGAGGCAACACGCTCACCGGCGGGTCAATGTCACCCTCGATCGCCACTTACGGCGCCAGCGGGATGGACGATAACAGCTCCGATTTCCTCGGGGATTGGCGCGCCCTCAATTCGTGGCAACAATTCGATCTCCTTCTCGTCCGCAACCGCTCCCGACAGGTCGAGCGCTACAACCCGTGGGCAATCGCTTTCAAGCGTAACATGCTCAACAACACTTTTGGAGCGATGGGGTTTCATTTCGAATCCCTCATCGAAACCGGGACGCGCTACGGAGACGCCACTAATGGCGTCGAGGACGAAACCACGAACGGAATCGTCAATAATTTCTATTCCGAGATGGGCATGGCGAAGAACCTGACCACTCGCCAGAAACTTTCCAGACGCGATTTAGACCGGCTGCTCCTCTCCAGGCTCATCTTCGACGGGGAATGTATCCTCCGAAAGATCCGAGGCTATCCCGCGAACGGGTTCAACTTCTCCTGGCAACCGATCAACCCCGATTATCTCGATCACAACTTGAACCGGCTCGAACCGAACGGGAACGTGATTCGGATGGGCGTGGAATTGGACGGCACCTTCAAATTTCCCGTTGCCTACTGGTTCTGGCGCTCCCGGCCTAACGACAGGCTGTATAATTACACTTTCGACAACGATCTTTACGTGCGCGTACCGGCCGAGGAGGTGATTCACTTCTATTTGCAGACCGAGGACGAAGAACAGGTTCGCGGGTGGCCGTGGATCTTCGCGGCCGTCATTACCTTGTTTCGGATGGGAAAATTCGAGGAAGCGGCCCTCGTTAATGCGGCGATCGGCGCCAGTCGGGGGGTTTACTTCAAGAAGACTTACCCTGACGGGTTCGTGGAGGCCGGCGGGCTGGCAGGCGGAAGTACCGTCCACGACGACGGATCGATCAGTCTGGATTTACCGCAGGGGTCTGCCCTGGAATTGCCCTACGGCGTCGAGCCTGTAGTGGCCGATATGCGCTATCCCGACGCCGAATTCGAGCCATTCCGTAACGCCATGATGTTGAGTGCCGGCGCCGTATTCGGAACCAGCTACGCCACCACCACGGGCGATCTCAGCAAGGCAAATTTCGTCAGTTCACGAATGGGCCAGCTCGAGGAGCGCGAGCAATACATGGCCGTGCAGGAATTCTTCATCGAGAAATGGAAGCGCCCAGGGTTCGACGAAGAACTTTATCGCGCCATGCTCGCTCAGAAAGTTGCTCTGCCTCTCTCCAAGTTCGAGAAATTCAACAAACCCGATTT
Organism: Verrucomicrobiota bacterium; assembly: GCA_041167505.1. GTDB lineage: Bacteria > Verrucomicrobiota > Verrucomicrobiia > Chthoniobacterales > UBA10450 > AV80. The sequence continues at coordinate 46,934 of JBEEHR010000073.1, forward strand.
CACAGGTCGCCGCTGGAAATTCGTCCAGCCCGTGGACGACATGAAGGCGAACGAGATGAAGCTGAACAACCTCACCACCTCGATCGGCGACATCATCCGCGAAACAACGCAGGAAAACCCGCGCGTCGTGTTCAAACGGATAGCAAAAGAGGCGAAGCTGCTGAAGGACTTAGGGCTTGAACGAGTCACGACAGCAAAATCAGAAGCGGGCAAGTCCACTTCTGAAGACATAATGCTTGATGAGAACGGGCAGCCAATGTTGGACGAGAACGGGCAGCCAATGAAAACCACATCTGGCGCTGGGTCTCCTATGGCCGAACAACTCAAAAGAGAAACCGATGCTTACGGCGTTGCGGTCAGGGCCGGCGCGCTCACGCCGCAGTCCGCAGACGAAGAATATTTCAGAACCAAAGCAGGTCTTCCGAAGTTGAGTGCGCAAGGAAAAGCGGCATGGGAAAAAGACAAAGGAGTGCGCCGCCCGATTACTTTGACACAGCCAGATGGAAGTCATCCTGCCGCTACAGTGCCGGAAACAACGCCGGCACCCGCCAAGAAGTGAAGCGGTTTCGGCGATTCATTTGTTGGTTTCGTGGGCATAAAGAAGAGGTATTTCGTCGCGCCGACGATCAGCGGCAACTTCTCTGGATTTGCGCTCGGTGCGATAAGGTCACTCGATCATTGAAGCTCACCTACACCGCAGATCGAAAAATGCGGGAGTTGCGACGGCAAACAAAAAGCCGGGATCGGATTCGACATGGCTAGGATCCGAGTTTGGAAGCTGACCAGCGGAGACCCGCGCCAATCGATATTAAGCGGCAGGATTGAGGTTGAAGGCGACTTCACGCGCTCCGAGTGGGAGAAAATCCAAGTCATGTTCATGTCGATGCGATGCCGCACGCCAAAACTCGCCAACCAGGAACCGAAGCGCATTCTACCTGTCGTGCCGTTTCGCATTCTGATGATAGAAGACCGAAAGCCAGCGAGTTCGCAATCCTGAGAAACTTCTCATCCGTGAGAAATACTTCTTGCAATTGAGACAAGAGTAGTAGAAAACGGCATCAACCACGATGCCGAAACCCCGAAAAAGTTGGTATGAGATCAAGAACAGCGCGAATGGCGAAACCGAAATTGCCATTGACGATGAGATCGGAGCTTTTGGGGTCTCCGCGAAAGCGTTCCGAAACGACATCAAGCGGCTCGGAGAAAAAGAGCCCATCCACGTCCACATCAATTCCGACGGCGGCGACATCACCGAAGGAAACGAAATCTTCAACATCCTGAAGGACCACAAGGGGCCGGTGCGGACCTCGGTGGGAGCAATCGCCGCCAGCATGGCCACGGTAATCGCCGCGGCCGGCAAGCCCTGCTCGATCGCGGAAAACGGGTTCTACATGATCCACAATCCGTGGACGATCACAATGGGCGACTCGGAAGACCTCCGCAAGAACGCCGAGGTGATGGACAAAATGAAGGCTGGCATCATCGCGGCCTACCGACAGAAGAGTCACTTGAGCGACCAGGAAATCTCGGACCTGATGGACGAAGAGACCTGGATGACCGCCGAGGAAGCGCTCGAGAACGGTTTCGTCGATTCCATCGATAAACACGCGGACGATTCCGCGAAAAACTTTGATCTGAGCCGGTTCCGTAACTCGGCAAAATTCCTTTCCAGACTGCGCCAAGAGCACAACAAAAAACGCCTTGAACAAGCGGCCAACGGCGGGGACGCCGACGGCGAGAAAGTGACCTTGCAAGACTTGGAAGACGCCATCGACGGGGCGGGAGAATCCGAAGACCACCAAAACGCAGCAACCAAAAAAACCACAATGAAAGTTCGAAACCTTATTTTTAAGAAGGGCGACGATGGCGGCGGTTCTGGCGGAGGCGAGTCTCTCACCCCCGAACAGATCGAGGCCAAAGTCACCGAGCAGGCCAACAAGCTTTACGAAGCGAAATTGAAACGTGACGCGGAGATCGACGACATCGTTCTCTCCGTGCGCAACCGCGAGAAGCGCGACTTCGGCAAGGAAGCCGGCGACTTCAAGCGCGACAACAAAACGGCGGCCGAGTTCGCCATGTTCATCGCCAAGGCCAAACCCGAGGACGGGAAACCGTTCGAGGTCATCGGCGCGGGCGAGGAAGGCCGGGTCGAAGTCACGGATGCGCTCCGCGGAGTTGCCAAGGGCAGCCCGGGTGAAGCGTTCATTTCCAGCGAGGTTTACAAGAGCCTACGCGACACCTTCAAATCCCGGGGCAAAATCCCCGAGAAAACCAACGCCAGTTTCGACGTGAAAGACGCCGTGATGGGCAACTTCTTGAACGCGGCTGCAACTCCCACGAGCACCGGCCTTACCAGCATCGAGAAAGTCCCGGGCGTCATCTCGCTCGGCCTTCGCCCGTTGATGGTGAAGGATCTGATCCTCCCTGGCACCACGAACGCCACTACGATCCGCTACATCCGCGAGGTTAGCTTCGCGAACGAAGCCGATATGGTTGCGGAAGCGGCTGCGAAACCCGAAGCCCTCTTCGAGTTTCAAGAGGTTGACGCGCCCGTAAAGAAAATCGCGGCTTACGTCAAGATGCCGGACGAATTGATCGCGGATTACGCCGCCGTCGCCAGCTTCATCAACATGCGTCTGCCCTACAAGGTGGAGCGCAAGGAAGAGGACGAACTCCTGAACGGCACCGGCGCCGGCCATATCACCGGCATCCTGCAAACCAGCGGGATCCAGACCCAGGCGAAAGGCGCCGACACCCGCGCCGACGCGCTGTTCAAGGCCATCACAAACGTCCGTTTCGGCTCCGGCCTCGCGGAAGGCGGATGGGAACCGGACGGCATCGTGCTCAATCCCCTGGATTGGGAAAACCTCCGGCTCGCGAAAGACTCAAACAACCAGTACTACGGCGGCGGCCCATTCACGGGCGCTTACGGCAATGGTCCGGTTGTGCGGTTCGATACGATCTGGGGCAAACCCTGCGCGATCACCCCGGCCATCGCGGCCGGCACCGCGCTCGTGGGTGCGTTCCGCATCGCTTCGCAGTATTTCCAGCGCATGGGCATGACGATCGAGATGACGAACTCCGACCAGGACGACTTCATCAAAAATCGGGTGACTGTACGCGCGGAAGAGCGCCTTGCCCTTGCCGTGTATAATCCCCCGGGATTTTGTCAGGTAACAGGGCTGTAAAGTTCTTGACAATCACGTAAGATTGCGACAGGCTCTGGGTGATGAATCCAGAGCCTGTCTTGTCTTCTGCATGGGCTGAGCGCCCATGCGATAACTGCGGTAAGCCGTGCGCGAAAAAGCTCTCGCAGGCAAAACGATGTAAGTCATGGTCGTGTTCTATGAGTTGCGCTGCATCAGTTCGATGCAGGCAGCGACTAGACGCTGGAACATGGAAGCAACCCGTGAAACCGCGTAGAGGAAAAGAAGTCCCATGCGCGCAATGCGGAAAGCCGACATATCGGAATCAGACGCAAATCAGTAGCCCATCCGAAGTGTTTTGTTCCAGGAGTTGTCATACTGAAAAGCAGCGGAAAAACTCCGTGGTAGTGAAGTGCGTTGTTTGCGGCAAAGAAAGAACGGTCAGCCCAAGTCACTCGCGATGGATGAAAACGTGTTCGATGAAATGCCAAGGCAGAAGGAGAATTCTACGGCCGCTGGATCGGAACCATAATGGAGCTCCAGTAAAACTGGATCAAAACGGCTACGTCATGGTGTGGGAGCCCGACCATCCAAACACCGCGATGAAGGGATGGCAATACGAACACCGCCTCGTCGCGGAAGCTACGGTTGGCCGCTACTTAAAATCCGATGAGCACGTTCATCACGTCAACGGAGTTAAGGATGACAATCGTCCGGAGAATCTTCAGGTGATGGGGCAAAACGAACACGCGTTTATCAGTTCGATGGAATACCAAGCGAAGTTGGAGCGGGACAATAAAGAACTGGAAGAGTACCGTCGGAGATGGGGTCCGCTTGCGTCGAACAACTGAGCCTTTTTCTCAATCCTGAAATAATTCTCAGAGTTGCGAAAAAGAAATTGACACGAAGGGCAGTTGGGGCGCAATGTCGCGGTAACTTGAGACGTAATCGTCATTCCCGCTCACCCATGAAAACAATCCTTTCACTTCTCTGCGTCACGGTTCTAGCTTGTTCTGCCTTCGGGCAAGCGGGCGAAGATTTACCGGCGTTCGATCAAAAGATGGTCAAGAGCGCCACCGCTCCGGTTAACGGCACGAACGAGATTCAGACAATCACGATCGGCGGCACCCCCACTGCTGGCACATTCACGTTGACCTACCAAGGCAACACTACGGCTGCGATCACCTGGAGTAGCAACAACACGACGTTAGTCTCCAATATCGATACCGCCCTCGAGGCGTTAGGACGCATCGGAACCAGCGGTGTTGTAACGGCGGTCGGGACAGCTACGGCAGGAATAGGAACCTTTACCGTCACATTTAGCGGGACCAATAACGCCCGCAAAAACGTGCCGCAAATGACCGTTACCAGTTCGCTCACCGGAACGTCGCCGACAATCGCGGTCACTACCACCACTGGCGGCGTCGAAGCGGATGGGCGGATTTTACCCAAGGGCACGCTCTGCGTGGCGATCGACACCGGATTGCTTTATCAACAGACAGGCACCCCGCCGAATCCGACGTGGGTAAAGGTCAGCGCGGAGTAAAAATCATGGCTACACACATCGCAAAACAAAAAGTCTGGCGCACGCATAAGAACGAGCTCGTCGAGGACGGACATGAAGCCGCCGCGCAGCTTGTAGCCCCAAAAGGCGGCGAAGTCTCCAGCGAGGAATTGGCGAAATACAAAAACGCTGACGACTTCTTCGCTGAGGACGGCACGACCGCCGCCGACAAGGCCAAGCGCGAAACCGACGAGCCGAAAAAGCCGTGGACCAACGCCGAGATTCAGGCATACCGGAACGCTCGCGAAGGCGACGAGCCCACTGCCAGCACGATCACGCGCGTCGAGAAGCAGACCGCCAAGAAAGAACCCGCGGCCGAGAAGGTGCGCAAGAGTCGCCCCGGCCCCGAGAAAACTTCTGTGAAGGTCAAGAAAGCGCCGGCCAAGAAAGCCGGGTAATTGCGACATGACCAAGGCCGAACAGGAATCGAAAGACAGCCACGCGGAGTACGAGAAAAAACTCGCTGAGTCTGGCGAAGGCGTTCATCTCCCGCGATCAGGCGAGCCGGGGGCGCCGGATCATCCCGATTTCCCCAAGGTAACGCCCACGCCGAAAAAGAAACCGGGCGAGAAGTAGAGAGGGCCTGTCAATGGCCCTGATCGACGACAGCGAGCAGGCGTTTCGCGAATTGCTGGCGGTAATGCCCGCCACGATCGAGCACAACGGGATCACCAAGCCTTGTGTGTCGCAGACGTATTCAGTGAAGCGGGCGCAACAGCTCCAGAATTACACCCTCGACGCGTCCACTCAGGTTACGATGTTGACCAGCGACTTCGAAGCGCTCGGGGATTTGAAAGACCGGGTAAGCGAACTCTCGGTCAATGGCGGGGAAGCGCTGGTGTTTTTAACAAAGGATTCACACGTTAATTCCGCCGTGGTTCATCTTTTCCTTGGCGCGGTGCAATGATTATGCCTTGCATTGTCGATACCTCGCAAATCAATGGGTTCTGTCGATCTATCGCGGCCACGAACAACGGAGTGACGATTTGGGATGCGATGATTTTCGAGATAGGAAAAGTGTTGGAAGGCTGTGTGCGCTTAACGATGGGGGATCATTGGAAGATCACGCGGAGCGTGGAATTCAAGAATAGGACCCTGCGTTTCGGAGGCAAAGGGAGCGGCCCCGCCATTATCTACATTTCGAAGAAAGGGCTTGCCTGGTTCGCGGATGAACCGGGAGCAGGGTACGAAGGCATTGCGCAAGGGCCGAACTCCAAGAGGGTGTTTGCCTCGTCTGGAAAAACATTTCATCCAATGACTGAATTTTTCCATTACGGGCAGCCTCGGTGGGGGAGATACCAAGCGATGCTTGCGCAGTTGAAAGATAAACAGGTTCCCGTGCGGCATGTCATGGGTCGCGCCGCTCAATCATGGGTTCAAATGGCTCAATCAATGGGCCTGCAAATCAACGCTCCCGATTGGGTTCGTAACGCCCCTGCCTTTAGAGGTCAGACCCACATCAACGGGTTTTCGAAATCCATCCGTAGCGTCGGTGGCGCGATAGTCGAGTTGAAAAATACGAATCCTGTGCTTCTTGGCACGATCGACGGGAACCGAATCCTTCAAGTATCGATCAAGAACCGGCTCAAATATCTATACCGTGGCATTTCTGAAACCTACATAGCCAAGGTGAAAGAAACCGCCTCACGTTACAGGGGGCTAATTGCGACATGACAACTCTCGAAGAAATCTCGAATCCGATGCCCCACGTCCTCACGGTGTGGAAAAACCTGCTCGAAACAGCCGGGCACAAAGTTTTCAGCGTCTCGGCGTTCGATGAGGGAACGGACGATTCCGCCCTGAGCCCATATTTCAAAATTCAACTCCAGAACCTTCGCGCCTCCGGCGGAGAATACCCGTTGGCGGGAAACAAATATTGGTCGTCATGGAGTGGGACGCTCATTACACGGGCCTCTACCATGCGCGGGAAGAACGGCGACAAGCACAACGCTCTCGTGGGCGCGATCTATGTGCTGGCGACGAAGAACCGGAACCTCTACGCGCCGTATCACAGCATCCATCATTTCCGACCAGCGGGATTGAATTCGAGCACGGACGGGTTACTCGATCACAGCGAGATTCATCTGGACGTCGAGATTTTTGTGCGGGACGACGCTTGGCCACAGCAATGAAAACGGTTTTAATGTGGCTCACGCCAGCCAGAGAAGCGGATATTCAAGCACGCCTTGAAAAAATACGGAAGCAGTTAAAGGAAAAGCGGGAGAGGCAAAAAGAGCGACATAAAATACGTAGGCGGACCGATATTAATTTCCGGTTGAGACAAGTTTTGCGTCATCGGATAAGGCACGCCATCACCAACCAAGGCACCAGCAAGGCGAGAAAAAGCGAACAACTCCTAGGGTGTTCTATCGCCGAGGTTCGAGTTTGGATTGAACGTCAATTTGCTCCCGGCATGTCGTGGTCGAATCACAGCGTGAGAGGCTGGCACATAGATCATAAAGTGCCCTGCTCCAGTTTTGATCTAACCGAGCCAGAGCAACAGCAAGCCTGTTTTCATTTCACCAATCTCCAGCCTCTTTGGGCCGTGGATAACTTGAGAAAGGGAGCTTCGATGGAACCGGATGAAACCCAATCAATCCTGAGAAAGTTCTCATCCTTGAGAAAAAGGCTTGCCAACATTGAGACAGCACCGTAATTCTTGATTCATGGCCCAGCCCGCAACGATCATTGATGCCCCCTCGGGTGATACCCAACGGCACGGTTCCCAGCAAGTCACCTTCTCAGGCGCAGGGACGCTCATCGCCGAGGACATTAGTTACCGGAAAGGCACCCGAGCCATCCGTTCCACAAATGAAGTTGGCAAACCGCTCAAGGCCGCTTACGTGCCGGAATGGGGCGATGGCAGCATGACCGTGCAGCTCAAGACGGCCACTGACCGCCTGACTGCCGGACAGACGGGCTCATTTTACGATACGGACGGCAGCACGGTGATCTCTTTCATCGTCACCGAAGTAGGCGTGGAATATCGGCAGAACGACAGCGTGAAGGTTCCGATCAAGATCTCCGAGAAGATCAACTAACCATCTTGCCAGTCCGGCATCGGACCTCGGAACAAAATGAAAACCGACCGAGCCAGACTTTACCGATGGCAGATTGCCAGGGGGAACGAAGTTGACGAATCGTTCAGGGAACGGGCGTTCCTCCCGATCACGGACCAGATCAACGGGGTAACGGTCCTCCAGTTCACCCTTCGCCATCTCACGATCCTCTCGCATCTCCAGAGCCCGTTCATCTATGGCGGGGTGCGCCAGATGGAGGACATCGGGCAATTCCTTTGGGTAGTGAGCCCGCAATACGACACTTTGCCTCCCGAGGAAACGAATCGGACCCGATACCTGGCCGAACTCGTGTTGCATCCGAAGTGGGAAAACTTCTACCGCGCCATCGATCGCTATTTGCAGCGCACCTTTCGCGATCCGCCTCCTATGGTGGGAGACGGGAAACTGATTGCAGCCTGTTACACCGCGGGCGTCGTCCACAAGATCGCGAAAACCTACGGGTGGGACGATGAGACCATCATGGATAAACCGCTCATCCGGTTGTTCCAATACCTAAAATGGATTCAGGCTGACGAGAATCCAGCCACCCCGCAATTCAGCCCGATGGCCGACCGGGTAAAAAGCCGATTTTCTTGAGACATGGCGGATAGCATTACATGGCTGGTAAATGCGGACGCGAGCCAGATTCGCGCCGAGATGAACAGCGCGATGCAGTCGGCCAACCGCAGCACGGACGCGATGGTTCAAGGGTTCAACCGGGCCGACCTCGCACACGGAACGTTGCTTAAAAGCAACGCCCGCGTCTCCCACCAGATCGGGCTCTTTGCTCGCACGGCGGCCTCCGGCGCCGACTCCCTCACCCTCATGGCGACCGGCATGGAAGCGGTCGCCCACGCCACGAGACTCCCCCTAGGCCCACTCACCGCGCTCATCGTGGCCGGCACGCTTGCCTTTAAGCTCCATGAGTCCAGCAAGGAATGGACGGAACTGAACAAGCAGCAGGACGAATTCCTGCGTAAAGACCTGACCAAAGAAAAGACCGATCAGCTCGAAAAGCTCAAGACTCAGGCCGAAGAACTTCGGAAGAAGATGGACGAGCACGAAAGCTCGTTCTGGCACATTGCTTCTCAGACCGCCGGTCGGCTCGTTCAGGACTCGGACATGTCCAACTTTAGAGTGAACCCGCATGCGCCGTCACCGAAGGAAATGGCGGACAAAGCAGCGGCCCCGGGAGATCAAGGATGGTTAAAGGCGCGGGATGCGATCCTGAAAGGCCAGAGAGACGCAGCGGAGGCGTACCACAAGCAGCGGCTCGCCGATATTCCCAAGGAAGTGGACGCGGAAATCGCCAAGCGCAAGCATGACGAAGAAGTAGGTAAAGACGCGGCCAGCTTCAAGGACAAGCTGCAGCTCAGTCTGGCAGAAATTGCCAAGGACGGGCTGCACAAACGGACCTCTGCTTCCTTCGACAATACGAAGCAATATGCTGGCGACGTGGCAGAACATGCCCTCAAGGAAGAAGGACTTGCGCGGAAGTCGATGCTCAAGGGGAACTACGGTGAAGCCATCCAGCATCAATCCGTCGCCGAACAACTCAAGGCGACCATTCCTAGCCTGAAAGACAGCGAGAAAATCGCCACCTTCCGCAGCGCTCTCGATACCTCCGAACGGCTCAAGGAAATCGCGAAAAACATCAGCTTCAAAGGACAATAGAATGGCCGTTCTAAACCTAACCACCGCCAAAAGTTTCCGGCAATACGCCGCGATAGAAGGCGTGAACCATCCGCCGATCCCCCATTTCTTTGAGCACGCGCGGCCGCCAGGAGATGCTATCAGTCCCGAAGGTATCATCGGCAGCGATAGCGTGAACGTTCCGCCCACCTTCAGCGCTGTTGCCGCGACCGATCTTCTCACCACTGCGGGCCACGGTCTGGTCTCCGGCACGCCCGTACGTTTCACCACCACTACGACCTTGCCCGCCGGCCTCTCTCTCGTTACCACCTACTACGTCATCGCCTCGGGCCTCACCGCCGACGATTTCAAAGTGTCCGCTACCCTTGGTGGTTCCACGGTGAACATCACTGACGCTGGCACGGGAACGCATTCGTGGGCACGTTACCTCACCGCAGACGAGCAGGCCGAGGTCGCCCAATGGAAACTTGATCGCATTGACATGAAGGTTGCGTTGCCAGCCTCCCTTCTCTGGATTGCGGCTCAGAAAGCCTACGAAACCAACCCTCTACACAAATCATGGCTGGTAGACGATTACTACCAGCGGTATTGGCAGGCGATTTATCGCTCGTCGGACCATGCCGACGCCGCCCAGGAAGTAACCCCGCCCTCCGCTTCCGATACCGGCGACGTTACCCACGATCCCCCGACCGTACCGGCTGGAGTTAGCCCGAACTAAATCGATATGGCTACCGTAAATGTCGATCTCTTCGCTCTCTGGCAGCATGGCCGGTTCGTTACCAGTCTAACCAACCCCGGACCTCCCACGCTCCCCGCGATCGTGGCGGGAGATACGTGGAATATTAACGTCTTTTTCGTCGATGATACCAACCCGATGCAGATCCATCGATTTGCCGGGTCCATCGTCTCCGCACGAATTCGTTGTGCGGGCAATAATCACGCTTACGCCACTGCCGCCGCCTCCGGCGAGATCCCATCTACTACCACTCCCGTGGTGACTCGCGTCCAGGCGGGCAGCAGTACACAGGTCGAGAAACAGCGTATCGACTTCCCGTCCATTCCCAGTTACTCCGCTTTTGGGGGTCATTCTCTTTATCTGGGATTCTCTGGCGCAGGATCTGGAGGCCGCGGCGGCGGCACATCGCTCGAAGGAATTTCCGGCGCCATCCCTGCCAATGCCGACGCGTTCGATTTTCACAATGCCATTCAAGCCATTGTCGGATACTACAAGAGTAACGACGGCCCTTATACCTGGGGGGACTTGCAGGCCCGCTATGCATCTGCGATCAGGCAGGTGTTCGTTACTGGCTCTATCGCGGCCGGCTTGGTCGTCGAATTCGGTGATCTCTTTAACGGTGCGAACTGGTGGAACACTGGCATCCATCTTCTTACTGTTGATGATTCGACTATCCTTTATCCCTACGGCTGGAATATATCGTTGCCGTTCACGGACTCGAATTTCTCTGATTACCTTCTTTCTGCTAACGCACCTGCTTTTTTAGAAGTCACGCTTAATGGGGATGTGGTCGCCTTTATTCAGCTCACCGGCGCTACTGGTTCCAGCCCACCTATTTTTACTAATAGCCCGCCAGCGGCGTTTCTTAATTCGTCGTACGATTTTCTTTATAGCGCCGCCGGTTATCCGGCGCCGACCTTTGGCGTTACCGCAGGAGCCCTGCCCCCGGGTTTGTCCCTCACTTCTGCCGGTCGTATTTCCGGCACGCCTACCGTTGCGGGTACCTTTGTCGGACAAATTACGGCCACGAATACTGCTGGCTCTGCCAGCCAAAGTTTCTCCATAGACGTCGGTGGCGGAAGCTCCTTTAACGCTCCTGTCTTTACTAATGGCAACCCGCCCGGTGCCGGTTCCACTGGTTCAGCTTACGGCTTCCTCTATACTGCCGCCGGTTATCCGGTGCCGACCTTTGGCCTTACCGCAGGCGTTTTACCTACGGGCCTGACCCTCTCGTCCGCTGGTTACATTTCCGGCACGCCTGCTTCCGCTGGCACTTTTGACGGGCAAATTACGGCTACAAACACGGCTGGCTCTGCCACTCAAGCGTTCTCCATTACCATTGTTGCCCCCGGTGGAGGTGGGATCCCGGCAAATATCACCCAAGTCCTCTATGACGGAGATCACTCTGGAGCTTGGCCGATTGGGCCGATACGGAAAGAATCTCCGTTCAAATCCTCACCGGGCTATTATATCTACCGGCAGCGATATCGAGGATTTCACAACGTTGGGGCATTGCCATTGGGATCTGTCTGCCCAGAGGATTCAAATGCGGGTTTGGTAGAAGAAACTGAAAGACAAGATTTGGGCGGTGCCGATCTGGTGGAATGGGACAGGGTGTGGGCCAATGTGCCGTCCGTCCCGCCAGAATTCGAGGTATTCAATTATCCTGCCCAATTCCTGTTTACCGTGAACAACGGCGCGGTTCAGCTTCAGTCTTACGTTCTAACGCGTTGCGCCAGAGTTGAGCGAACGTTCATTGACACGACGAACCCGGGCGGCATCGGTCTAGCCATATTGCCGAGAGTTTTGTACATCATTAACAACGTTGCCTACGTCACTGCGGGGTTCGGTAACGTGCAAAACGGCCAGACTGTTATCGCTGCCGACGACACTCTCGAGAGATGGATGGGGAATATCTGGATCAAGACCCACCGCACAATCGTAATATGAACACTGAAATCCTTGGCACGCCTCCGCCAGACATCCGCTCAGAATGGCGCCGCCTGAACTATCTCGTCCAAGACGTGCAAGGGTTGAACAAAGTCACCTCGTCACATTCTCATCTCGTCTCGGTCATCGTGAACGATGATGGGTTCGTGTTCGATTTCTCGGGGCTTGTTCAGGCCCTCGCGGGCAAAGGAATCATTCTATAACTTTCTCAAGTTTGAGAAAAGCGTTGTCAAAATTGAGACAGGCGACATAATTGCGAAAGCCGCATGGAACTCCTCATCAATCGCTTCGCCTCGGATCGGGCCGGCCTGCTCTCGCTCGCGGGAGGCCAGATTATGCGGAGCACCGCCAAACTGCCCCGGCTAATTCGGAACGATGGGGAACCGATCACGATTCGGGTGTTCGATCCTTCGCAATCAGGCGCTCGCGATTTTGACGAGGTAGATATTTCGACGGCCACGGTGCGCGTAGGTATCGGCATTCCCGATCAAACCCCGACCGCTGGAACATTCTCCGTCACGGAGACCACTGGAAGCAACGCCACAGCCTCGCTGGCGTTCGATCTCAGCGCCGCGGCGATGGAGACGGCATTGAACCTTTTGCCCGCGGTCATCGCGGCCGGGGGCGTCACGGTGGGGAAACCGAACGCGGGGATTTATCAGGTCACATTCAACACTCCCGGAGTCCAGACAGCGCGATTCAGCGCGAACACGGCCCGGATAGCGCCCCTATCCGTAGCGACGATTTCCCGTGTCCAGATCGGCAACCCCGACGTGCAGGAGATCGTCCTCATCCAGTTGATCCAGAACGCCTACGTTTACAATGTGTTGGCCGATGTTCTCCCGGCGGCGGGAGCAACAGTGGATCACATCCAGGAAGGCACGAGCGAACTGCCCGACGTGCAACGGATCAAGCTTTCTCCCCTGCCTTACTCGGGGACGTTCGATCTCACGATTGACGGCATAACCATCGTGGCCATCCCTTTCAACGCGGGGCAATCGCAACTGCAAAGCATGGTGGGCAACGCTTACGAAGTGGAGCAGATCGGGAATGGCGAATGGATCATCCAGACCGTCGAGACCGGCGCCATCGCGGATATCACGGTGGACGTATCCGATCTGGTCGTTCCCACGGGTGTCAAAGGCACGCTCGCCCTGAACACGATTGAGATATGGCGGGTCTTCGCCAGCGATACCGAAAAGGTCAAGACCTTCACCCTCGAAGTCCAAGTCCAGTTCCCGGGGGAAAGTTCCCGGACCATCCTGCAAATGCCGGTCGAGATGAGCCGGAACGTCATCAACCTCGACACGCTCGCGGCAGCCTCCGTTCTGGGCATCCAGACGACCCTCAGCGCTCTCTTCGGGAGCCGAGCCTTCACGTGGACGACCGCGCTTACCGGGCTTACTGGCGGGGCGAATAAGCTCGAATCCGTGGTCACAGTGAGTCTCGCACTCGGCTCGCGATATGACTTCTACCTGAACGGGGTAAACAACTCCTTCGTTCTCGTAGCCGGCGTGGCCGATACCACCGATCCCGGACAGGTCACCCCCCTCGATTACAACTCTGGGAGCAACAACAAACATTGGGAGCGCATGGCCTGATGAAAAGATTCCTCCTCGCATTGTTTCTCGCGAGCGTTCCCGCCTTCGGAGCTACCGAAAAGCTCGTTCTCGATACCAAGACGCACGTCCTGACCGGAGAGACCGGAGGAACCGTCATTGACGCAAAAGGCGTCACCCTCACTCTCGGCGGGTTCACCATCTCGGATGCCAGCGGGGTGAAAACCATTATCCTTGGCAGTACCAGTGGGACGAAGATCGGCGCGACCGGAGACAAACTCGGCCTTCTCGGTGCCACGCCCGTAATCCGCCAGACCGGGAACCTCCTGACCGCTCTGACCGCTTACGGTCTCATCAATTCCCCCTCGCTTACCATCGCGAACGTCACGAGCCTGCAAGCCGCTCTGGACGCCAAAGCCGTGGATACGGCCACTGTCCACAAGACCGGCGCGGAGACCGTCGCGGGGGTAAAAACCTTCTCGAGCGCTCCCGTGGTCCCCAGCGCATCTTTCCCCGAAGCCGCGATAACCAATCTGACCACAGACCTTGGATTGCGGGCCCTGGACAGCGCCGTAGTTCATACCTCTGCCTTTAACGGGCTCGGTGACGCGCGTTACCCGCAACTGACCGGCAGCTACGCGAACCCATCGTGGATCACGTCTATTCCATTCTCCAAGCTGACCACGACTCCGACCACCGTATCTGGTTACGGAATCACGGATAACACCTTCGCGAATCTCGGCAGTAAACCGACAACGCTCTCGGGCTTCGGCATCACGGATCCGGTCGCGCTCCTCACGGCTCCGCAGACGTTCACCGCCGCACAGAGCTTTTACTCAATCGACAGCAATTCGGTTGTCGCCACGGTACTGACTACTCCGGGCGCTCCCATCGTGACCCACACCGGCACGGCCGGGGCGACCACATGGACCTACGTTATCGTCGCGAAACTCTCCGATGGCAGTTCCACTCCCGCAGGCCCGACCGGCTCGACCACGACCGGGAACGCCACGCTCGATAACTCGAACTACAACAATCTTTCGTGGACGGCTGTCACGGGCGCGGCTTCGTATGACATTTACCGCACCGTTCATGGCCTGGTCCCATCCACGCTCGGCCAGATCACCAATGTCTCGGCCACGACCTACAGCGATAAAGGGGCCGCGGGCGATACCGGCACGGCGCCCACGGCGAACACCACGGGTCAAGTCAGCGGCTCAATCACTGATGGCGGCGGTCAGGTGCTCAACGTCAAGTCACCGCGTTTCGCCGGCGGCGCGAAAGCCGATGGCGTGACCGATGACGCGCCCGCGATCAACGCGGCGATCGCCACGCTAACAGGCGTTTCCGGCGCGGATATTTACCTGCCGCCGGGCAACTATCGTCTCGCTTCTCCGATTCTTGTTTCGGGCTATAGTCGAAACCTTCGCGGCGCCGGAAAAGAAAGCACGGTTCTCATTCCGGACCTTAACGTGACGAGCGCGATTCGCCTCGGCAACCGTTCTCTAGGTTCGCCCTACAGTGATGCCAAAGTTTCTGACTTGACCATTAATCGGGCCGCTGGCACGCCGCCATCGGGCGTAATGGGCATTGATGCCGATTTCGTAAGCCACGTCGTGATCGAAGACGTCTCCATCTATAGCCAGGACATCGCGTTGCGGACGGATCACGACAACAATTCCGGTAACTCGTCGATCCATCTCACTCTGAATCGCGTTCATACTTTTTTCTGTGCCGCCGCTCACATTTGGCTGCGCAACATCGCGGTCGTCCGATTGAATGACTGCTATCTCGCGCGCAGCGGCGATACCGTCGCCACGACCGACATGATCGTGATCGATGGCACCACCAACGATGTCGTCGTTTACGGAACTACCGCCATCCCAACCGCGCCGGCGAACACGACCACGATCGTTCGCTGGAAAAATATACCCTCGAACAGCTCGGGTGTTTTCAGCTTCATCAAATTCAACACCGAACAGGGCAAAGACATTTTCGCATCGGACGCCAGCGCCCTGATCATCAATCAACTTTCGGTCACGAATTCCCGCCTCACTAGCGGCAGTGGCAAGGTCTGGAATTTCAATGCTTCGACCGCGCTCACTGACATCAACTTCTCGAACAACCCCGCGATTTCCACAGTTCAGAACGCCAGTATCGCAGGCGCACTCAAGTCGCGCTTCCAGGGAAATTACGTCACCGGCACGCTCACCTTCAGCAGCGGAGATTGGATTGTCAGCGGCAACACCTTTACCACCGACACCGTTTTCACTGGCGCATTTGCCCCGCTGGTCCTCGTTGCCAACGAAGCGGTCTTTAACGGCATCACACCGATCGCGCTCGATACGAGCGGTGCCACCGGAATCATAACCAGCATCGGAAACACAAAAGACGCCGGCACTCAACCGCTCACCATTCTCCCTGCCGATATCGCCCAAGGCACCTGGACGGCCAGCGTTTCGTTTCTCACCGGCGGCTGGAGTAACATCACCGGCGCCGAAACCTTATATCGGAGCGAGCGGTCCGGCATCGTTCGTCTCAGTGGCTCCATCCATAGCGTTACCGGTGGATCCACGTTAAATGCCGGAGTCATCTGGCTGAACGCACTGCCCGTCGGGTTTCGTCCGACACGAACCGTCACCTTCTCCGTCCCTTGCGGGACCAGCACCGCCAACGTTTCGATCGACGTAAACGGCATCGGCCGCCTGGACACTGCCGCGCCTTCGGGCACTAACATTACACTGGACGGGATCACGTTCAGCACGAACTGATGAAGCTCTATTGCGACATAACGCGGCAACGGTTTGTGCAGGGTTTCTGGCTCTCGGCGGAGATTACGCCATTCTTCACCCAGAACGATACCGCTACTTTCCAGGTCTATCTCCTCGCGGCCACCGGGAACAGCCGGTTCCCTTTCACGTATGACAGAACCAGCGGGAAAGCGGGTTACACCGCCACGGCCACCCTCTGTAATCCCGGGGGCAGTCCGCTCACCCTCACGGATCCCGTCTCGCTGGACCTGATCCGGAACGGGTTCTCGGGGACCATCACGCTCGATACTCAGGAACTCGTAACCTTCCTGACTGGCCGGGCTGAGCGAGCCGCTTTTCTCGCCATTGAAGTTACCGACGATGCCGGGAGCAAAGTGACGAGTTTCATGGGCGAAGTGAGCCTGTGCATGGCCGCCACCGCGGCTGAGACGGTGAAGATATCGAGCGTCATCCGCCGACAGGACATCACCAGCTATATGGGCGGCTCGGAGTCACTGGAAGGCATCGCCACCATCGGATTATCTCTCGGCACTCTCTGGTGGGTGAAGATCAACGGGTCAGAATCACATTGGGAACTCACTGAAGGGAGCGCCGCAAGCGATCCCGATTCCGGCATCATCTTAACTGCGGATGGCGGGCAACTGGTTCGCACGATTGGGCTATGAAAAAGCTGGTTCTTCTTCTTACTCTGCTCCTCCCGCTGACGGGACTGGCACAAACCAGCGTGACGATTGACGGCAATGGCAACGTCCTCAATTTTCCAAGCCCAAGCAGCAAGGCCGTAAACTACCCGACCGCCAAGCTCTCAATCAATGGCGTGCTGGTGGATACCGCTCTGGCCGGGAAACAACCGCTCGACCCCGATCTCAATGCCATAGCGGCTCTCGCGACCACAAGCTACGGCCGCTCGTTCCTGACTCTTGCCGATGGCACCGCGGCCGTTACCGCGATCGGCAAAACCACCATCGCAGGATACGGGATCACCGATCTTAACAGCTTGGGTGACGCGCGCTGGTCGCTCCTTGCCCATACTCACACGTTCGCCTCGCTCACCAGTAAACCGACTACCTTGAGCGGATACGGCATTACCGACGCGCAACCGCTGGACGCCGACCTGACGGCACTGGCCGCGTTGACCACGGATTCTTTCGGGCTCCAGCTCCTCACGAAAACCAGCGCGGCAAACATCCGAACCTATATAGGGGCTGGGACGAGTTCCTTCGACGGCGTATTCGCCAGCCTGACCAGCAAACCCACCACCATCGGTGGATATGGGATCACGGACCTCAATTCGTTAGGAGACGCGCGCTGGCAGCCGCTCGATAGCGATCTCACGATCTACGCGGGGATTACGCCGTCCGCGAACGCGCAAACCCTGCTCGCTCATACCTTCTCCCAGATGCGAACCGACCTTGCCCTTGTCATCGGAACGAATGTGCAGGCGTGGGATCCAGACCTCGACACCTGGGCCACCATTACGCCAGGGACAGGCATCGGAACATTTCTGGCCACGCCTACGAGCGCGAATCTGGCCGCCGCAATAACGAACGAGACCGGCTCAGGCGCGCTCGTATTTGCCACGTCACCCACCTTGGTTACGCCAGCCCTTGGAACGCCAGCCTCGGGCACTCTCACTAACGCCACGGGCCTTCCGATCGGCACCGGGGTGTCCGGTTTGGGGACGGGAATTGCGACATGGCTGGGAACGCCCAGCAGCGCCAATCTCGCTTCTGCCCTCACTGATGAGACCGGCTCCGGGGTGGCAGTGTTCGCAACGTCGCCCACCCTGACCGGCACCCCGGCCGCGCCTACTGCCGCCGTAGGAACCAGTACCACGCAAATCGCTACCACGGCCTTTGTTCAGACGAATGAAGCATGGAATAACCCGACATTTTCAAATGGTTGGACGGATGCTGGCTCTGGCAATCAGACCACAGGATATCGCAAAGAGCGTGGCAGGGTTTACCTACGTGGCGTTGTCAGCGGAGGGACGAATACCACTGGCACGATCATTTTTAATTTGGCAGCCGGATATCGTCCAAGCGCGTACGAAATCTTTCGTGCTGACGCTGTGGGCAGCGGAGCAGGGGTAAAGATCGGCACGAACGGCAACGTAGTAATCGACACCCCTGGCAGCAGCAACGCCTACCTTTCGCTCTGCGGTATTTCATTCGCCACGGATTAAACCCAAGTCAGAAACCCACCATGAAAACAAAACCCACCACCAGCCGCGTGATACGCCTCGCATTTTACGCAGTCATTACAGCCTTCGTCCTGGCCATCCCCGGCAACGGGTGGGCTACGGACAACACGGGCGCAATGCCGAAATACAGTTCGAGCAACGAAAATCAGGTCAACGCAGCCAGCAAAGATATCGGCTCGGGCGTGCAGGCTAATCTCGTTTATGCCTACGATTACGGCGCGGGCTGGACGACAGCGAGCGGCATTGCCGGGGCACGATTCACCAGCGCCGATCAAAGCGCGGCCGTGGCGAGCGTGACCAGTGCCCCCACGAGCGGGCAGAAGCTTGTCATCACGGATTTAATCATCTCCGTGGATACCGCGATGCGAGTCGATTTCAGCGTTGAATCCGCTTCCGGCACGGTCATCGAGAGCGTGTATATGGCCGCGAATTCCACCGTGAACCTGATTACGCGAGGGAAACGGAAGCTGGCCACGGCCGACAAAAAGCTTCAGGTGCGAACCAGCGTGGCTGGCAACATCTCGGTGAACGCCTTTTATTACTCTGAGCTGTGATGCAGTTTCGTAGAACCATTCCTTTAATCGCGGCGTTCGCGATATTGGCCGGCGGGTCAGTTGCGGCCATCTTCCCTCCGGCCTTGGTCAGCACAGGGACGCAGGCAACCCTCACAAGGGCAACGGCCGCTCCCGAGCCAACTCCCTCCATCCTCGACGTAACCAACGACCAAAAGAAAGCCCTTACCGGGATAACAGCGGGCCAGGAAGTCAGGATCAGCGATGCGTTTGTGGTTAGCGGCGGCGGGGAAGTGGCCGCCAATGGGTTTTTGCCTCAAACGGACACACAACTTAAAGAATTTTACGGGGACGCGGGCGGCACGCACGTTTCATGGGACGGAGTAAAATGGAATGTTTTCGACAACGACAACGGTCGTATTTACTCTTCCACCGAAGAAGATGTAGCCTTCCCGTGGCAAGTTGTTACATGGACTTCCGTTGATCCGTCATTCGATCCCGTCCCTACGCTAACCCACCCCGCTTTGCAGTCGTTTCTAGGTGGCGATCCCTCAGACGAAGCCAGTTGGAGCACGATAGACGACGTAGCAGACGCCACGGCCAGATTCTCTTTGTTAGGCATTCCTGTGGGTAAGCGAGTAAACCAGCTTGCCACAGAGGGCATTTACCCTGCTGGCGTTTACCAATACAACGGGCCGAGCACGGATGATGTGGCGGGGATGGTGGCGAACGGCACTGATGTTTACACGGTTAGGGGCGTGAGTAACGGCAAGAACTATTACAATAAGATCGGATTCCCTGATGATGCAACAAGTGATGGTATAGCTTGGGCTGACGCACACGGCTCTAGCTTCTGGACGATTTTTGGGACCGGCGGTGGCACGACTGACCAATCTGACGGAAACGATGTGCCAACTCCTGACTTGGCTAGTGGTTGGGCAACCCAAACCGTCACCATCGACCACATCGCCGCCCCAGAGAACTGGAGTGTAGTTGCGCCATGACCACCGTGAAAACCAACGTCCAGCTTCTCTCCGACAAGATCGACGCGCTCCCGGCTACGCTGGATAACGAGAGGGAGACCGATCACGCCTAAGATGCTTACTGAACGCCTCTTTATCTTCATCGGCGGCCTTTCCTCAAAAGCCTTCGCCATGCTCGTTACCGGGTTTTCTGCCTTCTCGGGGGTCGTCATAGGCGAAGCCATAACCAGCCAGATTGGCCTTTCAGCCTTGGCCGGGGGGCTGGCCACGGTTTTTGCCGCCGTGTTCCTCGTTATCCCACGCGTCATGGAGCAGCGCCGTAAATCCCGCGAGAGCAACGCCAAGCTCCAGAGCGATTCCATCGCGCTTCTGATGACCACGCAGGATCGGGAATCCGCCTTTTACAAAGCCAAGATCGCCGCCCTCGAACTCATCGTAAATATCCACGTCAAAGCCAAGCACGACGCGATCGGCGAATGGTCTTCCATGAAGGATGGCTACCTGATTTTGTGCGGGCAAATCCGCGCCCTCGGCAAAGAGCCAGAGATCGAGCTTCACCCGAAAAGTTACCGCGAAGTCATCGGCGACTCCGACATTGAAATAAAAGCCATCGCCGCTTCTCGCGTGGCAGAAGCTCCGCCATCCCTCCCCGATAAAATTGAGACATAATTTCGTGCTTGCCATGTCCCGCTGCCGGGAGGAAGATTGAGACCGCAGGAGGAATAAACGATGAGCAAAATCATTCTCGGCCGACTAGCCAGCTACCTCGTGGTGCTTCTGATCGGATTCTTCACCGCACGTCACATGCTCTCCGCCAATGTCGCGCAAAAATTGATGAAGGGCGATACCGTGGAACTCTGGGGCGGCGCGTGGACGGTCAACATGAAACAGATCGTGGACTTCTTGCAGGTCGCCATCATCCCGACCCTCATTCCGCTTGGATTGGCCATCTGGGGGCGCGTGAAGGCCCGCTACGAGCTTATTCTGGCCCGCCTGTCTCCCAAGGTGATGACGCACGAGGAAGTCAAGGAACAGACCGCAGCCACCCCCGTCTCTCAAATCATCGCGACCGTCGCATCTAAACCTGCGTGAAGCTTCTGCTCCTCAGTGTCCTTTGCGTCCTCTGTGTGAGCTCCTGCGCCTTCTGGGATGGCGTCCAGCAATCCAACGACGGCACCACCGCTTTCCCCCGGCACGACAAACCATGAAAACAATCCTTGCCCTTCTCCTCGTAGCCTTCACCGGCTGCGCATCCGTCCAGAAACATGAAGCGTCCATCCGGCCTGCTTCCGCTCTCGTCTGCCGCGGGGTGCTCCTCCTCGCCGTCAACGCAAAGGACCGTGCCGATATCGCCAACGACATCTACGCGATCGCTGCCGTGACGAAAGCGCTCTCGATGGGCACCGCTCCAACCCCTGCACAATTCGAGGCCGTGCTAAAATCGACCACGCCAAAGGCCAGCGAATACTCCGAACTGGCAAGCACCTTAGCCAGCTTTTACGCCGCGGCTTACCCGAGCATGAAAGGGAATCCCAAACTCGCCCTGCAAGTGCTCGCCGATATTGCCGATGGCTGCACCGATGCCGTGGCAGGCATGAAGGGTCCGTAGTGGATTTGCTCGGGCTCAAGAATCTCCCACCGGAGATCGCGGCTGCCTTAGAGCCCGTGATTCAGCAACTCGAAACCCGCGTGGATGAGATGGTGAAATCCTCACTCGCTCAGGTAAACGGGATCGTCGAAGCCGCCTTGGATCGAATCGACGGCGCAGAAGTCGTCGTGGTCTGCACCATCAAGCTGCCACAGGTCGGTTCTAAAATGGCGGTGCCGGGAGATGGCAAGTGACTCCGAACCGGCTGGCCCTGTGCGCGTGCATCTTCATCTTCCTGATTCTCGCTGGGCTGGTCGTTAACTCCTGCGCAAATCTATGAGTCAACCTTACGGAGCGGCCTTGTCCCACGTCTTCAATCGTGGCCGTCCATCGATCGCGTTTCTCGATGAACTCGTGGCATGGGCGAAGAAGGCACCCGATGAAATATTCGCGCCGAACACTGAGGCAGACATTTACGGGAAGGTGAAGGCCGAACTTGGCCCGTGGGAAAGCCCGCTTCATCGAAGGGCCGCGATGTTGGAAGTGATGCGCGTTCTGGCAGGGTTCGAATCGGAGTGGGACTGGACGGAAGGGGTGGACACATCCCGGCTCGGTAACGAGACCCCTGAGAACAGCGAGGCCGGCGCGTGGCAGATCAGCTATGACGCACGATTGCTCTCCCCTGAATTGAAAGCGTTGCTCGTTGCCAAAGGGATTGCGACTGGTCTGCGGTTTCAGCAGGTCACGAAGTTAGATCACCCCTTCGCGATGGAGTTTGTCGCCCGCCTCATGCGACACAACACGAAGCACAACGGGCCGCTCTACAAAGGCGCGGAACGTCTGGCGATTCGCAAGAGCCTTCGGAGCGAGGAGCAATCAATTTACCCGTGGCTGCGACCAGCGGCCATGAAAGAGTTTATGGGGTTGCTGGCGTGAAGGCGTTCGAATACCTCAAGGGCATTTATGACAATGCCGAAGGGCCTTGTCCGCGCTGGCGCTACAAAGGCTCAGGATTCGGTCAGGGATTGATTCATCTCATCGGACTTCTTGAACCGCATGAAGTGGTGACGTGCTCCGGCACTCACGGATGGCTTGGAACTCCCGAGGACTTCGTGAAACAGTTCGATTTGCTCGCTGCGTAGCATGGCCTCCCGCGTCCTCAGTCCGGTACCGGCTGGCTGTGTGATACCGCGGCTCACTTTCCCCGAGAAGAAGCTCAAGGTGAAGCTGCGCGACGGGTTCCTGCGCAAATTGAAGCGGGAAGGCACGCGGTTCCTTTTCAAGCGTGGCCGGTTAGAGCGCAAGAAACCTATGAAGAAGGTGAGCCGGTCGCAGCGGAACAAGCTAAAGATTTACTTTGCTGTCCGTGACGCATTCCTGGCACGGGAGGAAAATGGCGATTGCATTTGCTGCAAGCTCAGGCGCGAACGGGGAGAGAATATCCGGCAACAACCCGCGACCGAATGCCACCATAAACGCGGAAGGTGCGGCTCGCTGATTTCTGACGAACGATTCTTCGCTGCGACTTGTTACGATTGCGGGCGGAACTGGATTCATCAACACCCCGAGCAATCGCGAGACATGGGCCTACTCGCCCCGCCTCATCTTTGGAACGTTCCGGCAAATTGAGATAAGAGTTGCCGTTGCCGTGCATGGCCTCATAATTGAGACATGCCGAAAGGAATCCCAAGCGATCCGGTAAAGCGAACGACTAGCGAGTGGCGGTATAACTGGAAAGGTGACGCGGCGCTAACCCAGACAAAACGCGCACGGGCAACCCGCCTATATCCATTGACGGACTGCGAGGACTGCGGCGTTCCCGCAACTGACAGACACCACAAAGACGGAAACACAGGGAACAACGCGCGAGGCAATATTGCGATGTTGTGTCGGCGATGTCACATGCTGGCAGACGGCAGGATGGAACGTTTCCGCGAGACGGCACGACTGAACGCCATTCGCAACGTGAAACCTCCAAGGGCTTGTACAAACTGCGGATTTCTCACGAATCGGACATGGAAGGGAATTTGCCATCGCTGCAACGACTACAAGCGGAGAACTGGCTTTGATCGCCCGTCCACGACCGATCGCCTCGCGGGTGGGCCTCCGATTAACTCCGTGACTCCTTGCCCTGTCTGTGGCCGAGAAACCCGTCTCAAGACGAAAGGCCGATGCCTCGTATGCTACAATTATTGGCGTCTCAACGGGAAAGACCGCGAAACCTTCACCTTCCGAACCGCGACGCTCGCGCAGGAAAATCGTAATGAGCGCAGACGGCGGCGCGGCAAATGAATTGAACAGGTGTCCTAAACCAACTCACTGAACCTCTCCAACGCCGGGACATGCTCCGGCCACTTGGCTGAGACATAATCGAGCAGGGTCTCGTCATTCGACACCGCCCGATGGATCACCCCTACCCGTTGAAGCAGGACGTTGGCGTGTTCGATCATGGCTTTATTGTCCTCGAATTCGGTCTGCAACATCTCGAGGTCGGAATTCAGCGAATCCAGTTCCTTGGCCGAGACGGGCGTGGACCGGACTTGGATGAGCTGCTTCCTTTTCGTCACTCGCTTTGAAATCTTCTCAGCGCTCTTGTCGGGCGCATCCCACATCTCGGGGTGCTTCGATGGGGCGTACCGTTTCCTCACCAGGCCTTGCACCTTCCGACCGCTCTCCGATAGGAACTCAGAACGCATCTCCGAAAAGACTTTCACCTGAGCCGCCGGCCTGAGCCCGTCCAAGGCGAAAGCGTGATGCAACGAAATCTCCCCATTGTCGATCGCGGCCCGGATTGGTTTGGCGTAATGGTTGATCCGTTTCTTGTTCGTCACCGTAGCGGGATCCCAGCCGAGCAACGCGGCGATCTCTTTGTTGTTCAGCTTGAAGGTGCGCTGCGCTTCCTCGATCACGGCTACCTCTTGACTCGGAGTGAGGTCTTGCCGTTTCGAGTCCAGAATGAACCGGAGCCGGTTCCGATAATCCTTGAGCGCTTTGCCCGTGGTTCCCGGTGGCGGGAAATTGACGATCACCGGAACCTTGTCGAGCCCGTTCTCTTCCGCCGCAGCGATTCTACGGGTGCCCTTGACCAGCGTGAAACGGCCCTGAGCACTTGGGATCACCGCAAGAGGCTGATGGATACCCGAGAGCTTTACCGACGCTGCCAGGGCCTTGTCTGCATCGTCGTTGGGCTGTTTCCTGACGTATTCCCGTGGTACGTCGATCTGCGAGATTGCGACCTCGCGCCACTTGAGCTTGGGAGCGGTGGTCATTCTGACTTTTTGATAGCAGTCACGCCAGCAAGTCCATGCTCTGCAATCGAGGCCACTAAATAGGACTCAGTGGCAATTCTCTCGCTGCCGTCCGCTAGAATTACGATCCAAGTTTGTTCCTTCATTTCTGATACGCCTCCATAAACAGTTTCCAGTTAATCCCGCGCTCCTCCAACATCTTGGTAAGCTTCCGATCTTTCAAAAGTTCTTCCCCATAAATCTGCGGGCCGATCGCGAGATGAACGCGTTTCAATTTCAGGACCGCCCGTTGATCTTTCACAGCCTGTCTCAAGCGCTCTATACGCCCCACCAGCACGGCCTTTGATAGTTTGCCTGTCTTGGCAACCTCTTCCTGCGCCAGACGCACCACATGAGGCGTCTGTGAGCTTGAGAGCCCCGTTTCCTTGAGCGCTTCGACGATGATCTCCTGATGGGCATGGGACTGTTTCGAAAGCGTCTCGGCCTCGTTCACGGTCATCTCCCGCACGGCATCGAGCACCTTGGGGCTGGTTCGTTTCAAGACGCGATACAACTTCTGGACGTGGCCCGCCGTCATGTGGTTCTTCGCGGCCAACTCTTGCGGGGTCATTCCGGCATCGATATCGGCCCGGAGCAGTTCGGCTCGTTCCACCCACGGGATATCTTCGCGCTGGATGTTCTCAGAGAGGAACCACGTCAGCAATTCGCCCTGCGGGACGTTGACCACGATGAACGGGACGGTTTTCCAGCGAGGGTCTTTGGTCTCGGAATACAACTCTTGGGCAGCCCGGGTCCGACCTTCTCCAAACCCAGCGAGGTAACGGTAGAGCCCGCCATCAGGGCGGCGCCGGTCATTCGGTTTCCACGATGAAATGTCGATCCCCTTGAGTGGTTGCCGAATCCCGATCTCCGCAATGGCCGATTTTACTTCCCGGGCGAAAACTTCCTCATCCCGCGGCCGGCGGAACAGAAACTTTATTTCGTCCGTTGAAACGTAGGTTATTTCCATGTAACGATCTCCGCATCCGCTTTCGGGACCTGAATCTGTTGCCCCTGATAGTAGCAAGTGAAAATGCCGGGACTCTCGCCTTGAAGATAAAGCCACGTCCCTTCCGCGATCTTTTCGGACCCGGATGAAGTCTGCACCGTCACATCGCGTTTGATGCGAACCTGGCTCCCCTGACTACCGGGAGAGGGCGTGGCGATTGCCTTGTCCAGATAGGAGGTGACTTGCCGGCGGTCGTTCGATCCCCTGACCATCGTGAACACCAGTCCTGCGAGAGCCGCGCCCGCGACCACGGCCAGGAACGCTGCCCAAAATGTTTTCAGGAACGTCATGCCTGCGCCTGTTCCTTAATGAACTCCTCCATGCGATGCACGAAATAACTCCCTGCCTTTTTCGGCTTGCCGTAATCAGCCACGATCTCCGCCCACATCTTACGGCGTGTCTCTCGGTTCCGAAAGCTCGGGCCGGTGAGATGGTGCATCTGTTCACACCACAAGGCGTAGGCCAGCGTGCTTTCTGCTAACTCGCCCGGGGTGGCGTAGAAACCCGCCCGCTTCATAAAATCCCGCAGAATGGGTTCCACCTCTCCGGGGATGCTGAACCGGATTGGTAGCTTCTTGAGCGGGGACTTATTCACAAGGGGTAGCGGTTAAATGCGCCTGCTCACCGTTGTCGATTTACCGGGGTGGTGGTCGAATGAATGCATGTCAGCGTTTCTTTCCCTTGGAGTATCGGACGGGCTCGCTATCTATAGGCGACAAGCCAAGTCGGCGCTCCTCCTCGCGCACCCGGAAGTCAGTTCCTTCGCGCATTACATCGGAGGCGTCACCATAACCGCGAGCCGCTACAATCCGCTCGATCCGCGCTGCCAGCGTTTTGAAGGAACGAAAGCGCAGCGTCGCATCATAAGGGGCTTTCTTTTTCCGTTTAGGCATGGGCCATCGGGTCGCGATAAACAACGCTCGCCGCATATTTCTGCGTGCCGATTCGGATCACGTCGGATTCATCAAGCCCGAGAATGTCCGCTGCCTTTTTGGCTAGAGACTTCAATTCCTTTTTGCACCGGGCGCGCAGCAATGACGACTTCGCACCCGCCACTTCGTTCTCCGCTACTGGTTTCTTCATGTGGGCGGATTGTGCCACAAAATAAATGACTGACAAGCAAAATAATTCTTGCCACCTAAAAAAGAGTGTGGCACAACACAGCCACGTTAGGACCACAACATGAGAAAAAAACGAGAATCCAAAACCGCCGCAAAATATGATTCAGTGTATCGCTTTCGCTGTCTCAAGACCCTCAAGAAGCGCGCCGACAGAGTAGCGAGAGAGCGCGGCCATGGAGACGCATCCGATGTCGGTAGAGAGGGCGTTGTTGGCTACGTCGAAAAAGAAGAGAAGCGGCTTGGGCTCGCGGCATTCGTGGACAACGGCAAGTAAACCAAACACTCAAAACAATATGATAAAACTCGGAAGTATCGTCAAAGACACAGCGTCGGGACTCACTGGGATGCTCACGCATCTACAGGTCGAAATGAACGGAAACCGTTACATGCTGTTCCAACCGCACGGGCTCAATCCTCAAACTGGCCAGCCCGTAAAAGTCATGTGGGGCGTCGAAACTCGGTTTCAAGGCGGGGAGAGAGTCGAAGAGCCAAAGTTGCCTCTTGAGGTTTTGGGAACCGAAGTTGAGGACTTGGCCAGCGGATTCAAGGGCATCGCTACCGGATGCTGCCTCCATATCACGGGGTGCGTCCATATAACGGTTCAGCCGCAAGGCAAGCTTACCGAGACTGGTGGCGCGGTTGATCCGGTAGAATTCGACATGCGCCGGTTGGCCGGGCCAGCAATCAAGGCAATGTCCGAAAAGGCCCGCGAGAGAGATCAGCAGAGAAAACCGAGCCCAGGTCGGGTCACGCGATATCAACCATTGCCGCCGCGCTGACTGCCAATGCGCTTCCATTCCTCAACTCGCCTCGGCGCCCTCGTCTCACCGATCCCACCCGATCAGATTCGCAAGCTCTTGGAGATCGGGAGAAAGAGCGACGAAGAATTACATCCAGATTTCCCGGCAACGGGAGAGTTGAGTGGCGCACATGCTTTGAAGTGCGCGAACGAACATGGCCTAGAGTCGCGACCTATTGCGCCAGCGTTGCAAGGCGGGAATAAGCGCCCCGCCCCTCAACCCTCTCTCGTCACCCTCCCTCAAGTCTTACGTGAACTGGAACGGAGGGCGCGGTGAGCGAGAGCGAGAATGTTTCCTGCGGGTGCGGATGTGTTCCGCTTATCATCACGATTCTCTTTCTTTGGGCCTTGTGGTTCGGGCTGCCGACACCGTGGGGTAAATACAACATCGACATTTTTCCGCCACGGATTTGGGAAATGAACAGCGGTGCTGGCAAGACAAAATGAAGACCGCAATCCAAACCCAGCCGGCCGTCCTCGTCACCTTCACCGGATACGTGCAGTCCCGCGGCGCCGCATTACGTCTCAACCCCGAGTTGGAAGGCAGGAAGGTCTATCAGATCGCGCTCTGCCTGGTGCTCGACAACGGGTTCAGTCTCGAGGCCAAGCAATCGTTCCCGCTGGTCCGGCACGACTTCGGGATCCGTAACCTGACCCCCTGGGCGAGAATCTTTGCGGGATGGCTGGCTGAATTGCCCCGGGCCGATCGGAATCTCTTCTACGGGCTCCAGTTCACGCCATGAGCAACGACCTCGATAACCCTTCTCCACCTCCTGCCGTGGAGCAAGAGACGGTGAGGGAGAATCCTTTGGAGGAAAAAGAGTCGCAGCGTGCAAACACCGCGCTCGGTCAGATGGCGTCAACCGTGGATTCAACCAAGCTGGAGTCGAAATGATTAAATACTGCGCCAAGTGCAACTCGCCTGAGTATCCGAACTGCGGTTGTTGGCCCGCAGGGGCAGAGAAAGGGCGCCAGTGGAATCAACTCTTGGAATTGCAGTTGAAAAACGTCCAGTCCTTATACGCCGAATTGAATGATGCGGTAGTCGGATATCTGGAAATGCGGGTCAGTTATGAGGAACTGTTGCCGCATCTGACGCTAAAGGGTGAATCGGAGTCACCGTCTGCTGGCAAAGCAACTTACCATTTCAAGGTCAATGGCATCCAATTTGAAGGAGCGTTAGAGGTAAATGTGGATAACGCCAACAAGGAGGAGAGCTAGCCCTTGAATAGGTTATCCACAGAAGATTGCACGCGGGTGATTGTCAGGTGCGATAGCTATATGACGATGTTCAAACAGTGCTGGTTGGAAGCGTCGCATTTCGAGCAGCTTGCTAACGGGATTGACTACTTCTGCGAGCACCACGCGCAAATGCGGCAAAGACAAGGCGGCGAAGTGAAACCGATAGAAGTGCCCAGCAAAGATGGGAAGGCGGTAGCTAAGTGAACCGCTTGTCCACAGCCGACAGAACGCGGGCGATATAGCCCAAAGATACAACACCGAAAGCCTATGAAGCATGAACAAAACCAAAGTAGCCCACTACCCAACTTCGCGTCGCCGTGAAAGTGGCCGTTCGGCGCCACGAATTAGGAATCTTTTGGAGGAATCCCGAGACGTGGCAGCGAACACCACTCTCGGACAGATGGGGCGTATCGTGAAATGGCTGCGCTACCATAAGTGGCGCACGGGTTATTGCAGGAATCCGGGTTGCTGGGAAAGCCTACCTTTGTTCCAACGCGGCGAGTGCTGTAAATGCCAAATTACGCGGTTTTGCGCAGAAGTGGCGGCCTCTTGAATAATTTTATGAAAACAGCACTGATAGCAATAGTAATGGCGCTTGGGATTCTGCAAGCGAGCGGCTCTGGACTTGAGGATCGATTCACGCAAGCAAAGGCGGCGGCATTAAAGGAGTTTGGCGAGCCAGCCAAGGGAACCAACGTCGATGTCCGCTGCAAGTATGACGGCGGGCCGAGTTCGATCTACGTCATCGCCCTGAATCACAATCAAAGCGACGTTAACGAAGTATATCTCGTCATCGTTGACGATGGATTGCGCCAGAGAAACAAAACCCCTGTCCAAGTCACGCATATAGATACGGAGGATTAAAATGCTCATTTTGTGGTTCGTAATTGTGGCAGTGATTGCCTTTTTCGTCGGCTTTGTGTGGGGCGGCAAGGGCTTGCGATGACGCTCCATGACGCACGAGAAGCGTCCGATGAAGTGGGGCAAGGAACGCCTGCGCAGCCATCCAAAGAGTCCGTTTCGGCTGCGGCAGTAAATCGAGGAAGAGAAGAAGAGTTTGGGAGAACAGGGAGGCCGAGCGTGAATCGGACGCTTCCAGTTCCAGAGATGGCAGTTCCCAAGTTTCGCAAATGGTGCTGGGTTCATACGCCGCGATCAGCCTATCGGAGATTCTCATTGCCTTGCACTTGCGGGAGTGAGGATTGGGATGCGTGCGCAGACAGCGGGAGAGGCTACTACACGTGTTTTTTCTGCGGTAGAGAGGTCCGAATAAGCTCCATATGTGGAACAAGAAGGGAACGAGGTCCGACAACGTATCAGGATTCTCCCAAAGTCAGTTCCGCCTCTATCTCAAGGATTTTAGGAGAACGGAGAGGCCGCTAGATGAG
Organism: Verrucomicrobiota bacterium; assembly: GCA_041167505.1. Lineage (GTDB taxonomy): Bacteria > Verrucomicrobiota > Verrucomicrobiia > Chthoniobacterales > UBA10450 > AV80. The sequence goes on from JBEEHR010000073.1 coordinate 77,504, forward strand.
TTCCGCGCTTCCCAGACCGATAGAGCGTCCCTTGAGTGGTTCTGGGTGTGTAAAATGTGGCGGGGTAATGAATCAGCAAGAAGTAACGGAAGTGTGCGCTGACTGCGCGTACGACGCCCGAGGTGAATCTCATCAGCCTTTTGCAGAGATTCCGCGTGACCGCCTGGTGTGGTGGTTCTGGGGTTCGCGACAAGGAAATGTTCCGCAGTGGCATCGGACTACATGGGAAAGTCACACCGAGCATGACGCATTGGCTATTCATTCATTTGTAGGCGTGCCCGGTGAAAAGCTCGTGTTGGTGCGAGAAATCACGACGTATTCGCCGAATGTGTATTCACGGGAGAGACCGCTAGATGAACTCCACCGTTAAAGTTCCAGAAAGGAGTTTGGGGAAACCCGGAGCCGCAATCGAACCTCGTGACGTGAAGGGACAGGCGAATCTTATCGCGAGATTCATTAAAATGCTGAAATGCGACACGGCGCGTATCTCCCGTCCTCTCGCGCGAGGCAAAATGTTTCTGATTATCGGGTGGCATCGGAACACTAAGTCTACCGCCGGTCAACACTGGATGAAAGACGGCAAACCGTTCCACTTCAATTACGTTGAAGAGCAGTGTGTCGCTTCGGGCCTCACCGTCAAAGACCTCGTAGCTAGTGCGCAACACTACAAGTGGCTGCGCGGAAAGACGTGGATTGATTTGTTGACGACACGAAAAGGTAAATCTGTCCTGAAACGGTGGAGGTCGGCATGATGCATCTTATTCCCAAAACCCTCCCCTCTCTCGAAAGGGTAAAGAAGAAGGAAAAGGATTGAGACATGATGAATCCCGACCGCCTCTACTATCCGACCGAGATCGCCGATGAAATCGGGATGTCCCGGAATCGGATTGGCGCCCTCAAGAAAAAGGGGTGCAAGTTTATCGGGCTCAAGACAAAAATCCGATGGGTCAACGAATTTCTGGAGGAGCAGGCAAAACCAATCGAGACCGGGCCGGCCGTAACCGATCCGTGTCTGTCCGGGCGTAAATAGCATGAACCTCTTTGCGCGAATGATTAACGAGATTCATGGCGTCACGCTCATCGACGCCGCTCTCCCACAACCGGCTAATAAAGGTGACTCGAAAGCTATGGCTGGTCGTTCCGATCGTTTCATTGAGGACGGCGTTGTAACGGCTCTCCATCTCGCGGGTAATGACCGGGACCGTGCGTTCCCCAGTAATGCAGAGGAGGGTCGGCACGAGAGCCGGATCCAACGGCACCGTGTAGCGTTTCTTCGGGTCGGTAGCTTTGCGCTTGGCATCCGTGATGGTGATGTCCTGTCGCATGAAGCGAATGTCAGCCAAAGGGATGGAGGTCTCGCTAATCCGGCAGCCGAGATACAACTGAATCTCGCAGGAGATACGCATCCACGGCGCTCGGTTCTGGGCGGAGAATGCGGCCCTGGCAGCGTTAATCTGCTCGTCAGTAAGCTCAGGCTTGAGCTTGGCCGGCTGGCGGCCGATGCCCAGCCGAAGCATGACGTTGCGCTCAGCGAACTCCCGCCGAATCGCCTCGTTGATAATGAAGGCGAGGAAATGCAGTTCGTAGAGCGCGGTATTCACGGAGGCATCGGGCTTACGCCAGTTCAGGTATTCCCGGGCGTGCTCATGGCGAATCTCCCGCGGGTGACGGATTCCCTTGAGGTTCAGCCATTCCGCAAGCCGCTCCCAAGCGTGAAGGCAGCGCCGCCGCGTAGATTCGGTCGTGTAGTGGTCGGTGATGTATTGCCGCACCCAATCACGGAAGGCTCCTTGAACTCGGCCGACGCGGGACTCATCCATCGTTTTCTTGTCGGCAATACGTTGGGCGGCTCGAGTCTGTTTCGTGTCACCGCGGAGCAGTCGGGTGGATTCCTCACGCCAATCACCAGTGTCCAGATCACGGAAGCGAACGTACCAAAACTTCGAATTGGAATGCTCCCGAAGATGGGCCACGGGCGGAGAGTGTCCCACGGTCTCACAAATAGCAAGTGCGGAGCGATTCAGCGTAAGGCGGGCGCGAGGCAGGAAAGTGCGGCGCTTAACCGTGAGATAAGTTACCGTTACACCACGGGGTAAAGCAGAGGCTCAAACGCGGCGCTCGCCGCTCACATTCTTAGATGGCAAACCGCAATTCGCAATCGCGATTCGCGACTAAGCCTCGGCGGCCGGCGCGGGCAGGCGGATGTCGACCGTAGTCCCGTTGCCCTGCACACTCGCGACGGAGATTTTCCCCTTGTGCGCCGTGATAACGGATTTCGCGATCGCCATACCGAGACCAGTGCCGTTCGATTTCCCGTGGGTGACGAAAGGCTCGAAAAGTTTCGGGAGAAGTTCTGCTGGAATGCCAATGCCAGTATCCGAGATACGGATGACGACCTGACCATGCACGAGGTCGGTACTGATGGTGAGAATCCCCCCGCTCGGCATCGCTTCTCGCGCATTCTTGATCAGGTTGGCCAGGACCCGGGTAAAGCGAGGCAGGTCGACGAAGAGGTTCCCGTCATAACGAATATTTTTGGCGAACTGAATGTTGTGGCCCGGCAATAACCGGAGGGCCTGCTGATTCAGTTCATCGAGCAGGCGCCAGATCGAAACGTTTTCACACGCGAGCGAGGTCGAACCGCGGGCATAGTCAAGGAGCTCCTGCGTCATCGCCAGCATCCCGTTGATGGCCTTGTCGGTCATCGTGGTGAGCTCGCGAACCCGAGGATCGGTGGTGTCTCGCGCGATCAAGTCCGAGCAGCAGCGCACGATGCAGATCGGATTTTTCAAATCGTGGATGATGGAGTTCGCCATCGCGCCCACCAGGCTGAGCCGTTCGGAGCGCATGATTTCCGTGATGAAATGCGAGTTCACACTGCGAAGGCGCTCGGTGACGGAGCGCAGGAAATTCATGTGCAGGCGGCTCGGTGCGAGGGCGAGAATGTGCTGGAACGTCGGCTCATCGACCGTGCCCAGAAGCGTGGACTCGGCCGCCGTGGCCATGGCCGAGCGCGGCTCGCCATCGAGCAACGCCATTTCGCCAAAGAAATTTCCGGACTTGATGAACCCGAGGGTTTCCTGCTGACCGCCCCGGCCAGATTTGGAGATCTTCACCGATCCCTGGCCGACGAGATACATGAGATCGCCCGGGTCGCCTTCACGGAAGATCACTTCGCCGGCGTTCAATTGAACGACATGAACATCGGGCGCAATTCTCTCGAGCAGGCCCGATTCGATGCCCTCGAATAACCGGTTCTGCGACAGCTGGTCGAACGCTTTTTCGAGAAGGGCACTCATGGTCGGCGCCGATTACGAAGCGATGGTGTTCACGAGGCAACCGGCCCGCGACATCTTCACGCTTTCCAGCACCCTCTGAACGTGGGCCACCATTTCATCGGGGCGATGCGGTTTCCGGAGAAATCCCGCCATGCCGGCCGCGACCATGCGATCGAGCCGTTCCTGCGCGATAAAACCCGTGCTCAGAAGCACCGCGACTTCCGGGTTGACGCCGCGAAGCCGGCCAAAAGTTTCCTCACCATCCATGAAAGGCATGGAGAGATCGAGCAGGACGAGATTGAAATGGTGGGGACGTTTGCGAAACAAATCCAGACATTCGAAGCCGGATTGCGCGGTGGTGACGTCGAAATCGGCCTCCGAAAGAATCCGTTTCGCCAGCACGAGGGCCATGGGTTCGTCGTCGACGACGAGCAGATGGCGCTTTTTCCTGGGCTCGGGCTTCGGCGCTTTTCGCGGGCGCGCAAATCGCACCAGCTCGGGATGAAGCAAGATCGTTTTGTCGGTTCCGCCCGCGTGTTCGGCCAATTGCGCGGTGACCCTTGCCGCCCGATCGACGCTGGCCCGCAGCATATCGAAATATTTCTGCGCGCCGTCGTTCCCAGCCCAAATATTTTCGATGGCTGAACTCGTCCCGGAAATTATTTCCAGGAGATTGTTGAGCTCACTCGCGGCTTCCGTTGTCTTCCGGGCCGGATCGTCCGTGGGCTCAGTGTTCATTGCGGAAAGACCTGGTCGCCGGTGAAATGGTTTCCTGGGGCGAAAGCCGGGCCCGGTCCACCGCCGACGGAGGAAGCGGCGCCACGCGCAGGTCGCCAGGCTTCTTCTTGTCCTTGTCTTGTCCTTTATGCTTACCCTTATTTCCATGGCCATCGTCGCCCTCATCGTCGCTATCTCCACCTGGCGTGGCAGTCGGGGCAGGCGTGGCTGAAGGATTGGCGTTCGGGGTCGGGGCGGGAGTAGCGAGGGCGGCTGGCGTTGGGGAAGGATTGGCGCCCGGAGTCGGGTCGGGAGTGCTGGCCGGTCCGGGCGTGGCTGCGGGCTGCGCCGCGGTCAGGCTGCGGCCCGTTTCATTCCGGGCTAGCACATCGATGACTGTGCCGGTGCTATTCAGCGCCGTCGTCCCGGAGCCGCGAATGACGACACCGGTGTCGACCAAATCGGCACTCCCTTTATCGTGCGTCTGCTGCGCAATTTCATTCTCAATCAGAGCGATGCTCGGCAAGGGCGCGCCCTTCTTCTTGGACATGTTTACCAGGGACGAAGTCTTGACGATTCGCTTCAGATCCACCGAAACCGGCGGCGGAATTTTCTTCGCGTCGGGTCGCATCAACACCATGCGTCCCGGGCGCAAGACAACGGAGTCGCCAAATCGGCCATTGACGGAAAGGCGTAAACTTCCTTCTAGCACCAACACCTTGATGTGCTTCGAGGGTGTGTATTCCATCAAGATCGTTGTGCCAGTAATGGCCGCGGTGACTGAAGCCGTGCGAATTTCTGCGCCGCCCAAACCCTTGGGCACCTGAAGCAGCATCGTTCCCTTCTCCAGTGACATTTCGCGGGTTCCCGCCTTGAATCGGAAGCTCGTCTCGGGTCCGATCCTGGTTAGCGTCTGATCCTGGAACAGGAGCTCGGAGCGCGATTTTACACCGGTCTTTAGCTCGATCTGGTCTTTGATCGTTTCGTCCAAGGCAGCGGGATGCGCACCCTTTGCCGGATCTGTGACAATCACCTTGTTTACGATCCTGGTAACCCGCGCTTCGGTTAACGGGCCGGCGTAAACGGTGGAGGTGAGAATTGCCGTTGTCCCGATGAGAAGAGTTAGTCTGATGTTACGCATACACACCCGTCACCGGGTGAGGTGTCAAAAAGCAGCAAGCATGCCCGGGCTTAGAATCTCCATAATTGCCCCGACCTAGAAGCGGACAGTCACCCCGATCCCGCCGCCAGCGGTGACCGCGTTGTAATCGAACCGGGTCTTTTCCGATCGATTGCTGCTAAAGGAAACGAAGCCGTTCAGATCGGCGTTGCGCGAAAGGCGATAGCGCAGGCTTCCAGACACGACCTGGTTGAAGTCCGCGTGATCGGTGTGGTTATAAAAGTAACCAGCCGCTCGATAGTAGAGTTCGGCCTCGAACGCACGGGTGATTTGCCAATGATATCCGGCAAAGATCGCGGCCATCTGCCGCTGCGCCGAAGAGGGCTGTGAAATGTCACCTGTGACCGAAGCCCCAAGGGTGAAAAAAGATTGCGATTTCCCGACGGCGAAAATCTTTTGGCCACCGACCGTGAATTCGTGATCGCGGAGGATTTCGTTGCTGTGGCGGTCGAGTAACTCGATGAAATCGTAGCGCGCAAACAGTGCGATATCCGCGAAATGCTCCGGGCTCCAGAAAAGGGCGGCGCCTAAGCCAAGGTTTTCGAAATCGAGGGCCGACATGCTGCCATAACGAAAGATCGACGCGTGAGCGGAGAGTTGCCCTTCCAGCCGAGGATTGATCCGTGGTGTCCAGCTGGCTCCCGCATTGGTGACAAAGAAGACGTCGTCGATTTTGTCATTTGGGGTCAGGGCGGCATTGTCAGTGAAGAAGACGGAGACGTCGCCAGTGAGCGAAACAGTTTTGGGGCGCTCGCGTTTCGTAAGAATGACCTGGGTTCCAAAGCTGTCGTCGGACGCTGCTTCGCTATCGTCCGTGGCCAAAGCCATGCCGTCAGCATTGACCGTCGCGGTCGGCGTGTTTTGAAACAATCGCGCGCGCGCGATGGAAGACGCCGGCTGTTGCGCCCGGCCGGCTGAGAAGGCGATCAGCGCCAAAAAGGCAGAGAGGATCGGCAGCTTAGGAGAATTCACGCGAACTGTTTAGCAGCCCGCGTGCCCCTTTGGGAGAACGGGCTCCCCTGCGACTGGGGGGCACAGATTCCGCTTCCTGTCAGCGATCCGCATGAAGCGCGCTTTCCTCATTAGCCTCGTGGCGCTCATTTGCCTGGGCAGCTTGATCCTTTTGGAACTGTTTCAGCCCTTTGCCTACGTCCGCTTGCGCAACCTTTACCGGGATGCGCTCGCGCGCACCGGGCGACCCGCACCGAGGGATCCGAGCCTGGTTTTCCTCGCGATTGATTCCGATTCGATCGGCTTGGAGGAATCCGCCGATCTCGAGAAACTCTACGGGCTTCAAGACGCCAATTCACCGGAAGCGCGCGCGTTGCAATTGATGAGCAAGCGCTGGCCGTGGCCGCGCGAGATTTACGGCCTCATTCTCGAGCGCCTCGTCGGCGCGGGAGCGAAGGTCGTGGTGTTCGACCTCACCTTTCCCACGGCGACCGACGGAGACGCGCCCTTTCGCCTCGCGCTCGAGAAATACAAAGACCACGTGGTGATCGGGAGCAATTTTCTTTCGGCCCCTTCCCGCGGCTCTTCCACGAACGGGATAATCTTAACGCGGCCGACGGATTCTCTCGTCCTCCAAACAGACGCGAGTGACGATCGCGTAGGCTTCACCAATTTCTGGCCAGACGACGATGAGGTTGTTCGGCGGGCGCGTTACTCATTAGCGTTCGAGGAGGCGGATGGAGAATTGCCTCGCGAGAATTCGGAACGTTTTCTTTCTCTTAGCGCGGCCGCTCTCATCAAGGCGGGATTCCCGAACTCGTTGCCTTCTGATTCGCGCGGGCGTCTACTGCGTTTCGCCGCTTCACCGCGGGAGGGTTTCGCTCCTAGATCGATCCTGGAGATTTTTGTGCCCCGCTATTGGCAGCACAACTACCAAACCGGCGAATTTTTCCGAGGAAAAATCGTGGTGATCGGGGCGGAGGGAAACTGGCAGCACGACGAGCATCCGACGCCGCTGGGAATCATGCCCGGACCGGAAATTCATTTAAACGCCATGAACGCCGCGCTCCAGGGCGCCTTCATCCGCGAATTATCTCCCGCGGCCGCGCTGGGACTAACGGCCCTCGCCGGCCTGCTCGCCATCGTCCTCTCCCTGTCCATCCGGTCGCCCTGGCTGCGCATTCTCACGCTCACGGCTGTTGATGGCCTGGGCCTCTGGGTAGCGCTTCTTGTCTTCAATCGCGCTTCCCTTTTCCTTCCGATGGTCGCGCCCCTCGCCGAGCTGAATCTCACCGTTCTCCTCGGATTGATTTCCGATTTAACCCGGGAGCGCTTGGAAAAAAACAGGGTCCGCCGGACGCTGGAAAAATACGTTTCGAAAAACGTCGTGCGTGAACTGCTCGACCAGCCGAAGCTCTACGCACAGTCGTTAGGCGGCGTGGTCAAGCCGGCCACGATTTTGTTTTCCGACATTCGCGGTTACTCGGCGGTCACAGCGAAGAGCGACCCGCAGGCGCTCGTCACCCAACTCAACGAATATCTGACTGCCATGGTCGAGTGCGTGTTCCGCTTCGGAGGCACCCTGGACAAATTCATCGGGGACGCGGTCATGGCGGTCTGGGGAAACACGCGCAGCGAAGGCGTAAGAAACGACGCGGCCAATGCGGTCCGTGCGGCGCTCGCGATGCGGCAGGAACTAGCTCGCTTGAACGAAAGCTGGGCCGCGCGCGGTCTCCCTTCGCTTCGGATCGGCGTCGCCGTCAATCACGGCGAGGTCGTGGTGGGCAATATTGGTTCGCCTCAGCGGATGGAGTTCACCGTGATCGGCGAAGCGGTCAACGTGAGCTGGAAACTTCAGGAACTCACCAAGGAATTGGGAACCGAGCTCATTGTCGGCGAGAACGTGATGCCGCTAGTCATCGAGGAATTCGAGCTTCGTCCCTTGGGAAAAACCTCCATCAAGGGCATGCCGCAGCCGCTCGAAATTTACGAGGTTCTTGGCGCGATCGAGCCGCAAGCGGCGAGTTTGCGCGCGGCTCTTCTCTAGCCGCCGCGCCGAAGCCGTTATCTCGCCAGAGCGCAGCCGCCGCGAGACACCTTCATCTTCTCCAGAACCGCTTGAACCTGAGCCAGCAATTCGTCGGGTTGGTGCGGTTTTCGCAGGAAACCCGCCAAGCCGCCGGCCAGCATGCGCTCGATGCGTTCTTGGGCCGGAGCGAGAAAACCGGTGCTCAGAAGTGCCACCACGTTGGGATTAATTTCGCGCAGCCGCCGGAAGGTTTCTTCGCCATCCATGAAAGGCATGGAAAGATCGAGCAGGACAAGATCGAACCCGTGCGGTTCTTTCCGGAATCGCTCCAAGCATTCGAAACCGGATTGGACCGCGGTCACTTCAAACCCGGCCTCAGAGAAGACGCGATTAGCCAGGACGCGGGCTGCCGGCTCGTCATCAACGACGAGAATCCGGCGTGGCCGGACTGATTGGGCCCGGCCCGAAGCTTCGGATTCAATAGACGGGTCTGGCGTGGTATCGTCGTTCATCGCTTTTGGATCGGCCGCGCAAGCGCCGGTTTCCGAACAAGATAAAGCAGGAAAAGTGCCGGTCGTTGCGGCGGCCGGAATGGGGAAATACCGACAGTTTTCGGACGAGGAATCGCGTTTCCCGGCTCGCAATCGCGGGTAAACCGGCTATCTTCTTTGTCCCACTAATGAACCAATTGTCTATCCAGGACCTGCGCGTTTCGATTGCGGAGCAGGAGATCATTCGCGGCCTGTCGCTCGCCGTGCCCAAGGGCGAGGTGCACGCCATCATGGGACCGAACGGCTCTGGCAAAAGCACGCTCGCCAAAGTGCTCGCCGGCCATCCCGATTACAAAGTCGTCTCCGGCACAATCGAGATGGATGGCGAGAACATCATGGAACTCGAGCCGGATGAGCGGTCGCGGAAGGGGCTGTTCCTTGCCTTTCAGTACCCCAGCGAAATTCCCGGTGTCACCATCGCGAATTTCCTCCGCGCCGCAGTCCAGGCCCGTTTGCCCGAGGGCGAGGAACTCGAGGCGACCGAATACTACGCGAAGCTTTACGAGAAGATGGACCTGCTCGAGATGGACCGCTCGTTCACCTCGCGTTCGGTGAACGAAGGATTTTCCGGCGGCGAAAAGAAGCGGAACGAGATTCTTCAGCTGGCCATGCTCCAGCCGAAATACGCGGTCCTCGATGAAACGGACAGCGGCCTGGACATCGACGCGCTCAAGGTCGTGGCCAATGGCGTCAACGCGATGCGCGGCCCGAACATCGGCATTCTCGTCATCACCCATTACCAGCGCCTGCTCGATTACATCGTTCCCGATCACGTTCATGTGATGGTGCAGGGACGGATCGTGCGGAGCGGCGGAAAGGAATTGGCGCTCGAACTCGAAGAAAAAGGTTACGAACGGTACGAAGCGGCGGAGGTGGGCGAACCAGCGTTGGCTTAGCGAAGGATTTTTATGGTCAAGGAAGCATCACCTTTGGAGATCGAGCGGAACATCGGGAACTTCGCGTATCCCGAGACGCACACGCACGATGCGGGCGTCGGCCTGACGGAAAAGACGATCCATTACATCGCGGACATCAAGGAAGATCCGGATTGGGTGCGGGAGTTCCGCCTGAACGCTTACAAAACTTTCCTGAGCAAACCGATGCCGACGCATTGGGCGAGCAAGGACTTGGAAGCGATCGTTTTCGATAACATCCGCTACTACCTCAGCGGCGGAGTGCAGCCGAAACGCAATTGGGAAGATGTCCCCGACGACGTGAAACGGACCTTCGAGCGACTCGGCATTCCGGAGCAGGAACGCAAATTTCTCGCCGGCGTCGAAGCGCAGTTCGACAGCGAAGCGGTTTATTCCAACATCAAGAAAGCGGTCGGCGAACAGGGCGTCATTTTTGTCGGCAGCCGGGAAGGGCTAAAGGATCACCCGGAAATCTTCCGGAAATGGTTCGGGAAAGTGATCCCGACGGGCGACAACAAGTTCAGCGCGCTGAACTCCGCGGTCTTTAGCGGTGGATCGTTTATCTACGTCCCGCCCGGGGTGAAGGTGAAGCATCCGCTTCAGGCTTACTTCCGGATCAACGCCGAGAATTTTGGGCAATTTGAGCGCACCCTCATCATCTGCGACGAAGGCTCGGAACTGACCTACATGGAAGGCTGCACGGCGCCAAAGTTCAACACGGCCACGCTCCACAGCGCGGTCGTCGAGCTGGTCGCGCTCAAGGGCGCGAAGATCCAATACATCACCGTCCAGAATTGGTCGTCGAATGTGTTCAATCTCGTGACCAAGCGCGGTCTCGCGCACGAGGACGCCGAAGTGAAATGGATCGATTGCAACATCGGCTCCCGGCTGACCATGAAGTATCCAGGGGTAATCATGAAAGGGCGCGGCGCCCGGGGCGAAGTGCTCTCGATCGCGCTCGCCGGCGACGGCCAGCACCAGGACACCGGCGCGAAGATGGTCCACGCGGCCGACGGGACGACCAGCAACATCATTTCAAAGAGCATCAGCATCGGCGAAGGCCGGGCGACTTATCGCGGGCTCGTCCAAATCCCGAAGCACCTCAAGAACTGCAAGAACAACACGGAATGCGACGCGCTGCTCATCAACTCCACGAGCCGCACCGACACCTACCCGGCGATCACGGTCCGCGGCACCGGCAATTCCGTGCAGCACGAAGCCAGCGTCAGCCAGGTCAGCGCCGAGCAGATCTTTTACATGCAGCAGCGCGGCCTGACCAAGGCTCAGGCAATGAGCCTGAGCGTGAACGGTTTCGTGAACGATCTCGTCCGCCAGTTCCCGATGGAATACAGCGTCGAGTTGAAGCGCCTGATCGAGCTTGAGATGGAAGGCTCGGTCGGCTAAGGTTCCGCCCCCAAGACACAGACGAGCGGCGGCGGTCTCGGCCGCCGTTTGCGTTTCACGGTATGACCAACCAGACAGCCGTCCTCGACGAAACCATGGAAGACATAGACTCGCCGCCCTCTCCGCGCGCGATCCTGTCGGCTCCGTTCGAGGCGCGATCGGCTGACCTGCCGCAATGGTTCCGCGATCAACAGAGCGCCGCCTGGGAGAAGTTTGGGGCGCTCCCCTCTCCGAACCGGAAGGACCAACCGTGGCGCTTTTCCAGTGTCAACGCACTCGATCTTTCCCCCTACAATTTCGGCGCACCGCTGTCCCAAACGGAACGCGATGAAGTTCTCGAAGGCTCGACGGGTCTCGATGAAGTCGCGGGCCGCCTGATCTTCGCGGACGACCAACTGCTGCGGCGCGACCCATTACCGCAGAAGCTTCTTGCCGCTGGGGTTATTCTGAAACCGCTCGAGCGCGCGATCATCGAGCACGAAGATTTGTTCCGCCGGCATTTCATGGCACAGCCGGCTACGCTCGGTTCCGCGAAGTTCGCCGCGCTGCACGAAGCGCTGGTGACGTCGGGCACCTTTGTTTACGTGCCGAAAGGCGTGGAAGTCGAGTTGCCTATCGAGATTTTTCATTGGCTCCACGGCGAGAACGCGAGCGTCTTCCCCCACACGCTCCTGATCGCCGACGAGCTGGCGAAGGTCACCGTGATCGAGCATTTCCGCTCCGCTCATTCCGATCGCGCCGGCTTCGCCTGCGGCGTGAACGACCTCGTGGTCGGTCGCGGCGCGAAACTGAATTACGTCTGCACCCAAAACTGGAACGAGAAAGCGCTCGCCATTCAGATCAATTCCACCTCAGTGGAGCGCGAAGCTTCCGCGCTGAGTTTGAATGTGAATCTGGGCGGGGCGTATTCGCGCTTCGAAAGCCTGAGCCGCCTCACTGGCGAAGGGGCTCGGAGCGACATGCTCGCCGTTTGCGTGGCCGACAACGCCCAGGAATTCGACGCCCGCACCCTTCAAGATCACGCGAGCCCGCACACCACGAGCGACCTGCTCTACAAGAACGCACTGAACGATCGCGCTCGAAACACCTTTGGCGGCCTGATTCGCGTCGAGCCGCACGCCCATTTCACCGATGCCTATCAAACCGTGCGCAATCTTTTGCTGAGCGACGACGCCGAGGCCAATTCAATGCCCGGCCTCGAAATCCTGGCCGATAACGTGAAATGCAGCCACGGCGCCACCTCCGGCCAACTCAGCGAGAACGAAATGTTTTACCTGCTCTCGCGCGGCATTTCAGCGCCGGTGGCGAAGCAGCTTCTTGTCAGCGGCTTCCTGAACGAAGTCGTCGATCGCCTCGATCATCCCGCCATCACGGGACACATCCACGAACTGATCGAAGAAAAGTTCGCCCGGCGTTAGTTTTCGTAGAGCGTCGCGATCTCCCGCGCTTCGTCCCGAACGCGCGTAACCAGCTCCTTTGGCGCCAGGACGCGGGCGTGCTTACCCCAGCTCAGGATCCAACGCTGGATTTCTTCCAGACCGCCCAGGTCCAGTTCGAGGATGATCGAGTCGCCGGCGATTTCGCGGACCCGCTGCGATTCGTGCCATTTTCGTTCCGCCACGAGACGGGCGGCGAAGGAATCGAATTGCAATCGGATGCGCTGCTTCTTGCCGGCGGAGTGCACTCCAAAGCTGCCGCTCAGGACTTCCGCGATGGAGAAATCGGCCGGGCGGCGGAAGCGTTTCGTGGTGAGCGCCACCTTTCGCATACGAGGCAGCGCGAACGTCCGCAGTTGCTGGCGCTCCAGGTCCTCGGCGAAAAGATACCACTGATTCTCCAGGCAACCGAGGTGATACGGGCGCACTCGGCGCGATTCATAGCCGCTGCTTTGCAGCTTCCGATATTCGAACTCCAGTTCAACGCAGCGCAACACTCCCTTACTCACCGTTTCAAACAATTCGAGGTCGGCCACGCTCGCACCGGCACTGCGAAATGAGATCGCATCCTCGAGGTCGGTCCAGGAAAACGAAACGCGGTCCTTCAGGCCATCGGTGATTTTTCGGAAGGCCGAATGGAGCGGGCGCTCGAACGGCGTCCCTTTGTATTGCGCCAGCGCCTTTTGCGCGACGAGCAGAGCGGTGATTTCGCCCTCGGAAACTTCGATGCTCGGAAAGCCGGTAACCGCTTCGGTGTAAAAGAAGCCGAATTCCTGCGGATGATACTCGATCGGTAAGCCGAGCCGGTCGCGCATGAAATCGATGTCGCGCTGGATCGTCTTCGCCGAGACCTCCAGTTCGGCCGCGATCTTCTGGCAATTCGGGAAGTGGCGCGATTTCAGAGCCGCGTGGAGGCGCATCATCCGCTGGAGCGGCGGCCGCGAGAATCCCCGGTCGCTCTTCTTCTGTAGCAGCGGCCCTGCGGGCCGCTCGAGTGAGGGCTTGATTGCCATCGACGTGAATCCTCACGCGCCCCACAGGGGCGCGGCTACAGAAGAGCTGCTTCCGCGAAAAATATTTTGAAACTCTTTTACCATCAGACAGCCCATGTCCTACCCCCTGTTTTAGGATCGCGCCATGAAAAGATACAAAACTCATTTTCCGCGTCGCAATCTCCTGGCTGTTCCCTATTCCGTCCGCCCCGATCGGATCGAGCGCGGCCTTCGCATCCTGCGCGCGTTGCGTCATTCCCTGTCCGTCGCCGCGCCAATGCCGCGTCCGCAACAAAAGGAATTCGAATTCATTCTCGCTAAGCGCGCCTAAGGGCGAGAGAAGTATTGCCACCGGCAAAGCCGATCGCTAGGTTCGTTTCCCTGCCAGTGGCTTCGGCCGCCGGCGCGCGCTCTGGGGAATCATGGATGTAAGCGGAACAATCGAAGCGATCCTCGCCCAAAAAGGGACCGAGATTTTCTCAGTCTCGCCGGAAGCCATGGTATTCGAAGCGGTCGAGCTGATGGCGAACAAAAACGTAGGTGCGCTGCTCGTCGTCGAGGATGACAGATTGGTCGGGCTCATCTCGGAGCGCGATTACACCCGCAAGGTGATGTTACGCGGGAAGAAATCCCGCGAGACGCAGGTACGCGAGATCATGTCGAGCGACCTGACGATCGTTACTCCGCGCGAGCCGGTGGAAAACTGCCTGCGGATGATGACGGATAAACGGGTTCGGCACCTGCCGGTTCTCGATGGTGAGACAATTCGCGGCGTGATCTCGATCGGCGATTTGGTGAAGTGGGTCATCGCCACCCAATCCGCCGCCATCCAGCATTTGGAGATGTATATCTCCGGCGGCTACACCGGTTAGTCCCGTCCTCTAATCGTAATCGTGCTCATGCTCGTGCTCGATAAGCAGCGGATTCGATTACGATCAGGAGCACGAGCACGAAAAGACAAAAAAACGTCATAGTTTCCAAACCGTCTTTCCGTCCACAATCGTCCGGACAGCGCGGCCTTTCAGTTTCCAGCCATCGAACGGAGTATTGCGCGACATCGATTGGAAAGCTGACGAGTCGACGGTCCACTCCAGCTTCGGATCGATCAGCGTGACATCGGCGGCGCGACCAACCGAAAGCGTTCCGGCTTCGAGTTGCAGCAATCGCGCCGGGTTCACCGTGAACATCTCAATCAGCCGCGGCAGCTCGATTGTTTTGGTTTTGTGAACGAGCAGATCGAGGAATAAGCCCAGCTCTGTCTCCAGTCCCACGATCCCAAACGGCGCGGCATCATATTCCACTTCCTTCTCGAACTGGGCGTGCGGCGCGTGATCGCTGCAAAGAATGCTGAGGGTGCCATCCGCAATTCCTTCGAGCAGCGCCGCCACATCTTCCTTCGCGCGTAACGGCGGATTCATTTTGCAGTTCGTGTCGAAGTTCTGGATCGCGTCGTCGGTGAGCGCGATGTGATGCGGACAAACTTCGCCGCTCACTTTCACGCCGCGGGCACGCGCTTCGCGCAAAATCCGGACGCTGCCGGCCGCACTGATGTGCTGGCAATGGACCTGGTGATCGCAGAGTTCCGCGAGCAGAACATTTCGCATTACGATCGCTTCCTCGCCCGCGCTCGGCCATCCGGGCAAGCCGAGAAGCGTGCTCCAATAGCCTTCATGCACCACTCCATTGCCGACCAGGTTGTAGTCCTGGCAATGATCGAGGACGGGGACGCCGACCATGCGCGCATATTCCACCGCGCGCCGCATCAGTTCGTTGTTTTGCACGCAACGCCCGTCGTCTGTAATCGCGACGACGCCGGCTTGCTTGAGCGAACCAATCGGCGCCAGCTCTTCGCCCATCAGCCCTTTTGAGATCGCTCCGGTGGGCAACACATTCACGCAGGCGACTTCTGCCGCGCGATCCCGGATCCACGCGATCGTGCCCGGGCTGTCCGCGGCCGGTGAAGTGTTCGGCATGCAGACGATGGTCGTGAATCCGCCCGCCGCCGCCGCGCGCGCCCCGGTTTCGATCGTTTCCTTCCAACCGAATCCCGGCTCGCGCAGATGCACGTGGAGATCGATCAGGCCCGGAGTGACGATCAATCCAGTCGCATCAATCACTTCGGCATCCGAATCTGGGGCCTTCGCCGCGATTTTTCCGCCGACGATGAAAAGATCGCCCACTTCATCGCGCTGGTTCGCGGGATCGATGATCCGGCCATTGCGAATCACCGTGTTCATGGCGTCGCGATCCCTCCGCAGAGATAGAGGACGGCCATGCGGACCGCGAGGCCGTTGGTTACTTGTTCGAGGATCACACTCTGCGCGCCGTCGGCTAGTTCGCTGTCGATCTCGACGCCGCGATTGATCGGGCCGGGATGCATGATCAAGCAATCGGGCTTGAGCCGTTTCCCGCGCTCCTTCGTCAGGCCAAAGAGGCGGACGTATTCGCCGATCCCCGGGAAATATTCCTTTCGCTGACGTTCGTGCTGAATCCGAAGCAGATTGACCACGTCCACCGTCTCCAGCACTTCGTCGAGGTTGTGCGTTACGGTTACGCCGAGCTTTTCAAATTCGCGGGGCACCAGTGTGCTCGGGCCGACGAGCGTGACGCGCGCGCCGAGTTTCAGCAGCGCGAAGATGTTCGAGCGCGCCACCCGGCTGAAGAGAATGTCGCCGATAATCGCGACGTGCAGTCCCGCGATCGCGCCCTTGTGAGACCGGATAGTGTAAAGATCGAGCAACGCCTGGGTGGGATGCTCGTGCGCGCCATCGCCCGCGTTGATGATGCTCGACTTCAGTCGCTCGGCGAGGAATTGCGGCGCGCCGGAAGAGCTGTGCCGGAGCACGATGAGGTCGGCATGGTAAGCCTCAAGGATTTTCGCCGTGTCCTTGAGCGTTTCGCCCTTAATGAGGCTCGACGAGGAGGCCGAGATGTTGATCACGTCCGCGCTCAGGCGGATCGCCGCGAGCTCGAACGACGTCCGCGTCCGCGTGCTCGGCTCGACGAAAAAATTTACCAGCGTCTTGCCGCGCAACGCAGGCACTTTCTTGATCTCACGGGTGCCGACTTCCTTGAAGGCATCGGCCGTATCGAGAAGGAAAGCGATTTCCTCAGCGGAAAGCTCTCGAATGCCGAGCAAATCTTTCCGCTGCCAGCGGACTTCGGCCTTGGCCGGGTCGGTCATGCCGTTTCCTCCTTGATGAGCCAGACGGCGTCCGATTCGCCGTCTACATCCTGAAGGCGTAACTGCACCTGTTCGCCGGGCGCGGTCGGAAGATTCTTGCCCACGTAATCGCCCCGGATCGGCAACTCGCGGTGGCCACGATCGATTAGCGCCGCCAGCTGAATCCGTGCGGGACGCCCGAACGAGCTGATCGCATCCATCGCCGCGCGGACGGTCCGGCCAGTAAAGAAAACATCGTCAACGATGATGACGGTCTTGCCTTCGAGCGGCAGAGGCAGAGTGGAGGCTTGGACCCGCGGCAGTTCCCGGCGCGTCCCGACATCGTCGCGATGCATCGAAACATCGATCGCACCCGTGGCGACAGGCGAATGGCCTAACGACTCGATAATATCTGCCAGCCGCCGCGCGATCACGACGCCGCGCGAAGGGATTCCGGCAAGGATGACTGAATCGAGTTTCGGATTTCGCTCGATAATTTCGTGCGCGATGCGGCGCAGGGCGCGGTCGATGGCCGCGGCGTCCATCACCGGCGCGGTGACAGACGAGGAAGATGAAGCGGGAGTATTTGGTTTCACAGGATTCCTTGGCGACCTCGCAGGATCGCATTAAAGGAAGCGGGCGGAGGTTTTAAGCGGTAGTCGTTTCGGCTCTGGTCTCCTTCATCCGCTTGTTCCGCCAGCTGGAACGGTATTTCACGATCCAGTCGAGCAACGCCTTTTCGAAGCCGATATCAGCTCCGGCTTTTTCGCTCTCGATCCACTTGTGTTTCAAAATTTCTTCCCGCTCCGCGAGGAATTCCTTGTAGAGAACAGAATTCTTAACGAACTGCGCTGGTGCGCCTTCAGCCGCCGTCATGTCGGCACTGTTTTTCATATTAGCGAACGCAGGTCAATAAAAACCATACGACAAGTGTTAGGCGTAGCAGCGGGTGTGCCTATTCAATTCTCTGGAACTTCTTCTGTAGCCGCCGCCCTGTGGGCGGCGCGATACGCGCTCTGCTGACAGTGCCGATCTCGCGCTTCGCACAGCGAAGCGGCTACAGAAGATCCCGCAGGCGGGCCGCGATCTTCATGAACTCAGCTGCGACCGGGGAATCGCCGGATTCGGCGGTAATCGGCATGCCGCGATCACCGGATTCACGGGTGGCAATATCGATCGGGATCCGGCCGAGCAACGGCACCCGGAGCCGCTTCGCTTCCCGTTCGCCCCCACCGGAGCCAAAGATGTCGTAGCGTTGCCCATCGCTCGGACAGGCGAAGTAACTCATGTTTTCGATGATTCCGAGGACGGTCACGTTGACCTTCTCGAACATGGTCGCGGCCTTTCGCGCATCGATCAGCGCGACTTCCTGAGGAGTCGTGACGATGATGGCCCCGGCGAGCGCGACGGTTTGCACAATCGTGAGCTGGATGTCGCCGGTGCCCGGCGGCAAATCGAGGACGAGATAATCGAGCTCGCCCCATTCCACCTGCCGGAGGAATTGCTGGGTGTAACGCGTCACCATCGGTCCGCGCAGGATCGCCGGCGCCGCGTCGTCGAGGAGGAACCCCATCGACATCAGCTTCAATCCGTATTGCTCGATCGGGATGATCCGGTTGTCCTCAGTCGCCATCGGCCGGTCTCGCGAGCCGAACATGAGTGAAATGCTCGGCCCGTAGATATCGCAATCGCAAAGGCCGACGCGCGCTTCGGTTTTTTCCAAGGCGACGGCGAGATTTGCTGCCACGGTCGATTTTCCCACACCGCCTTTGCCGCTCGCAATGGCAATGACATGTTTCACGCCCTCAATTCGCGTGGCACCGACTCCCGCTGCGCCAGCTCCCGCAGGTGGCGCGTGGATGTCGATCAGCACCTTGGCGCTTTCAACGCCCGATATTCCGCCCAACGCCGCTTCCGATTCCGTTTTGATCGCCTGCGGAATTGCCGGCTCATTCGTGGCGAGCGCCATTTGCACGGTGACAGCGGCGCCGTCAATGCGGATCGCTTTCACGATCCCGAATGACACGATGTCGCGGCTAAAGCCGGGATACTTGACCTGCTTCAGCGCTTCTTTGACCTGGTCCTCCGAGATCGGCATGGGCGGGTAAGGTAACGCCCCCGGACAGCGAGTAAACCGAGCGTTGCGAATTCAGCGGGCTACGCGCGATTGGTCGTGTCGTTCTTGCAAGCCCAGAAGACACTCATGCACACGGAGCCCATCGCGATCCCAAAAGTAAATAACGTGAGCATGCCGCCATCTTTAGCAGCGGCCGTACCGCGCCCGTTTACAGGGTAAAATCGCCCGCGGGCGTCGATTTACCGTTTACTATCGCGACACAAGTGTCGCGTTTGCGGCAAAAACCCGCGCTTATTTCACGAGCATGGCCTGCGACGCCACGCATAGCCATTTGTCTTTGCGCAGCGCCCAAACGTCGGTCCAGCGGAAGGTGCGCTTGAAGGCCTGGCCATCTTTGGCTTTCCCAACTTCGGTAGAGATGCCGGTCGCAACCGCGAACTGTCCGCCGAACACGCGCACGTCAACCTTGCCATTTTTCGTCGAGGTATAAACATCGGTGTCCTTCTTGATTTCGGAGAGCAGGTTCGCCTTACTCATTACTTTGCCCTTGGAACTGACGCCGCGGAAATCCTCGGCGAGATAGGCCTGGGCAACCGACGAATCGTGCTTCATCACGGAGGCTTCCCATTTGTCCTCGATGTCCCTGATAGTCGCTTCCGGGGTCGATTTTTTCGTCGGCATCACCGCAGCGGGTGACGTGCTCGTGCCGGGAGTCGCGCTGGGACCGCTCTTGGTGGCGGCAGGCGAGGAAGACTTGGTCGGTGAGGGCGACGTTTCTGATTTTGGCGCAGCCGTGGCGGTCGCTTCGGTGGGGACCGAAACACTTGGATCCTGCTTTTCAGAAGCGGTCGCTTCGGGCGACGGGCTCTCTTCCTGGGCCAGGGCAAAGGGCGTAGCGAGGGCGAAAAGCGCGGTAATAGCGACGATGGTGATCTTCATCTGGTTCTCCGGTTAGGATTGGCACAGGCTCGAGCGCGGGCCCGGCCCTGAGTTTGAGGCGCGAATCGTAGAGAGCGCCTCAACCTTGCGTCAAGGCTGAATTGCCCCGCAAAATTACCCCGCAAAACCGGGTGGCCGTGATCGTGCTCTAACGACTTGACGTGGGGTGTAGCATAGTCCCCAGAAATTCGTAAGATGCGCTTTCCCAATATTCGAACCGTTCTCGGCAGCCTCGCCCTGGGGGTCCTCATCGTTTACACGATGCGGCTGCCGAACCCTCCGAAAGTTCAAGTGCCCAGCCCGATTGTGGCCGCTATTCCCGCGCCGCCCGGGCCCGAAGCGACGCTCATCGCCGGTCCATCTATCGGAGCTGAAACGCAGTTGCCGGTCACGCCCGCGCTGCGCTCATACTGGGTCGAGAATTGTTTTAGCATCGATACCGACCTGAGCGCGCCCATCGTCCGCGGAAAGAACGCGGTCATTACTGCGGCGTTGAAAGAGGAATGGGAAATCGTCCGCAAACTGATCGACGCCGGCGCTCCTGTGGAATCCGCGGATGAAAGCGGCCTCACCGCGCTCATGGTGGCGGCCCAACACGGCAACACCGAGATGCTTCGCACTTTGCTGGAACGCCAGGCTCGGATCGACTTCATGGATTTCGAGGGCCGAACGGCGATCCACTATGCGATGGCCGCCGGGAAACGGGAGGCGGTGGATCTTCTCGTGTTATACGGACCGAGTTTTGACCCCGATTCCGCCGCCGCGCGTGAACTGCTGTCGGCCGCTCTGGCCAGCGGCGACATGGCAATCTTCCAGACCATCCTGGAACGCTTCCCGCCCACCTTGGAATGGACGGCCAATACTCGCCGCGCGCTCGAGGCTGCACTCAGCCACAGCATGAAGGAACAAGTGCGCTTGCTCTTGAGCAAACATCCCGCGCCCCCGACGCGCGAAGGCGGCACCGTTCCGCTCATCGCTTACGCCATTGCCTCCGATAACGCGCCAATGTTCAAGACGCTTCTCGCGTGTGGCAGCGATCCGAATCTGGCCATCCCGAAGACCGCCGAGAAAGAATTCACGGCGCTGATTAAATCGAAATACCTGCGCAACTACGTCCAGGAAGATGGCGTGAATCTTCTCATGCTCGCCGCCGGGCTCGGCAAAGCCGATTACGTCCGCGCCTTGCTCGACGCCGGTGCCGACCGCAATCGTCATACGCCGAAAGAAAAAATGCTGCCGCTCTACTTCGCCGCGTGGACGGAGAACTGGCAATGCGTCCAGATGCTTCTGGGAGGTGGACCGGAACCGGAGCAGTTGCGCGTCGAAATCTCGCTCGCGCAACAGCACGCGGCCGTGATCAAGGACGGTATCACCGTCTTCACGACAAAGGTGTCGACGGGCCGCGATGGTTTCACCACGAAACCGGGCTACTACGTCATCACTGACAAGGACCGCGATCAT
>JBEEHR010000074.1:0-18463 GCA_041167505.1 Verrucomicrobiota bacterium
CTCCGGCCTACGCGGCCTTCGAAGAGAAGGACAAAGGGTCGATCGAGGTGGGCAAGCTCGCCGACCTGACGGTTCTCACGAAAGACATCATGAAAATCCCCGATCCCGAAATTCTCACGACGACGTGCGCGATTACCGTGATTGGCGGCGAGATTGTTTTCGACGCAGGGAAAATTAGACAGGATTAACAGGATTTACGGGATTGGGATTTCTGAAATCCTGTTTAATCCTGTAAATCCTTTCCTTTTCCTACGAGTAGAGATACTCGTCGTGGTATTCGCGCTGGGGTGCGAATTGGACGGTTTGATCTCCGCCGGTCTCAGGATACTCGAAGATCTTTCCTTCGTAGTTCCGGATCACGATCTTTTCGTTGTCGTGATAGAGAACGTAACCGGGATTGATCGGGACTTTGCCGCCGCCGCCGGGGGCGTCGATGACGAACTGCGGAACGCCGTAGCCTGTGGTGTGACCGCGCAGGCCTTCGATGATCTCGATCCCTTTCGCAACCGACGAGCGCAGATGGGCTGAGCCGGTGATCAAATCGCACTGGTAGATATAGTACGGGCGCACCCGGCACATGAGGAGCTTTTGGACGAGCGTTTTCATCGTCTCGATGTCGTCGTTCACGCCAGCCAGCAGGACGCTTTGGTTGCCGAGCGGAATCCCGGCGTTCGCGAGACGTTCCAGCGCTTGTTTCACCTCCACGGTCAGCTCACGCGGGTGATTGACGTGCACGCTCATCCAGAGCGGATGATATTTTTGTAGCATCGCGCAAAGCTCGGGCGTGATGCGTTGCGGCAGGAAAATCGGAACCCGCGTGCCGATGCGGAGGAACTCAATGTGCGGGATGGCGCGCAGGCGTTTCAGGATGCCTTCGAGTTTGTCGTCGCTGAAAATGAGGGCGTCGCCGCCGGAGAGGAGGACGTCGCGGACTTCGGTGTGTTGTTCGAGATAGCGGAACGCCTGCTCGAAATCGGTGTGCAATTCCTGTTCGCCGACGCCGCTGACGACGCGGCTCCGGGTGCAATAACGGCAGTAGCTCGCGCATCGGTCCGTCACCAGAAACAGGACGCGGTCCGGATAGCGGTGCACCAGGCCTGGAACCGGCATGTGCGAATCTTCGCCGCATGGGTCCACCATGTCGTAGGGCGAAGTCCAGGTTTCCTCGATCCGGGGGATCACTTGGCGCCGGATCGGGTCCTCGGGATTATCGCGCGGGATCAGGTTAAAAAAGTGCGGCGTGACCGCGAGCGCGAGCTTGTCGCCGGAGAGCAGGACGCCGCTCCGTTCTTCATTCGAAAGTTCCAGGTGCTGCTCTAGCTGGGTCAGCGAGGTGACCCGATTCTTGAGCTGCCATTTCCAATCATTCCAGAGTTCCGGCGGGATCCCCGGCCAATAGCCGGGCGCGTGCGACACGAACTCTTTTCCATCCATTTTCCCTTGGGCAAGAGTGAGCATTTTTAAGTAGTGAACGGAAACGTTAAGATGGTTAAGGATCGTGTCAATCCAGCCTGTGTCGCGGTCCCGCGACGCTCTTGCTCCTGCTCCTGATCTTGCTCCTGATCCTTTCTGAGAGCACTGCGTCAACCCAGGATCACGAGCACGATCATGATCAGGAGCAGGAATAGAGGGGCGCTCGCACGATGATGGTTGAACAGGTATGGTGAGGGGTCTGTCCAAGTCCGAAACCATGCGATCCGCCTTTCTCGTCATTCTTCTCGCGGCTGTGCAATCATTGTCCGCTGCCCCTCCTCTCGCCCAACCCGAATCCGGCCCGACTTCGACGGTTCCGCCGGCGGCGGCCGATGCCGGCAAGGACGTCGTCCACCAGCTCAACAGCGCGTTCACGAAAGTCTTCGAAATTGTCGCGCCGACCGTAGTTATCATCGAAGTCACGAAAAAGAATGATGGACCGGAGACCTCCGCGCTCGACGATCTGTTCAATTTTCCAAGCCCCCAGGATGAGAGCGCGCCGCGCCGCGGTCCGCACAACCCGCAGCCGATTCAAAGCGAAGGCTCGGGCTTCATCGTTCGCGCCGACGGTTTCATCTACACGAATTACCACGTTGTC
Organism: Verrucomicrobiota bacterium; assembly: GCA_041167505.1. Classification (GTDB taxonomy): domain Bacteria; phylum Verrucomicrobiota; class Verrucomicrobiia; order Chthoniobacterales; family UBA10450; genus AV80. Next base: position 2,072 of record JBEEHR010000074.1, read on the forward strand.
GAAGGCGCCGATCAGGTTGACGTGAAGCTGAAGGACGGCCGCGAATTCAAGGCGAAGGTCGTCGGCACCGACGAAAAGACGGACATTGCCGTCATCAAAATCGACGCGACGAACCTGCCGGTGGCGCAATTCGCCAACAGCGATGAGGTGCGCGTGGGCCAGTTCGCGTTCGCCATCGGCGCGCCGTTCAAGCTCGATTACACCTTCACCTACGGCGTGATCAGCGGAAAAGGGCGGAGCAAATTGATCGCGACGGGCGGCTACTCGATCTCGGATTATTTGCAGACCGACGCCTCGATCAACCCAGGGAACAGCGGCGGCCCCCTCTGCGACATCGACGGGAAAGTGGTGGGGATGAACACGCTGATCAACGGACTCAACCGCGGGCTTGGATTCGCGATCCCGAGCAACCTGACGAACGAGATCGGGCTGCAGCTCATCGCCGGACACAAGATCGTGCGGCCGTGGCTCGGCATCCGGATCGAGTCGTTAGGCGACGACCCGTCGATCCGCGAATTGTTCAAGGGGCTCGACAAGGGCGTGGTGGTGCGGACGATCGAGGCCGACGCGCCCGCCTACAAAAGCGATCTGCGGCCGTTCGACGTGATCACGCAGGTCGACGGCGCCGCAGTGACGACCGACACGCAGTTGCAGCGCGAGATTCTAAAAAAGAAGATCGGGCAGAACGTCGAGCTGACCGTTTGGCGAAAGGGGCAGACGCTGAAGATCCCGGTGACGACCGGGGAGTTGCCTAACGACATTTCGCAGGCGTCGAACGAGATCAAACCGCCAGCGCCGACGAAACCGGAGGAGTCCTCGAACAAGTTCGGGTTGCAGGTGCAGGAACTGACGAAGGAGGTCGCCGCGCGTTTGAAACTGGGGGTGGATCAGGGCGTGATCGTCACCGACGTGGCGGAGAACAGCCTGGCGGCGGCGCAGGACATTCAGCGCGAAGACGTGATTACGGAAGTGGATGGCCGGAAGATCACGAGCCTGTCGTCGTTCCGCGATGCGTTGAACAAGGCCGACCCGCGGAAGGGCGTGCTGCTTTATCTGGATCGCAAAGGGAGCAAGACGTTCGCGGTGCTGAAGGCTGGCGGGTAATCGCAATTCTTCTGTAGCCGCTTCGCTGTGCGAAGCGTGAGAGAGGCCTTGCGACGCCAATCCCGCGTCGCCCACAGGGCGACGGCTACAGAAGCGGACGACGTGTTATTTTGCCGCGTTCGCCCGCAGGTATTCGCCGAGCGGCTGGCCGTCGAGATAAAGTTGTTCGAGAGCGGCGTCGCCGCGGAAAACGCGTACGGTGCAGAAGGCATTTTGTTTGTCGCGCCGGCTCTGGGCGCGATAGGCCGCTTCCGCGGCGGGGGCGTCGCGCTCGGTCACCCAATATTTGTCGAAGGGCAGAGAGACCGTCTTTCCTCGAAGTTGCGCTTCGATGAAATCGTCGCCTGCCGGCCGGCTCGGTAACACCTGGTCGATTTCGGCGAAACCGTCGGCGTTCGGTCGCAAAGTCAAAAAAACCGTTTGGTCGTACTCGAAGTTTGGCGGCGGCGAGATGGTCTGGCCCTCTGCCTCAAACTCGAGCGCGACGTAGCGGCCGCGGAACGCATCGACCGGATCCACCGGTGCAGTGCGGAATTTCCACACGCTGCCATGCCGCAGGGTCTGCTCGCGTTTCCAGATCAGGGAAGCGGGGACCGCCAGTTGGGCGAGGCCGACCACAGCGAAAACGAGGAGCCGCCAGGATTTCACGCGCGCGCCCTCCGTTTGAACACGACGAGATTCGTCCCGAGAAACCCGAGGCCGATCACGATGAAGGCAATGCCGCGGATGAAGAACTCGAAATCATTATCGAAGAATCGGGCGATGGCCAGACTGGCAACGACGAGCATTCCGAGGTTCGCTTCGAAAACGCGGCCGGCCCGGATGCCGCGCAGCAGGGTGAAGATGCCGAGCGCGAGCATGAAAAAATCAGCAACAGCGAAGGAACGAGCGGATCGCCGGTCTGTTTCGCGATCCCCCACGCGATGACCGCGACGGGTGCGAAGGCGGCGGGCGCGATGTTAACCTCTCGCTTCTTCCAGAGCGCGTGAGCCGAGAACAACAGCGCCGCGAGGACCCACGCAATCTGAATTCCCGTGGCGAGCACATCCGGATAATGCCGCGGCACAAGATCGACCGCGTTCTGCCAGCGCTGGGTCCGCCAGCTCTCCTGAAAACTCAGGAAGGTCGCGAGCGAAAGAATGCCGATCCAACCGGCAGCCACGAACGGGTAAGGACGCGTCGTCCGCCAATCCTCGAAGGCCACGGCGCCGACCAGATACACGACCGTCCAGAACGCCGAGAAGGAACAACGCCAAGAAGATTGCGCGCCTATCTCGTCGGTCTGGCCTAACGCGACCGCCGCGGCCACGGCAAGCGCGGTCAGAACCAGCAGCGTTCCGTAGCTGTTCCGATCCTGTCGCAAACGCGCGATGAACGCGGGAACACCGAGCGCCAACAGCGCCCAGACCCACAGGTCGTTAGGCCGCGCCCCGAAGAAAGGCCCGCCTTTCGAGGAGAGAACCCACACGGTGGCGCCGACAAAATAAATCGCGAGGCCGAGGCTTGTCCTGAACAGATAGACGATGGGCAACGCGAGCAGCATGCAGACGAGAATGAACCGGGCGAAGTCGCCCTGGATCTGGTAGGTCTGGCTGACGAGCGCGATCGCGGTGCCGATGGCCGCGACGTTCAGGATCGCGGCGGCTTCGCGCCAGGGTGCGGATTCATTGCGGCGCAGCAGGACGAAGATGGCGAGCGTCTGGCTCAGGACCAACGGAGTGAACGCAATCGCGCAACGAACCGGCCGGCTGAGGAAATACCAGTTGTGGGCGACGAGCAGGATGATCCCGGCGCCGATTAACAGCGATCCGAGAATCGCCGAGAGAACGAATCCAATCCGGCGCGGTTCCCCTGAATCCGTCGTCGCATAGTGCTGGCGGAGCGCTTCTGCGGCCTCGGCGCTCAGGACGCCGCTCGCCATGAGTTCCGGAAGCTCGGCCAGGAGCCAGCGAATTCCGGAGCGGTCCGCCGTGCGCATCGGCGGCTATTCAACCAGTGAACGAGCGCGAAGAAAAGATGAATGGAGACGGCCTGCTCCCGCAGTTGCGGGACCGTTGAGAAAAAGCGCGATCGCTCTCCGGCACGTGGGCGTGCCGGCTCCAGCCTAAGCGCGCCGGTTCCCGGTCAACACCAGGATAATCCCGCCGACGAGGCATACGCCGCCGGCGATGGGGCCGATCGGCACGGGATGTTCCTGTTGCTTGTTGATCTCGATCGGGCCGAGCTTGGCCACGTTCTCTTTCGTGGTGAAGCTCGTATAGCCTCCGTAGGCGAGCAGAACGATCCCGATCGCGATCAGAATGATCCCGAAAATTCCGGCGGGTTTCATGGAACGCGGACTAGAGCGTACGGCGTCCCGAGATTAGATTGATGATCAAGACGACGACAGCGACGACCAGGAGCAGGTGGATGAGCCCGCCGCCGATATGACCGATGAAACCGAGGAGCCAGAGAATCAAGAGAACAACGAAGATAGTCCAGAGCATATGTTTTCCTTTTTGAGTTTAGTTTACTTTTTCCGCATGCGAATTCCCGGTTGGGAATGGTTAGAGCGATCGTTTCCCGGTAACCAGTTGGATGATCAACACGACCACGGCGGCCAGAAGAATCAGGTAAACGAAATTCCCGATGGAATAGACGTTAATGAATCCCAGCAGCGCGAGGATCAGCAGCACAACAAAGATAGTCCAGAGCATATGTTTTCCTTTGAGTTGGTTTATTTTGCTTCGCATGCGGGGCTGCGGTTGCGCTTAAAGATTTTTGAAAATCCGGACCGGCGGCCGGTCCGGCGCGGCGAATAAATTGCTGGCGGCTTGGATTCGAAAAGATTAGAACGCCGTTGTTCGCTCAACCTCGTCATTATGCGCTCTAAATTCTTCGCCGGTTCGCTTTTGCTCGTAGCTCTCGCCGGAGGCGCGTCCGCCGCAGTGGTCGTGGAGAAAAACTCGCAGCAGATGCCTTACGTGGAGGTGTTCGGCTGCGAGGGTGTCCAGGGCTTTGTTTTCCGCGGACCGACCGGAACGTCGCGGCGGCCGATCCTGGTTCCGCCGCGCGAATACTGGACGGCGCAGGAGGCCGGCCTTTACAAATTTGTGCTGCGCTATCACAGCGGGAACGTCTGCTCGCGGTTGGTGACGCCGGAGGTCTTCGCGCGGTATCGCGTGGGCGATGACTTTCGTGATTCCGAGACCGCGACCGGCGACCGGACCCAGACCGATGACAGCAAGTCCGTGCAACCCGTGACGCACCATCGGCTGAGCACCGCGCAGGTGCGGAAGCATCGTCACGCGTCGCATCGCGTGGCAAAGCATCAGCGGCAGCATCGCTGCAAGCGCATCGCGCAAAGGTAAGTTTGGAGCCGGCACGCCCTCGTGCCGGTGGACCTCAAGCGTTGCCGCACTTCAAACGGTGCCGCGACCGCGGGAGCAGGCCGTCTCCAAAATCTTTCCTATTCCTCCAGCGCGGCGCGCACGTTCCAGTGGTGCAATTCCAACCGCTGTGCGGCTTCGTTCGCATCGCACTTTGCGACTTCGGCGACCAGCCGGATGGCGCGATCGCGCAGTTTCGTATTCGAAATCGTCAGGTCGATCATCAGGTTGCCGCGCACTTTCCCCAGCGCGACCATCGCACCGGTGCTGATGATATTGAGCGCGAGCTTCGTCGCGGTGCCAGCTTTCAACCGGGTGGAACCGGTCAGCAGCTCGGGACCGGTCGCGAGATCGATTTCGAGATCGCAGCCTTCCACGCGGCTTCGCTCGGGATTGCAGCTCAGCAGGATCGTCTGCGCGCCACGCTTTTTCGCTTCGGCGAGCGCGCCGAGAACGAACGGCGCCCGCCCGCTCGCCGTGATTCCGCAAACGATGTCCGCACTCCCCACGGCGCGCTCCTCGATCGCGAGGGCGCCGCTGCCCCGCTCGTCTTCCGCGCCCTCGACGCTGCGAGAGAGCGCGGTAATACCGCCGGCAATTATGCCCTGCACCTTGTCCGGCGAAGCGCTGAACGTGGGCGGAATTTCACTCGCGTCCAGCACTCCGAGGCGCCCGCTCGTCCCCGCGCCGACGTAAAATAAACGGCCGCCGTTCCGCATCGACTTCGTCACCATTTCGATCGCGCGCGCGAGTGAAGCGGTCTCTTTTCGCAATGCGTCCTGGACGAAACTTTCCTCCTCCACAAAAAGCTCCACCAATTCCCGGGCGCTGAGCTTTTCCAGATTCTCGGAGCGCGGATTTCTTTGCTCCGTGGATGCCCGGGACAGACTTGCTGTTTCGCTCTCGCGGGCCGCGATGGTCACCGACGCGTGCTCGTCGCGTTGCGAAGCGAGCCAGGCGGCGCCGAGTTCCGGCGATTGCTCGCTCATCGAGATCCGTGCGTCCGATAGGTTCTTTTTCAGTTTCCGCTTAAAGGCGTGGACGTAGACGCCGTCCCGCTGGAAGAGACCGCCTAGCAAAACCACCTTCGGTGCCAGGAGTCCGAGACGCGTTGCGACGGCCGCCGTATATTCGCTCAACACGCCCGCCGCTTCGTCGACGATTTTCATCACGCTTTCGTCGCCGTTGATTGCGCATTCGAAAACGACGGGAGCGAGTTTCGCGACATCCATCTTGTCGGCGGCCTCGGCCCAGCGGACAAGCTCGTCGCGGCTGTTCAAACTCAGCGCGCGCAAAATCGTGGCGGTAAATTGCGCCTCGCCCCGGTGAAGATCGTACTCGCGCAGAATGAAGCGCAGCGCCTGGAGCGACAGAAAATATCCTCCGCCGGCATCGCCCAAGATATGTCCCCACCCGCCTGCCTTCTCGATCCGGTCGCCGCGACGCCCGGTGACCGACGCGCCGGTTCCGGCATTTACAGCGATGCCGTCGCCGCGACCGAGCGCAGCCGCGAGCCCCGAATCGCGGTCGCTTCCCGCGAGAATTTTTGCAGTGGGCCAAACCTGGCTGCACAATTTCGTCAGGAGATTCCGGTCTTCTTCCGTGGCGCAACCGGCGAGGAACATTCCAACCCGGTTTGCATCGGCCGGCATCTGCTCAAAGATGGTGCGCAACCGTTCCGGTGAGACCAGGCGAAAATTCGAAGGCGGTAGTTTGCCCTGGTCGAGCACGCGCAGCGTATCGCCTTCCTGCTCAACCAGCACCCAGGCTGTCTTGGTGCCGCCGCCTTCCACGCCGAGGATGCGTTCGCTCACAGTTGGTAATCGTTGTAGCTGCAACTAGCGGCGGTTTGCAAGGAGCGCTTCAAGGAGAGGCGATTTGAAATCGCCGACCGATTAAAAACGGCGGTTTCAAACCGCCGCTCCTTGACGCTTATTATGTCCTCATGGCTCTAGACGAGAAGGAAGCGGCCAAACGCGTAACGCAATTGCGCGCCGAGATCGAGCAACACAATCGCCGTTACTACGAAGAATCGGCGCCAACGATCACTGATCGCGAATACGACAAGCTCTACCGCGAACTCAGCGATCTGGAAAAACGATTTCCAAAACTGGCCGCGGCCGATTCACCCACCCAGCGCGTTGGCGACCAGCCGCTCAAAGCATTCGGACAAATCACGCATCGCATTCCGATGCTTAGCCTCGACAACACCTACTCGGAAGAAGAGGTGACCGACTTTTATCATCGACTCGAACGTCTCTTGCCGAACAGGAAGATCCCGGTCGTGATCGAGCCGAAAGTAGACGGCGTCGCGGTTTCGCTCCTCTACGAAAAGGGAGAGCTCCGCTACGCGGCGACCCGGGGCGATGGCACGGTCGGCGACGACATCACTCAAAACATCAAGACGATCCGCTCGGTGCCGAAGCGGTTGAAGGGCGAGGTCCCCGATGTCTTGGAAGTGCGCGGCGAAGCGTATCTCGACAAGGGCGGCTTCGCGAAGCTGAACGCGGAACGGCGCGAGGCCGGCCTGCCCGAATTCGCAAACCCGCGCAACGCCGCCGCCGGTTCCCTGAAACAGTTGGACCCGGCGATCGCGGCTAAACGCCCGCTCGGCGTCGTTTGCTACGGCACTGGGTTGATTGAAGGCGCGAAGCTAGACAAACACTCGGAGCTTTTCGCGCTGCTGAAAAAACTGGGCCTGCCGGGCAGCGAGCGCTGGTGGCTCGCCGACTCCGTCGAGGAAATTCTGAAAGCGATTCACGAGCTCGACCGGATTCGTCGCGACTTCGCCTACCAAACCGACGGCGCCGTGGTGAAGGTCGATGCGTTCTCGCAACGCGAGGTGCTCGGCTTTACCGCGAAGTCGCCGCGCTGGGCAATCGCCTTCAAATACGAAGCGGAACGAGTCGAAACGCGTTTGCTCGACATCCTCGTCCAGGTCGGACGCACCGGAACGTTGACGCCGGTCGCCGCGCTCGAGCCGGTCGTGGTCAGCGGCAGCACCGTCAGCCGCGCGACCTTGCACAACGAGGAAGAAATCGAGCGCAAAGACATCCGGATCGGCGACACCGTGCTGATCGAGAAAGCGGGCGAAGTGATTCCCGCAGTCGTCAGCGTTCGCACCGATCTGCGGACGGGGCGCGAGAAAAAATTCAAAATGCCGGAAAATTGCCCGGAATGCGGCAGCGCGGTGGTGAAGGACGAAGGCCAAGTGGCGGTCCGTTGCGTGAACAGCCAGTGCCCGGCGCAGGTGCGGCGCCGGATCGAGCATTTCGCGTCACGCGGCGCGATGGACATCGAGGGGCTCGGGGAAGCGGTGATCAACCAACTAGTGCAACAGAAGCTGCTCGCGGACGTCGGCGACATTTACTCGCTCAAGGCTCCGGCCCTGCTCGAGCTGGAGCGCATGGGCGAAAAAAGCGTGGCCAATTTGTTGGATGCGATCGAGCAAAGTAAATCGCGGCCGTTGTGGCGGCTCCTGTTCGGGCTCGGGATTCTCCATGTCGGGGTAAGCGCCTCGCGCGCCCTGGCCGATCACCTTCCAAATCTCGACGCGATCCGGGACAGCTCTGTCGAAGAGCTGCAACAGATTCCCGATGTCGGCGAAGTGGTGGGCCAAAGCATTCACGATTTTTTCCGCGAGCCGCACAACCTCGCGGTGATCGAAAAATTACGAGAGGCAAGGTTACGTTTCGAGGCGGAGCCAAAAGCGGCCGGCGCCGCGCCCGGCTTCAAGAATACGACCTGGGTAATTACCGGCACCCTCAGCGAATCACGCGATGAGATCGCGGAGCTCATTCGGGCGCGCGGCGGAAAAGTCAGTGGCAGCGTGAGCAAGAAAACCAGCTATGTGCTCGCGGGCGAGGAAGCCGGCACCAAGCTGGAAAAAGCGAAGAAGCTCGGAGTCCGAGTCCTGAACGAAGACGAATTCCGGGAATTGCTTGGAGCCTAGCCGACAATTTTCTGTAAATTAAGATTGTTTTCGTCCGCCCGGGCAGATAGCCACATCCTTCTGTGCGCCAATCCATCATCCTCCGCGTCGTTTCCTGTCTTGTCATCGTAACCCTTCCGCTCGCCGCGCGAGCCGGGAGCTTCCAGCTAAGCGAACAAAGCGTTAGTGGCCTGGGGACCGCCTTTGCCGGCGGAGCCGCGAGCGCGGAAGACGCCTCCACGCTGTTTTTCAACCCGGCCGGCCTGACCCTGCTGGACAAGGGCGAACTGCAACTCGGGCTCCACGCAATTATGCCGTCGGACGAATTCACCAACCAGGGCACGCGCTACAACCTGCCGGGAACACCATTCAACGGTCTGCCGGTTGCCGGCGGCAATGGAAGCAACGCCGGCATCAATCATATCATCGGCAATTTGTATCTTTCGCAACCGCTCGTCCGCAACAGCAGCTACGGCGACATCACGGTGGGCGTGGGGGTCTTTACACCGTTCGGATTGGAAACCGATTACCAGCCAGACTTTGTTGGGCGCTATGCGGCGCTCCGCACCAAGCTCACGACGATCGACATTCAGCCCACCCTGGCGTGGCGCTACGGCCGCTTCTCTCTCGGCGGCGGCGTCGACATCCAATACGCCTCCGCGCGCCTGACCCAGGCAATCGATTTCGGTTTAGCCGCGCAAGCTCCGCTCGGTCAGTTTTACGCGGCGCTGCCGGCGGTCCTCGCCGCCCGTGGCATTCCCCCGGCGGCCATTCCCGGGGTTATTGCGGCGACGCGAGCGGCCTACACGGCTGCGGGTTTCGTTCCCGGCGGCCTCGATGGCGTGACGGAAATTACCGGCAACGACTGGTCGGTCGGGTTCACAGTGGGCGGGCTCTTCGAATACCGAAAGCCGGGCGAGGACAATGGGTTTTTGCAGGAAGGCCGTATCGGCGTGAGCTACCGCTCGAAGATCGATCACACGCTCGAAGGCGACGCCGCGTTCCGCCGCGTTCCACTTATCACCGCGCCGGGCGCGCCGGCCCAGTTTCCGTCGCCGACTGCGTTTCAGGATGTCTTCTTCAATCAGGGCGTAACGGCGCCGGTGAATCTGCCGGACATTCTCCACGCCAGCATTTATCAACGCTTCGCCAAGAGTTTCGCGGTGATGGGCGACGTCACCTGGACGCATTGGAGCCGGCTCCAGCAAGTGCCGATCGTTTTCGACAATCCCGGCACACCTACAAACGTGCTGAACATTGGCTACGACGATTCGATGCGCTACGCCGTCGGGTTTGAATGGTACGCCTGCAAGAACCTAACCTTGCGCACGGGCTTCGCCTACGACGAGACGCCGATCCAGAGCGCCGAACTTCGCACGCCGCGCATACCGGATAATAATCGCTACTGGCTCTCGTTCGGCGCAAAGTACTCGCCGAAGGATTGGCTGGATATCGATGTCGGCTACGCTCATTTGTTCGTCGACGATCCGCTCTCAAACTTCACCGACACTCAGGGCCATCAGCTCATCGGGACTTACAATGCGCACGTCGATATCGTGAGCGCCTCGTTCACTATCAAGTGGGGCGGGCCGCGCGAGCAATCGCAAACCTACGCGAAAGACAGCAAAGAGGTTAACACCTATCGGAAGTAAAGAACCGGAGGCGTGACCGAGCCTGCTTCGTCCTCCGAGCCGCCTGAGTCGCCTCCGCCGATCCCGACCACCGTTGTTCGCAAGACGCCGCGCTGGCGGTGGCTGATCCATCTTTTCGTCATTGGCTCCTACCCGGCGCTCGGCCTTTTTTTCCGCGCCACGAGTGGGCGCGTTGCGCAAGGCCCGGCCTTATCCGGCAATGTCCGGGGACTGCTGGTCGTCTCGACCGCTGAGATAATTGTCTTTTCCATCTTCTTCGCGGTGGCCTGCCTGATTTCACGCGCGTCGCGCGAACAACTGATGTTGCGGTGGCGGCCGGGCTGGTGGGTCGTGCCTCTCGGCATTGGCTATTCCGTCGCTCTTCGGATTGGCCTCATCGTTATCGCGGTAGCTGTCATGGCGGTCGTGGCCGCGACCCAGACAATGACCCCCGAAAAAGTGCAGGAATACGTCACCGCCAATCGACCGGACGTCGAAGCGCTCGTCAGCGTCCCGGCGATACGGAGCAATTCCGCCTACTATTGGCTCACCATCACGCTCGTCAGTTTCGTCGTCGCCGGAGTCCGTGAAGAAATGTGGCGCGCCGGGACCCTCGCCGCGATGCGGGCGCTCTGGCCGCGAACGTTCGGTTCAACTTTGGGCCAATGCGTTGCCATCGCGCTGATCGCCGTGGCCTTTGGCGCGATGCATTTGAGGATGGGCGTGCTCGCGGCGATCGGCGCCGGAGTGCTCGGCCTGATGCTCGGCATCATCATTATCCTGCATAAATCGATTTGGCCGGCGGTCATCGCGCACGGCCTGTTTGATGCGACTACCCTGGCGTTGCTGCCGTGGTGGATCGAGAAGGCTCGGCAGTTACATTAAGGCAGAGGCGGGTCGCGCGCGATGACCGACCACCATTACGGCGTGCGACGCGTCGCGTCGATTTGCAGAGGAATTCCCTCACTCGGGTCCGGGACCTTCGCAAAATGGGCGCATGGACTCAGGGGATGACAATCGGACTTGATTTCGAAGGTCATCTGCTCATTCCCACGGACGACAATAATCGGCACCGTATCGCCCGCCGTGATGAAAAATGAGGCGTCGATGATGTCCTCAGGCTGGCGCACCCTCGTCTTACCGATCTGAAGCAGAATGTCTCCGGGTTTGATGCCGGAACCGAAGGCCGGCGTGTCTTTCATAATCTCAGTGACTTCGGCGGTCGAACCCTCAACTGGCTTTTCCGCCTGAGCCACGGTCGTGCCGACCCAGCCGTGGCGTGCTTCACCAAAACGGATGAAATCGTTCCGGATTTTTTCCGCGGCGTCGATCGGCAGTGCGTAACAAGCCGAGCCGTTTTCGATTTGCGCCACGAGGATACCGACAACTTCGCCTTTGAAATTCAGGAGGGGCGCGCCGGCTTCACCGCGTTGCGTCGGCAGATTCACGCGAACATGGGTCGTGGAAAAATAGCGGTCGAGAAATTTCCGGTCGAACCCGGCGACCATCCCGAAACTGGGCGTGGAAGGAAGATCCAGCGGATAGCCGATGGTCATCACCGGTGTCGCCATTTCCATTGTTTCCGACTTGCCGATCGGTAATGCCGGGGTTGCGACGTCCGCCTTCAGGATGGCGATGCCGCTGCGCAGGTCGGCCATCATCAGGCGGGCGGGATAGGTCTTCCCATCGAACTCAATCGTGAGGTTCTCCGTGTCGCCCCCGACTGAGAATGCGGTGTAAAGCGTACCTGCTGGATCGATAAAGAAACCGGTGCCGGACAGATCGCCGTGCTGATCGGTCCCGCGAATCTTCACGACGGCTTTGCCGGACTTCTCGTAAATCTCTTTGACCTCGCGACTGATGGAGCTGGTCGAAGGCTCCTGCGCCCGCGGTTGATCCGGAACCGGGGCCGGAGGTGCATCCTGCGCGCGAACGAATGCAATGCCGAGCGCGAGCGACCCGGCTGCAACCAAACGTAACGTCATCGCCGGAGAAAGAATTCGGCGGTTCAGGAACCGCCGGCCTTTGAGCAGACTAGAACCTGAAAGCCGGCTCATAACTCACTGGCGTACTATCGAGCACGTAACGCGGAGGCGCCGCGACCCGGTGAGTGGTAGAGCTGTCTTTGACAGTGCGAACGAGCGACGGGCCAAGAGCGCGGGTCGTGACGGGATTAGAAAGACTCCAGTGCGCATCCGGCAACGTGGTTGTCGTCGCGACCACAGGGGCGCGATTCTGAGCCGCGACATTCACGGTCTCGGGGGTCTGGTAAACTTTCAGGGAGATCACTGCCGCGCAGACGACCAGCGCCGTGGCCAGGGCCGGATAGGAAGCCAGGCCCGGAATATTGAGCCGGAAGAGGAAATCCTGCGCGCGCTGCAAGGCGATGCGCCAGACCGGTGCCTTCAAGAGCTCGTCCCGCTGCCGGCGATGGAATTCATGCAGGAAATTTTCGAAGTAACCTGGGGGCGGCTGCTCGTATTTTTTGAGCCGCAAAAGTTTGCCGATTTGTTCTTCGTTCAATGGGTCCATGCTGCGGGTGTTCTAGGAAACAGGATTTTTCCGAAATTCGTCCAGGTAATTCTGTAATTGGCGGTTCGCGTAAAAGAGCCGGGAACGTACCGTGCCTTCGGAGACTTTCAAGATTTTACTGATCTCGGCATGGGGCATTCCCTGAATATGAAACATGGTGACCACGGCTCTGTGTTCTTCAGACAATTTCATCATGGCCGCGTTCAATCTTCCCTGGAGTTCGGACAAATCAGCCTCCCGCACCGGACTGCTCGTAGCGGTGAGTTCGAGGAACTCTTTGTCGTTCTGCACGCTCGCGTCCATGTCGTCCAGGCTCACGTGAAACCGGCGGCCGCGTTTCTTGAGGAAGTTCAGGGTCATGTTGACCGCAATCGAGTGGATCCAGGTGTAAAATGACGACTTCCCGCGGAATCCGCCGATCGACTTGTAGGCCTTGGAAAAAACGTCCTGGAGCAGGTCGTTCGTGTCCTCGTGGTTCGAGGTCATATTGTAGACCAAGCCGTAAAGGCGGGGCGTGTATTTGACCACGAGCTGATCGAACGCCGCTGCTTCGCCGGCCTGAGTACGGGCGACGAGCTGCTGGTCTTCGTCCGATTTCGGCTGTTCCATTGCGTCCCGCTTAGGCTTAACACGCTGTCGAGTAGCCGACGACAGAAAATCCGCGAAGCGGCCACGGGGCGACGGTAGGGCAATGGCTGGATTCATTTTCTTCGGAGGCGCCACGCGAGGTTAGCGGCGATCGCGCACGGTCATGAGCCACAGCAAGTTGCCGAGCGTGGCAATGAACGCCGCCACGTAAGTCAGAGCAGCTGCGTTGAGGACTTTGTTTACGCCCGCGACTTCGTTGCCGGGCTGAACGATCCCCATCTGTTGCAAGATGATCTTTGCGCGCCGGGACGCATCAAACTCGACTGGCAGCGTGATCAACTGAAAGGCGAGCAGGATCATGTAGCAATAAATGCCCAGCGTGATCAGGCCCATCATGTGGAAAATGAACCCACCGAAAATAACGAATGGCAGCATTTGCGACGCGATCTGGGTCACGGGCACGATCGCCATGCGCAACTTGAGCGGCGTGTAAGCCGCCGCGTGCTGGATGGCGTGGCCGGTTTCGTGCGCGGCGATGCCGAGGGCGGCGACAGAAGGCGTGTTGAAAACGTTATCGGAAAGACAGAGGCGTTTGCTGGTAGGATCGTAATGATCGCCCAGGAAATCGTTCGTTTGCACGACCTGAACGTCGGTGATCTTGGCGGCCGCGAGAATCTCCCGGGCGGCCTCCGCCCCGGTAATGTTCGAGCTAGCCCGGACCGCGCCCCATTTCTTGAAGGCGCTGCGGACCCGAAACTGCGCGATCAGCCCGATAACCAGCGGGATGCCGACCAGCAGCAGCCAGTTGGATCCGAAACCGTAACCGTAAATGTATGAAAGCATGTTGTTCCTATGTGACGAAGTCGAGGAGCCTCCCGTCATCCGAGAGGTGCCTCGACTTCGTTCGGCACGTTATCTTTGAACGTTAGACGCCGCTAAGCGCCATTCGTTCATTCGCCCCGCGCCTCAAATCTCCAGCCGCTTCTCGAACCGCGAAAGCATTCGCGTCCCGGACTTTGTCACCACCACAACGTCCTCGATTCGGACGCCGCCGACACCCGGGTAATACAGGCCTGGTTCCACCGTCAGTGCCTGCCCCGGTTTGAAGACGGTCTTCTGGAACCGAGGGAACTCGTGAATTTCCAAACCGAGCCCATGCCCCGTCCCGTGAAAGAATCCGACCTGCCGGCCATCCCGAACTTCCGTCGGAAAACCGCGATCGGTGAAGAACTGCTTCACCTCGTTGTGCAACTTCAAACCATCCACGCCGGGCTTCATTTTCTTCAGCGCCAACGCCTGGCCTTCGCGCACCGTTTCCCAAAGCCGGCGCTGCTCTTCATTCGCCCGCCCGCGCACCACCGTCCGCGTCATGTCTCCGAAATAACCGCTCTTCGCGTCGCGCGGGAAAATATCGAGAATGATGAGCGAATCCGCCTTCAGCGGTCCGAACCCGCGCTCGTGCGGATCGCACGCCTGATCGCCGCCGGCTACGATCGTGTTCGCTGGCAGACCACCCGCGCGCAAAATCGCCGAATCGATTTCCGCCCGCAGCACTTCGGATGTCAGCGTTTTGCCCGACCACGCCAGCTTCTTTCCCGCGCCTGGTTTCGACTCCGCCAGCACTTCCATCGCGCGCGCCATTCCCGCTTCCGTGATCTGGAGCGCGCGCCGCATCAGTTTCAATTCGTTTTCCGTTTTCGCCTCGCGCTCCGGCCAAAAAAGTCCGTTCGTCGTCCGCAGCCGGATCTTCGAGGCCGCGAGTTCCTGGGCGAACCCGAGCGGAAAGCTCGCCGGCACCAGCGCCGAACGCACCCCGCGTTTCCGCAAGAAATGCGACAATACTTTTTCGTAAGCCGGCGCTTTCTTCTGCGTTCCCTGCACCTCGCGTTCGAGGACGCTGTAGGAAACGAACTCGTCCGCGTCCGCCTGTTTGCGCGCGCGATCGATCTCCAGATCGCTCAAGACGAGCGTCCGCTTCCCGCGTTCCTCCAGAAAAATAAACGCGTCCGGCGCGAAGAACCGCGTTGCGTACAGCATGTCGGGATCGTGCTCGCTCGCCGCGACGATAAGGCGAGTGTCGCTTCCGGTTTTCTTGCGCTTACTCATTCCACACTGTTGCGCGCCGCCCCCCTATTGTCATCCCCAAGTCCTCGCGAATTCCCGTGCTGAAAAATTAGCTTCCAACCCGTCGCCGAACGCGGCGTTATGCGAATGGCGATGACGCAGAAAGGCGATGAGAAATCTGACGGCAGCGACGGCATGAAGCCGGCGGCGCCGACTTTTTTGCGGCGTCTGCGCCTGACCTGGTCGACGGCCGATACCGAGACCGCGATTCTTGTTCTCGTTCTAAAAGGTCTCGTGCTCGGGGTGGCCGTGCTCAGTGTCGGGACGCTCTTCGATCAAAAGGAAACCTGGCAGACGCTCTGGACTCGCTGGGACGCGAGTCACTATCTTAACCTGGCGAAGAATGGCTACACCGCCAAAGGCGAGGGCCGGTTTTCCATTGTCTTCTACCCGCTCTACCCGTGGCTGGTCCGCACGGCGTTCGTTCTCTGCCGGAATTACTTTGCCGCCGCCCTGCTGGTCTCCGGCGTGGCGTCCGTTTTCGCCGGCGTTCTTTTCCGCCGGTTCGTCGAGTTGGATCAGCCGGCGAAAGTCGCGCGGCTGGCCGTCTGGTTCCTGTTCATTTTCCCGACCGCTTACTTTTTGCACATCGGCTACACGGAAAGTTTATTCCTCGCCCTCGTGATCGGATCCCTGCTGGCCGCGCGGAAACGATTCTGGGCGGTGGCCGGAGTGCTCGCCGGCCTTGCCAGTTTCACCCGAGTGAACGGGCTCCTGCTGGGGCCCACGCTGCTCGTGGAAGCGTGGCTCCAATATCGAGAAAACCGCCGGTTTGACTGGCGCTGGCTTTGGATCGGAGCAGCCGGGCTCGGCTTTCTCGCCTATCTCTGGATCAACTATCGCGTCACCGGCGATCCTTTCGCTTTCACCAAGGTGATGGAGAAACATTGGTACAAGAAACTCACCTTCCCGTGGTTCGGGATCCGCGATGTCTGGTGGCGCATTCCTCACTTCAATCTCACGGAAGGCCTCCACGAATTCATTTTCATCATCTTCTCGTTCCTCTGCACGGTCTGGTGCTGGATCAAACTCCGGCCTTCCTACGCCATCTGGATGACGCTGAACTGGCTGTTGATCACCAGCACCACCTACGTGGTAAGCGTGCCGCGTTATT